>JBIIBC010000001.1:0-314620 GCA_044239605.1 Bacteroidia bacterium | reverse complement strand
TAAGAATAGCTAAATCAGGATTATTTGAATTACTACCAGTTAAAGTACTATTAGCAGCACCCACCGCTCCATCAATCAATCTATCAAAATTAGCTTTCATTAACCTTACATAAGAACCTTCAGGAATATCACCAGCAAAAGTTAATGATTGCTCTTCTTCATTAACAGCCAAAATGGTTCTAACTACTGGAGTATCGTCTTGTTTAATTCTTAAGTTTAATGGAAACAATAAGCCTGATGCAGGCAACTCTTTTGCATAATCGTCTCCAAGAAAAGATTTATATAAATCCAGTGCTGGTTTGCCGTCTAGTTCAAAAAGCACGTTGTTTTTTGATTTAGAAACCAAACGTTCAATTCCAAAACTATCCCAACCTCCAAGCGAACCATAACCAATACTAATGCTTGAGCCGTAAAAGCCTAAAGCAGCAATGGTTTTGCTTTTGCTATTGGCATTTTCAGTTACTATAAAAGTTTCTTTAAAATTAGGTCCATCACCAGCTAAACCGCCTGTTACACTGACGCCTTCGCGTAAATGAGCTCTTAATCCTTTTACTAATTCAGAGCCATTCACATTTAATCCGTCAGACAAAACAAATACGTGAGCCAAATCTTGCTTATCAAGCATTTCAATTAATTTACTTCCTGCTTCATAACTATTTGAAGAGTCTGTAATTTCTATACTTTTATATTGTAATTGTGTTTTTTCAAATAAAATAGCGGTAGCAATAATGGTATCGTCAAATACGTTAACATCACTAATTTCGCCAGAGGTAGAGCCTCCTAAAAAAATAGCCTTTGAAAACTTATTTTTGATTTCATTTAAGTTATCAGCATTTTTAATATTGGAACTAGAGCCAAAAACCAACACCAAGTTGGCATTGTTAATTGAATCATCACCATTAATAAAATTCCAACCTTGTTCTTGGGTAAATTTGTATTGAGCTGTTTTCACAAGTGTATGTATTTAATTCAAATGTAATTTATTTGAATTATTTAATAAACTTATTTTACCTCAAATTTTAAAATATAAATCGCCTAGTGTATAATTTACTGTATCTTGATTACTAAGTACTGATAATGATCCACTTTTTAAGCCGAAACCCTTGTATCCCAAAGGTTTTAATAAATCTAGAATTTGCTTTCTGTTTTCGGTATTGCTAATTTCTATTTGAATTAGGGGCTTAAACTTACTTATGGTATTAATTAAGTGGGGAAATAAATACACTTCATAACCTTCTACATCGCATTTTATGAAGTCTAATCTCTCCATATTGGCAAATAATTCATCAGGAATTTTCATTTCAGCCTCAAATGTTGCCAAGGCCGAATTATCATCCTTCGAATCTAAAACATGGGTTAATCCATGTCTGAAAACACCATCAATTACTGGTGTTCCCATTTCAATTTTTTTGTTTTCTGCACCTAATGCAGTTTGATATAAAGTAATATTATTTAAAGCAAATTTATGTGCATTGCGTTTAAAAACATTGGCAAATAAAGGCACAGGTTCTATAGCATAAACCTTGCCATTAGCACCACTTAATCTTGAAATATTAGTACTGTAATAACCCACGTTTGCTCCAATATCAATACTTACAAAGCCAGGTTTTATAAGTTGTTTTAAAAAAAACAATTCTGGATATTTCGCTTTTAAAAATCCTGCATTGGTAATACGTAAATACGCATCGCTAACTATGGCTAAATAACCCTCTAAACCCAGGGTTTTTAATAAAATACTGCGTATTGCTTTCTCCATCTGTACTACTTTATCTCTTCAAAATCAACATACTCTCCAATGTTTGAGCTATTGGTTTTGGTTTTACTTTTATTTGAAGTTTGTTGATCGGGTTTTATTTTAACTTTACTTTCTTCCTTGTTTGGATCATCATGAAAGTTTTGTGTATTAGAACCTTGTTTAAAATTTAGCAAGGTGCCAAATAATAAACGTGATACCACGTAAAAAAGAAATAAATACACTAAAAATTTAAACATAACAATTTACAATTATTGATTGAATAACTGTATTACAAAAATGGTACAATTATTTATATTTTGATGTAATTATTTATGATTCTTACTGACAAAAACTTACAAAAATCTGATATACTGATAATAACCTAAAATAAACTAGCTGCTATTTTGTCAAAAAAATGGCAGCTAATTTATTTAACAAACCCAATAGGGTTATTTTTTATCTATTAGTTTATATAACTCGTCTAACTTAGGAGTTAAAATAATTTCTGTTCTTCGGTTTTTAGCTCTACCTTCTGGTGTATCGTTGCTTGCTTTTGGCATGTATTCACTACGTCCTGCTGCAGTTAATCGTTTTGGACTAACCTTACTTAAATCGCTTAAAATACGAACTATATTAGCTGCACGCTCTGTACTTAAATCCCAATTATCCTTAAAATTTATGGTACTGCGCAATGGCACATTATCAGTATGGCCTTCAATCAATACATCAATATCAAGATTTTTATTTAACACTTCACCCAATTTTTTAATGGCTTCCTGTCCTTTATCTTCAATATCGGCACTTGCTGACTTAAACAATAATTTATCACTTAACGAAACATACACTTTACCATTTTTCATTTCTACAGTTAACTCTTCACTATTAAAGCTAAGCAATGCACGTTTTACAATTTCGTTTAATGCATTCGTGATTGAATCTTGTCTGCGAATAATAGCTTCTAATTCAGTCAAACGTTTCTCGCGGGCCGAAAGCATATCTTCCTTTTGCTTAAGTGCCAAATTCAATTGCTCTGTTTTATTAAGAGAAGATTTTAACAAATCACTGTATCGCTGATTCATTTCGGTATAGTCAATTTGTAGTGCTTTATGCTTACGATTTAATTCATTAAACATGGCCATTATTTCATTATAAGCCGAATCTAAAGTGCGGTAAGCAATACCACGTTGAGTTGTATCCTGATTAAAAACTACATTAATATTATGCAATGTATCGCGCTGACCAGTAGCCTGCTTTAGCCTTTTGCTCATAAAAAAATTATGCGATTTTTCTTTAAATCCTTTAGGGTTTTGAATTACACCTTTAGGATTATCAACTTGCGCAAATAATGGTATACAACTTATAAGTAAAATTGCAGTTACTATGCTTTTTTTCATGTTTATTGGTTTATGATTTTATAAGCAAAGTACTCAAAAGCAACTAACTTATACAATAAAGCTATTACACAAATTTTGATATTAAAATGTGGGCATGAAAGGTTTTTGGACAAAAATTTCAGACTCTAAATTAAAGTAAAGGACATAAAATTTAAGTAAAACTTACAAAACATTAATATGCTGAATTTGGTTTATAATTATACATTTGCATTGCAAAAAATAGCATTTTGCTAAATTCAAATATTTAATATTTAAAACCTTAAAAATAAAATCATGTCATTCGAATTACCAAAACTAACTTACGAATACACTGCGCTTGAGCCAAATATTGATGCTCGCACAATGGAAATTCACCACTCAAAACACCACCAAGCTTATGTAACTAATTTAAACAATGCAATTGCTGGTACTGATGCTGAAAATTTAAGTATAGAAGATATTTGTAAAAATATTTCGAAATACCCTGCACCTGTTCGCAATAATGGTGGCGGGCATTTTAACCACAGCTTATTTTGGAAAGTAATTGGACCAAATGCTGGCGGAAGCCCAAGTGGCAAATTATTAGATGCCATTAACGCTGATTTAGGTGGGATGGATAAGTTTAAAGAAGAGTTTACTAAAGCTGCAACTACCCGTTTTGGTTCTGGCTGGGCTTGGTTATGTGTTAAAGAAGGTAAACTTTGTGTTTGCTCTACTCCAAACCAAGATAATCCTTTGATGGATATTGCTGAATGCAAAGGAACTCCAATTTTAGGATTGGACGTATGGGAACATGCTTACTACCTAAATTACCAAAACCGCAGACCTGATTATATTGGTGCATTTTGGAATGTAGTTAATTGGGCCGAAGTTGAAAAAATGTACGCTGAAGCATTGTAATTTCTAAACTTTTGTTTCGCCAAAAACCCTACATTTAATTATTAAAAGTAGGGTTTTTTTTATCAATAATATTTAGACTTTATTATTTTATTTTAAATTATTTTTGGATTGCCTATGGTCGGTGTTTTCACCGACCAATTTAACGAGTAGGTTGGTTAAAACAACCGAGGACAAAATACGTTGCATGCAGCGCTTCTCCTTTGTCTGGCAACCAATATAATGCTATGTTTTACTTTGTAGACAATGTAATTATGAGTTCGAATTTTTTATTTCAATCGAAAACCAAAATTAAAATGTAAATCAATAAGAGACCCTGGACCTATTACATAAAATAAACCACGAAGTCCACCAGATGCGGTATCAGGATCTTCATCACCGATGATATTGGGACAAGCTTTAATCCCTTGTATGCAAACTAATGAAAATCTTTGACCTTTATCAAAATAAATTTTTTCACCAACACCTAAACCAAATATACCATATACAGTCTTTGTTTGAAACGAATTACCTGCACCCATTTTAGAATAGACAAAAAAGTCGCTTTTATTTGGTTCCCGATAATATCGTCTTAACTCTAAATAACTTTGCTCACCTCCAACTAATCCATAAAAGTTGGTATAATTGAGTAATAATGAGTAATTTTTATTAATATCTTTTTCAATGGAAAGTCTTACTTTACTTGCAAGTCCAATAGGTTGGTTTATATATGCCGTATAGTTATTATTTTGGGCGCTTACCCCTATATAAACAGCTAAAAATAGGAAAACAAAAATATTTCTCATATCTAATATTTTTAATAATTAACAAATGTAAATATTTGCCTATGGTCGGTGTTTTCACTTACCAGTTTAACGAGTAGGTTGGTGAAAACACCAACCTCAGGCAAGTTTTATAATTTATGCTTTATCGCCTAGGATAAGCTTCTTAACAGAACTTTTCTTGAAATTTCTTATATGAAACGATTTATGGCATTTTTTACATATAAAATTTTTACTTTCTACAAATGGAATTAATCTGTTGGGTAATGACCTTCTTATCCTTTCTACATCAATTTCAGAATTACATCTAGGACACCTTTCTTCATTTTTAAAACTAACAATGACCCTAATTATTCCAATGGCTAACGACAGGAAAAGAACTAAATAAACAAGTAAAAAGCTATAGTATTTTATGTTGTTTTCCATGTTGCAATGCTAATCTATTTTTATAGTTAATATTCTATAAAAATGTTGCATTATATTGCAAATCCAATTTATTTATAATGGGGAGTATTCATTATTCATGTTAACTTTCCATTGCGTTATACATATTTACAATGTAGTGCAACATTGTTAATAATTAAAGAAATATAATTGCAGCATAAATATCAAGTATGGTTTTAAACAAGAAGAAAGTATTGGTTTGCGATGATAATCCTGTTATCATATTCATGTTAGAAAGTTTAATTTCTAAAATGAATATTGACGTTGTTACTGCATTGGACGGAAAAGAAGGATATGATAAAACCTTAACAACTCCATTTGATTTTATTATTACCGATATTGAAATGCCTAATATGAATGGTTGGGACTTAATTGAAAGCGTTCAAAAAGATGGTTTTGATATGAAAAAGGTAATAGTTATAAGTGCCCAACTAGAACAATACATTATCCCTTATGCTGAAAGGTTTGCCATTTTAAAATATTATTTAAAACCCATTATGCCTGAGGATATCAAAGAAATGGCAGCATTTATAAATGCCTAATTAACTACTGGTAAAGTAACAGTAACCTTGCATCCATCATGGTTACTGCTTACTTGTAATAAACCATTTAATTTTTCTGCAATTAGTTTAATATTATATAAGCCAAGGCCAAGCCCTGGTATATCCATTCTGTTGCTAAATTTATTAAATGGCTTTAGTGTTATTGGAGCACAATCAAAGCCAAAACCACCATCCGTAACTGTGATAGTTTTATAATTATCCTTCATACTATAATGTATGGCAATACTCTCAGTTTTGGTAAACTTTATGGCATTGTAAACCAACTCCACACATATATAATTAACGGCATTCAAATGCTTGGTATACATCAAGTAATCATTGTCAAAATAAATGCTTACTTCTCTATCAAATTCTTTGGCTACTTTCCTTATATTATTAACAATATCTACTTTATTATTATCAGCCAATAAACCACCATCATCCTCGGTTTTTAGCAATTCATACATGTAAATATTATTAATTATGCTTGTCATGTTATAAATAGATGCTTGGGTATATTTCATAATTTGTATGGCATCCTGCTTTTTGTTTTCATCGGCCAAATCGCATAATAAAATATTCATCCCACTGATAATGTTTAAAGGCGTTCTTATTTCATGGCCATTCAATAATTTTGAAAGTTCATAGGTTGATTTATTGGCATTTCGCTTTATGATTTCTTTTGATTTATTCGATTTTTCAATCCTAGCATTTACACTACTCAATACTTCAGCAGCAGTGAACGGTTTTTTTATATAATCATCTGCTCCTAAACCCATACCCAAACGTTCATCCTCGCGCTCAATTTTAGCACTTAAAAATATAACCGGAATATAATCTAAATGTGTTTTTTTTAAGCGTTCTATAAACTCATATCCGTTTACATTAGGCATCATTACATCACAAATAATTAAATCGGGCACCACCGCTAATGCTTTTGCAAAACCATCTAGGCCATCTGTAGCAATAATTGTTTCATAATCATGAATTTCTAATATTTCAGCAAGATTATCGCGTAAGCGCTTTTCATCGTCAATTATCAATACCTTGTACATATTTTTAAATATTTACTCAAAAATATGGTTTTATGTTGTCTGTACAACCCCTATTTAAGCACAATACCTCCTAAATACAACCTAGTGTTATTCAATTGTAACATAGTATAATTTATAGGCTTTGTAAAGGAAAAATAATGCCATAGTTTTGAAAGAATATGAAATCAATTAATTTGTTAAAAGCATTAGCAGCGAGTTCTAAAACATTATTAGAAAATAAAACGCCTAATATAGTAATTAATAAAGTATTGGCTTCTATAGGAAATGCAGCCAATGTAGATAGGGCATATGTATTTAAAAATGTATATGAACATGGCAAACTCAAATCGCTAAAATTTGAATATGAATGGTGTAATTATGGAGTAGAATCGTATTTAAACAATAAAAATACAGATTTATTAACCTGGGACGAACTTGCCGATTTGAGGGATAATATGCTGTATGGAAAAAGTTTGGTAAGCCTAACAGCAGATATTGAAAATACCATTTTAAAAAAATCACTTATAGCTCAAAATATAAAAAGTGTAATGGTAATGCCCATTTTTGTTGATTTAATATTTTGGGGTTATATAGGCTTTGATGAATGCAAAACAGAGAGAATTTGGGATGAATCTGAAATAGTTACCATTACATCCATTGCATTCAATATTGGTATGTATATTCAACGAATTGAGTTGGAGTCAAAGCTAGCTTCTAAGCAAAAAGAACTAACTGATCAAATTACCTTTTTCGAAACTATTTTCAATAATTTACCTGCTGATGTGGTTGTATTTGATAAAGACCATAAGTATTTATTTATAAATAAAAACGGTATAGCCGACCCTGAAATAAGAAAATGGATAGTAGGAAAAGATGACTTTGAATACTGCGAATACCGAAACAAGCCTATTGAATTGGCTATAAAACGCAGGGAGATTTTTGATATTGTATCTAATACACATAAATCCTTATCAATAGAGGAAAAATTTGTGACTGCAACAAATGAAACTAAGCATCATTTAAGGTTTATGCACCCTGTAATTGATAATAAAAACGCTATAGAATACATTATTGGTTATGGTATAGAGGTAACAGAACTTAAACAAAAAGAAGAGCTCATTTTAAAACAACACCTAGCTATTGAAAAATCGCCTGTAGGTATAGCATTGCTCAATAGTTCAGGAGAGTTTTATTATATGAATAAGGCGCATGCTGAACTATTTGAATATGCACCAAATGATCTGTATAATAAATCATGGAAAACCATTTATGAACAAGAAGAAATTGAATTAATTGAAAATACCTATTTTCCATTATTACTGAGTAGTGGCAATTGGTCGGGTGAGGTGTATGGAGTTACCAAAAATGGAAGAAAGGTATTGCAAAATATATCATTGAGCACCACCGAAGATGGCGGACTTATATGTATAACCCGCGATATAACCAAAACAAAAGAAGAGCTAGAAAAAGTAAAACTAGTTAACGACCAATTGGAACTTGCCATGAATGTTACCAATATGGGTACGTGGACATATAATTTTGAGAAAGGGCTTTTTAATATTAATAGTACTTTAAATTCTATTTTTGAAATAAACGACAGAAATATAGCTGAAATTACCTATGAAAACTGGTTAGACCTTATCCATTTTGAGGATATTAGTACAGTAATCAGTAGTATTGAAAACCACAACAATATTTTTTTAAACGACCCTAATGATACTTTCAGGGCAGAGTATAGAATAAAGAAAAAAGACGGAAGTTTGTATTGGGTGTTGGGTGTTGGAAAAATATCGAAACACGATGAAGATGGAAAACCACTAGAAATGACAGGATTTGTGTTAGATATTAATGCCCAAAAAATATATGATGAAAAGATAAAAGAAAGCGAAAAAAGGTACCGTGAATTGATAGAAAGTTTAAAAGAAATCATTTTTACACTAGATTTAGATGGCAAATGCACCTTTTTAAATCAAAGTTGGGAAGAAATTACGGGACTTAATATAAATGATACATTGGTAAACGGTATAATTAGTTATGTTCATCCCGGTGATAAAGAAAGATTGATAAATTTATTTAACAATTTATTACACAACAAAACAGACAAAATTAATAATAAGGTGCGTTTGATTGATGAAAATTTAAACATTATTTGGCTTGATTTTCATGCCACTTTACACCAAGATATTAACGGAAAAACAATTGGAGTGATTGGTTCGGCCGAAAATATAACAGGCCTTATGGAAGCCGAAAATGAACTAGAAAAAAACAGAGCCATTTTAAATAAAGTAGTTACTTCTATTGATGATATAATTTGGTCGTTCGACATAAAAAGCAACACTCTTTCGTACATTAGCCCTTCGGCTGCTACCATGATAGGCCTTACCGAAGCAGATTTTTATAATAACAACTACAAGTGGATTGATTTTATTTGTGAGGAATATTTAGACCTATTTAAACAAGATGACTATGATTTGAAAAATGGACTTGTTAAAGAACGTGAACATATTTATAAAATAAAAGTAAAGAACTGTGAAGAATTTAAATGGGTTAGAGACAAAGCCAAGGTAAGTTTTGACGAATTTGGCAAACCCAATAGAATTGATGGTATTATGTCGGATATAACCTCATTAATAATTGCCGAACAGAACTTAAAAATAAGTGAAGAAAAATACCGTTTAATTTCAGAGAATATACAAGATATAATAACTATTTTAGATGTTCATGGTAATATTTCATACATGTCGCCTTCTGGCATAAAATTATCAGGTTTTAGCGAAAAAGATATCATCGGAAGTAATTTACTTAATACTGTTCATAAGCATGATAAAGAAGAGGTATGTAATTTTTTGTTAAATGAAATAAAACCAAATCAAGAAAATAGCATACTTTTTAGATCTAAAATCTTCAAAGGTGGTTATAGATGGTTTGAAAGTATAGTAACTAAATTAAATAGCAGTAATGAACTAGGTTTGTTACAAGCCTCCACCCGAGATGTTACGCCTAGAATAAAAGCCGAAATAGAACTAACCAAAGCACTTGCAAAAGAAAAAGAATTGAGTGAATTAAAATCACGTTTTGTAAGCATGGCCTCACACGAGTTCAGAACACCTTTGGCTACTATTCGATCTAGTGCAGAACTGATAAAATTATTTATAGACAAAGACCCTAACACTTTATCACCAAAAATATATAATAAAGTTACTGAAAAACTTGATGATATAACACTTGATGTTGATAGAATAGCCGAGCTTATGTCAGATATATTAACAATGGGAAAAGTAGAAGCGAATAGGATCCCTTTTAATCCACAAACTTTAAATTTAGCTGATTTTGTTGGTGAATATTTAACAATAGATGCTAAAAAAATTACAGATAGAAGAAAATTAAATATCACCCTTGATAAAACAATAATGGTAAATATTGATACTAAGTTAATGAAACAAGTATTACAAAACGCCATTGGTAATGCCATAAAATATTCGCCAAATGAAAAGCCAATAGATATATCCATTGAAAAGGTAAATAACCATTCACTAATTACCATTAAAGATAATGGAATTGGAATTCCCGAAGCAGAACTTCCAATGGCATTTGAATCATTTTTCAGGTCTACCAACGTTGATAACATTCCAGGAACTGGCCTGGGAATGTCCATTATCAAACTATTTGTGGAAATGAATGGAGGAACGGTTAATATAGAAAGTAAAATCAATAAGGGAACGTCATTAATAATAACATTACCTATAGCAGTTTAATTTAATTACATCATTTTAGTTGGATTAAACCCAAAATATGATTTATACGATTTTGAAAAATAAGACACACCTGCAAATCCTGTACTGAAAGCAATTTCAGAAATGCTGGCATGATTGGATTTAATCATTTGTTGCGCCTTTTCTAACCTATATTCTCTTACAAATTGATTGGTAGACTTATTGGTAATTATTTTTATTTTCTTGTGAATGGCGGAGGTACTATAGTTTAATTCTTTACTAATAAGGTAAACGTCTAACGAGCGAGAAGATAAGTTTTTGTCAATAATACTTCTAAGTTTTTCTAAAAACTTATGGGCACTTGATTCAAACTCTTCATCATCAGGTTTGGATAATGCATTTACAATTTGGGTTTGACCTAATTCAATTAAATTTTTTACTTTTTGCACCAATTCCTTGGTGGCAAAGGGTTTTGAAATAAAGTCAATAGCACCTGTTTCTAAACCTTTAATTCTATCTTCTTCCGCATTTTTTGCGGTAAGGAAAATAACAGGAATATGGTTGTACTTCTTATCCTCTCTTAACGTTTCTACCATTTTAATGCCATCCATCATAGGCATCATGATATCTGTTATCACCAAACTAGGCTTGTATTTTCTTATTAAATTAAGTCCATCAAGTCCGTTTTCGCTTGTGATGGTTTTGTAATCATATAGTTCAAATAATTGAACAAGATTATTTCTTATACTGCTATTATCTTCTATTATTGCTATTAACATTATCAGTGATTTTATTAAATCAAAGTTACTTAATATTAAATAAGGCAACAACTTTCCAAAAAAAATATTTACTTCTATTTTACCATATTATTGCTCTATTTTATATTTTTTACTTGTATTTAAAAATAAATTAAAATTTCTATAGAATAAATCCTTTCATAAGCCAAAAAAGAAAGTTCAACACCTAATAAATTCACTTGGTCAAATAAAAGTGCTTTATCTTTGTAACAATTACTTACTTTGAATCGTTTAAGAAACAAAATTTAAAGATGAAAACTAAATTATTAATACTATTACTAGGAGGCCTAACTTTAGGTTCATTTACTAAAGGATGCAATAAAAATGTAAAAACAGAAAAATCTGAAATAGAAAACAAAAAGTAAAGGGTATCAAATTCCTAAACTATTTGATACATACATTTTCATCAAAAACATATACAGAAGCCGACTTTCATTCATTTGATAAGTCGGCTTTTGTTTAATATTTGTGTTTGTTAAATATGAAATGAACACTAAGTTTGCCCAAAAATAAAGTTATAGTTAATGAAAAGAATATTGGTTATTGGCGCAGGGCTTTCATCTTCCTACCTAATAAAATACTTATTGGCAAATGCTAAAAAAGAAAATTGGGAAATTACCATTGCTGATCAAAGCATTGAATTGGCAAAGCAAAAAATTGGTAAAGCTAAAAATGCAACTGCACTCGCTTTTAACATTACCAATGAAATTGAACGTAAAACTGCTATAAAAAACACCGATTTAGTGGTTTCGTTACTACCTCCTACCCTACATATTTTAGCTGCTAAAGAGTGTATTGCTTATAAAAAACATTTGGTAACGGCTAGTTATGTTAGCGATGAAATGAAAAGTTTAGATGAAGCCGCCAAAAAAGCTGATGTACTTTTTTTAAATGAAATAGGTTTAGACCCCGGAATTGACCATTTATCGGCAATGGAAATGATTCATAAAATAGAAGATAAAAAAGGGGAAATAATATCTTTTAAGTCTTTTTGTGGCGGATTAATTGCACCTGAATTTGACAATAACCCGTGGAATTATAAATTCACTTGGAATCCCAGAAATGTAGTATTAGCAGGTCAAGCAACTGCCAAATATTTAGAAAATGGTTTGTTAAAATTTATTCCACCTAATCGTATTTTTAGTCAAACAGAAACCGTTAATGTAGCCAATTATGGAGCCTTTGAAAGCTATGCCAATAGAGATAGTTTGGGTTATATTGAACCATATGGCTTACAAAATGCAAAAACGGTTTTACGAGGCACTTTACGTAAAAAAGGATTTAGCCAAAGTTGGAACTTATTAGTAAAACTAGGCTTAACAGACGATAGTTACACCTTAACCAATAACAAAAATTTAACTTATCGCAGTTTAGTTACTTCATTTATAAGTGGTGCCAATGAAAAAAATGTAGAAGAAAAATTCTGCCAATTTTTCGATTTATCCAAAAATAGTAAGGATTTTAAAAGAATTAAATGGTTAGGATTATTTGAAAATAAGACCATTGAATTAAATAATGTTAGTCCAGCTCAAATATTACAGCAGTTATTACAACAAAAATGGAGTTTAGAAAACTCCGATTTAGACATGATTGTAATGAAGCACGAAATTGAGTATAGTATTAATAATAAAAAACACAAGGCCAACAGTACATTAATAGTGAAAGGTGAAGACAAAACATATACTGCCATGTCCAAAACTGTTGGTTTGCCTATGGCAATTGCCACTAAACTTATTTTACAAAATAAAATAGAAGCGCGAGGAGTGGTTATTCCTATTACCCAAGAATTTTACCAACCCATATTACATGAGTTGGCAAAAAACGGGATACAATTTATTGAAGAGTAATTATAATTATTGATAAATAATATTGTTGGTGGTAACTGTTATGTTACTTCCACCATTAATCCAACCACAATTTTTTGCAATTACACCAATATCTTCCGATTTATTAGGTTCCAAAATTAAATAATCTTGATATTCCCAAGTATTACCACCAGCAACATAAGTAACAGTATAATCAAAATATACTTTTTTAGCTGTGGCATTTTGTACATTTAACATTACACTGCAATTAGGTTTAAGGTTTTTACATTTGGCATCTTCATAAGTTTCTAAATCTTGTGCAAACCTAAATACCGCTACCAAAGGAACCGAACCTGCCGAAGCATTTGGATCATTTAGATTGATACTCTTAATTAAACTTGGGAGTTTTGTTGGTACACACTTTACATTGGAAGGAATACCAGAGGAATCTACCGTTGTTGGTTCTTTAGCACAACCTTCCATCAACACGAATATGGAGGTAAATGCAATTAAATTAACCAATTTGTAAATAATTTTCATATGCTTAAATTTTGTTCAGAGGCAAATTTACCACTAGTTATTACAAAATATGCAGCAGTATTTCTTTTTGAATGGCTTGAATTAGTTCATTTTATAAATTAAATACAAAATAGGTAAAATATATTCTAATTTACTTCAACTTAAATAGATTTTATCCTTATTCACAGTTTTACTAACACCTGTATAATAACATGGAAATGTCGCTGTCTATTAAAACATTAATGCTCTTTTTAATAAATTTTTTTTTCATAATTAAACAAACACCAAAACATTCCTAATTATCAACAAATACAATCTCAATTAAATACCTAAAAAACAAATTGCGACAAAGGTTATAGGGCAATAAACCTTTGACCAATGGCTTGTTTTACCTTGTTTTTAGCAGTAAAAATAGATTTATTCAAAATCTTACTACACAAATACTTAAATTACAATTGGTTTTATTTACTTGCAGAAGAATTTAGCGGCCATGAATTTTAAAAAAACATTATTTATTATTGGACTATTTTTGTTACAAGTAAAAATAAGTACTGCACAACTAAGCAATAACATATTCAATAACCCAATTGCTATTAACAAATTAGATAGTGGTAAATTTGAATTCTCAGCTCATATTTTAAACTATATGAGAAACACTGAATATTTTAATAAAATTGAGCTTGGAAGAACGCTTTTTGGGGTACAATTTCATCCCAATTTTTCTTACCAACCTAGCCCCAATATTAAAATACAAGCTGGCTTATTTTTAAGAAGTGACTTTGGTGGCGAACAATACTTTACACAAGCCATTCCAACATTTACGGTAAAAACAAAATACCATAATTTGGAAATGTTATTTGGCACATTAGAGGGTGCTAGTAACCATCAAATTATTGAACCATTATTTGATATAGCTAGAACAATTGAAAATAGGATAGAAAATGGCTTTCAATTGAAATATAAAAACGAAAAAACTTTTTTTGATTCATGGATAAATTGGGAAAAATTCATTGAACGAGGAACACCGCACAAAGAAAAATTTACAGCAGGAATCAATTTCACCAAATCATTATTTAACCCTAATAAAAAATTAGACCTACAAGGTATTTGTCAAGGTATGTTAAGCCATGCAGGCGGGCAAATAGATGCAGACACAGTGAACCCACTAACCATGCAAGCCAACTATACTTTAGGTGCAAAAGCCATTTATAAATCAAATAAAAGAAATAGTGTAACAATTGATGCTTATTTTTTAGGATATAAAGATACAGGCGATAGCACCTTCATTCCTTTTAACCAAGGAAGTGCCTTTTACAGTAATATTTCATACCAAAACAAGCAATTTCAATTCATGGTAAGTTATTTTGTAAGTACTAATTTTATTGCACCAAGAGGAACTGCCATTTACCAAAGCCAAAGTATTGACAACCCAAAACACTTTGAAACAACTCGCCAATTGGTAATTCCAAGAATTATATACCATACCGACCTTTTTAATCAGCTAAAAATGAGTGCACGTTTTGAGCCAGTATACGATTTGGAAAAACGTTTTTTTGATTATTCGTATTCATTCTATCTTAGTTATAATTTCAATAAAAAATTGAATTAATTTTTGGAGAAACTTATTTAGATTACTTAAATTTGGAGAAATTTTATGAAAAAACTAATAACTATTACTTGTCTATTATTTTTGGGCTTAACTCAAATAAAGGCTCAAGAGAAAAAAAATGAGCCAAAAGCAGAAATTGAATTTGAAAAATTAACACATGACTTTGGAACCATTTGGGATGGTGTTTCTAAGGAATATAGTTTTTATTTTACCAATAAAGGCACTGCCCCTTTAATTTTATCAAATGTTCAACCAAGTTGTGGATGTACAGCTCCAGAATGGCCAAGAGAACCTATTATGCCAGGACAAAAGTCTAAAATTAAAGTAATTTATAGTCCAGGTGGATTACGTAGCACATTTTCCAAAACAATTACAGTAACAAGTAATGCTACTACCAATAATGTAACTTTAACCATTAAAGGTGTAGTTAAGGATAAGCCCCGCGACCCTGTATCGCCTCTAAAAACTCAACCTGCAGAAGGTGGTTTTTAAAAAACCAAATACCCTTTTTTAGTAGAAAATTGAAATTGGTCAGCTAATTTGTTTTGGCCAAATTAAGGGCTAATTTGCAGCCCATTTCAAACCGAAAATTTAAATAAAAACAATATGATAATTGGAGTTCCAAAAGAAATTAAAAACAATGAAAACCGCGTAGGCTTAACTCCTGCAGGTGTTAGTGCATTTGTAAAAGCTGGTCACCCAGTTTTTGTTCAAGCTACAGCCGGAAACGGAAGTGGTTTTTCTGATGCTGATTATACCGCTGCTGGTGCAACTGTATTGCCTACCATTGCCGATGTATATGCAAAAGCGGAAATGATTGTTAAAGTAAAAGAACCAATTGAACAAGAATATCCTTTAATTAAAGAAGGTCAATTATTGTTTACTTATTTCCACTTTGCTAGTTATGAGCCGTTAACTCACGCTATGATTGAACGTAAAGCAATTTGCTTAGCTTACGAAACGGTAGAGAAAAAAGACCGTTCTTTGCCTTTATTGGTTCCAATGAGCGAAGTAGCTGGCCGTATGAGTATTCAAGAAGGTGCTAAATACCTTGAAAAACCAATGGGTGGACGTGGAATTTTATTAGGAGGCGTTCCGGGTGTGAAACCTGCTCAAGTATTGGTTTTAGGTGGTGGTATAGTAGGTACTCAAGCTGCTAAAATGGCTGCCGGTATGGCTGCTGATGTTACCATCATGGATATTTCAATTCCTCGTTTACGCGAGTTGGATGATATTTTACCTGCCAATGTAAAAACAGTATTTAGTAACGAGTACAATATTCGTGAAGCTATTAAAACTGCTGATTTAATTGTAGGCGCGGTGTTAATTCCAGGTGCTAAAGCTCCTCATTTAATTACACGCGATATGTTAAAAGAAATGCGTCCGGGTACTGTTTTAGTTGACGTAGCGGTAGATCAAGGTGGATGTATTGAAACTTGTAAACCTACTACTCACGAAAATCCAACTTACGAAATTGATGGAATTATTCACTACTGTGTAGCAAATATGCCCGGTGCAGTTCCTTATACTTCAACTTTAGCTTTAACCAATGCTACTTTACCTTATGCATTGCAATTAGCCAATAAAGGCTGGAAAAAAGCATGTGCTGATAACGAAGAATTACGTTTAGGTTTAAATGTAGTAGATGGAAAAGTGGTTTATAAAGGTGTTTCAGATGCTTTTGGATTACCTTACCACGAAGTAAGTTCAGTACTCTAGTTCATATAGTTGTTGGTTGACAGTTGTTAGCTAATAAATATAAAGCCCCTTCAAAGTTTTTTGAAGGGGCTTTTTTTGTGGAAGCTAGCCTAAAAGTTTGTTTGCAAAATGTAACGGTTTGCGGCTTGGCGAAGGTGGCGATTTTTACCGCAAATGTTGATGCGGAGAACCATCCCGAAAGCTTTCGGGATGATTAACCACATAACTGTCTTTGGAACACGAAACCCCGCCTATTGCCAATGTGCTGTTATGAGCTGGTTTTCTATTTATTCTTTGGCTTTAAATTATTATCTGAGCTATGATTATGATTTATTTATATGCTAATCACATTTAGTATCCTCAACGCAGTTAGATAAAACTGTCTTTGAAGAATTTTCAGTCACCTCTTGGCAATATAGATTATTAACGAGTAGACCAGATTGTAAAACCATTTGGATATAATACGTTTTTCCCTCTTCAATATTTATTTTGATTATTTCAGCTTTTTCTTTGGCATTTTTCCCTGCAAACTGAACTGAAAAAGTATGTTCACCTACCTTGACCTTATGAATTGAGAATTTTTTGTTATTTAACTTGCAGACTAATTGTTTGTCAATAAATGCGGTAAATGCAACTGCAGAACCTTGAAATCCTGTAGATCGAATGAAATAAACCTTACCATATTTGTCTTCATTAGAATTCTTTACCATTTCACTAAAAATATCTTTTGTCCCATTTTCATATCGAATTATCAAAATGTCAGATTTGAGTATTGTGTAAGTCGGACCGTTTTGATTATCAAATTTTTTATACCGTACCTCTGCATTAGTGACTTCTATTACTTTTGCTTGAATGTCTTCATTTGATTTTTTTGTAATCAC
Organism: Bacteroidia bacterium; assembly: GCA_044239605.1. Classification (GTDB taxonomy): domain Bacteria; phylum Bacteroidota; class Bacteroidia; order UKL13-3; family UKL13-3; genus JAAFJM01. Next base: position 296,812 of record JBIIBC010000001.1, on the reverse strand, counting down.
ATCTTGTGATAAACATAAATAGGCGTTAAAAATTAAAACCAATGTTGTTAAGATAGTTTTTGTCATTTTATTTTATTGTTTAAATTTTAATTGTCCTACTCGTTTGGCTTTTCGGTGTCGCCCCGTTTTTTTGGTCGCTGATCTCTAGTGTATTTTGCCACACAAAAATTGTAAGAATATATCAACGCAATTCTTTTTTGGGTCTGCGTTGTTATTGTTTAAACTTGCCTATAACTCGTATATATACGTTATAAGCATTCGCTAATCTACACAATTTTGGGTGTATAGGCGAATGTTCGTTTCGCTTTTTTCCTTTTACAATTATATTCATTTATTTTTTATTTAATAATAATTCTATAGAACAGCATTGTAAAATTTCACGTTGTCATTCCACAGTTATGTTTATGTATCACAAAATTTTGTGATGGCTTTCCACAGATGGAAACTGTCCAAAATCCTTTAAAACTTGAACATAAAAAAAGCTGCACTCTTAAAAAGTGCAGCTTTTCTATTTATCATTTGCTATCAACTAGCACCGGTCAACTGACAACTAAATCACGCAAGGCGTGAATCAACTACAAAACCGTTGTAAAATCGCCAATGCTTAAGTCTTTAGCTTCGCCATGGTATTCCACACTGTTTCCAATCATGGCATTGTCAATTACTGCATTTACCAATTTGGTATTGGTTTGAACAATGCAATTGCTTACCACAGAGTTTTCTACTGTACAGCCATCGCCAATGCTAGCATACGGGCCAACTACACTGCGGTTTAGTTTTACATTTTTACCAATATAACTTGGCTGAATAACTACTGAACCTTCCATTTGTACCGACTCATGAACCATGTTTTCTTTGTCATCGTGCATATACGAAAGTATGCGGCCATTAGTGTAAACGGTAGAGTTTTTGTTACCACAATCTAACCATTCAGTTACTTTTCCTGGTTCAAACTGAGTGCCTTTGGCTTTCATGTTTTCCAAGGCATTGGTTAATTGGTATTCGCCTTTATCAGTTACATTATTATCTAATAAATACTGCAATTCAGAACGTAAATAAGCACCATCTTTAAAGTAATAAATACCAATAATGGCAAGGTCAGATACAAAATGTTCTGGTTTCTCTACAAAATCGGTAATTACATTATCTGCATTTACTTTTACTACTCCAAACGGACGAGGGTCTTCAACTTTTTGAACCCAAATAATTCCTTCTTTGCTTCTGTCTAACACAAAGTCGGCTTTAAATAAAGTATCGGCAAAAACTACCAATACATTTCCATCTAAACTTTCTTTGGCACACATAATGGCATGGGCAGTTCCCAATGCTTCGTGTTGGTAATAAATGCTACCTTTTGCACCTAATTTTTCGGCTACAGCTATCAAATCTTTTTCAACGGCTTTACCAAAACTTGGGCCAATAATAAAAGCTACTTCTTCAATTCCTTTACCGCAAACTTTTTCTAAATCTTCAATTAATTTTTGAACAATTGGTTTACCTGCAACAGGTACTAAAGGTTTTGGGGTAGTTAATGTATGTGGCCTCATGCGTTTGCCCATACCAGCCATAGGTACTATTATTTTCATATTTTTATCTAAAATTTTTAATTAATGCAATTATATAATAAAAAACCGATTTTCAATTTAGGATTTTTGAAACATAATTTATTGATAATACTAAATAAAAAACGCCTAGCGCATTTTGCGCTAAGCGTTTTTTGGGGTTGATAAAGGCAATTAGTTAATGAGTTAATCGGCTTTGCCTCCTAACATCAAAAACTCATTTACTACTATTTCGGTAACATAACGTTTAATGCCATCCTTATCTGTGTAGTTACGGTTGCTTAGTTTGCCTTCAATAGCTACCTCACTACCTTTCTTTAAATATTTGGCTATCGTGTCGGCTTGCTTGCCCCAAATTACTAAATTATGCCACATGGTTTCTTTTACTTCTTTGCCATTTTCATCCCGGTAGCTCTCGTTGGTGGCTATACTAAATTTAGCTAACTTTTTGCCATTTGCTGTTTCTTTTACTTCTGGGTTTTGACCTAAATTACCAATTAAGCGGATGCTGTTTCTTAAGTTGTTCATACGTGTTGTTTTTTAAAAATTTGATTTTATACTTAATTAATTACTTTATACTTTCTGTTATTACTAGTTGTTTTTACCTCCAAGCATTACGAACTCGTTTACTACTATTTCGGTTACATAACGTTTAATCCCATCCTTATCGGTATAGTTGCGGTTGCTTAGTTTGCCTTCTATGGCTACTTCGCTACCTTTCTTTAAATATTTGGCTACCGTGTCGGCTTGCTTGCCCCAAACTATTAAGTTATGCCACATGGTTTCTTTTACTTCTTTGCCATTGTCATCGCGGTAGCTTTCGTTAGTGGCTATGCTAAATTTAGCTAACTTTTTGCCATTTGCTGTTTCTTTCACTTCTGGGTTTTGACCTAAATTGCCAATTAAGCGGATGCTGTTTCTTAAGTTGTTCATACGTGTTGTTTTTTTGTTTTTTAAATGAAATAATAAATTGAACTTGTTGTTGACCATACATTTCGATTGTTTTTGTAAATCAACACTGCAAAGATGTAGCGGCCCCCAAACCCGATTCGTATATTATCCATTTAGTTCCGTTAATAAACGTATTTATCCGTTTGCAATCGGAAAAATTTTATTTATATTGCACTTGTAAATAATTGATTTTGTAGTAAATGCTAATTGAAATGATTAGGAAATGGTGCTAAAGCAAAAAATTGAATTTTGTTAAGTTAACAGTTGCTAATCCCGAAAGCTTTCGGGAAACTGCAATGGATTTTGTTACTACAATTTTTTATAATTGAAAGTAAAATATAGCTTTAAAACAATTGATTGCAGTTGCTGAACATTTGATAATTAAGAGTAATTTTCAGTAGCTAAAGTATCTATTAAAGTTGCTTTTAAGCAACTGAAAAAAAGAAAGTAATACAAACAGGCTTTAGCTATATAAACATTTAAAATTGTTTCTAAAGCAAGAAATTAATTGAATTAAGTTGTCAGTAGCTAAAGCATCTATTGCAGTTGCTTTTAAGCAACTGATAAAAGAAAAAGTAAAACAAATTGGCTTTAGCAAAATAAAATAAAAAAATATGAGTTGGGTAAGAGTTTATATGCACTTGGTTTTTTCTACTAAAAATAGACAGCCATTTTTAAATTCAGCTGAATTAAGAAAAAAGGTTTTTCAGCATATTAAAAATAATGCCGAAGAAAAAGGAATTTGGCTTGATTGTATAAATGGCTATCAAGATCATGCACACTGCCTTATTTCACTAGGTAAAGAACAAACTATTAGCAAAGTTGCTCAACTAATAAAAGGTGAATCATCTTATTGGATAAACCAACAAAATTTAACTAATGAAAAATTTATTTGGCAGGATGATTTTTGGGTTGTAGGGGTGAGCGAAAGCCATCTTGCATCGGTAAGAAAATATATACATAATCAAGAATTACATCATGCAGCTCATTCATTTGAAAGTGAAATAAATAGCTTCATGGAAAAATATGGGTGGACTTTTTTAAAAGAGAAATAATAAACATTTATGGAAACTAAAACATGTGCCAGTTGTGGCGAAGTATTAAAAGGCCGTATTGATAAAAAATTTTGTGATGATGCTTGTAGAAGTAATTACAATAACAAATTAAATAGCGATAGCACAGCATTGATGAAAACCATTAATAATGTGTTGCGTAAAAATCGAAGAATTTTAGAAAGCCTTATTCCACAAGAAGAAGGAAAAACAAAAGTAACCTTAAAAAAATTGCAAGATTTAGGTTATAACTTTAATTACCAAACGCATACTTACACCACTAAAGCTGGGGCGACTTATGTATTTTGTTATGAGTATGGCTATTTAGCTTTAGAAGGCAATATTTTTATGCTGGTTAAAAGGTTGGAGAGTTAAAATGAAAAAAAGTAAACATAGATTACTCTATATAATTGTTTCTGTATTTTTATTGTTGAATATAATTGCCTGCTTTCATGCATATAAATTTACTCATTTTGATGAAACCATTACCCAAAAACCAAAAGACCCAAAGGATTTAGCTTTTACCGAAAAGCTTCAAGCTCTTTTATTGGGAGTAAGTTTGCCTCGTCCTCAAAACTTAAATAGTAGTCCAAATTTTCCTTTTTCTGAAATAACTTTAAACAGTAATAAAAAAATAGTTTGTTGGTTAAGCAAAATTGATAACCCAAAAGGAACAGTTATTTTATTTCATGGTTATGGTGGGCAAAAAGTTAAGATGATTGATAAAGCAAATGAGTTTATAAAGTTAGGTTATAACACACTTTTGGTCGATTTTATGGGAAGTGGAAAATCGGAAGGAAACCAAACTACCATTGGTTTTAAAGAAGCGGAGCAAGTAAAAACAGCCTTTGATTATTTGGAAGGTTTAGGTGAAAAAAATATTGTTTTATTTGGTACTTCCATGGGAGCAGCGGCTATTTTAAAAGCACAAAACGAATACCAGCTCAAAGCAGCAAAAATTATTATTGAATGTCCATTTGGAACCATGCTTCAAACTGTAAAAGCTAGGTTTAATAATATGAATGTGCCAAGTTTTCCTATGGCTTATTTGCTAGTGTTTTGGGGAGGTACAATCAATGGTTTTAACGCATTTAATCATAATCCCCAAAACTATGCCAGCCAAGTAAAATGTCCAGTTTTACTCATGTATGGATTGAAGGATGATAAAGTTTCGATGGATGAAACCAATGAAATATTTAACAATTTAAACGGACCTAAAAAATTGGTAACTTTTCCCAATGCTGCACACGAAAATTATTTGAATAAATATAAAAAAGAATGGCTTTTAGCAGTAACTGACTTTTTAAAATAATGGATATTATTGCTTACCAATTATTACTTCACCAGTAAAATAATTCACCCTAACTCCATCAATATAATAAGCAGTATTTTCAGGACGAGCACCTTTTATACTCGGAGTTTCTCCATTACGCGAATCTACTCCACGGAAGTAAGCTGCTATAGCATTGATGTTTTGATTAGGTGCTTTAATAATAGGATTTGTAATTACATATCCATGTATGTTTCTATTGCTATAATTAATCATATGAATGTTTAAATATTTAACCATTCGAGATGAAGTAATCGTAAAATTTCCAGTCTTGGTGAACATATAATCTTTTGCTTCCACAGCATAAGTATAAATCCCTTCCTCCATATTGTCAATTTCAAAACCACCTCTAGAATTAGTAAAAACTTGGTAAGTTTTTGAATTGCTTTTTATCGTAACAATAGCATTTTTAACTGGACTATATGTATCTTCATCATATATACTTCCATAAACTGAATAATTAGCTTTTTGAGCAAATATGGCGCTGGAACATAATATGAACAGCATCCAAATGATGTATCTATTTTTCATAACTGTAAAATTTAAATGGTTAGAAATAGCGCGCTCTTACTTACTAGTCAACAGCATTTAAAAGATAGTTGTATGAAAGAAAAAAATTAGAAATTATTAGTCAAGAGAAGATAGACCATAGATTTTTTTGCAAAGGATTTAATAATGCGATTTCAAAAAATGCTAACTCAAATCACACTAAGCATTATTTCAATTCTACTTCAATGCCTTATCTATCTATTATTTCATCGCATTTGAAATGATTTTCAAGCAACCCCGATAACCACTTTTACTTTACTGTCTAGTGGGAAATTATTTTTTAAACCTTACTTTGTTTCACTTTCTTTCTTAATCATCATGGCTTGAATTTGCTTCATGGTAGCTTCCATACCATTAGGACTTCCATCTAAGAAAATAACATTTCCTTTGCCATATTCTGCAAAGTTCTTAACAGCTTCTGTCCACATGCTAAATAAAATTACGTTAGTATCTAGGTTAGCTTGCTTCATTTCTTCAGCCGCATTCGACATCCCTTTAGCAACTGCTTGTCGGAATAAAGCCACTCCTTCACCACGTAATAAAGCTGCTTGTTTTTCGGCCTCTGCCGATATTTTGATGGCATTTCCTTCGGCTTCAGCAGCTTTGGTTTTGGTTATCAATAAAGCTTGGCCTTCGTTTTCAGCAGCAGCTTTCAAATTATTTGATGCAACCACTTTACTCATACTTTCAATAATGGCTTGATCAAAGGTAATATCATTGATTTGCAAGTCTTGTAAATGATAACCCCAAGTAGAAAGCGTGTGGTCAATTTGATCTTTCACAAAATCAACTATTTCTTTGCGCGATGCCAGCACTTCTGCCTGTTTTTTAGAGGCAACAAAAGCACGAATACTACCTTCAATGGTGCGAATTAAGGCTTGCATTAAATCTTTTTCACTAAAAAATTTAAACGCCACTTTTTGTATTGTTTCATCATCTTGATCCATTACACTAAAAAGGAGCATTGATTTAAAATAAACATTTGCTTGATCAATTGTTACAGCCTGAAATTCCAATTCTACTGAACGATTTTGAATAGAAATACGCTTATAAACTTGCTCTATAAGTGGGATTTTCATGTTTAAACCTGGCTGTAAAATACGTTTATACTTACCAAAAACAGTGATTACTACTACTGTTCCTTGCTGTACAGTTTGAACCGCAGTAAAAATTATTAATACAATGATAACAATGGCAATTACTAAATACATAATGTTTATTTTTTATACAATGGTAAATAAATTTTACATAATTCAATGTTATTTTAACTATTTAGATATTGCAGAGAGAAACCTTAATTAAAAAATTTGTACAATATTGTTATTTACCAAAAAAAATGAGTAAAATTGCTCATGCCTTTAGTAAACTCCCTAGTAAGTTGGTACCTTAAAAAGCGAGTTCCGTTTATTGAAAGAATTATGCTTGAACCACATGTTGTTCAAGAAGAACAACTTATCAAACTTCTGCGCCATGCTGAACTTACTTATTTTGGCACTAAAGCTAATTTTAATAAAATCAGGAATTACGAAGACTTCAAGAAACAAGTTCCTTTAACAAACTATGATGGTTTTAAACCTTATATAGATCAAATATTACAAGGCAAACAAAATGTAGTTTGGCCTAGCGATACCAGGTGGTTTGCAAAATCATCAGGTACTACCAGCGATAAAAGTAAATTTATTCCAGTAACTTATGAAAGTTTAGATGAATGTCATTTTCAAGGTGGAAAAGATGCATTACTATTTTATTTATTACAAAACCCTAATAGCAACTTATTTGATGGTAAGGGTCTAGTTATTGGCGGAAGCAATAATGTAAATAAACTCAATGATGAAAGTTTTTATGGTGATTTATCAGCCGTAATGATGCAGAATATGCCTTTTTGGGCACAATATTTACGTACGCCCGAATTGGCAATTGCCTTGATGAATAATTGGGATGAAAAAGTAGAGAAAATGGCAAAAGCTACTTTAAGTGAAAATGTAACCAATATGTCAGGAGTACCAACATGGACAGCTGTTTTAATAGAAAAGTTGTATGAAATAACTGGTAAAAAATGCTTGACGGACATTTGGCCAAACATGGAATTGTACATTCACGGAGGTGTTAGTTTTACACCTTACCGCGAACGTTTTAGACGCTTAATTAAATCGAATCAAGTTAATTACTTGGAAACATATAATGCTTCTGAAGGTTTTTTTGGAATTCAAGATGATTTAAACCGTGATGACATGCTATTGATGTTGGATTATGGTGTTTTTTACGAGTTTATGCCCATGAACGAATATGGGAAAGAGAACCCTAAAACTATTAGCATTGGTGAGGTAGTAAAAGACGAAAACTATGCTATAGTAATTAGTACCAATGCTGGACTTTGGCGTTACATAGTGGGTGATACCATTAAATTTACAGCCACTAAACCTTATCGTTTTAAAGTTACTGGTAGAACCAAACACTTTATCAATGCATTTGGTGAAGAATTAATGATTGAAAATGCAGACAATGCCATTAGTAAAGCTTGTAAAAACCTAGGAGCACATATAGTTGATTACACTGCAGCTCCTATTTATATAGAAGAAAATCAAAAAGGGGGCCACGAATGGTTAATTGAATTTGAAAAAATGCCAGAGAACCTAGAACAATTCACGGTATACCTTGATAACTACTTAAAAGAAAACAACAGCGATTATGAAGCCAAACGATTTAAAGACATGGCTATGCAATTACCTAAAGTTCATTCATTGCCTAAAGGAACCTTTAGCAATTGGTTGAAAAATAAACAAAAATTAGGTGGGCAGCACAAAGTACCGCGCCTTAGCAATAACCGCGATATTTTGGAAGAAATTTTAAACAGTATGAGCGTTGTGATTTGATGATTGAGAGATTTTCGAATTATTGATTTGGAGATTTAAATATTACAAAAATTAGAAAGATTGAAAGATCACAAGATTTATTACTTATTTCGACTAATTCAATATTCATAATTCAAAATTTATTTTGCGCTTCGCATTCAGAGTAAAACATCCCCATAACCCCCTTCACTTAGCAAAACCAGCCCACAAGGGGGAACTCGTTACAGCACCATTATTTATTGAAAGATTACAAAAATTAGAAAGATTATAAGGTTGTTTGATAATTCATACTTCATCATTTACTTCGCATTTTTGTCATTCCGAATTCCGCACTTTCACTCACTTCGCACTTTTGTCACTTCGCACTTCGCATTCATCAACTACTTATTCTTCCTCTTCAAAGCCCTATTGCGTTCTACTGCACGGTTTCTGGGTTTGGTTTTATTAGGATTTCTGCGTCTTGGGCCTCCCAAATTTTCTTTTGTATTTTTAGCTTTCTTTTCGTGAAATGAGGGTTTTGCGTTTTTATTTTTCTTTATTTTTAAATAATTTTTTGATCCTACTTCCGCTTTTTCATCAGCAGCAAAAACCGATGAAATAATTACTTCTTTGGGCATTTCCAACAAAGGAATTTCCATTTTCATTAATGTTTCAATATTGTATTTGTATTCTTCTTCAACCTCATTTACAAAAGTTATTGCTAAACCATCTTTCCCTGCACGCCCTGTTCTACCAATTCTATGTAAATAATCTCCAGGGGTATCAGGTGTATCAAAGTTAATTACATGGCTAACATCTACTATATCCAAACCCCTTGCTGCTATGTCAGTAGCTATTAAAATACGAAATTTACCCTCTTGAAACTTTTTCAAAGTAGCAAACCTTACATTTTGCGATTTTGCAGAATGGATTACCATTACCTCATCCGTAAACTTGGTAACCATTTGCTCAAATAACCTATCAGCCATTTTAATGCTTTTTACGAAAACCATTACTTTACTAATGCTTTCGTTTTGGTTAAGCAAATTTTCCAATAAATTTACTTTGGTATTGTAATTAGGAACCAAATAAGCAGATTGACCAATTTGAGCCAAAGGTGTTCCATGTGCTGCTATTTCTATTTTTTTAGGATTGGTAAAAAAGGTATGAATCAACTTTTCTACCTCAGGAGTCATGGTAGCCGAAAACAAAATATTTTGGTGCTTTGGCATTAAATCTAAAATGGTAGTAAGCTGCGCTCTAAAACCTTGGTCAAGCATTTCATCTACCTCGTCTATAACCAATTGTTGAGCTAACTTTAATTTTAAATGACCAATTCCAGCCAAATCAATCAATCGGCCAGGTGTTGAAACCAAAATATCTAATCCATCAAAAATCAATTGACGTTGCGGATTGATATTAGAACCACCATAAATACCACCATAACGAATAGTTATGTATTTGCTTAATTTTTCAATTTCTTGCACGACTTGCAATACTAACTCGCGGGTCGGTACTAAAATAATAGCCCTTGGGTGTTTTTCATGGCTAAATTTCATTTGCCTTAAAATAGGCAACAAATAAGCAAAAGTTTTACCTGTTCCTGTTTGTGCCACACCTATTACATCGCTTCCAGACATGATAACAGGAAAGGCTTGTTCTTGAATTGGCGTTGGGTGAATATATTCCAAATCGCTTAAAGCATTAAGCAATGGAGCATTTATATTTAAATCTTCGAAGTTTAGCATTTTATAATTATGTAACTGTTTTTCAGTTATTTGAAATAAATTGTTATATAAATTATTATAAACAATCTTCTGCAAATTAAGCCTAAAAGGCTTACAATAGCTAAATGAAATTTTATATAGAAAACAATTCTATTTTATTATTTCCAAAACACTACCAAAACCTAATTAATATTAACAATTTAAGGCTTAGCAAAATTTACACTAGCAAAAACGCTACAAAAAATTATTTTTGTTCGATTTTTAATCAATAATAAAAATAAAAACACTCTAAAATCCTATGGCCGAATTTCAACTAGTAATGCCTAAAATGGGCGAAAGTATTGCCGAAGCAACCATTATTAAATGGCTAAAAAACGAAGGTGATGCCATTGCTGCCGATGAAACTGTATTAGAAATTGCTACCGATAAAGTAGATAGCGAAGTACCAAGCCCTAAAGCTGGTATTTTGAAAAAGAAATTATACAATGATGGCGATGTAGTGGCCGTTAATATGCCAATTGCTATTTTAGAATTAGAAGGAACTGCTGGTGCATCGCCTAGTGCTCCTGTTGCACCTGTTGTAGAAACACCAAAAGTAGTGACACAAATAGAAGCTACAGTTCAGCATGCTGTAAATTCTGCTGCACCTGCAGCTAATGCTGGAAGCAATAAATTTTATAGTCCATTGGTATTAAACATAGCTCGTGAAGAAAACGTAAACATGGCTGAGTTAGAAACCATTGGTGGAACTGGAAACGAAGGCCGTGTAACCAAACGCGATATATTGAACTATGTGAGCAATAGAACAAACGGAACAGTTACTGCACCTGCAGTTACTAGCATTCCTGCTGCTATTCCTACACCAATTATAGAAGCAAAAGTAGAAGCTCCAAAACAAACTGCACCTGCTGCACCTAAAGCTGCACCAAGTGTAAGTGGTGGTGATGAAATTATAGAAATGGACCGCATGCGCAAACTAATTGCCGACCACATGGTAATGAGTAAACACACCAGTCCACACGTTACTAGCTTTGTAGAGGCTGATGTAACTAATATGGTTTTATGGCGCGAGAAAAACAAAAAAGCATTTGAAAAACGTGAAGGTGAAAAAATTACATTTACACCATTGTTTATTGAGTGCGTGGCACGCGCAATAAAAGATTTCCCAATGATTAATTGCAGTGTAGATGGGACAAATATTATAAAGAAAAAAGCCATCAATATTGGAATGGCTGCTGCTTTACCAAGCGGCAATTTAATTGTTCCGGTAATAAAAAATGCCGATACCATGAACTTAATTGGAATTACCAAACAAGTAAATGATTTGGCCAACAGAGCAAGGGCAAACCAATTAAAACCTGACGATATCCAAGGTGGTACCTTTACCTTAACTAATGTGGGTGGATTTGGAAATGTAATGGGAACTCCTATTATTAATCAACCTCAAGTAGCAATTATGGCAACTGGTGTAGTTAAAAAGAAACCTGCTGTAATGGAAACTGAATTTGGTGATGTTATAGCCATTCGTCACATGATGTTTTTGTCTTTAAGCTACGACCATAGAGTAGTAGATGGTTCACTAGGCGGAAGTTTTTTAAGAAGAGTAGCCGACTACATGGAACAATGGGATGTAAATAGAGAATCGTAAAATTTTAAAATATTTTTTACCGAAAGCCATCAATTTAAAAGTTGATGGCTTTTTTATTTTTCATACATTCCAAATACCATCATTAATAAGAATAAGTCGCACTTACTTCAATTTAAACAAATAATCTTGTCGTTTAAATAAAGTAAAACGCCATTTTCTGATTAAAACTTTTCATCTTATTGTATTTACAATTTTTTTCCTTTCCTTGCCTAATATTTGTAATATATTACATTTAAGCCAAACTGAAACATATTCCCAAAAATGGAACATATATTCTTTTTGGGACTAAACAATCCTTTAAAATTATTTAATTAGCTAAATTTCAATTACTTAATTTTTAGGAATAATTATAGTAAGTAATGAAATATAAAATGAAAACAATTAATAATAAAACTAACATGAAAAATTTAATTATTACAGCGGCCGCAACACTAACATTAATGTCGTGCCAAAAAGTGGTAAAAGAAACAACCGTTATAACCCTGGCCAATGTAACTAATATTGATCAAATGGTGGTTCCTGCTAATTTTGATTATAACACCACTGTATCAACCGTGGTTAGCGTTAAACTACTAACTAACGATGATAAGCCTATTGCCGGTGTAAGAATAGACATTATGGATGGTGCTAGCGATTTAAACAGTAAAACCTATTTAACAGGTTCAACAGATGCAAATGGAGTTTTTAATGCAACACTTGAGCTACCAACCGCAATTAGCCAAGTAATTGTAAATAGCGATTATATTGGGATTCCAAACGATGTGATTTTAGATATTAGCAATGCGAATGCTTCAGTTGTGTTAGGGGGTTCAGCTCCTCAAAAAATCAGAACAGCTGTTGGTAAAGTTACTAACGTAAAAACTACTAGTTTAGGTAAAGCTACCGATTTTTCATTCCGTTTAGGAACATGGAATTCAAGTGGTGTTCCTAATTATTTAGAAACACCAAGAGAAGTAATTTCAAGTGCGTTTTTAGCAGATGTAAATGCTACTTTACCTGAATATAGACCAGTACCAACTTACAATCCGGAATATTTAAGCAATGGTATAGAAAGGAATTTAAAAATCACTGCCCTTTCAGATGTTTGGATAACATTTGTTCACGAAGGTGCAGGCAACTTAAATGCATTATTTTATTATGTTTACAACAAAAATACACCGCCTGCCACTCCTAACGATATTGATTCCTTAATAGCAATTTTCCCTAATTTATCATACTCTGGTAGCGGAGGAGGATTAACAAGTGGTGATAAAGTTAAAATTGGTCGTTTTGGAGCTGATACTGTAATTGGTTTTGCTATTTCATCTAATGGTTATAAAGTTACATCTATCAATAAAAGTCCACTTTACTTTTCAGATAAAAGTTTAAATACAATGGAGACCAATCCTGCTAAAAGAGAGCATTCAGTATTATTTTATGATAATGCATCAAACAGATTCTTGTTTGGTTTTGAAGATTTACCAAGAGAAACAGGTGATAATGATTTTAACGATGCTATCTTTTTTGCTAAAGCAAACCCTGTAACAGCTATTTCACAAGAAAATGTGTTGCCTTTAAAACCCGCTGTAGATGCCGATAATGATGGTGTAAATGATATTGATGATGAATATCCTACCGATCCAAATAAAGCATTTAATAATTACTACCCTTCAAAAACAGGTTCTGCAAGTGTTGCTTTTGAAGACCAATGGCCAAGCAAAGGTGATTACGATTTGAATGATTTAGTAGTTGATTACAATTACAAGGTAGTTACTAATGCAGCAAATAGAGTGGTAAGAGTTGAGGGTAAATTTAAACCAAAAGCAGCAGGTGGTGTTTATAAAAATGGTTTTGGAATTGAATTCCCTACATTAAGCTCTAATATTACAAATATGACAGGTGCAACTTTAGAGGCTTTACAAACGAATGGAGTAGCAATATTATTTAACAATTCTAGAACTAAATTCAATAATGCATTTAACACTGTAAGTACTGAACCGTTCCAAAATGTAGATACAATAGCAATAAGTTTTGACTTAATCACACCAATAGCTTTAACTACATTTACACTTGGTTCTTATAATCCATTTATTTATGTAGATGAAGTAGGAAAAGGAAGAGGCTTTGAAGTTCATTTAGCAGGAAAAGCACCAACAACTTTAGCTAACAAGTCTATTTTTGGGACCTCATCAGACAATACAAATCCGCCAACAGTTTATTATAAAACTAAAAACAATTTGCCTTATGCAATAAATATCCCTGAAAGCTTTAAATATCCAAAAGAAAGAATTCAAATTATCAATGCCTTTAATTTCTTTGTAAATTGGGCTCAATCAGGAGGAACATCAAATACTGATTGGTATAAAAATACTTCAGGTTACAGAAACAATGCAAACATTTATTAGTAAATGAAAATCGAAAACAAAAAAGCAGACAAATTAATTTGTCTGCTTTTTTTTGTTTTATTAAATATAAAACCACAATATTTGTTCTGCCTAAGTATTTAATTATTAAAAAAGGTGAACATGGTGCATTGTTATTTCATGGTAAAGACATGTTTTATGCACCTGCATTGCCTTTAGAGGAAGTATTTGACCCAACTGGTGCAGGCGATACTTTTGCCGGTGGTTTTATTGGCTATTTGGCTAAAACAGGCGATTTAAGTTTTGACAACATGAAAAATGCTGTAATTTATGGTTCAGCAATGGCTAGTTTCTGCGTAGAACGTTTTGGAACTGAAAGATTGGTTGATTTAAGTGAAGCTGAGTTAAATGCACGTATAGCTGAGTTTAAAAAACTTTCTAACTTTAGTATATAATTTTTTTATAGCGAATAGTAAACTTACTGTTTACTATTTGCTTTCATAATTGATCAATTTTTGTGTTTAAGAAAATTGATATTTAACCTCACTTTCATAGTATTTTCTAATCTACTTGTTGTAATAACAGATTAATAAACCTAACACGTTACGGTTAATTTATTTATGACTTACCCTTACGTTTGTTAAAAATTTCCAATGCAGTCAACTTTTAAAAGTTAAATATAAATTTTAAAACAGGGTCGAATAAAAACAAGATTAGGAGAAAAGTAACAATCATTTTTTTATAATCAATGAAAATTATTTTTTTCATTCCAATCCATAAACAAAGCAGCATTACCCAAAACATTACAAACAATAATAGTTTAGCTTGTTGTGTTTCTTGGCCATTTAATGGCAGATAATAGCTTTTATAACTTCCAAGAAAGGAGGTGTACCAAAAAAAATTATAGAAATAAAATAAAGGAAGTTGAATAAGAAACGGAATTATAAATATTTGTTTGGTTAAAATTCTAAGTGATAATACAATTAAACCAAAAATTGTTAAACAAAAAGTAATACCTATTGCTTCAATACATTGATTGAAATTTGCCAAATAAGTTAATCCCCCTACTTTATTAATAAAATAATTCAATATTATTTGAACTAATAAGCTAAATAATCCTACCACAAAATATTCAAACCATGCGTGTGTTTTTTTTAAAATCATTGATTTAATTAGCAATTTTTAAGACTATATTTAACAATATCGGAACAGACAATACTAAACTACTGATTGTTACTAAACCAAAAATTAACGATTTATTGAATCCTATTTTTGATTTAAAAAGGAAAATCAAACACAAAACTATACTCATTGAGTTTATACCTATCAGTAAATATTTAGTAATACTTGTTGCGTTATTTATACAGTTTGATCCCATCATATTATCCCAAAAATTAATAATATGAAACTGAATGCCAATAATGCCAAATAACTGAAAATACTTTTTATCATAAAGTAATCCAATTAACGGGAAAAGTATAAATTGAATACAAATTATTATGAATGATAG
The DNA here is from genome assembly GCA_044239605.1 of Bacteroidia bacterium. Lineage (GTDB taxonomy): Bacteria > Bacteroidota > Bacteroidia > UKL13-3 > UKL13-3 > JAAFJM01. Next base: position 281,310 of record JBIIBC010000001.1, on the reverse strand, counting down.
ATTGTAATAATAATCAAAGTTTACTTCTGAATTACTCCAAACCAACAGTAAATTACATTTGTTAATTACAAATGCAACTGACATCAAACCTGCAAAAACTAACAGCTTTTTACTGTTAATAAAATTTATATTTATTATTTGACCCATTTTTAAATCTCGACCTAAATTCATGAAATTACTTTGCTATTTAATCAAAATTTTATTTAGTACTAAATTTCTTATCAAATTTTGAATCTAATTGTATAAAGTAAAAGAAATTTAATTTTTAAAATAGGTATTTTCTAAAATATGTAAATCGTTAATATTACTTTTGCGGCTCGTTTTTAAAAGCAAATATTTTTTATGAATCAACCTCGCAGCATGCAAAATGCTTTAATTTCAGTTTTTTACAAAGATGGTTTAGATGTTTTAGCAAAAGCCTTAAACCAATTAGGTGTTAATATTTACAGTACTGGCGGTACTCAAGATTATATTGAGCAATTAGGTATTAAAGTAAATAAAGTAGAAGATTTAACTGATTACCCAAGTATTTTAGGTGGAAGGGTTAAAACTTTACATCCAAAAGTGTTTGGTGGAATTTTAGCACGCAGAGCCAATGAGCAAGACCAAAAAGAAATGGCTGAGTTTAATATGCCGTATTTTGATTTGGTAGTAGTTGATTTATACCCATTTGAAGAGACTTTAGCTAGTACTAACGATGAAAGTAAAATTATTGAGAAAATTGATATTGGTGGTGTTTCGTTAATAAGAGCTGGTGCAAAAAACCATAATGATACCTGCATTATTTGTAATAAAAACGATTATGCGGTTTTGGCTGAAACTTTATTAACTCAAAATGGCAGCACCAGCATTGAACAACGCAGAATGTATGCAGCAAAAGCATTTGCCACTACCGCTGCTTACGATACCATTATTCAAAATTATTTCAATCAAACTCAGTTTGCGGCTTTAAGCACAATGCCTGCACAAGTATTGCGTTATGGAGAAAATCCTCATCAGCAAGGTGTTTTTTATGGCGATTTAAATGGCATGTTTACTCAATTTCATGGTAAAGAACTGTCTTATAACAACTTACTTGATGTAGATGCGGCAACACATTTAATTGAAGATTTTGAAGAACCAACTGTGGCTGTAATTAAACATAACAATCCATGTGGATTAGCAAGCAGAACAACCATTGCTCAAGCTTGGGCCGATGCTCTAGCTGGCGATCCAGTTTCGGCTTTTGGAGGTGTTATTGTGGCTAACAGAAATATTGATGTAGAAACTGCTACTGCTATGGATAAAATTTTCTTGGAGGTATTAATTGCTCCAAGTTACGATGAAGCTGCATTGCAAATTTTAAAAAGTAAAAAAAATAGAATTATACTAGAGAAAAAAGGCACTTTACCAAAAGGTAAAACCATGCGTACGGTGTTAAATGGTCATTTAGAGCAAGATAAAGACAGTGTTATTTTAACAGCAGATAACTTAACTTTGGTTACCGAGCAAGGTGCTGATAGTAATGTAATTGCTGACTTGTTGTTTGCTGATAAAATTGTAAAACATGCCAAATCAAATACAGTTGTTTTGGCCAAAAATAAGCAGTTATTAGGAATTGGATGCGGACAAACTTCGAGAGTGGATGCTTTAAAACAAGCCATTGGCAAAGCCAATGCCTTTGAATTTGATTTAAATAATTCGGTTATGAGCAGCGATGCATTTTTTCCGTTTCCTGATTGTGTAGAAATAGCTGGAAATGAAGGAATAAAAACAGTTATTCAGCCAGGTGGATCAGTAAAAGATGATGCTTCGGTTCAATACTGTAACCAACATAAAATAGCTATGTATTTTACAGGTATTCGTCATTTTAAACACTAGGAAAATAGTTAATTGAGTTGATAGGTTAATAGAGATTTTTTTGTTCAATTCATTATTATTTCAGTAAACCATTAATAATAATAATTGCAAAACAAACAGTCATTCCGAAGGAATCTTCCTTGTTAACAAATACCTTTGAATTAACAAATTATTTTTGAAAATCAAAACAACATGCCAAGATTATTAGCAATAGATTACGGAACAAAAAGAGTTGGTTTAGCAGTATCCGACCCTTTGCAAATTATTGCCAGTTCGCTTGGCACTGTGCATAGCAAAGATGTAATTCAATACTTAAAAGATTATATAGCTAAAGAAGAAGTTGGCAGTTTTGTAGTGGGCAAACCTACTCGCCATAATGGCGATGATACCGATGCCACGCCACATATCGAAAAATTTATATCTTTGCTTAGTAAAACTTTTCCAAATATTAAAATTGAACGAGCTGATGAACGTTTTACTTCGGTAATAGCCAGGCGTAGTTTAACCGAAATGGGTTTGAAGAAGAAAGACAGAGAAAACAAAGAAAATGTTGATCAAGTGAGCGCAGTTTTAATATTGCAAACTTATATGACCACTTTGTAAATGCGGAGTGCGAAGTGTTGAATGCGGAGTAAGTAAAAAGTTTAAAATGAAAATTAATTAGCTTTAGCCAATAAAAAATAATAATTGCGGATAATCAATTGCCGTTGACTTTAGTCAACGAGAAAAAAGTAATAATTAACCAATTTGGCTTTAGCCAATAAATAATAATAGGTGCCATTGATTTAATTGCCGAAAAAAGTAATAATGATAATAAATTGGCTTTAGCCAATAAAAACAATAATTTCCATTGAATTAATTGCCCTTGATTCAATTGCCGGTAACTTTAGTCACCGGAAGCAAAAAAATGAAAAATAATAATAAATAGAGATTCCAAAACAGAAGTTTTTACTTCGAATTTGGCATTTCGCATTTCGAGTTTATATAAATGATATTACCAATAGTAGCTTACGGAGATACCGTATTACGTAAAGTAGGCGATAATATTTCGGCCGATTATGAAGGATTAAAAGACTTAGTAGCCAATATGTGGGAAACCATGTATAGTGCGCAAGGCGTTGGTTTAGCTGCTCCTCAAGTAGGTAAAGCCATCAACCTTTTTATAGTTGATACATCGGGTTTTGAAGATGAGGATTATCCTGATTTAAAACGTGTGTTTATTAATGCTGAAATTATTGAAGAATGGGGCGAAGAGTGGGCTTTTGAAGAAGGCTGCCTGAGCATTCCACATATTAGAGAAGATGTGTACCGTTGGAGCGATATTGCCATTAAATACCAAGATGAAAATTTTGAATGGCACGAAGAAGAATTTGATGGCATTGCAGCACGAGTTATTCAACATGAGTACGACCATGTAAAAGGAAAATTATTTGTTGATTATTTAAGTCCACTGAAAAAACGTTTATTGAAAAATAAACTAGTAAATATTAGCAAAGGTGGTGCAAATACTAAATACAGAATGCGTATTCCTAAAAAATAAATTGATAATTAATGGAACAAAATTTACCTAAAAATGTAGCTGTAATTGGCGGTGGAAGTTGGGCTACTGCTATTGTAAAAATGCTTATTGAGCATAAGGAATTACCTGAACCAACTTTAAATAAGTTGCAATGGTGGGTTCGTTCTGAAGAGAAAGCAAATTTTATTAGAGAAAAGCACTACAATCCTGATTATTTAAGTACAGTTGAAATTCATCCTCAATCAATTGAGGTGAGTAGTAATTTAAAAGAAATAATTAAAACCAGCGATTTATTGGTAATTGCTATTCCTTCTGCATTTTTGTTAAATAGTTTAGAAGGCATTACCGCTGATGATTTAAAAGGTAAAACCATTGTATCGGCAGTAAAAGGATTGGTGCCTCATACCAAACAAATTGTAGGCGATTTTTTTGTAAACGACTTTCAAATTTCTGAAGACCAAATTGTGGTTATTTCAGGTCCTTGTCATGCCGAGGAAGTAGCTTCAGAAAAATTATCATACTTAACTATTGCTAGCTCAAACCAAACTATGGCAAGGCATTTTGCAGGTATGGTTGCCAATAAAAATATAAGAACCGTAATTTCGAAAGATGTACGTGGAACCGAATATGGTGCTGTTCTAAAAAATATTTATGCAGTTGCCGCAGGAATGTGTCATGGCTTGGGTTATGGCGATAATTTCCAAGCAGTATTAATGAGCAATGCCATTAGAGAAATGAAACGCTTTTTGCGCACCATTACCGATGCTGATAGAAAAATCAACCACTCAGCTTACCTTGGCGATTTATTGGTAACAGGCTATTCGCAACACAGTCGTAACCGTACTTTTGGAAACATGATTGGCAAAGGTTATTCAGTTAAATCGGCACAATTAGAAATGAAAATGATTGCCGAAGGCTATTATGCCACTAAAACGGTTTATGAATTGAACCAAACCATGAACATAAAAATGCCTATTATGGATGCCATGTATAATATTATTTACCGCAACCTGCCAGCAAAATTTGAAATAGAAAAACTAAGCGAAAAATTAGTATAGAATTTTATAAAACTAAATGCAAAAAAGTAAACCAAGCGCGTTTGAAAGCAATATTTTAAAACGACTTTTTAAGTTATCGGGTCCTCATGCTAAATTGTTTTGGTTTACCTTTTTATTTACCATTCTTTTTGCGCTATTATCTACCATTAGGCCATATATTATTCAATACATCATTGATAATTTTATCCCTAAAGGCGATTTTAAAAACATTTATTTATTCTCTGCCATTGTATTTGGTATGCTCATTTTATCAACTGTTTTTCATTTGTTATCAAGTTATTTAGGTGCCCTTTTGGGGCAATTAATTATTAAAGATTTAAGAGCAAAAGTATTTTCTCATTTAAGTAAACTGCGTTTAAAGTTCTTTGATAATACACCTGTTGGAACCTTGGTTACTCGCTGCATTAGCGATATTGAAACCATTACCGAAGTATTTAGTGAAGGCTTTATTAGTATCATGGGCGATTTGCTCCAAATAATTTTTATTCTCGGGTTGATGTTTTTTGCCAGTTGGAAACTAACACTAATGAGTTTATCAGTTTTGCCAATACTTTTATTGGCAGCTTATTGGTTCAAGGAAAATGTTAGGGTTTCGTTTGAGCAAGTGCGAAATAAAGTTTCAGAACTTAATACCTTTGTTCAAGAACATTTAATTGGCATGCAAATAGTTCAAATTTTTAACAAACAAGATGAAGAGTTTGAAAAATTTAAAGCCATTAACAAAGAGCACCGAGATGCAAATATTAGAGGTGTTTTTGCTTATTCTGTTTTTTTTCCAATTGTAGAAATTATTTCTAGTATTGCCATTGGTTTAGTGGTTTGGTATGGAGCTAAAGAAACTATTAACGGACAAGCATCTGCGGGTGTTATTGTAGCGTTTATTATGTACATATCTATGATTTTTAGGCCAATCCGACAAATAGCAGATAAGTTCAATACTTTGCAAATGGGCATGGTGGCTAGTAAACGTATTTTTGCTTTGGTGGATGACGAAACTTATATTGAACCAACCGGAAATATTCCATTTGAAACACTAAAAAGCGAAATTGAATTTAAAAATGTAGGCTTCGCTTATATTGATGAAGATTATGTTTTAAAAGATATTTCGTTTAACTTAACTAAAGGTAAAAACATGGCTTTAGTTGGAGCAACAGGAGCTGGAAAATCATCAATCATTAATTTGTTAAGCAGATTTTACGATTACCAAAAAGGACAAATTTTAGTAGATGGCATAGAACTGAAACAATACCAAACAGATACTTTACGCAAACATATCGCGGTAGTGTTGCAAGATGTATTTTTATTCAGCGGTTCTATTTATGATAATATAACGCTTTACAACAAAGAAATAACCATGGAGCAAGTAATTGCTACTTCTAAATTGTTAGGTGCGCATGAGTTTATCAGTAGGTTGCCAAATGGTTATAATCAATCGGTGCAGGAACGTGGTTTAACTTTAAGTATGGGACAAAGGCAATTGATCTCGTTTGTTAGAGCCATGGTAGTTAATCCAACAGTTTTGGTATTAGATGAAGCAACCTCTAGCATTGACCAAGAAACAGAAGATATTATTCAGTATGCCATTGCTAAAATGATGGAAGGCCGCACCAGTATTGTAATTGCACACAGGCTTTCAACCATTCAAAAAGCAAACGAAATTTTGGTATTAGATAAAGGCGAAATAAAAGAACGCGGCACCCACGAAAGTTTACTGCAAATAAAAGACGGTTTTTATACCAGCCTTTACGAAACACAGTTTAATAAAAAGTAGAGTTTTGTTCTGGCTTTGGCCTGTTGAAATTTGGATAAAAACTTACATATTCTATTAGAATGGTATCTCCTAATTTATACGTTGATTCATTAGAGTTGCCTTTATAAATAGTTCCTTCTACTTCAAAACTATATGAATATGAAAACTCTTGAGATACCGGACTATTACCATAATATTTTTTTTCATTAATAATGATGGCTTTACAAGGGATTGAATTGTTAGCTAAAAAGTAATTTTTAAAATTCCTGTAACCTATTTCATAAATCCAAAAGCAAACTATTCCAAAAATAAATATTAAGACATAATATTTTCTAAGTAAAAATAATAAGGATATTGGTTTTTGTATTTTGGACATGAACAAATTTAAAAATTATTTGAAGGAACAAAGGCATTTTTATGAAAACGATTTTAGAAACAGAACAAGATAATTGGTTTGATGAGTTACCTAGTGAAATTCAAAACTCTGTTAATATAGGTTTGAAACAATCAGAAAATAATGAAGGTATTTCTCACAAGGAAGCTATGATTGAAATGGAGGAATGGTTGCAAAAATCTCACTAATAACAGGCAGCTTTTGTCTGTTATTCCTTATTATTTAAAACATGAGGTGGATATACTTTTCTTATAACAACAAGTCCATTAAAACCCTTATACAATTTTTGTTTGCTGTAATATTGCCTTGCTTTATCATAAAAATATACCGCTCCAATTGATCTGATTGATGTTTTACCTAAAAATTTATTACTTTCTTTGGTATTTTCAAAATTTATGTACGCTAAGTCTCCATTAAAATCTGATGCAATTGCTTCGATTGAAGTTTTAATTGCTGTATCAGTTTTACAATAATCCCAAATATTTTTGATGTGGTTATAAGACCTCAATGTACCGGTGTAAAATGAAATAGCTATAGATTTATAATTTGCACCAAAATATTGATTTAAATGAGCCCCCATTGGGTAGATGAATGTTGAATTTCTAGCTTTGGAGATATGTCCATTGTGTGACCAAATAATAAATTTTTCTTTAGGCTTTTGTTCGGCTAGATAAATTATTGTATTGGCCATTATTTCATCACGAATAAGTTCTCGTCTGTATCCATAATTTATTTTAGTATACTTTAAATGGTCGGAAAGTAATGTTAATATATAATTTTCTTCAATTGTTCTAAATGTATTTGGTTTATAATTTTTTCGAAAATCTTCATAAAGCAATTTGGTTCGTTCTATGCCAATCTTTGTTTTTTTCCATTTAGTAAATTTACTTAGTGAATCTAGAGTTTCTATTGAAGAACTACTTAAATTATTAGTTACCCAAGGATGAATTTTAAAATAATTGGCAATTAATGTAATGCCATAAACATCGCATCCGTAAAAACTAACTTTTAAACTATCAGGCTGATTTAGATTATATTCTTTCAGCCATTTCAATAAGTTATTAACTTCATTATTTATATAAACTCCTTGACCCATATCTAAGAAAACATCCTTGATATTTAAGTCTTCGTTGTGAATGTATTTATTCATGGATTGTGTCCCCCAAAAAGAACTTTCAAAAACAATATTTTTGAAGTTATGCTTTAATACCAATTCTTTAATAATATCAGTTTTTAAATCAAAAATAGTTCCTGCTCCATGAGCTGATTCACCAAGTCCAATAACTTTACAATCGCCTACTATTTTATTTAATAATTGAGTGTCTTTTACATTAAATTTTGCAATATCAACTTTACTTATATTTTGGGTATAAACGAGTTTAGAAATTGCGAGTAAAAGTGAAAGTATTATTGTTCTATTGAGTATCATATTTAGTAGTTTTTTAACATTTTAAAGAAAATTTATTTATTTCAACCCATGATAATGAATAGTTGGGTATGTAATAACTAAATCGAATAAATCGTTATAATATACTTTTCTTAATCCATAACTTTTTTGAAAACTACCTCCAATAAATTGTGCTGTATATTTAGTATTACTTATTTCTTTTGCGCTCATTATCCTCTTAATGGTAATTTTTTTATCATTCCATATAGTTTTTCTATTGGTAATAGGTTCAAAATAACTTGTATCTTGTTTTTGCTTTTCTTTTGTCCAAGTATAAATTATTCCTTTCTCAAATTCAGTTGAAATGGCAGAATAGTCATTTTTATATTTTTCATTTAAAAGTACTCCTAAATTTTGCCTTCGAATTTTTTGGGACTTTGCTAAGTGCTTACTATGTGCTATTACAACAACTTTGTGGTTTGGGTTTTCACGCAGGTAATTATTGACTTTAGCAAACATAAAGGAATCTCTTATTAAGTCAGTTCTAGTTCGTTTTAGTGAAATATAATTTATATTTTCAACTAAATCTTTAATTACATTCGGATATGCAGAGAATGTGTAATTATTTGGTGATAATTTTAGTACCTGGTTTTTCAAGTCTTCTAATTCGTTCAATGGCATTTTGTACCAATAATATGCCTCATTTGAATTGTTGAGTATAAATATTTTATTTAGCTGTTTGGAGAATAAAGAATCCTTTATTTGAGTAGCTTCAATCACTGTTCTTAAATCCCCACCAAAGGCTGTATTTATTCCAATTATAGGTATTTTCATTTCAGTTGCTATATTGTATATTTTTCCATAGCTCTTAAATTCATTAATTCTTAGGTCTTCATTTACTTGAATGTTTGAAACTTCAATAAATATGGCATCAAAACCCAAACTATCAATTAAAAGTTTGCTTATATTATATTGGTCTTCTTTGTATTCTTTTATCCAATGTACATTTTCAGCAATGGCAACTATTTTTTTGTTTTTAACTGCTTCAAGCAATTGTTTTTTTTCTTCATTCGTAAACGAAGTGCCAGAAATTTGAGCTTGTAAATTCGTTTGGAACATAAAAAACAAGCAACCAATTACAAATAAAATCTTTACAGAACTTTTTAAAGAGATTGGTTTTTGAAAACGGTTAAACTTCATTTTGGTATTTAATTTAATGAAAAAAATATTTCATCAATTCTAAGAAATTTTCTGAAATAAACTTAAAAAAATCTATCTAGTAATTTTTATATTCAACTCCTTCAGAGTTGCTTTTATTCTGTTTTATTCTCCCTGCATTGCATGCAGGGTTATTGAAATTAAACTCCTCCGGAGTTATCGTTTTTATTGGAATCTATAATATAACAAGCTGCCTTTTTTAAAAAAATCTCACTTCAATAGTAACCTGGAATAACTAATTGAGTAAATTACTCTGATTAAATAGCACTTATTTGGTAAGTTCTAAAATTGCTTTTAGAATGGTTCTATCCTTTAAGCTATTTACTTTAAAATAACCACCATCACGCCATATCTGACGAGCAATTAATGCCTTTAATTGCTGTTTTATAAACGTTTCAGAACGAGCCAACTCTAATGTTGTTGGTTTGGCTATTTTTTCTGCTTCGGCTAAAGTTATTAGCTGTTGCATAAAATCATTTCCAACCTCAAATTTAGTAATAAATTGCTCTAACGAGGCATAACTTTTTAGTTTAGTTCTGTTTGCATCCACATATTGGTAACTAGCTTTATTTAACAAACCTGCAGCCGCTATATGTGTTAAAAATTTAGAGTTAAACGAAGTATCAATTATTACTTTAAAATCGGGCGAAATTCCGCCACCACTATAAACCACACGATTTTTTATTTTGGTAAAATACTTAGTGGTATCGTTTATAATTATTTTTTCTTCGTTTTCTAACTCACCATTTTCAAAACGATTTAATAAATCCTCTTCATATTTATCGTAACCTTCGCTATATTTTTTTTGTATGCAACGTCCACTTGGGGTATAATACCTTGCTATAGTTAATCTAATGGCACTTCCATCGCTCAATTCAAAAGGTTCTTGTACCAATCCTTTTCCAAAACTTCTACGGCCAATTACCAAACCTCTATCCCAATCTTGAACTGCTCCACTTACAATTTCGCTAGCACTTGCCGAGCCTTCATCAATTAATACAGCCAATTTTCCTTCTTCGAAAATACCTGATTTTTCAGTTTTATAACTTTGGCGTGGTTTTGATCTACCTTCGGTATAAACTATCATTTTACCATCATCTAAAAGTTCATCCACAATATCGGTTGCAGCTTTTAAATAACCTCCAGGATTGCCTCTTAAATCAAGCACCAAACTTTGCAGATTTTGCTTTTTTAGCTTTACTATGGCATCAATAAATTCCTCATGAGTAGTAGCTCCAAATCGGCTAATTTTAATATAACCAGTTTTGTTATCTAACATAAAACTGGCATCTACACTGTAAATAGGAATGGTATTTCTAGCAATATTATATTCGATTTTTTGTTTAGTAGATGGCCTAAAAATAGTGACCAAAACATTGCTACCTTTTTTACCTCTTAACGATTTTACAACTTGGTCGTTTGTAATTTTTACACCAGCCAAATTAGTAGTATCTGCTTTTATAATTCTATCGCCACTTTGTATTCCCAAATCGGCCGAAGGACCGCCACTAATAGCCGAAACTACCATGATGGTATCGTTAACAATATTAAACTCCACACCAATTCCTTCAAAGTTTCCATCTAAAGGTTCGTTGGCAGCTTGTAAATCTTTAGCAGGAATATAAACTGAATGTGGGTCAAGTTTATTTAACAAATCATTAAATGCCTGCGACTCTATATCTTCCATATTAACAGTGTCAACATACTCGCTTTGGATAATACCCATCAACTCGTTAAACTTATTTTGCGAACCTATAAATCTAGTAGCACTAGTTGGTCGTAAAACAATACCGATACCAATACCTAATACTATTAAAATTGAATATATAAAGGGTTGCCATTTATGCGAACTGTTATTCATGTAATAATTTTATTTAATTTGCTGCGCAAATATAGAAAGCATTTTTGCCTTTTAAAGTTTTAATTTTTTAAATAATGACAAATAAAACCCCTAGAACCACCGAACAAAGTTCGTTATACAATAACCTAGAAAAAATGAGCACCGATGAGTTGCTAAAAAGTATAAATGAACAAGATCAAACAGTTCCGTTGGCCATAAAAAAAGTATTACCCAAAATAAAAAAAGTGGTAAACGAGGCATATAAGGAAATGAAAAGTGGTGGCAGGTTATTTTACCTTGGTGCAGGCACTAGCGGCCGACTTGGTATAGTGGATGCTAGCGAGTGTCCTCCAACATTTGGTGTTCCTCATGGATTGGTGGTTGGAATTATGGCTGGTGGAGACCAGGCTATCCGAAAAGCGGTAGAATTTGCTGAAGATGATACCAAACAAGGTTGGAAAGATTTAACTGAATATAACATTACAAAAAACGATTTTATAATTGGCATAGCAGCCAGTGGCTCTACTCCATACGTATTAGGTGCATTACAAAAAGCCAATAAAAATGGAAATAAAACTGCATGTATAGTTTGTAATAAAGGCAGTGTAATAGCGCAAGAAGCGCAATTTCCTATTGAAATAGTAGTTGGGCCAGAATTTGTAACAGGAAGCACACGCATGAAAGCTGGTACTGCTCAAAAGCTTGTGTTGAACATGATTAGCACCAGCTTAATGATAAAACTGGGGCGCATAAAAGGAAACAAAATGGTGGATATGCAACTAAGTAATAACAAACTAATTGACCGTGGCACTAAAATGATTATGGACGAACTAAAAATTAGTGAAACCAAAGCCAAACAATTGCTAAAAACCCATGGAAACGTAAGAAATGCAATAACGAATTACGCTAAATAGCATTCAGCATAATTCTAAATGTAGTACCTTTTCCAAGCTCGCTGTTTCTAACAAATATTTTTCCTTTGTGGTATTCTTCCACAATACGTTTAACAAGGGATAAACCAAGTCCCCAGCCGCGTTTTTTAGTAGTGTAGCCAGGTTTAAATACCGTAGTAAATTTTGATTTAGGAATTCCCTTTCCGGTATCTCTAATATCAATATACACATGTTTAATATCGCTACTGATATTGATATTCAATTCCCCTTTACCATTCATGGCATCAATGGCATTTTTACACAAATTTTCTAGAACCCAATCAAATAATGGAATATTTATTTTAGCCCAATTTCCAGGCTGTGTAATATTTATATGAATTGCCACTTGACTTGAAACACGAGTTTTTAAATACTGCATAGAGTTCTCAACTACCAAATCCATGTTTTCCTCTTTGAGGACTGGCTCTGAGCCTATTTTACTAAAACGTTCTGTTATTAATTCTAATCGTTTAGTATCATTTTGTAGTTCGTCTAATAAATAATCTTGTTCTTCTTTGGGAGTTTCGCGTAATAAATTTATCCATTCATTTAATGATGAAATAGGCGTTCCAAGTTGATGGGCCGTTTCTTTACTCATACCCACCCACACTTGATTTTGTTCGGCTCTTCGGCTACTGCTTAATGCCAAATAACTCATGATAGCAAAAAAACTAATCAGTGCTAATTGAATGGCAGGATATGCTTTTAATTGAGTTAAAATAACAGAATTTTTGTAATACAATAAATTATAAAAATTATTTTCAGCATCATACACAATTTTAATTGGGTCGTGTTGACTCTTCATTTCAATCAATTCCGCATTTAAAAAAGCAGTATCCTTAGCTTGAATTGAATCTAAATTTCTATAACTAATTATTTTATCGTTATTATCAGTCAGTATGATTGGTATTGTTTCATTACCCGTTACAATATCAAGTAAAAAATCAATATTACCTTCGGCCTTTGCCATTGATTGTGTGGCATTAGCCCAAAGTTTAATTTTTTTCTGTTCCTCGTTAGCCAATTGTTTTACCAATTTACTGGTGTACCAAATTGAAAAAACACCAATGCAAACAGCTATTAAAGCCAAGGCTCGCTTCCACCATTTTTTTTGTTCGTATAAACGCATATAAGTAAAAACGAAAATAGTTAATTTTTGTACAAATTACTTTAGTAAACCAATATCATTAATAATAATTTCTTTTCTATCGTAAGCCAAAAGGCCCTCTTTTTCCATTTCGTTTAAAACGGTCGTAACTGTTTGTCTGGTGCTGCAAACCAACTTTGCTAAATCGTGTTGAGTAAGGTAATTTTTAAGTGTTACTTTGTTTTCAATTTGTTCTCCATCGCTTTCGGCCCAATCTTTTAAAAACTGAACTAACCTTGAGCGCACATCTTTAAAAACTACATTATTAAACCTGTTTTCAATGCGTTTAATTTTTAAACCCATAAACTTAGTATAACCAATAGCAATGCTTGGATTACGTTCTAAAATGCGCTCAAAATCGTCCATTTTAAATGAGCAAATACTTACATCGGTAAGTGCTTGCGCATATTCATGGCTGCTATTTTCTTGAGTTTCGTCTAAGCTCATTTGCCCAAACAAATCGCCTTTTTTTATTATTTCTTTTATAATTTCATTGCCATTATTGTCGGTTTCGCATATTTTTATCATGCCACGTTTAAGCAAAAAAATACGTGGAATATGTTCATCGGCAAAGTATATCATTTCCGATTTAAAGGCTTTTTTAAAACCTACTATCACACATAAATCTTTTAAATCACTATTGCTTAATTTCCAAAACAACTTATGATCGCGCAGGTACCAATATTTTAAATCAACTTCGGCCATTTAATTAAAAATTTTTATAGTTTGAAAAATTACTAAAAATGCAAATATACTGGCCACTATTTTATCGGCATATTTAAGGAAAATAGTTGCTTTATTATCAAACAATTTTTTACTTAAATAAATTAATAAAACATGCAAAGCCAATGCACCAAACATAGCACCCAAACAAAACAAAACCAATATATAATTATTGTGGAATAAATTTAAAATTTGATTAGTTTGTAAATAGGCAATGGCTGCTAGCCAAAATAAAATAAGTTGTGGATTTAAAATGGCTAATAAACTACCTAATACAAAACCATTTTTATTACTTACAACAGCACTCCTATTGGTTTTGCTAAACCAAAGGTAAATTGCTAAAATTATAAAAACAGCTATAATGGCAATTTTAAAATAAGTAATAAAAATTGGTAAAACCACCACAAAAGCAGCTAATTTAAATGCCATAAAACTAAACATAAACTCCGGCCAAGAGCCACCCAAAGCAATTAAAAAAGCATTCTGGTATTTATGCTGAAAACTTGAAGTTAAAACAGCCAAGTTAACTGGACCAGGTTGAATGGAACCAAATAAACTTATGATAAAAGCTAATGCAAATGCAAAAAAATAATCCATTTGTTACTTACTTAAGTGTATTTTTATTTGTTTCCAAACCAACCAAAAAGGTACATAATTTTCTCCTAAACCAATGTTTTGTTTGGCTATGATGTAAATTAATTTATAGTGTTGGAACAAAGCTTTGTAAGCATTTATTATAAAAGTACTTGGGTCGTAAATATGCGCAGGTTCTGAAGTTACGCCATTCAGTTCCATTATTTTTATATTTTTACCTTTGTATAAATCATCTATCGATTTTACTTTCAAATCAAATCTACCAATGTAAAAACCAGCTATTGGTTTGGCTATTTCATCAAAAACTTTTACCAATTGTTCATTGATTAAATGATTGCCATTTAAAAACTTGGTTCCTCTAATGTGGTTGCCAATTGGCTCCAGCAATAATTTTTCATTTGAAGGTAATACCACTTGTAGTTGATTACTAAATTTATTTAACAAATAAGCCAATCTGCCTTGTGCTCTCAAATGATTTTTGATGAGTGTTTCAATAGTATCAACCCCATTGCCCACTATGCTTAAATACTCTTTTAGGACAATGCTGTTTATTCCAGATTTTTTTCCATTTGGGTAATGAAAATACATAACACCCAACTCTATATCGTAATCAATAAAAGATTGAATAATATAATCTTCACCAATGGAGTGCACATATTTTTCTAATTCTTGCTCGTTGGTAATTTTTTCTACATTACTTCCTCTTTCGCCCACATCGGGTTTGGCTATTAAAGGAAACTGCATTTGCTCTACTTGGAGTAACTCTATAATTTTGGAAACATTGTATTCGTTTTTACAATAAATGGTGTATGGTAAGTAAATTGGATTTATCTTTTTAAGGATATTTTTTTTTGATTCGCCCACAAAACCACCAAGATAAATACCTGGGTTAGCTGCTGTAAAAAAGGTTAAACTTTTTGCTTTAAAGCTTAAATAAATAAAGTAAAAATACACTGGGATATAAGCAAACCAATAAGGCCAAAACTCAAAACGCGTGTTTTTTATAATCCAAAATTTTAGTTTGTTCATGGAGTTAACTATTGGCTTTCTGATTTAAAAATACGCAATGTATTGTTTTGCATGGTTTCAATATCTAAATACTGCATGGTATAGCCATCAACCGAATGGTCAATACAGGTAATACTAACTGTTTTTACGCGGTTTTCACGGTTCATTAAAATGCTATTTTCCAAGCTTCCATCACCTGCATTTTGATGAAAAAGCATGGTATCATCTTTGGTAATTTCAGGTGTATTGTTACAAAAATTAGCAAACCAATTTTTCCTATTTAAAATAGCTTCAGGTTGATATAAAGTGCATGAACTCCATATATGCCTATTACTAGCATCCAATTCCGATTGATACAAGTTTACTCCATCCCAACGCAATTCAGTTAATTGCAATTTATTATTGGCATTAACTATAATGAGTGTAAAGTTTTCAATATTTGAAAAATCATAATTTTCAGCAAATTCATCTATGTTGTTGTACTTAAAAAAATCGAGCAACATTAATCCACGACTCAACTTATATGGCGGTTTTGATAAATGAAAATTAAAAGCCCCATTTAACAAACATAAAGTAAAATTATTGAGCGAAGTTGCCACCCAAGTTCCGCCAGCTAGTTTATCTTTTGGAAAAAAAACTTGCTGCTGAAACACATTGTATTTTTGTGGTGCTAAAGCATTTGGACGAGATGTTTTTTCATCTCTGCTCGAGGTTAAAATATAACCGCTTCCGTTGTTATAAGGTATAAAAGTTACTGTGCACATGTATTATTATATTGTACGGTAGCATAAGCCACTCCAAAATTTTTATCTAAGTTTATATATTTAAAATAATGATTGCAGGCTATTTGCATAATAGCCATGTGGTGAATGGCATGTTCAATATTATAAACCAACTCGCGCTCCAAGGTAGTATTTACCACTAATTCTTCATTTTGAATCAATGTTCGCAATTGCAATGCATTCAAATCAGTTTCTAAATTTAGAATCGCTGTTTTTAAATCATTAATAAAATCAATGGTATAATTTTTATTATGCTCCAGCAATAAATTACGTTCTCTTTTATCATAATTTATTTCATTTTGAGGCAAACCTGCCATTAACTGAACATACAATTCCAATATATGCCTTACATGTTTGGCAATGGTATTTTTGCTCAATAAATCAAGCTGTTCGGAATAATGGTTATCATCAATTTGTTGCACCAAGTTGGCTACTTGTTGTAGCATATTTACGGTGCTTTGTTTCAACACATTTAAAGTCATAGGGGTAAGTTAATGGTGTAATTACGATAAAATTTTAAATTTAGTTTTTGGTATTGATTAATAAATCAACTTTTACATTATCGCTTAAGATAAAGCTATTTCCTCCTACTTTAAATTGGCGTCTATCAATGGTGAAACTTCCTTTAAATACATTATTTTCAAAGGTAAAAGGCACAGTAATATCTTTGGTAATTCCTTTAATGGTAAGTTTAAAATAACCAATAAAACGATTGTTTTCTTTACCAAAAAAATTTGACTCCATGCTAATTTTAGGAAAATTAGCCGCATCAAAATATTCGGCCTTTTTTAAATGATTATCTCTGGCATCAATTCCTGTTTTTATAGTATTTGAACTTACAGAAGCTTTAATGGTTGAGGTTTTGTAATCAGTTGGACTAAATTTTATTTCAGCTTCTAATTCACTAAGCGAACCATTAACTGTTAAACCTGCATTTTTTATGGTAAAAGTAATGGCACTTGAAACAATTTTTAAAGGCGTTTGAGCAAAACTGGACTTTGCGAATAATAACAAAATAACGATTTGTAAAATTGATTTTATTTTCATTATAAAATATTTCTAAATGGTGAATATGAAATTCCAATCATTGGCATGAAAGATTTTTGTCTAAAACGATCATTATCCTTAAACAATTTATTATTAGTGGTGTATTCAGCGAAAATAAAAGTACCACCGAAGTTTAAAGCCCAATTTGGTTTAAAGTAATATTTAATTTTTATTTCTGAGTTTAAACTTCCAATATCATTATCGCTAATTAGCAAAGCATTTAAACTGGTAGGTTTAGCTTCTTGTTTCGTACTTAATACTGGGCTCGTTGTTAATCTTTTTGAACTATTATAATCTGCAGTTACATTGCTTCCAAAGCTAAATCCAATGGCATCAATATTAAATTCAACTTCCCATTTTTTTGTAAAGGCATAGTTTAAATGTATGCTTGCATTTAAACTGTTTACTGCAAAATTATTGATTGAAATGGTGTCGAAATTTTCTAATTTATCATCTGCAAAAATTACCAAAGGACTTTCAACTCCACTGGTTAATTTGGAAGGAGCCGTTCTAAAATCACCTTTTCCAAAATTACTGTTAAATCGAATGCCATAACCAATACTAAATTTTTTATGTTTTGATACATAATGTTGGTGGTTCCAATTAAATGATAACGCATTTCCAGCACCATCTGTTGCCACTGCAATTCCATAATTATTTAAACCATTTTTAAAATAACCAGGTGCTTTTTCCTGTCCAAAAATGAGTAAAGTATTTATTAAAAAGACACTAATTGTTACAAATATTTTTTTCATGTTTTATATGATTAATTGATTAAAAATTGTTTTAGGTTTTGTGACATCCAAACTAAGTAATTTGTTTGAATTATAACCAATAATTAAGAGATTAAATATAAATACAATAAGTGCTAGTGAAAATAACAAACCACCATCGTTCATAATTTCAATGCCTAAAAATAATATATGCGATACTATTGCTCCGGCCATTACACCTGCTGATAATAACGCACCAATAAGCGATTTATTGGGCCATAATAACAATATGGCAGCTATTAATTCGGCAATTCCACTTCCAATACGGCCAAATGGCTCAATACCTAAAGTGCGAAAAATATAAACCGATTCGGGCGCAGCGGTAAATTTAAAAAACAAAGTTTGCAGTAAAATAGCTGCTGCGCCAAACCTTGCAATAATGATGATGTATTTTTTCATTTTATTTAATAATTATTTTTTGAGTTGCTTTTCCTGTTGCATTTTCAATTAAAAGAAAATAAATTCCTTTGCTAAAGTTGGTAACATCTAATTTTTCCGAAGTAGTAATACTTTTGTGAATTATTTGAGATCCTAAAATATTTACCAACGAAACCTTGGTTGGTTGGTTATTGCTTAGTTCAATATTTATAATATCAACAACCGGATTAGGATAAACATTTACACCTAAATCCGTTAATGTTTTTACGCTTGTGGTTGCTGTTTTGTTGTTAGTTGATTTAGCAGCATTTAATATGTCCTTGTCTGCTGTGTTTTGAATAAATGCCAAAGTATAAATTCTATTTTTGTTCCAAACAGTATTTAATTTTGTTGCTGTTAAAATAATTACCGAATCTGTTAAATTAGTAGGTAAAACTATATCCATTCCTGAGGTTCCATTAGCTGTTTTTCTAAACACATCGTAATGTTTGCTTTCACCATTTGGTGCGCTGTAAAACAAGGTATCTTCTACATATAACACCTGTAATTTTATATTTGATAAAACTTGATTGGTCAATCTTTTAATGGTTACGAAACTTTTTATACTATCACCAACTATCACTTGATTGGCTTTTATCAATACATCGGCAGTTATATTTCTAAACGGGTTAAAAATAGCTGTACTTGCATATTTGGCAGAGCTTGATTGCACCACACCATTAATTACCAAACGTGGAGTTCCACCAAAAATACCATAATAAATGGTTCGGTCATCATTTTCAGTTTTGTTGTGTTTGTTTAAAATACAAGCAGCATAAGGCGAACTGGGATGGTAAGCTATGTGCAACACATCTTGCTGACTTTGCAAATTTTGGTAAAAACCCGGATTGCGCGAAGCACAAATAGAGCAAAGCGTATTGGTAAAATGCTCCACTAATACACTTTGGTTTTGGGCACTTGATATATTAAAGGCAAGCATTACCAAACCTAATAAATACAATTTTGCTTTTTCCATGTTATTTTTTTATTAATAGTTCCCAATTTTTATCGGCTTTGGTCTTTAAATTAGCTTCGTCTAAATTCCACTTATTCAAAGTTTTATTAATAAAGCTGTAATAAAACAAATAAAGTTTTCCGTTTGTAATTTTGTAAGACGTTGGGTCAATTTCCACTTTATCACCATATTCACCCATTGCATAAGCACACCAACCGCCATAAGCAGGTTCAAATTTTTCGGGAGTTTTTAAAAATTGTTCTTTGTGTGCGTTTGAAACAAAATAATATTGAACGCCTTTGTAAAAAACCAAGAATTGAGCTACACCTTTTTGCGGCTTTCCTTCAAAGTAAGAAATAGGGTCGTAACCTTGAATAGCCAAACTGCTTTTATCTAAGTTAAAATGTTTTTTGCGGGTGTTAAAATCGGTTTGAGCAAAAACCGAAAAGGTTAACAAACCAAATACTGCTGCCAAAAAAAATTGTTTCATATTTATTTCAATTGTATACCACAAAGGAAATATTTAAGGTAATAGGCAATTGTCGGGTAAACGACAAAAACCTAAAATTGTACAAAAAAACCAAAGGTAAAAACTTATAAAAAACTTAAAATAAGGATTTTAATTATTGCCCTGCAACTAAAAAAACAGCGACTTAGTCAGCTTATACAATTTAAAAAAGCAAAATATTTACTATTGCGCTATAAGGCATTTTCGCTTATGTTTGCCTTTTAAGCTAAAACCAGTAAAAATTTATAACTAGAAACTATATAGCAAGAATGAATCAATACAAATTAAGCAACAATGTACTCGGTTGGGTTACATTTATTATTTCAATTATTACTTACACACTTACGCTAGAACCTACTGTTAGTTTTTGGGATTGTGGTGAGTTTATTTCAGCATCGTATCGTTTACAAATTTGCCATCCGCCAGGAGCACCTTTGTTTTTAATGATTGGCCGTGTGTTTTCGCTTTTTGCTGCCGATCCTAGCAAAGTAGCTTTTATGGTTAACATGGTTTCGGCTACTACCAGTGCTTTATGTGTTATGTTTACCTTTTGGACCATAACACACTTAGGCCGTAAAATAGTTAACAAAACAGTTAATGAAATTAGTGGCCAACAAACTTTTGCAGTTATGGCTGCGGGTTTAGTGGGTGCTTTGGTATTAACTTTTAGCGATACATTTTGGTTTTCGGCTGTTGAAGCTGAGGTTTACGCCTCGTCAAGTTTTTTTACTACCTTAACTTTTTGGTGTATTTTAAAATGGGAAGACAATGCTGACGAAAAAGGCGCTGACCGTTGGATTGTTTTAATTGCTTACTTAATTGGTTTGGCTATTGGTGTCCATTTATTGAACTTATTGGTTATTCCAGCTATTGTGTATGTATACTATTTTAAAAAGAACAAATACACTTTACCGGGTTTCTTAAAAGCCAGTGCTGTAGCCATTTTAGCTATTGGTTTTGTACAATTTGGTGTTATTCCAGGTTTACCAACTTTAGCTACTAAATTAGATTATTTTACTGTAAACTCATTAGGTATGGGCACTAACTCTGGTGCATTGTTATTAATTGTAATCATGTTGGCTTTAATGGCCTCTGGTTTACATTACACACAAACTAATAAGAAAACTAGTTTATACATTGCCATTGCATGTTATACTTCATTGGTATTGGTTTCATTTAATATCAATTCAGGAATTGGAACTTTAGTAGGTTGGGCTTTTTTAACAGGTTTAATTTATATAATATTCTTTTATGCTAAGATTAGCAATGCGGTAAAAAACATCATGGTTTTGGCTTTTTCATTTATTGTAATTGGTTTTTCAAGCTACGCAATGATTATCATTCGTTCGTTAGGAAATCCGCCAATTGACATGAACGACCCTGACCAACCTTTTGCTTTGTTATCGTACATTAACCGTGAGCAATATGGCGATAATCCTTTATTGTATGGTCAGTATTTTTACGCTCGCCCTATTGATACTAAATCGAAAGGTATGAACTACCGCAGATTAACTGATGCTAATGGCAAAGAAAGTTATGTAGAAGCAGGTGAAAAATTAGAAAGAGTTTACGACCCTAAAGATTGTACAATATTGCCACGTATGTGGGCTGATAGAGGTGATTATATTCAAGCGTACCGCAGTTGGGAAAATATTCCTGAAGGTAAAAAAGCTACTTTTGGCAAAAACATTGATTTCTTATTGTCGTACCAGTTAGGATTTATGTATTGGCGTTATTTCTTCTGGAACTTTGTTGGAAGACAAAATGACGACCAAGGTTATGGCGATGCCACCAGAGGAAATTGGATTAGTGGCATTAGTTTTATTGACGAATGGAGATTAGGACCACAAAAAGACATGCCGGCAATTATTAAGGACAATAAAGCTAGAAATGTATATTTTGGTATTCCATTAATATTGGGTATTTTAGGTTTGATTTTCCATTTCAAAAAACAAAAGGAAGATGCAACTGTGGTTACTACTTTGTTTTTATTTACAGGTTTCTTCATTATTTTATATTTGAATTTCCCTGCACATCAGCCGCGTGAACGCGATTATGCTTATGTAGGTTCATACCAAACTTTTATTATTTGGATAGGATTAGGCGTATTAGCTATTATTGATTGGTTATCGAAAAAAATGAATGCCATGGCAGCAACTGCTATTACTACCATAGCGTGTTTACTAGGTGCGCCTATTTTAATGGCAGAACAAAACTGGGATGACCATAACCGTTCTAATCGTTTTACAGCTTTACATTTTGCTGAAGATTATTTAAATAGTTGTGCTAAAGATGCCATCTTGTTTACCAATGGCGATAACGATACTTACCCACTTTGGTATGCTCAAAACGTAGAAAATATTAGAAGTGATATCAGAATTATTAATTTAAGTTTATTAGGAACCGATTGGTATGCAGATGGCTTAAGACGCCCTGCTTACGATGGAAAACCAGTAGAATTTAGTTGGAGTCCTGAAACTTATGCAGCTGATAAAAGAAATTATGTAGTTTATTACGAAAATCCTGCTTTGGGTTTAAACAAAACCGACTACTACGATTTAGGAAAATTATTACAGTTTATGGGTGATGATAACAAAGAAAGCCAAGTGCAATTGCAAGGTGGCGAATATATTAACTACTACCCTACCAAACGTTTTAGTGTAAAAATAGACAAAGAAGCTTGTTTGAAAAATGGTGTAGTTCAACCAGAAGATGCAGCTTTAATGGTGGATAGTATTAAGTTTGAAATTAGCAATAGCAGCAATATGCTAAAACCTGATTTATTAACTTTAGATATTGTAGCTACCAACATTAACCAAAGACCAATTTATTGGGCTATTACTACTGGTAGCGATGTGTATTTAAATATGCAAAGCCATTTCCAAATGGAAGGTTTAACTTACCGTTTGGTACCTATATTTAACCAACAAGACCCTAATGATCCAAGTCCGGGACGTATTAATAGCAAAATTTTATGGACCAACTTAATGACCAAATTTAAGTGGGGTAATATGGATCAACCTGGTGTATATTTAGATGAAACTATTTTACGTCAAACTAAAAATTTCCGTAACATATTTTATCGTTTGGCTGAACAATTGGTAAGAGAAGGTAAAAAAGACAGTGCCATCAAAGCATTAGACTATTGCCAAAAAGTATTGCCATCAAAAACCATTGCGCATGATGTATTTTCGGTACGTTTGGCCGAAGGTTATTTCTTAGCTGGATCTGCAGATAAAGCAAACGCTTTATTACGCGAAATTTTAAATACATGTGAAACCAAAGCTAAATACTACAAAACTTTCCGTAGTTCAAGCAAATACAAATTGGTAAAACCTGAGTTAGAAGAAAATATTCAGATAATGACTTACTGTATGCAAGTGGCTCAAATGAACCAACAAGAAGCAGTAGCCAAAGAGTTTACCGATAAACTAAATGCCATTAGTTCGGGCTTATAATTGATAAACACAACCCAATAAAAAAGCTGCCTCACAAGGGCAGCTTTTTTTGTGTAAATAGTTTTTTATTGCAGGTGTCCTCTTCGCAATAAATTGGGAAGATTAACATAAAATGATTTCCAAAAACTAAAAGCTCCATAGGAGCGATAGTATGGTAAAAAAACAAACACACCCATAACCTAAAGCCCCATAGGGGCGACACTTATTAAGTTGTTGGTTACGCTTCGCAAAAAAAAAACAATAAGGGTAAATGCTGTAAAGACGTTTAATTAAACGTCTCTACCTTGCCCAAAGAAAACCATTGAATTTCCCAACAACCATGTAGAGACGTTGCACGCAACGTCTTTTTAGATAAAGACGTAACATGTTACGTCTCTACAATTTCCAGCACCAAATAATATTTCTTTAAATTCACCATCCATACCATTCATAAAACAAATGTATTTAAAAGCAATAATGTTTTTGTTTTACAAATGCTAATAACTTGAAAGTGGTTGTGAAAACTATTCTTACTTTTAGTGGAGCTAAATGCTTTGTGACGAACTTATTTCCATATTAAATTTTTAAAGCAGCCATCAGCTTCAATAGTTTTTTTCTTTTTCATGTAAACGTACTTCTCACTAGATTTTATTCTTAAATTTACTACTTGAAGATGTGTTCTTATGTTTATTTTTAAAATATGGTTTTTAAAATTACTTTCTTTAGTCAAACAATTTGGTAAAGTGAGAAAGCGTAAGTTTAAGCCATCAATAATTTGTTTACTAAAACAAATGCTATCATCTTTATCCAATAATATTTCATCAAATTGAAATTCTTTAGATAGCCTAACGTAAAGCATCAATTTTTCTAATGGAGTTATTCTTTTAAAATCAATAAAATCCATCAACCTATTAAAATCAGTAATAGTATTAACTATGAATATTTTACCAGTTGACTTATAAACCGCACAATAACCAATTAATGGACCATGTGATATTTGCCTATTATACACACTAAAAAAAGCAATATCATTGGAAATACTTTCCAATATCTGATAAGAATCTAAAGATTCAATATCATTTAGTCCTTTCTTTTCAAATAAGCTATTACAATAAAGTTTAGCACTATCTTGAATGTTTTGTCCAATTAAATTTGAACAAAAGAATATAAAAAATATAAAAATTTTATTGCTAAGAAAAAAAGTGTTCATATGCATTTGCGACCTGCATTTTACCATGCCATTCATAAAACAAATGTATTTAAAAGCTGTGATGTTTTTGCTTTTAGCCATTACAGATTTTCTAACCTGCAATACATTGGGATGATTAACCTCAAATGTTTCCAAAAACAAAAAGCTCCATAGGAGCGATAGTATGGTAACAAAACAAACACACCCAAAACCTAAAGCCCTATAGGGGCGACACCTATTACTTGTTGGTGATGCTTCGCTAAACAACAACATGGGCGAATGCTGTAGAGTCGTTTAATTAAATGTCTCTACCTTGCCACAAGAAAACCATTGAACTTCCGAAAAACCATGTAAAGACGTTGCACGCAACGTCTTTTTAAATCAAGACGTAACATGTTACGTCTCTACAATTTCCCACACCGAATAATCCTACTATGCTTTCGCCATTGCAGACGTCCTCGCTTGCAATTATTAGCTTTATTCAAATATATTGATTTTGGATAGGACGACAACATCGACTAATTCATATTTGTTATCTATTTTCTTCAACCCAGTAAAGACTGTCTGGGTATACTAAATCATATTCTTTAAAATCATACTCTGTAATTAATATATCACATTCTTCTGGTTTTTCAGGATTATAAATTACTGGAAATTTTTTCCCTAAAAGCATCAATCTTAATTTGCTATTTGAAAAGGTTTCTGTGTGACAACTTTTAAATTGTTGATTATTAATTGAAAATTTAAAACAAATTGAATGCCCTGATTTTGCTAAAACATGAAAGTCATAAATTTCAGCAATACTATGTTTTCCGTTTTTTTTGAAATCAAATTTATTTACAAAAAAATTGCTTATTATAAATATCAAAATCCCTCCAATAAAAAGGATTAAACCATGTATGGCTTCTTTTTTTTTAATTTTTTCCATTTAAAAATTATTAGCTTTATTCAAATATATTGATTTTGGCAAGGACGGCAACATTGACTGGAATATTAACCTTTCTCAATTAATATATCGTTCATCTTTACCTAAAATCCAATTGGTTTTTTCTCCATTTCTAATAATTGTTATTGAATAGTCAAATTTGTGTTTATAGACAGAATCTCCAATATTTAAAAAAGAAGATAAAGTATGTGGTTCATGTTGTAATGAACTCGTATAGGGTAGAGAATAAGTTAATGAATCATTGAATAATTCAACATAAGTATGGCTTTTCTCTGTATGCACATATTTAACACGTCCCTTTATTTCTAGCATGTAAGTCTCCTCCTTTTCCTCTTTTTCATACTCTTGGTATGATTTCCTAGGAAAAAAATAATTATTCATACTAATCAATAGTAAATAGCCTACAATTATTAATATCAGAATGGTAACATTTTTTTTATTGAAGTAATTAAAGTTTATATCCATAATATATATTTGAGTTTGTTTAGTTGTATGCTGCAATTATTTGCTTTATTCAAATTTATTGATTTTGGCGAGGACGCTAACATCGGCTTAATTATTTTATTAATCATGCTCTAGCAACGTTACTACTTTATTTTGCTTTTGAGAAAACCCAATTATTGAAGCACCTTCATCACAGTCAAAACAAGTTATGTCAAATAATTGAACTGTCGAGTCTGCTAATACCTCATTTAAAAAGTTTTTATCTACAATATCTTCCTCCCAATCATTTTTCAAATCAGCATATTTACTTCTATCTAATGAAACAATAGCTTCAAAAAAAGTATTCACATTCTTCCAAAAATAGGTTTTATATTGTTTTGGAGTGATTGACTTACAATAATTTTCAATAAATTTATTGTAGGCTTCCTGTCCAATATTTATAGGAACAGTGTCTGGTTCGTAAATCCATTTTACAAAATAATATGTATCAAAAATTTGAGTGTAAATTATCTTGTTATCTATTGTTAATATCTGTAACTTAGATTTTGAATTTTTAACCATTCCTGGTTCAATTGTTAAGAGAAAAATGTCTTTTGCATTTGGATTGGAAAAGAAAAAAGACCACTCTCTTTTTATACTATCTGAAATTGAAAGTTTTAAATTCTCAGTCCTGTCAAAACTACTTCCACTGTCGGTCGTCAAGCTTTCATTACTAGTATCTTGTTTACTTTCTGTGTTATTTGAATTACAAGACAGAATGATAGAGAGAATCATTAACACAAAAAATGATCTCATCATGCTAATTATTTTTATTTATAAATTATTATTTCATATCAAATATAACAATTTCTTTTACAACATAAACATCAACACAAATTTTTGCATTTAAACTTCCACCTACCAAACATTTGGTTTTTTATTACGTGAATTTATTTTTAAAAAAATGACACTTTTTTAAATTAAATATTTTTAAACCGTTTGTAATTCAGCACACTAAATGTATGTTTGTTAAAAGTCATATTATTAACCATCAACTCTTTTAAACCGAAAACCTATGGAAAACTTAGACACAGACATGTTAGAAAACAACTTAGAAATGGATTTAGAAAATAAAACAGCCAGAGAAGCTAGAACTCAAAAAGGGTTTAAATTATTGGCCATTGGTGCTGTTATTTTATTTTTAGGATGTATAACCAATTTAACCATGCCCATCTCTAACGAGTATTATCATTTTATACTTTATGGTATAACCAGTATTGGTGCAGCTATGGTTGTTTGGGGTTTATACTTAATTATGGAATAATTGACTTCTTGAGCCAAATGTTAACTAATTTATAAAAAATATTTTTAGCCAATATGCAATAAGCAATTTTTTAGATATTACATTTGCGTTGAGTTGAACAAGCTAAATGGAAAGTCAAATTAAGCAAAAAATTTTATTAGGGGTATTTATTTTTATAGCATTTGTTTATGTTATCAGATTGCTTACTCTTCAAATATTTGACGAAAGTTACATACGTTCAGCTCAAAACAATGTATTGCAAGAGCAAACCATTTATCCTGCCCGCGGTTTGCTTATGGATAGAAATAACGATTTGTTGGTTTATAACGATAATATTTACGATTTATTTGTTACTCCAGAGCAAGTTAAAAACCTTGATACCAATGCTTTTTGCGAGGTAATAGGCATTACCAAACAAGAGTTTATTGATAGATTTGAAAAAATAAAACGCCAAAAAGGTTATGCCATTTATAGGCCTTCGGTTTTCGAAAAACAATTGACCATGGCCACTTACGCTCGTTTTCAAGAAATGCTTTTCGATTTTCAAGGTTTTGATGTAGTAGTTAGAACCGATAGAAAATACAAATACAAAAATGCAGCTCATATAATGGGTTACATTGGCGAGGTTACCGAAAAAATGATTGAAAACTCAAACGGTTATTACCGCATGGGCGATTTTATTGGAATTAGTGGCGTAGAACGTACTTATGAAAAAGAATTAGGTGGTGTAAAAGGTGTAAGATATGTTTTGGTTGATAGCAAAAGCCGCGCCCAAGGCCGTTATAAAGATGGTGAATTTGATACTGTAGCTGTAGCTGGTAAAAAAATTAATTTAACCATTGACCAAAAACTGCAAGAATTAGGCGAGCAATTGATGCAAAATAAAATTGGAAGTATTGTGGCAATTGAACCTAGCAGTGGGGAAATTCTTTCTATGATAAGTAGTCCAACCTACGATCCAAACTTATTTGTTGGCCGTGATAGAGGAAATCATTACATGGAGCTTTTACGTGACCCAAGCAAACCTCTGTTTAACAGACCAATAGCTGCACCATATCCTCCAGGTTCTATTTTTAAAGTAATTATGAGCTTAATTGGCCAGCAGGAACAAGTACTTTATCCAAACACTGCATATGGTTGTTATGGTGGATTTAATTCAGGTGGATTGCATGTGGGTTGCCATGCGCATGGCTCGCCTTTACCATTGCAAGGAGCCATAGCAGTTAGTTGTAATGCTTATTTTTGCCATGTATACAGAACTGTAGTTAACAACCCCAAATACCGCAAAGTAGAAGATGCTTATAATAAACTTTACGACCATTTGGCAAGTTTTGGAATGGGTAGAAAATTAGGAGTAGATTTATATGGCGAAGGAACAGGATTTGTACCCAAGGCTACCTATTACGATAAAATTTATGGCCGAAACCATTGGCAGGCATTAACCACCATTTCGTTAGGAATTGGGCAAGGCGAATTAGGAATAACACCTTTACAAATGGCAAATGCTACTGCTTTGGTAGCTAACCGTGGTTATTATATTACTCCTCATATTGTAAAAAAAATTGAAGGCAAAAAAAACCCGAATCCTGAATATAATGTGAAACATTGGTGCACGGTGGATACCAGTTATTTTCCAGTGGTAATTAATGGAATGGAAGATGTGGTAAATCATGGAACTGCATATATAGCTAAAATTCCGGGAATAGCTATTTGTGGTAAAACCGGAACAGCTCAAAATCCGCATGGAAAAGACCATAGTATTTTCTTTGCTTTTGCACCAAAAGATAATCCTAAAATTGCCATAGCGGTAGTAGTGGAAAATTCAGGTTTTGGAGCCACATGGGCTGCGCCAATAGCCAGCTTAATGATAGAACAATATTTAACCAAAAAACATGATACGCGACCTTATTTGGTAGAACGTATGATGAAAGGAAATTTAACACACAAACCAATTTTAAATGACTCAACAGCAACCAAAACCGGCAAGCATTGATTGGCTTGTACTAACGCTTTATTGCGTTTTTGTAATAGCTGGTTTGCTTTGCATATACGCATCGGTGTATTCAGAAACCAATCCTGATATTTACGATATGGATAAAAACTATGGCAAGCAATTGTTATGGATTGTGGTATCAGCATTTTTAGGGCTACTTATTTTATTGGTTGATGAAAAACTTTTTTATGCTTTTGCTTATGGTTTTTATGGCATTACCATCCTCATGCTTTTGGCTACTTTTGCCATAGGTGCCGAAATTAAAGGAAGTAGCAGTTGGATAAGAATTGGAAGTTTTCAAATTCAGCCCGCAGAGTTTGCCAAATTTGGAACGGCATTGGCTTTAGCCAAATTCCTAAGTGGTTATAATATTGATTTTAAAAACTGGAAAGTAAAAGCCATATCGATGGCCATTATTGCTTTACCCATGGTCATTATTTTATTACAAAACGAAACTGGTTCGGCATTAGTTTTCGCTTCATTTTCATTAGTTTTATATCGCGAAGGTTTACCGGGTTGGTTATTAATTGTAGGTGTTTTATTGGCTGTTTTGGGAGTGATGGCATTGCTTATTAAGCCATTGTATATAATTATTGGGTTGGTGGTTATTGCTATTGCTTTTTTAGCCATGATAAGGCGCACACAATTACTTGTTTTTCTAACAATTGGAATAGTAATTTTTGCGAGCGCGTATGTAAGCAGTATTGATTATGTTTTTGAAAATGTAATGCAAGCCCATCAACGTACTAGGATAAATGTACTTTTAGGCAAAGAAGTTGATTTAAAAGGTGCAGGGTACAATGTTCAACAATCATTGATAGCTATAGGATCAGGCGGGCCAATAGGAAAAGGATTTTTAGAAGGAACGCAAAATAAATTTAGGTTTGTACCAGAACAAAGTACCGATTTTATTTTTTGCACTATAGGTGAAGAATTTGGTTTTTTGGGCTCGTTTCTGTTTATTTCGCTTTACATGCTTTTTTTATGGCGACTAATGGTTATGGCGGAAAGACAAAGGAACAAGTTTAACCGTATTTATGGTTACAGTTTGGTTTCAATCTTGTTTTTCCATTTTTTAATCAATATAGGAATGACATTAGGTTTAATGCCAGTAATAGGTATTCCGTTGCCATTTTTTAGCTATGGAGGTTCAGCTTTATTAAGCTTTACGATATTGCTATTTATATTTATTAGACTTGATGCAAACAGAGTAAACGAATTAAAAAACTTTGATTAGTTAAAAATTAAAACCTATAAATCATACATTCATAATTATTCACTTTCGGATGCACTATCTTGTTTTAAATATACATACGTTCAATTAAATAGAACTTTTACGATTGACCTATTTGACTTTAGTCTACAAAAACAAAATTTTTATACAATAGAAAGTTTAATTTTTTCAATAAGCTAACTTGCTTAAATATAGTTTGTTAAAAATAAAAACATACTTATAAAGAAGTTTTTTTACATTTTTTGAAAAAAAAGTTAATATTTTATTCACAAAAAATTACATTTGTAGGCTTTATTTTAAGGTTGAAAACAAAAACATACATAGTTGAGTTCAATAAACTCCGTTTTGGAAAAAACGAATTTACGTTTCCAATTGGTGCCGATTTGTACGAAGAAGTTACAGATAAGCCTTTTGTAAGCGCAAATGCGCAATGCGAGGTTACGCTCGACAAGAAGGAGAGTATGTACGAAATGCAGTTCAAAATTACCGGCAGCGTATTTACTACTTGCGATACTTGCTTAGATGATTTTGATTTACCTTTAGATAAAACATATTATTTATTGATAAAATTAATTGATGGTCCCGAAAATTTAAATGATGACGAAATCATTTATTTGCCAAAAGGTCTGCATGAATTTGATTTTAAGCAATTTATATATGATTATTTTTTATTAGCTATTCCAACTAAAATTAGTTGTGAGGATGCTGATAAAGAACATAACCAAGCATTCATTGATAAAATAAAAACCGATGAAGGCAATGATGAAATGGATGAAAGTCCTGAATCTGACCCACGCTGGGATGCATTAAAAAATTTTTACAACAAAAACTGATAACACGAGGAGAGAAGTAAAATGCCAAATCCTAAACGAAAAATCTCAAAAGCAAGACGCGATAAGCGCAGAACACATTATAAAGGTGCTGTTCCAACATTGTCAATCGATTCAACATCGGGTGAAGTTCACATGCGCCACCGCGTTACCGCTGATGGTTTCTACCGTGGAAAACATGTTTTCCCTGATATGAAATCAGATGTTTAAGCATTTTGCTTAAAATCAAATACTAAAAACGAAAGTGCTTTTTTAAAGCGTTTTCGTTTTTCGTTTTTTAAATTAACCCCAAACAACTAGCAAATGAAAATTGGTTTTGACATTATGGGTGGCGATTTTGCGCCCAAAGAAGCTATTTTAGGTGCTGTTTTAGCTTTAGCAGAACTTGGTGCTGATGATACCATTGTGCTAATTGGCGATAAAGAACAGGCCGAAAAGTTATTACAATCTCAAGGTGTAAGCGATTCAAGGTTCGAATTTGTTCATACTACCGAAGTTATTGGAATGGGTGAACACCCAACTAAGGCAATTTCTCAAAAGAAGGATTCAAGTATTTCTATTGGTTTTAAATTACTTGCGAGTAAGCAAGTAGATGCTTTTGTTAGTGCCGGTAATACAGGTGCTATGTTAGTTGGTTCTATGTTTACCGTAAAACCAATTGAAGGTGTTATACGCCCAACTATAACAGCTACAATTCCAAAACCTAATGGTAAATTTGGATTATTGTTAGATGTAGGAGCGAATGCTGATTGTAAACCTGATGTATTATATCAATTTGCAGTATTAGGTAGTTTAATGATGAAACATGTTCACGGTTATTCTGACCCACGAATAGGATTATTGAGCATTGGCGAAGAAAAAGAAAAGGGTAATTTAGTAACTATTTCGGCTCACCAATTAATGGAAGAGTCTAATGCGTTTCACTTTGTTGGAAATGTAGAAGGTAGAGATTTGTTAACTGACAAATCTGATGTAATTGTTTGCGAAGGATTTACTGGAAATGTTACTCTGAAAGCTTATGAATCTTTTTATTATGTAATGAAAAAACGAGGCGTTCAAGATGCCTTTTTAGATAGATTTGACTATGAAAATTATGGTGGAACTCCAATATTGGGGGTTAATGCACCAGTTATTATTGGTCATGGAATTTCGAATGCGAAAGCCTTTAAAAATATGATTTTTACTGCTCGTGATGTGGTAAAATCCGATTTGTGCAATATCATTCGCGAACAGTTTAAAAATTTAGTTCCAATTCAATAAAATAAAAGATTACCTCTATAAAATGAGGCGTTTTTCATTAAAGCTAAACTAAACTTTATTCTTAAAAATTGAATACAAAGATTATTTTAGCAAAAAATTTACCAATGACAAAAACTACAGCAGCAATCACAGCAGTTAATGGGTATGTACCACCTAAAGTTCTAACCAATAAAGATTTGGAAAAAATGGTT
The DNA here is from genome assembly GCA_044239605.1 of Bacteroidia bacterium. Classification (GTDB taxonomy): domain Bacteria; phylum Bacteroidota; class Bacteroidia; order UKL13-3; family UKL13-3; genus JAAFJM01. Next base: position 248,613 of record JBIIBC010000001.1, on the reverse strand, counting down.
GATACTAATGATGAATGGATTGTAAGCAGAACAGGAATTAAAGAAAGAAGAATTTTAGCCGAAGGCTTAGGAACTTCTGATATGGCGGTAGAGGCTGTAAATGGTTTACTTAAAAAAAGGGGTATTAAAGCAACCGATATTGATTTAATTATTTTTTGTACAGTTACTCCTGATATGGTTTTTCCTTCATCAGCTTGTATTTTGGCAGATAAAATAGGAGCAACAAATGCTTTCGGATATGATTTAGGTGCTGCTTGTTCCGGCTTTTTGTTTGGTTTAGAAACAGGAAGTCGTTTCATACAAAGTGGCGCATATAAAAAAGTTTTGGTAGTTGGTGGTGATAAAATGTCTTCCATTATTGACTACACAGAAAGAAATACATGTGTAATTTTTGGTGATGGCTGTGGATGTGTTCTGCTAGAGCCAAATGAAGAAGGTTTAGGATTAATAGACTCAGTTTTAAAAGTAGATGGATCAGGTCGTCATTTTTTACACCAAAAAGCAGGTGGAAGTATCAAACCTGCTAGCCACGAAACTGTTGATGCTCGTGAACATTTTGTGTATCAAGAAGGTCAAACTGTATTCAAATTTGCGGTAAGAGGAATGGCTGATGTGAGTGCTGAAATTATGGAACGCAATAACCTAACTGCAGATGATGTGGCTTGGTTGGTTCCTCATCAGGCAAACTTGCGTATTATTGATGCTACCGCAAACAGAATGGGCCTTGATAAAGAAAAAGTAATGATAAATATTGACCATTTTGGTAATACTACCAATGGAACCCTGCCATTATTACTTTGGGAATGGGAAAATAAATTGAAAAAAGGTGATAATTTAGTATTAGCTGCATTTGGTGGCGGATTTACTTGGGGGGCTATTTATTTAAAGTGGGCTTATTAATTTAAAGAAAGCTCATTATTAAATAATTATATAGGTATTTTGTAAAAAATATTGATATTTACATTTTAAAAAATAGTTTTACAATTAGAAATAAAAAAGAAGAACATGGAATTAAAAGAAATAAAAGAGCTAATTAAATTAGTTGCAGAAAGTGGAGTTTCGGAAGTAGAAGTAGAACGTGGTGATTTTAAAGTTTCTATTAAAAAAGTAGAAGAAAAAACTACCATTATTCAACAAGCTGCAGCTCCTATAGTTCAAGCCATTGCTCCTGTAGCTCCTACACCTGTTAATACTATGCATACACCTGCAGTTACTTCTGCTCCCGTTGCTAGTAATTTAATTACTATAAAATCGCCAATGATTGGAACATATTACAAAACACCAAGCCCTGACAAACCTGCGTTTGTTAATGTTGGTGATGAAATTAAAGTTGGTCAAGTTTTGTGTATAGTTGAAGCAATGAAATTATTTAACGAAATTGAATCAGAAGTTTCAGGTAAAATAGTAAAAATATTAGTTGAAAATGCTTCTCCGGTAGAGTACGATCAACCATTGTTTTTAGTAGAACCTATGTAATTCAATTACATAGAAAAAACTTTTATTATTAGCCTTTAATCGATTGATTATGGGCTAATTGTATTAATAAATAATATCAAACCAAACTTTATGTTTAAAAAAATTCTAATTGCCAATAGAGGCGAAATAGCCTTACGTGTAATAAGAACTGCACGCGAAATGGGCATTAAAACAGTAGCTGTTTACAGTACTGCCGATAAAGAAAGTTTACACGTACGTTTTGCTGACGAGGCAGTTTGCATTGGGCCTCCACCATCGCAACAATCGTATTTGAATATGGCTAATATTATAGCTGCAGCCGAAATTACCAATGCTGATGCAATTCATCCGGGCTATGGTTTTTTAAGCGAAAACGCTAAGTTTAGTCAAATTTGTAAAGACCATGGTATTAAATTTATTGGCGCTAGCCCAGAAATGATTAATGCTATGGGTGATAAATCAAACGCTAAAGACACCATGAAAAAAGCTGGAGTTCCTGTAATTCCCGGTTCAGATGGTTTATTAAGCAGTTTTGAAGAAGGTATTGAGTTAGCTGAAGAAATTGGCTACCCAGTAATTATTAAAGCTACTGCCGGTGGTGGTGGAAGAGGTATGCGTATTATTTGGAGATCGGAAGATTTTGAAAAAAACTGGGATAGTGCCAAACAAGAATCTAAAGCGGCTTTTGGAAACGATGGAATTTACATGGAAAAATATGTAGAAGAACCTCGTCATATTGAAATTCAGTTAGCGGGCGATCAGTATGGTAAAGTTTGCCATTTAAGTGAAAGAGATTGCTCTATTCAACGCAGACATCAAAAGTTAATTGAAGAGTCACCATCGCCATTTATGACTCCTGAATTACGAGAAAAAATGGGAGAGGCAGCTAAAAAAGGAGCTTCTGCTATTGGTTATGAAGGTTTAGGTACTATTGAGTTTTTGGTTGACAAACACCGCAATTTCTATTTTATGGAAATGAATACGCGTATTCAAGTGGAGCATCCTGTAACTGAAGAGGTAATTAATTACGATTTAGTAAAAGAGCAAATATTAATTGCTGCAGGTCAACCAATCAGCGGTAAAGATCATTATCCTACTAAACATTGTATTGAGGTTCGTATCAATGCTGAAGATCCTTACAATAACTTTAGACCAACTCCAGGAAGAATTGATTATTTGCATAAGCCAGGTGGACATGGAGTAAGGGTAGATACACACGTTTATGCAGGTTACACCATTCCTTCCAACTACGATAGTATGATTGCAAAAATGATTGTAAGTGCACAAACTCGCGAAGAAGCTATTATTAAAATGGAACGTGCATTAGGAGAATTTATTATTGAAGGGCCAGGTTTAAAAACCACTATTCCTTTGCAAATGAAATTGATGCAAAACGAAGATTTTAAAGCTGGTAATTTTACTACTGCTTTTATGAATACATTTGATATAAATAAGTAATTTTTAAAAATGGCCTCTGAGAAATTAACTTGGAGGCTATTTTTTATTGTGTTGCATAGTTAACATGAGCTTTAACAATATCTGTTAAAATTTTACTGTCGGTTGGATCAGTTAATATTCCTGTTATTTCTTTTTGATTTTTAGCCTTAATTAAATCTTCATTGGAAATATGGGCACTTATTAAATAAATATCCACCTTAAATGAGATATTTATTTTAACAAACTCAGTTAAAAAATCCCAACCATTAAGCACGGGCATATTAATATCTAATAATATAATGTTTGGGATGATAGAATTGGGTTTTTCAAATTCTTTTATTGCTTCATCACCGTTAATAAAAGAAATAACTTCATCACAAATATTTAGTTTAGTTATACTTTTTTTAAGAATAAACGTAAAAATATCATCATCATTAATTATGCAAATTGTACTTACTTTGTTCATTATTTTAGCGCTACAAGCCTTGCAAATTAAATATTAAAAGTCAAATTGCATAAATTAACATTGATTTAAATTAAATAGAATTTTATGGAATCAATTTTGTTTTCAGACGAATACTTTATGAAACAAGCTTTACTTGAAGCCGAAAAAGCATTTTCAGTTGGAGAAATTCCAGTTGGATGCGTAGTTGTATCCAATAATCAAATTATTGGGAAAGGACATAATCTAACAGAGCGTTTAAATGATGTAACCGCTCATGCTGAAATGCAAGCAATAACTGCTGCTGCAAATTTTTTAGGGGCAAAGTATTTAAATGACTGTACTATTTACATTACTTTAGAACCTTGCATTATGTGTGCTGGGGCTATATTTTGGGCACAATTTAATAGGGTTGTATTCGCAGCATCCGATGATAAACGGGGTTTTCAAAAGGCGTTGGTAAATCTACACCCTAAAACAAAAATAGAAAAAGGCATTCTAGAAAATGAAGCTTCTAACTTAATGAAACAGTTTTTTAAAAATTTAAGGTAAAAAATTACCAAGAGTTTTCAGTTTATTTTCGGTTTCTATCCACTCAGCAATTGCATCTGAATTTTTTGTAATGCCACAACCAGCAAATAAATTAATGTGCTTTTTAAAAAGTTCCATACATCTTAAGTTCACAAATAGATTTGTTTGCTTTTTATTCATTGTTCCAGCAAAACCTGTATAAAACCCTCTATTTAAGTTTTCATTTTTTTTAATAAAATCTAATGCTTTATTTTGAGGTACCCCACCAACGGCAGGTGTCGGGTTCAACTCTTCAATAAATTTATTTAAAGATTTAGGATTATATTCAAACGTAAAATGAGAATATAAGTGTTTCAAATGGCCTGTTATCAAATCCGTAGGCCCTTTGATTTCTTTTAGTTTAAAGTGGTGCTTTTTAGCAATTTGTTCAATAAATACTTCTACTTGATGTTGTTCATCTATTTCCTTTTCTCCCCATTTACCTTTCGTGCTACTTAACATGGTTCCAGCTAAAGCTATTGTTTCAATAGTTGAATAGTTTGTTTTTAATAAAATTTCTGGCGTTGCAGCTATCCATGTTCCTGTTATTGCACTTGATACAGCATAAACAAAAGAGTTGGGGTAATTTAAACATAAATTTAAAAAAAAAGTATTGATATCCAATTCATAATCAATATTCTTTTTAGAACATCGAGCCATTACCACTTTACTCATTTCATTTGAGTCGTTCATGTTGCTAATAGCTTCATTTGTTTTTAGGACGAAATCAAATTCAGTATCATAATGGTTAATATTATTTTGAGAATACCCAATTGTTTCAAACTTTAAAATTTCATCCTTTAACTGGATAACATATGTTAAATTACCACTATTGTATGGTGAAAAAAGAAATAATTCTTCTGTAATTTCATCAAATGGAATCGGCTTTAATACAGGATCTATTATTCCTGTTTTTTTAACTATTTCTGTTTTGCCAGGAAGTTTGTAAAATACAGTAGCTCTATTCAAAATGTACTATTTCCTTATTTCAATTACACTCATAGTTAACCTGCTTATACAGCAAAGTTTATTTTCATCATCTGTAATGCTAATTTCCCAAACCTGAGTAGTTCTACCTAAATGAAGGGGTGTAGCTTTTCCATAAACCCAACCCTTACTTGCTGAGCGCACATGATTAGCGTTTATATCTAACCCAAGTGCTACAAACTTATTTCTATCTATGCATAAATTAGCAGCCATACTGCCTACAGTTTCAGCTAATGCACAAAATGCACCACCATTTACAACACCAAGTGGTTGAGTAGTTCTATGATCAACAGGCATTTTTGCTATTAAATAAGCAGATGAAAATTCTATAAACTCTATACCCAACCACTCGCTCATGGTGTTTTTATTTCGTAATTGCAGTGCTTCTAAAGTTACCTCTGGAGTTATTAATAATGACATATTGCGAAAGTACTTTTAAATTTTTGAAAAATAAAAAGGCCATCAACTTAAAAGTTGATGGCCTTTTTATTTAAGTTAGACTACCATTCATCTTCATCAACAATTTTCGGTTCCTTCATTGAATTTTGAAACTTTGCTATGGTATCTTTTATTTCCCTATCTGCATACCTCAAAATGATATCATTCCCTCTAACATTGGTTGGTGAATTATAATAATATTCAAAATAGTTTCTATATGGTTTCCCGTTAGCCGGAACTGGCCCCTGATGTACAAGATTTGTTATGGTATATTTATAACGACCTTCTTTTATTGAAACGGTCATTTTAAACTCATATTTTCCGATACTTTTTTTATTAAATTTATTTGCGTATGAATAAGCTGTAATTGAGCCATTCATAACCAACTTCTGCCCATATTTTTGAACCTCAAATATGTTCTTATCTTTTCCAAAAAGCTTTTCTCCAAACTTTTTAGCTCTTGCATATAATGAATCACTTCCACTTTCTTCTTGCTCCATAACTCCAGTATAAGTAATTAAATTAGTATTAGAATCAAGATTTAAAACTAATCGCTTATACATTTCAATTGCATTTTCTACATTTGCACTTGTCGAGTCTGAAGATGTTTCAGTCCCTACTGTATTACTTGTGCTATCAGTGTAACTATAATCATACGTTGGTGAAGTTTGGTCTTGACCTTGTGCATAGATTAATTGAGTAAATCCTAATAGAAAAATGGTGATTGTAATTTTTATTGTTTTCAATTTAGTTACAGTTAATTAATAAATTAGACATCAAAAGTATAAAAAAGCTTTGAAAAAAATGTACTATTTTTTCGGTCCATGTTGATATTATTATTTTTAGTCCACTTTTTAACATTTTTTTTTACATTGCAATATAAAAACCATCATTTATGTTGAATATTTTATTTTTACATGGCGCACTCGGCTCTTCTGCTCAATTTAATGATATCAAAGAAAAGCTTGGTACTAATTATAACGTACATACACTTAATTTTAGTGGGCATGGTGGGAATTTTATGCCGTTGAATGGTTTAACATTTGAGGTTTTTGTAAGTGATATTCTTAGTTATTTAAATACCAACAAAATAGAAAAGATAAATTTATTTGGCTATAGTATGGGCGGTTATGCGGCACTAATGTTTGCAATAAAATATCCTGAACGGGTAAACAAAGTCTTTAGCTGTAGTGTGAAATTAAAATGGGATATTGAGTCTGCAACAAAAGAATTAGAGTTCTTAAACCCTGATAAAATGATGGACAAGGTTCCTGCATTTGCAAATAATTTAATGATGATTCATGGTATTAATGTTTGGAAAAATTTATTAAAAAATACTAGCAATATGATGATGGATTTAGCCAAAGGAAAACTGTTAACAGATGAAGACTTTTTAAAAATAAAATGCCCTATTCTTTTTGCAATAGGCGACAGAGATAAAACGGCAAGTTTAAATGATACTTTAACAATTTATTCTAAAGTTAATAATTCCCAGTTATTAGTTATGCCTAACTCTCCACACGAGTTTAACCAATTGGATATTAATGTACTTCAACATCATTTAACGGTATTTTTTGACAATTAAAATAGATATATAAATGAAAAACATACTATTGGCATTTTTAGCATTTTTGCTTTATAGTTCATTTACTAATGTAGGTAAAGAACTAAAATGGTTAGATTGGAATACGGGGTATCCATTGGCTAAAAAAACAAATAAAATTATTTTGGTAGATGCCTACACAGATTGGTGTGGATGGTGTAAAAAAATGGATAGGGATACTTACACAGATAGTAAAATAATAGAGGCTTTAAATAAGGATTTTATAATTGTAAAATTCAATCCGGAAATTGCTGATGTTGAGTATAATTTAGATGGGGTAAAAATTTCTGGACGTGAACTTTTTGCCCAATTAACGCAAGGTAAATCAACAGGTTTTCCAACAACATATTTTATTCAACCCAATAAAAAACAAATACAAGTAGCCGCAGGATATCTTGGTCCAGAAGATTTTTTGAAAGTATTAGACCAAATAGTTCTTATTTTAAAGTAAGCAACACTCAAAATAAAATTTTGTAAAACTTTATGACTATAAAAAAATGAAAATAAATTCCATTAGTTTTAACATTTACCTAAAAACTTCTGTTAGTTTTTACCCAATCTTTGATATAATCGGCAATATCTTGCGTATTGGTGCCTGGTGTAAAAAGTTTGCCAACCCCAATTTTTGTTAATTCTTCAATATCTTCATTAGGTATAATTCCACCACCAGTTAACAATACATCGTTCATTCCTTCTTGTTTCATTAAATGTAACAATTTAGGAAAAACAGTATTGTGAGCGCCTGAAAGTATGCTCACACCAATTGCATCTACATCTTCTTGTAATGCAGCTTGTACTACCATTTCGGGTGTTTGGCGTAAGCCTGTATATATTACTTCCATTCCAGCATCGCGCAAGGCTGTGGCAATTACCTTTGCGCCTCTATCGTGGCCATCTAATCCTACTTTTGCTACTAAAACTCTAACCGGACGTTGCATTATTTTTTTAATTTTTTTGGGGTAATTTTATTAAACTTTATGAGCATTTGCGGTTTTTCATTTTCCATAAATGCTAAAAACTGATTGTCATCCATTTCATAGTAATTAATGGTATCGCTATGGTAAGTATAAAATACTTCGCGCTCCTTAATTGGCAATGAGTTAACAGTGGTTCTTCCTGTTTTATATACCGATACAAAATTTAAATATTTTGCCAAATTATCGGTTTTTACATTGTCGGCACCCATATAAGGCATATAATGCAAACCGTTTTTTACCAATTTAAAATAGCCAATGGTCCAATAGCCTTTGTTATCGGCCTTTAAAGAACTTAATACAAAATAACTACCCAACTTTGAAAGCACTAAACTGTCGCTTAATGAATTTTCAAAATTACCATCTTTGTCTATTTCATGAATGCTGTTTTTATCAATGGTTAAAAAAAGAATACTATCTTTTTTTGACCCTGTAAGTAAACCAGCAAAAAAACTAATATTCAGTTTATAATTACCTTGCATTTCGGCTGGGAAACTGCTTAAACGTTGGCCGGGCCACCTGTCGAAATAATTATTGCTTCCGCACGAAGAAATAATTATTAAGGATACTACAAAAGGAATAATAAGTTTTTTCATAATGGTATTATTTAATACGACTCAAGGCGTTTTCTAACCTTATAATGGTAGATTCTTTTCCAAATAAAGCAGCCATTTCAAAAATAGGCGGCCCACCTGCTACTCCGCTCAAACAAACCCTAAACATTTGTAAAAAATCTTTATTCTCTACTTCATTTCTTTCAAGAGCTTGGTTGTAAGCAGCTTCAATATTGGCATGGTCAAAATTTGAAACATTGCGAAGCAATTCAATTAAATCGTTAATAACCAAAGGAGATTTTTCGTTCCAACGTTTTTTAATAACTGTTTCGTCATAAACGGTTGGCTCCACAAAAAAGTAATTGCTATAGTCCCAAAGTTCTTTTATAAAACTAATTTTTTCTTTAACCAAAGCGCAAACTTGTTCTAAGTATTGTTTTTCAGCTTTGATATTATAGTTAGCCAATTGCTTTTCAAGTTCTAAAGCCAAAAGTGAATTGTCAACCTTACGAATGTATTGTTGGTTATACCATTTAGCCTTGTTTTGATCGAACTTAGCACCATGTTTACTTACTCTGTCTAAAGTAAATGCTTCAGCTAATTCTTCTTTGGTAAATAATTCTTGGTGTGTGCCCGGGTTCCAGCCTAAAAATGCCAATAAGTTTACTACAGCCTCAGGCAAATAACCACTTTGTTTGTATCCGCTCGAAATTTCACCAGTATTTGGGTCTTTCCATTCTATTGGAAAAACAGGAAAACCTAATTTATCGCCATCACGTTTGCTTAATTTTCCGTTACCATCGGGTTTTAACAATAATGGTAAATGGGCAAATTTTGGCATTACAGCCTCCCAACCTAAATAACGGTATAAAAGTACGTGTAATGGCGCAGATGGTAACCATTCTTCACCACGAATAACATGGGTAATTTGCATGCTGTAATCATCTACAATATTGGCCATGTGGTAAGTTGGCATGCCATCCGACTTAAACAAAACTTTATCATCCATAGTGGAGGTGTTCACTGTAACCCAACCTCTAATTTCATCATGAAACTTAACTTCCTCTTTGCGAGGTAATTTTATTCTAACCACATAAGCATCGCCATTTTCCATGCGTCTTTTAGTTTCGTCTTCTGGCAATGTTAAACTGTTAATCATAGAAGTACGAGTAATGGCATCGTACTTCGAATCAACGTTCGAAGCTTTTAACCTATCACGCATAGCATCCAACTCTTCAGCAGTATCAAAAGCATAATAAGCATAACCATCGTTAATTAGTTGGTCAACGTAATTTTTATACATTGGTTTTCTATCGCTTTGGCGGTATGGTGCAAATGGACCATCACCAAAACCAATACCTTCGTTAGGCTCAATACCAACCCATTTCAAACTTTCAATAATGTATTCTTCGGCACCCGGCACAAAACGACCTTGATCGGTATCTTCAATGCGAAGGATAAAATCTCCACCATGTTTTTTGGCAAATAAGTAATTGTATAAAGCAGTGCGAACACCACCAATGTGTAATGCGCCTGTAGGACTAGGAGCAAATCTTACTCTAACTTTTCTTTCTGTCATAATTATGCGCAGCGAAGATAACAATGATTTGAAGATAGAGAAAGGATTTTTGTTGGTTATTTAATATTAGTGATTTGAAAAACTAAAAACCATAAAAAAAGCCGCTAATAGCGGCTTTTCGGTTTATCAATACTTTAAAGTTTAGTGATTGTGGTGAGCAGCGTTGTGCTCTTCTACAATTTTCATAAACTCGTCTTTGCTAACTAATTTTTCTTCTACAGTAATCATATCTTTAACAGCAGCATTTACTTTAATTTTAACTGCAGAGTTAATCATACGGCTTCGATAATCTTCTTTTTTCAAACTTGGTTCAATTAATTGGTTAATTAAATCTTCGTTTAAACCTGTCATGGCATAACCGCCAAACATTTGCTTGGTATATTCAACAGCAGCAGCTCTAATATCAGCTTCTTCTATTTTAATATCAGCAGCCTTCATTATTTTTTCTTCCACCAAGTGGTTTTTTAAATAATTAGCTTCTGGTATGTATGCTTCTTCTACGTTTTCTGCATTGAATTTATCAGCATATCTATCCATTAACCAACGTTTTAAAAATTCGTCAGGTAAAGTTACATTGTGCTTAGCTACCAAAGTATCCATCATATTATGTTCTAACAAATGGTCAGCTTGTGAGGTATAAAATCCTTTAATATCTTCTGCTACTTTTTCTTTTAATGCTTCAAGGCTAGTGATATTTCCTGGGCCATAAGCTGCATCAAATAAATCTTGGTTAATATCGCCTTCTACATTGCGTTTAATATCAACTACTTCAAAACTAAAGTTTTGGTTTAAATCAGCAATTCCAACTTTAGCTACACCTAAGGCGTGGCTCATTTCTTGCTCATCGTTATCAAATAAAGTGAAAATATTTACAGTAGAAGTAGCACCTTTGCTAATGCCTGTTAACAATGCTTTTGCTTCAGTATTTTTTACAGCCGATAATAACATTGGCACATTATCAGCTTTCACTCCACCTTCCAAAGCAGTTTTATCGTCAGTTAATTCTATTAAATTTAAGTAAACCATGTCGTTTTCTTGCTCTGCAATACTTACTTCCTCTAATTTACCAAAACGTTTGCGCATGCGCTCAATTTCTTCATTTACTTCGGCTTCATCTACACTTACACCATATTTAGTAAAAACATCGCCTTTACCAATATTCAAATCAAATTCTGGAGCCATTCCAATATCAAATTTGAAAGTGTAGTTTAAGCCTTTTTCTAATTTGTCAATTAAAGTTTCTTGGTTTAAAACAGGCTCACCTAATAAACTAATTTTTTCACCATTAATATAATCGTATAAACCTTTTGAAGCAGCAGTATTAATTTCATCTAATAAAATGCTGTTTCCTACTTGTTTTTCAATCATACCCATTGGGGCGGTGCCTGCTCTAAAGCCAGGTATGTTTGCTTTTTTTCTGTAGTCTTTTAACTTTTTGTCGTAGTTAGGCATGTAGTCAGTACTTTCAATTTGTACTGATATGGTACCGTTTAAAGCGTCCTTTTTATCAAATGTAACGTTCATTTTTATCTATTTTTCTAAATTATAATCTTATTCTAAAAAAAATAAGACTGAAATATTATTTCCAGTCTTATTTCAGTTTTTACTTTTGGGTGCGGATGAAGGGACTCGAACCCCCACGTCTCTCAACACCAGATCCTAAGTCTGGCGCGGCTACCAATTACGCCACATCCGCTAAAAGGACTGCAAATGTAGAAAATGTGACTTAAAATGCAATACTTATTTTTTTTGTTTTTATGATATTAGTTTAGTTATCACTAAACATAAGCAAATTCAATTGCAAAAATTAAGTAAATTGTTAATGTCTAATCTACAATTGATTTAACTACTGTGCTAAACTTGGTAATAATAAATCAAATATGCTTTGCTATATAAAATACCTTAAAAGATTTTGTAATTCATAAAAAAGAAAGTTCGATTATGATTACTATTCATACTTTTATAAATGGAGAATTTTAGACTCTTACAAGAGCAATGGCTTAATAATTTCAACTCAAATAAGATGAACAGGTTATAACTTAAGTTGTGGCGTGCCTATTTTGTTTCCATCGTCAGCTAGTTTGGTTATTGCACCACATAAATTAAATTTAAGACCAATTATTATTTCTGCTAATAATGTGATTTCATTTAAGGTTAAGGTCCGGAGCACTTCGTTTTTAGCAACATTAGATTCGCGTTCATAAAGTATAGAGGCTTATACTGAATCAGCAGTAAATAAGGCTAGTTTTAAATTGAATCTTTTACGTTAAAATAACGAAAACTACCTACAAACACTTAGCGAAAATTTGAGAGGCGAATTGATAACCGGAATTTTAAAAATTGTTAGCAGCTATTTTATTTCAATTTTTTTTCCAAAAGTGAGGGTTTTTAAATCTAACTTTACGTAATAATAGTTGTTTTCCGAATTCCTAAAATTGTGGTCATCGTTAGCATCTCGTTGTATTTTTATCATGGCAAAGTTCAGCTTTTCGAAAATTTCAAATGATTCTACATTTTCATTAGGCGAGGTTAGCGCCATCAAATTATTTCCGTAAATATCGCATACATAGAGAACTGCCGGATCATTTTCATCAATTTTACCATTGTTGTTATAATCAACATTTTTTACCCTACAAAAAAAGTGTTGTTTAGTAAAATTCTTATTGGGCTTTTTGTTATAAAAAGTTTCGTATCGGTTATTAATATTTAAAATATAAGTGTTATAGTCAAATAACCTTTTACTGCTATCCGTAACAAAATTATAGAAAATTAAATTAGCACAAACATCCTCCCAATTGGCGATTTTATTATTTGAAAAATAGTTATTGTTATAACTAATTGGAATAACAATTGTAGAGGAACTATCAACCATTATTGGGTTTTCAAAATCGAATTTTAGGCTGCTACTTTGTGCAAATATTTGATTGAAGAACAATAAAGTTACAATTGAAAACAAAAGAGGATGTTTGTTAAAATGAGCCATTTTATAATAATTTTTAGTTTAAACGCACAGTTTCATTGTTTTGTTACACAAAAAAGCCCCTAAGTTTAACTTAGAGGCTCTTTATATATCAATACTAAATTATTACGAAGTTGCTTTTTTATCGGCAACTGTATTTTTTAACCATTCGTAAGTTACTGATTTTGGTCTTTCTAAAGGCAATCCTAAAGCTCTATCCCAAAGTAACGAAGCCATGACACCTAATGCACGACTTACTCCAAATAATACAGTATAAAATTCGTATTCAGCAAAGCCATAGTGTAATAACAATGCACCTGAATGTGCATCTACATTTGGCCAAGGATTCTTAATTTTTCCAGTATTTTCTAAAATAGGAGGAGCTACTTTGTATATTTTCCAAACTATATTTACCAATTTATCGTCAGGCATATAGGTTTTAGCAAATTCTTGTTGAGCAGTAAAACGTGGATCTGTTTTACGCAATACAGCATGTCCGTATCCTGGTACTACTTTTCCTTCAGTTAAAGTTTTTTGAATATAGCTTGCAATTTGTTCTTCAGTTGGATCTTCACCAATTTCTTCTTGCATATCTTTTATCCAACGTATAACTTCTTGATTTGCTAATCCATGTAAAGGACCTGCTAAACCATTCATAGCCGCTGCTAAACTTAAGTATGGATCAGATAAAGCTGAACCAACTAAGTGAGTGGTATGTGCTGAAACATTTCCACCTTCATGGTCGGCATGAATAACCAAATATAAACGCATTAACTTATAAAACTCATTTTGGTCGTAACCTAACATGTGTGCAAAATTTGCAGCCCAATCTAGTTTAGGGTCGGCAGCAATATGCTCATTGTTTTTATAAGTTCTGCGGTAAATATATGCTGCTACCTTTGGTAAACGAGCTAATAATGTACAAACGTCTTCGTAGGTATAATCCCAATAATCTTTTTTGTTAATACCTTCTTTGTATGCTTTTGCAAATACTGAGTCAGTTTGTAATGCGTTAATTGCAATTGAAAACTGTGTCATTGGATGTGTTGTTATAGGCATTGCATCTAGAGCAGCGTATACATGCGAAGGAACTTCAGAACGTTCAGCCCAATTAGACTGAATATCTAATACATCATCATAAGTTGGTAGTTCGCCTAATAGCATTAAGTAAAACAAACCTTCAGGAAGTGGTTCTGTTCCTCCTGGAACCTTAGGTAATAATTGTCTTAATTCTGGAATAGTATAACCACGGAATCGAATTCCTTCGTTTGAATCTAATAAAGAAGTTTCTGTTAATAAGCCTATTATTCCTTTTTGTCCGGCATATACATCTTCTACTGTAAAATTACCAAGAACTACATCGCCATTTTCTTTTACAAAGTTTCTAATTTCTACTGCAAGTGGAAGTGCTTTATCAGCAAATTTTTTCTTTAAATTACTCATTTTTTTTATGTGGTGTGATAGCCTTTCAGCCTACTAAATATATTAACCGTTCGAAATTACTATTTGTTTTTGTTAGTGCAAAAAATATACAGAAATATTACCTTTTTTGATGATAATCATTATTTATTCGGCCGAACCATGGTTTCCTTCTGTAATAACAGTTCCCTCTGTATCTATTATTTCAAGTTTCCCTCCCAGTTTAACTATAGCTCTTCCATTTTTAAATGGACCAATATAATCAAACTTGCACTCAATTATCTCTTCTCCTTGTTCATTAATAAATCCATATTTTCCAGTCCTCTGTACTTTTGCTATTCCTCTTTCAAATGGATAAATTTCTTCATATTTACACGGTATAAATTCTTCGCCTTCCATGTTAATATAACCATATTTTCCATTTTTAGAAACCTTTGCTTTGCCTTTTATAAACGGATATATAGCATCATAGCCTTTTGCTACAGCTTTTTTCTTGCTTTGTGCATTGCTATAGTTGTTGGCAAAGCAAAATATTATTATAAGAAGAAGTATTTTTTTCATAAAGGAGGGCGAATATGCTAATTAGTTTTAAATTTTCAAAGAATAGTTCGTTTAAAATTCAATTCGTTTAAAATGTTTATAACAAAATTAAGTCCTGATTCCGAAATGTCTAAATGTAAAACAAATCTTACTAAATTATGGCCCATAGTTACAGCAAGTATTCCATTTTGTTTTAAAAAATCTATTAATTGAACTGCACTTATAATTTGAGGGTTTAGTTTAAAAATGATAATATTGGTTTCAACGGAATATATGTTTTCAACAAAATGGCAAGTTATTAAACAAGCTTCTAATTTTTTTGCATTTAAATGATCAACAGTAATTCTTTCAATATTATTTTGTAAGGCAAAAAGGCCGGCAGCAGCCAAAAATCCTGCTTGGCGCATACCTCCACCCATTACTTTTCTAATTCTAGTGGCCTTGGTAATGTGTCCTTTATTCCCCAGCAAAAGTGAACCAACCGGAGCGCCAAGTCCCTTACTTAAACATATTGAAATGGTATCAAACAATTGTCCAAAAACTTTAGGCGACTGGTTCTTTTCTATCAATGCGTTGAATAAACGTGCACCATCCATGTGAAGTGCCATATTGTTTTTTTGGCAAACCTCTTTAATTTTTATTATTTCGTCAATTTCCCAACAAGCTCCACCGCCTTTGTTTACTGTGTTTTCGAGGCTTACCAAACTACTTATTGGAAAATGAATATTGTTTCTATCATTAATATTTTCTACAACTTGTTCTGCTGTAAATCTTCCTAAATTACCTTCTAGCAACCTCACAGAAGCACCCGAATTAGATGCAATTCCTCCACCTTCATAAAGGTAAATATGTGAAAGTTTATCACAAATAACCTCATCGCCTGGTTGTGTATGTAATTTAATAGCAATTTGATTTGTCATTGTTCCACTTGCGCAAAACAAAGATGCTTCCATTCCAAACATATCAGCAGCAAAATGTTGTAATTCGTTCACTGCAGAATCTTCCCCAAACACATCATCACCGACACTAGCCTTCATCATGAACTCCAACATTTCGGGTGACGGTTTCGTAACTGTATCACTTCGTAAATCAATCATTCAAATTAATTGCGTTTATTTTCAAAGCAATTAATGCTATTCTTAGCTAATAATTGATATTGAAATTCCTAATTATTCGCATAAAAATGATATAGTTTCATTAATTTAACAAAAAAGGTCATTAGAAAATTTTCTAATGACCTTTTTTATTATGACTTAAAATCAAACTAAAATTTTAAAACCAAATTGGTTAAAAAGTTTGTTCCTGCTTGTGGGTAATAGAAATTATAATCTCCTCTTACTCCTCCGCTATAACCGCTATAAGTATATCCGTTAGGTGCATATTTTTCGTTTAAAACATTATTTACTTGTAAGCCTAAACCAATGTATTTAAACATACTTTTTACTGTTAAACCATAAGTAATTCTTATATCATTTACAAAAAATGCATCAATTTTACGGTTTTCATTTTCTGTATTATCTAAGTATTGTTTACCAATATATTTCGAAATTAAATCAATGTCGCATTTAGCAAATGGCGAATATGTAAATATAGATGAGCCAATTATGTTAGGAGAAAATGCAATACTAACATCTTTATGTTGGGTTTGAATTTGACCTCCATTATCCCAATCATCCACAAATTCAGTAAATTCTTTTATTTTATTTTGACTGAAGGTAAATGTAGTTTGCCATTTTAGGTTTTTAATTAATTGCAAACCTGCTGTAAGTTCAATACCAGCTCTATAACTATTTGGCACATTTACACGGTTATATGCACCCACATCGTTTATTTGCCCTGTTGTTATTAATTGGTTTCTATAGTCCATATAATAAATATTTGCACTAAATGCCGATTTTTTCCAATTTTTTCTAAATCCAAATTCGTAATTAATTAATTGTTCTGGTTTGGGTAAATTTAAAGGGTTTGCTTGAATAATATCGTTACGCACAGGTTCTTTATTGGCTACACCCACATAAGCATAAATATTTGCGTTTTTTTGAACTGAATAAGTTAAACCAGCTTTGGGGTTAAAAAAGTTAAAATTTAAATTGATATTATAGGGTAAATAAACGCCATTATTTAGGTCTTCTCCTTTTGCTTTGTAATTAATAATGCGCTGTTGTAAATCAATAAACCCATCTAATTTATTTGTTAAATTATAGGTGGCTTTTCCATAAATGTTAAAATCTGTTTTGGTGGAGTTTCCATCATAAAATCGATCATTAATATTTCCATCCATAGCAAATTGGCTCCAAATTAATTCACCATAATGGCGACCATCGTATTTATTTAAACCTCCTCCTACAGTAATGTTTAGTTTGTTTTTTTCGTAAACAAATGAAAATACTGTTCCATAAAAGTCGTTATCTAACCAACGTCTGCGCACAAAATTGCCCCTTGTTATTGTATCAATAACATTAGTATTTAACACAAATAAAGTGTCTTTCAATTTGTATGTACTAAATTTATCACCTTCTCTATACTCTTCATAATAACCGCGGCCATAAGTGTAGTGTAAACCAATATTAGCCTTTATGTGCTTATTGAATTGATAAGTATAAAACATTTGATAATAATCTTGCTGGTAATTATCGGTTTGATTTGGGTATGTAAAATCATTATGAGTTCGGTTTCCCGCTTTTAATAAATCTTCCGAAATTCCATTCCAAGCTTGGTAAGTTTTTTCTTTTCCAGAAAACACATTTACTTTAAAAATACTTTTTTTACCATAACGCCCAGCCGACACAAAAAACGATTTCAAATCAGAACTCGCGCGATCAATAAAACCATCGCTTGTAATTTTTGAAAGTCGTGCATCAAATGCCCAATTGTTTGAAAGTAATCCAGAACCTGCCTTTACTGTATTTTTCCAAGTGTTAAATGAACCATAACCACTTGATATTTCAGAGTACGCATTAGGGTTTAAACCATCAGTTTGTATATTAATACTGGCACCAAAAGCACCTGCTCCATTACTTGATGTTCCAACTCCTCGCTGAACCTGAATATTTTGCGATGATGATGCCATGTCGGGCATATTTACCCAAAATGTTCCGTGGCTTTCTGCATCGTTAATTGGTACTCCATTAATGGTAACATTGGTTCTTGTTGGGTCGGTTCCCCTAATTCTAATACCAGTGTAACCTACTCCTGCTCCTGCATCAGAACTAATTACAGTTGAAGGGGTTAAGTTCAACAAAAAAGGTAAATCTTGGCCAAAATTTTGTTTGTCAATTTCCTTTTTGTTTAAATTTTGAAATGTAATTGGATTGTTAGCTTGGGCTTTTGTGCCCATAACAACTACTTCTTGAAGATCAGTTTTAGTTTTTAAACTGTCCGTTTGTGCAGCAATCATTAGGCTTGTAGCCATAAATGTGCCTGCGGCAATAAATTTTTTTAACATTTTTGTTAAATTGAAAGATTAAACAAAACCAAAAACAGGGGCTGTTAGTGGCTATAAATTGTTTATCTAACTCTGAATGAAAAACCCAAAATGCACTTTTGTGGCTAGCTTAATAATAAAAAATGCATTGGTGGTCTATTCCCTTCGCGAGCATTACCTCGATCAGGTTCAGAGGGTGTAATCTCAGGCCGTTATTACACGGCCACCCCTAAAGACAGCGCAATATTAAATGAATTGTCCGTTGCTGATGATTGATAATTATCAGTAACAGTTAGTAATTAACTGGTAATAAAATTGGCCCTAAAGCATAAAACCACAAATAAAAACCTAATACACCACCCACCAAACCTGCAAAGGCAAAGGTAATTCTAACTGGTTTAGGAATAACTTTAAAAAAGATATAAGCAAAAATACTCAAACTTAATATGCTGGTAATAATAGAACTAGTAAATGGTGGTAATGCTAAATGAAAATCAATTCTAGCTTCATCATTAGCATTTGAAAACTTACCACTAAATAAATAACCTATAATTCCTATAAACAAATTTGCAGGTTGCCTTAAGCTAAATAAGGCAAAAAACACCAATAGCCACTTACCAAAATTCAAACTATTATAATTTTTAAATGAATCAAGATTTATTAAAATAAGAATTATAGCAATTAAACTTGTTAATATAGTTTGGATAGGCCCACCAATCCGAATATACAAATCATTTGATTTGAAGATTGCAACATCTTGTTCAAATTTCTCTTTGCCAGGAAAAGCCAAATCTGCTTTATATTCCTTTTCATATTTTTTCATGATGGTATCATGTTGAGCACGAAGGTTGGCATCAGAATTATAGGTACTTCCGTAACTTATTTTAGCAGGATAGCCCAAAAACCTTGCAACAGCAAAGTGCCCAAACTCGTGCGACAATGTTCCAAACACTGTAAAAAACATAAAGCCTACCGCTAAAAAAAGGAAAAGTCTTGGGTTCATTTCATCAAAAAGTTTTTTTAGGCTCAATGGTAATGGGCGAACCAATTGCCACAAAAGCCGAATCGGGTTTTTGGTTTTGTAAAAATGCAAAATCATTTCCATAAACCGAAACAAAATCTACATCCACTTTGTAATCTGTCAATTTATATTGATTCCATTTTGGATGTGTTACTTCATACTCAATGGTTTTAACCTCATTGTATTTAGTATAGCCAAAATAATGTTCTGTTATAAATTCCGCTTCCGAACCAATTTCTATGGGTAAAATATCCGTAGCCGTTTGCGCTGCAATTTCGTGCCACTTATCTCCTTTCTTCCATTTATATGAAAAGGAGTTACTTAACTGCGACTTTTCATTTTTATGGCGCATGGGTCTTGTTTCATAATGCTCGTTATACAACAAATTAGCTACCCACGAAATGGCATATTTGGGCACAATTTCTTTTATAAAAACCACTCCTCTTTTCCATTTTCCATCCTCTAGTTTTTTTACATAAAACCTTAAATTTACTTCTTCAAAATTTACATGAAAAGGAACTTTTACTCCTAACATTTTTACATTTTCAAACATAAAACCTATTAAACTAACGTAACAGTTATTGTTCCATAAATCTAACTCAGTTCCTGTAGGAACATATTTTTCTAATATTTTACCATCAATTTTATAATTAATCATTAGTAAATCATTCCACTCAGCTGTTAAAAAACTCATCTTTTGGTGTATTAATTTGTTGTTATTCATTATCGAAACGAGCTGTTTTGTGAATTTGTTTTAAAAATAATTATACGCAGGTTTCATAATATTGTTCCGTTAAAAAATTATTGTATGAAAAAATTTGTAGCATTGTTAATCATTTCAAGTAGCTTTTGGGCTTGCAGTAAAGAAAGTTCAACAACAACCAACAGCAATAATAACGCAACAGATAGCATTAGGTATGTAGTAAACACTACCAATGCCCAAAATTGGAGCGGTTATTACTTAGATGAAAACAATCAGAAAATAGCAATTACCAGCCAAGGAACTGGCTGGCAAATTTCATTTATTAATAAAGCCTCTAAACCTCGTGCTTTAGAATTATCGGCTACTTCAAGTGGTATTAACCCAACCGATAGTTTTACAATTGAAACTAAAATTTATACAAATGGTAATTTTGTTGGGTTTTATTTTATTAAAGGAACAGGTAATAAACCTGAAACATGCACGTCCAAATACACAATGAACTAATCGAAAAACGTAATTATTATTGGAAATGAAAAGCTGGTAGTACAAATGTCAAATACCAAAAATCCTACTTATGTGGTAAAAAAGTTTCCCTGTATAAAACTATGCTTTCATCAATAATCCTTAAAGCTTCTTCTCTACCTAAAAAGTCTTCCACTTTAACTTCCTTATTCTCTAATTTTTTGTAGTCCTCAAAAAACCTTCTCATTTCTGTTAATGTATGTGGTGGAAGTTCTTTTATATCGTTCATATAATTAACCGACATATCATTTTGCGCCACAGCAATAATTTTATCATCAGCTTCCCCTTGATCAACCATTCGCATAACGCCAATTACCTTGGCGTCAATTAAACATAACTGAGGTAGTTCAATAGAAGTAATTACTAAAATATCTAAAGGATCCTTGTCGCCACAATAAGTTTGAGGAATAAAGCCATAATTGGCTGGATAATGAACGGCAGAAAATAAAACCCTGTCCAACTTTAACATTCCACTATTTTTATCAAGTTCAAACTTACCCTTACTTCCTTTTGGTATTTCAATAATTGCAGTTACATTATTGGGGGCATCATCACCAAAACTTACATCGTGCCATGGGTTAAAATTTGACATATTTATATTTATTTAATACAAACATATACTTAATAAGTGTTTTTTGGATGATTTGATTAAAATTATATAAAATCAGGGAACTGGATTGTAACCGCTTCCACCCCATGGATGGCAAGTACTTATGCGCTTGATTGCTAAATACAAGCCTTTTAAAACACCGTGTTTATTTAATGCCTCAATAGCATATTGACTACAAGTAGGATTATACCTACATGCATTGGGCAAATATGGCGAAACTACATGCTGATAAATTTTAATTAGCAGTATGAATGGTGCTTGTAATATTTTTTTCAATGTAATCGGCTAATTGTTTTAGTACTCTAGTAAATGCCTGATTGGCCTTGGCATATTCAAGCTCCGTTTTACCAACAAATGCTATTGATATGGCCACTTGAACTTGTGAAACTTTTAAGTTCTGTATAAAAAGGTCTTTATTTAGGCGATAAATTTCTCTAATCTGTCGTTTTATCCTGTTTCTGTCAACGGCTTTTTTAAAGTTGCGTTTAGGCACAATAATCAAAACCTGACTTGAAACTTCTTGATTAGAAACGATAATAAGTGAGATTTTGAAAGGAAACACAAAAACACTATGTGCACCTTTATAAAAAAGAGCATTGATAATTTTAAGCGATACCACTTTTTCTTTTTTAGGAAAACGATATTTCATCTTAAAACAAATGCTATTAATTATTAAATTGGAAATGATTTGTGTATAAACAAAAAAACACATGCTAATTACCATGTGTACTTAATAAAATAAAAAACAAATCCCGAATTTGAAACCTAAGGTGTAAAACTCGGGATTAGGTTTTCTATTTTTTGTGACGTTTTTCGTCAGATACAGTTAATCTTTTTCTACCACGTGCTCTACGCGCAGCAATAACCTTTCTGCCCGCAGCAGATTCCATTCTTTTACGGAAACCGTGTTTGTTTCTTCTTTTTCTTACCGATGGTTGGTATGTACGTTGTGCCATTAGCTTAATTTTTTAGGACTGCGAATGTACTTTTTTTTTATAAAAACAAAAAAGTTATTCGCAAATAATTCACTTTTTTATTGGTTGATAATCAAACTGGTATAAAATAAAAATGCCACACTTAAAAAAGTATGGCATTTTTGAATAATTTGTTTCTGTTTGAAAGAAAAAATTAGTGAGCAGCTTCAGTTGTAGCAGCAGCAGCAGTTGTATCAACAGATACAGCAGTTGTGTCTACCATAGAACCTTCTAAAGCAGCTAATGAATCAGCAGCGCGAGTAGCAGCAGCGATTGAATCAGCTTGTTTTTGAGCTTCTAATTTAGCTTTTTCTTCAGCAGAAGGACCACAAGCTACGATAGCTAACATAGCAGAAGCGGCAACGATTGATAATACTTTTTTCATTTTGTTTGATTTTAAATTGTTTGATTTTCTAATTCGGGTGCAAATATATGAATAGTTTGTTAATAACAAAATTTAAACATAATTTTTTTTATTTTTCTCTCATATAAATAATTATTGGAACTCCCTTAAAGTCATACTCTTCTCTAATTTTGTTCTCAATATAACGCTTGTATGAATCAGTTACATATTGCGGGTGGTTACAGAAAAATGCAAAACGAGGGCTTCGTCCAGGTAATTGAGTTGCATATTTAATTTTTACAAACTTCCCTTTTACACTTGGTGGTGGGTAATGTTCTATTTTATCTAAAATATAATCATTAAACTTACTAGTAGTAATTTTTCTTTTTCTATTTTCTGCTACATGTAAAGCTTCTTCTATGGCTTTAAAAATACGTTGTTTAGTAACTGCCGAAGTAAATACGATTGGAACATCATCAAAGGGTTTCATTTTTTCGCGAATTACTTTTTCAAATTCGAGTGATGTTTTGGTATCTTTTTCTATTAAATCCCATTTGTTAACTAAAATAACAAGACCTTTGTTATTCTTTATTGCCAATGAAACTAAATTCATATCTTGATTATCTAAACCAACAGTAGCATCAATAACCAAAACTGTTACATCGCAATCTTCCAAAGCTTTAATGCTTCGCATTACAGAATAAAACTCTAAATCTTCAGAAACGCGATTTTTTCTTCTAATACCAGCTGTATCAACCAACACAAATTCCTTGTCAAATAATTTGTAGTGTGAGTTAATAGCATCACGGGTGGTTCCAGCAACATCGGTTACAATATTTCTTTCTTGACCCAATAATGCATTTACCAAACTCGATTTTCCAACATTTGGCCTTCCAATAATGGCAATTTTAGGTAAGTCAACTTCATCAACATCTTTATCCTGATCTTCAAAAGTTAAATGTTTCATTGCCTCATCAAGCAAATCGCCTGTTCCTGAACCACTTGCTGATGAAATGTTATAAATATTATCAAAACCTAAAGCCCAAAACTCATGAGCATCTAACTGACGGTTGCTATTATCTACCTTATTAACTACCAATAAAACTGGTTTTTTACTTTTACGCAACATAATTGATAGTTCAGTATCTAAGTCAGTAATACCAACTGCCACATCCACCATAAATAAAAGCACATCGGCTTCTTGTATGGCTATTTTTACCTGATTGCGAATGGCCGATTCAAAAATATCGGCACTATTTGGCACATATCCGCCCGTGTCAATTACATTATATTCCTTATCAAGCCACTCGGCTTTACCATAATGTCTATCGCGCGTTACGCCACTAAAATCGTCTACAATGGCGTGCTTGTTGCTTGTTAATCGATTAAAAAGTGTTGATTTTCCAACATTTGGCCTTCCTACTATTGCTACTATATTTCCCATTAAAGGCGCAAAGGTAGGTTAATTTTAGTTTTTTTGGTTAAAAAATGTTGATAAGTGGAATTGAATTTCAAGATTAGAAAATTAGAAAACTGAAAAATTACCCTAAATCGCAAACAACATCTTTAATAAGTATAAGAGGTTTACAGCTTATTTCTGTTTGCTATCCAACCTTTTTTATTATAAATCTAATAAATCTTTAACCTTTGTGTAATCTGTGGCTAAATACTTACTTTTGCGATTTATGACAAGCGATCAATTAAAAAATTTGGACGAAAGAGTGGAAGCACTGAGGAGGTATCTTTGACGTTGCTACCAAATTGCACCAAATAGACGAAGAGGAAAACCTAACTCACGAGCCAAGTTTTTGGGATAATCCTAAAAGAGCGGAATCGGTTCTAAAAGGTATCAAGCAAAAAAAAATATGGACCGAAGGTTTTGCTGAAGCAAGAGCCAAGGCGGACGACCTTGCTGTTTTATACGAATTTTACCAAGCCCAAGAAGTAAGTGAAGACGAACTAGATTTAACCTTTGAGCAAACTACCAAAACGGTTGAAGAGCTTGAGTTTAAAAATATGCTGAGTGCCGAAGAAGATCAGTTTAATTGTGTAATAAATATTAACTCAGGCGCAGGCGGAACCGAAAGCCAAGATTGGGCCGAAATGTTGATGCGGATGTATATAATGTATGCCGACAAAAAAGGTTTTAAAGCATCGGTGGTAGATGAGCAAGCGGGCGATGGTGCAGGAATTAAATCGTGCAGTGTAGAAGTTACAGGTGATTTTGCTTATGGCTTTTTAAAAGGGGAAAATGGCGTACATAGGTTGGTGCGTATTTCTCCTTTTGATAGTAATGCACGCAGACATACCAGTTTTGCATCGGTTTACTGTTATCCAATTATTGATGATACCATTGAAATAGAAATAAAGGATGCTGATATAGAAATTCAAACATCTCGTTCGGGTGGAGCAGGTGGTCAAAACGTAAATAAGGTTGAAACCAAAGTTCAGTTAACACATAAACCGTCTGGAATTGTAATTGTTTGTCAAGTAGAACGTTCACAAAGTGCTAATAAAGAACGTGCTATGAAAATGTTAAAGTCACAGCTTTACGAAATTGAGTTACGTAAACGCAATGAAGAAAAGGATAAAGTTGAAGCAGGTAAACGTAAAATAGAATGGGGTAGCCAAATAAGAAATTATGTAATGCACCCATATAAATTAGTTAAAGATTTAAGAACTGATACCGAAACAAGTAATGTTCAGGCAGTTATGGATGGCGATTTGGATTTATTTGTAAAGGCTTTTTTAATGGAAAACTCAGGAAATTGATCTGAATATAAAATTTTATATGATTGATTATTATGTTATTACACAAATGTCGCATGTTAAGAGCAAGTTTTTTTATGTGAGTGGTTGTAAATATGCTGCGAGTTTTTACATTTGTAACGGCTACTAACTAATTAAATAGTTTTTCATAGGCTTAAATTTTGTTCAATTAAAACCGCTTGCTAGCCACATGCGGTTTTTTTTTTAAGCAATATTACTTTTAGTTAATATTCCAAATTTTGCCTTTGCCTTTATAGTTATTTTTTGCTTATTTGCCATTATGCAATTTAAATCTATTGTAGGACAAAAAGCCCTCATAAGCAAGCTAATACAAACCACCAAAGTCGGAAGAATTAGCCATGCGCAATTATTTTTGGGAGCCGAAGGAAGCGGAAATTTAGCTTTAGCCGTTGCCTACGCACAATATGTAAATTGTTTAACTCCAACCGACACGGATAGTTGTGGTGTTTGCGCAAGCTGCGTTAAATACCAAAAATACATTCATCCTGATTTGCATTTTACTTACCCAACTATTTCGCCAACTAAGCTAAGTATTGATGTGTTGGCCGATTTTAGGGAAGCCTTAATTGCCAATCCTTACATGAACGATTTTGACTGGCTTTGTAACCTGGATAGTGCTGGAAATAAACAAGGAAATATTACTGCCGAAGAATGCCGCGATATAATTAGAAAACTCAGCTTAAAAGCTTACGAAGCCAAATATAAAACGCTTGTAATTTGGATGCCAGAGTACATGAAAAGTGAAGGCAATATTATTTTAAAATTGTTGGAAGAACCACCTGAAAATACCTTAATTATTTTGGTGGCTAACGATAGTGAAAAAGTATTGGCTACCATTTTATCACGCACACAGTTAATAAAAGTTCCAAAGGTTTTGGATGAAGATATTGAGCAAAGTTTGGTTCAAAATCATCAAATAGAGGCCGAAAAAGCACAAGCCATAGCCCGATTGGTTAGCGGAAATTACAATTTAGCTTTGAGTTTAATTGATATTGAACATGGCGATTATTTAAATACTTTTATAGAATGGATGCGTAAATCGTTTGTTTATAACAAAGCTATGCAAGTAGGTCAGCCTGACGATTTAACGGCTTTAATTGATAGGCTTTCCATGGTAGGTCGCGAGCAAGTAAAAAGCTTTTTAACATACAGCAGTCAAATGATTAGGTCCGCTTTTATTTACAAATATGGCCATCCATCATTGCGTAAAAATACCGAAGCCGAGTTGGCTTTTTTAAATCAATTCAGTGCAGTATTTACGCCCAATAATTTGAGCTTAATTACTACCGCTATTGACGAAGCAATTTTTCATGTAGAGCGCAATGCAAGTGTAAAGATTATGTATTTAAATCTTTCTATGTATATTGGCAAACAATTACAAATGGCTGCTGTCAAAAAATAAACTTTTTGAAGTGCCATATTTTGGGTTAAAGCATTTTTGTTTTAGGCCAATAAATCAATTTTTTAAATGTTAAATTATTTTTTAAAAAAATTAATATAAAATGGGATGTTCAAGCGGAGGATGCAGCACTGGTGGTTGCTCAAGCGGAGGGTGTAGCACCGGAGGGTGCAATAAATTAAATACTTACGATTGGTTAAGCGAGCTAGTAATGCCGCCTAATGTTCAATTATTTAATGTAGTAGAAGTTAGTTTTAAAGGTACACGTAAAGAATATTATCGCAATACCAATAATTTAGATATAACCAATGGCGATTTAGTAGTGGTTGAATTAGAAAATGGCTACGATATTGGTAAAGTAAATTTAAAAGGCGAGTTGGTAAAACTTCAACTTAAAAAAGCAGGACTTTCGCCCGAAAGCGAGCATATTAAACGTGTGTTACGTAGAGCTAATGAGGCCGACATTGCTAGGCAAAAAGAAAACAAGGAGTTAGAAATTCCAACCATGTTTAAAGCCCGAACACATGCATTGCAATTGGGTTTAAACATGAAATTAAGCGATGTAGAATACCAAGGTGATAAACGTAAAGCTACTTTTTATTACACAGCCGAAGAACGCGTAGATTTTAGAGAATTGATTAAAAAACTAGCAGATGAGTTCAAAGTAAGAATTGAAATGAAACAAATTGGTTACCGCCAAGAAGCTGGCAGGCTTGGTGCAATTGGTAGCTGTGGCCGCGAGTTGTGTTGCAGTACTTGGCTAACTGATTTTAAAATGGTCCATATCAATGCTGCACGGTACCAAAATTTATCAATTAATCAACTTAAACTTTCAGGCCAATGTGGTAAATTAAAATGTTGCTTGAATTTTGAGTTAGACGTATACCAAGAATCTTTAAAAGATTTTCCTGATAAAGAAAATAATATATTGGAATTTGCGGGAGATTTACGTTACCGTCAAGTTAAAAGCGATATTTTAAAACGTGTATTGTTTTTTGCGCCCATGGGCGAAATTGCAGGTGAGTGGATTGAACTTGGGGTAGATAAAGTTAACGAATATTTGGCTTTAAATAAAGATGGTGTTAAACCTGAATTGGTTATAAAACCCAAAGCTGAACCTAAAAAAGTAGTTGAGCTTGATTTTAAAAACGATATGGGAATGGATAGCCTTACCCGTTTGGATGATAAAGACAGAAAACGCAATAATAACAATCGCAATAAAAATAATAACCGTAATAATGCTAACCGCAATACCAATCTAGAGGGTAAGCAAGAAAATGTAAACAATAACCGACCTCAACAACCAAGGCACGTTAATAATAACAACAATATAAAACCGCTAAATAACAATCCAAGACCTCAACAACCAAATAGACCAAACAATGCTAATAAACCTGGCGAGGAAAGGGTGCCAAATAATAACAATAAACCGGTAGCTGAAGGAGGCGAAAAGCCACAAAATAATAAGCCAAGGTTTAATAAAAACCGTAATAACAATAACCGACCAAATACACCAAAATCCAATGATAAGAAAGAGTAAATCTGTTTTTTCAATAATTGCATTGTTGTATGTAGTTTTTTGTTTTCAATCTTGTGCGGAGCCACCCATTTTTGAAGAAAACAAAGACATAACCGAACATAATTGGAATTATAAAAATCCGGTGGTGTTTGACGTAAATATTGCTGATACAACTAAGTATTGCAATATGTACATAAACTTGCGTATTACAGGTGATTACAAATTCAGCAATATGTTTATGTGGGTTACTGAAACCTTGCCCAATAAAACCACTCAGAAAGAAAGAATGGAATTTACTTTACAAGATGAAAGAGGAAAATGGTTTGGAAAAGGTTTAGGCGATATTTACGAATACCAATTGCAATACAAACCACGAATTAAATTTAAACAAAAAGGAATTTATACTTTTAGTTTGGAGCAAAACATGCGCGATGAAGTATTGGCCAATGTAGTAAGTGCAGGAGTAAGGGTAGAGTTTTGGAGCCAAGATTCAAAGGCTTGGTAAATTAATTTTATTTATACTTTTAGTTTCACTTGCTAATTGATAATGATTTTATAAAGTATTTTAATATTTATCAAAACAAAACCAATGATAAATTACGAAAACGCTTTAGCTGAAATACAAACCATTTTTGGGCAAAATAGCTTAAATGAAAAACCATCGGGCATTGCTAATTTACAAAACTATATTGGTACACAATACCATTTTTATGCCTTGAAAAATCCAACTGTTCAAGCCATTTTTAAAAAAGGGTTTACCTTTAGTAATGAACCAATGGGTGCTCAAATGGAACTATACACAAGGCTTTGGAAACAAAGTAATTGCTACGAAATAATGTACCTTAGTTTAATGTACTTAACCGTTTTTAGTAAAAAGAACAAAGGTTTAATAGCGCAGGAAACCGCCATAATCTTTTTACCAAAAATAGATAATTGGGCTCATAGTGATTTCCTTTCGAGCATTATTGGTCGAAATATGATGTATGATGAAACTGCTATTTATAACGACTTAAAAACACTAAATAAAAGCACAAACTTATGGGAAAGACGCACATCGTTAGTGCCGCTTGTTTACCATTTAAAAAACAAAAAATACACGTTGAATGAAACCGATTTCATTCAATTAATTAATCCTCTTATAAACGATAAAGAGTATTTTGTGCAAAAAGCAATTGGTTGGTTATTGCGCGAATTTGGCTTGCGTTTTCCAAACGAATTATTGCAATTTTTATATAAAAATGCTCCTCAAATAAGCAGTGTGGCATTTGCCTCAGCTACTGAAAAAATTAGCATTCACGACAAAGAACAACTGAAAAAAATAAGAGCCGATTTTAAGAAACTTAAAATTTAACTGATTTTATTGCAGGGTTTTTATATTTTCGTTTTACTTAAAATAATTACTATGCTTGAACAAACCGATTTAACCAAAATACTTGTTTTAGATATTGAAACTGTTCCGCAATTTGCTGCTTTTGAACAATTACCTGAACGTTGGAAAGACCTTTGGGAAAAGAAAGCAGCCACTATAAAAAAAGACAGTTTACAAACTACCGAAGAGCTCTATCCTCGCTCAGGTATTTATGCCGAGTTTGGCAAAATTGTATGCATATCGGTAGGTTATTTTGTAAAAGGCAATGGTTATCAATTTAGGGTTAAATCGTTTTATAGCCATAATGAATGTGAATTACTCGCCAATTTTTGCCAAATGCTAACGCGTCATTTTAACGAACCTGACCATTTATTATGCGCTCATAATGGCAAAGAATTCGATTTTCCATACATTTCGAGAAGGTGTGTGGTGAATAAAATTAAAATGCCCGAAAGCATCAAAACCGAAGGCAAAAAACCTTGGGAGGTAAAACATTTAGACACCATGGAGCTTTGGAAATTTGGTGATTATAAAAGCTATACTTCGCTTGATTTATTGGCCGCATTATTTAACATAGAAACCCCAAAAGACGATATAGATGGAAGCCAAGTTTGGAAAGTTTATTGGCAAGAAAATAACTTAGAAAGAATAAAAAACTATTGCCAAAAAGACGTGGTTACAGTAGCCCAAATATTATTAAGTTTTAGAGGAGAAAATCTTTTAAGCGAAGCTGATATTATTGCTGTATAATACCAATATCATTTTACAATCATAATTTACTTTACTCAAAAATGGTTACTATAAGTCAATTCGAATTTAGATTATTAATAGCTCTAGTTTTAGGGGCTGCCATTGGTTTTGAGCGTCAGTGGCGACATAAAATGGCAGGAGTAAAAACCAATGCTTTGGTATCGTTAGGTTCGGCTTTGTTTATTTTATTGGCTGCTAAAATTACGGGCGACAATTCCAGTTCAGCTCGCATTGCAGCACAAATAGTTACAGGTATTGGTTTTTTAGGTGCCGGAGCCATTATGAAAGAGGGGTTTAATGTATCGGGCTTAAACACTGCGGCTACCATTTGGTGCAGCGGTGCGGTAGGTTGTTTAGCAGGTTTAGGCTTTTGGTACGAGGCCAGTATTGGAACTTTTTTTGTTATCATATCACATTTGGTTTTACGTCCAGTTGAAAACCGAATTGAAAAACGCACCAATAGCAACAATGGAAATAGCCTATACAGATTAACTATTAAATGCAGCTTATTGGTGAAAGATAGTGTACGAGAAAGTATTTTTAAATCAATTGCAGTTCATCATAACTTAAAAGTAAGCACTTATAATGTAGAGTTTGTAACCGAACAAAATGTAATTATCGAAATTATGCTCAAAGTAATTGATAAACCCGATGAAGACATTTTGCTAATTAACAATACCATCAATCAATTGAAAGATATTCAATTATTAAAATGGGAAAACGTTGATTAGTAACTAATTGCTAATTCTTTGCCTAACTGTTTCGTATAAAGCAATACCCGCAGCTACACTTACATTAAGCGATTGTACTCCAAACTCTAAAGGTATTTTAGCCATTTCAGTACATTTTTTTATAATATCAGGACTAATACCTGTTTCTTCATTACCCATTATAATGGCTACAGGCACTGTTAAGTCTATTTCATGGAAATTCTTTTTAGCTTTTTCGCTACAAGCTATGGTTAATACGCCACTTTGGTTTAACAATTCCATTACTGTTTTGTAGTTTTTTTCGCGGCAAATAGGAATATGCATCAATGCTCCTGCCGATGTTTTTACTGCATCTTCGTTAATGGGTGCATTATCGTTAGTTGGAATTACAATAGCATTTACACCTGCGCAATAAGCCGAACGTGCAATGGCTCCAAGGTTGCGTACATCAGTAATTCTATCAAGCACCAATATAAAAGGCGTTTTACCTTCTTCAAAAAGTTGCGGAATAATGTCTTCAATTTTTTGAAAAGTAATAGGCGATAAATAAGCCATTACTCCTTGGTGATTTTTTTGCTGTAAAAAAGTAAACTTTTCCTTTGGCGCATATTGAAAAGGCACATCCAATTCCTTGCATTTTTTTAAAATATCGCTCAGTAAATCGCTTTTAACTGCTTGTTGAACTATAATTTTATTAATGTCTTTGCCAGCCATTAATGCTTCTAAAACTGCATGTTGGCCGTATATTAATTGACTTGTATCTACTGGTTTTGGATTGTGTTTTGGGTAAAATGCCATAACTGCAAATAAAAGCTTTTTAAACCTATTTAAGGCTTTAAATATTAAACCTTAATTTCTATCATTGCCAACCCAAAAACATACTCATGGAAACTAAAATGGTAATTTGTACTCAAAAGCACAGAGCGGTATTAACCGATATTGGTGCCACTACTTTTTACGATTCGTATAGGCACGAAAATACCGAAGCTGACATGCAGGCTTATATAGCCAATACTTATACCATTGAAAAATTAGCTCAAAATTTAAGTAACCCAAACATAGTTTATTTTTTAGCTTACAACCATTTGGGCGATGTAGGATACATCAAACTTTTATTGAATCAAACCTATGAAAAACTGCAAGGCACAAGTGCCGAAATTGAAAAGATATATGTGCGCCTAGCTTTTCATGGCAAAGGTATTGCTCAGCAATTAATGCAGTTTGCCATTGATTATTGTAAACAACTAAGTTATAATAACTTGTATCTTGGTGTTTGGCAAGAAAACCATAAAGCGCTTAAATTTTACGGTAAAGTTGGCTTTAAAACCTTCGATACACGCACTTTTCAGCTTGGTGAAAGGCTGTGCGATGATTACTTGCTAAATTTAGAGTTATAAATTTGGCTTATTATAAAAGTTTAGTTTGCCCTGTTTTGCTTTTTCTAATAATTCTAGTGAACGTTTTATGCGTGTATCTATGCTTTTGGCAGAAGTGATGTAATGCATCAAACTTCGTTTATAGCCAGTTGTAAACGAATTAAATATAACAGCAGCTTTGTCATCTAAAAGCAAAGCTTCCTTAAATTCTTCCGGAATTTCGAGTAATTCAGAATCTACCAATTGAAAAGAAACTTGAACCAAATCGCCTTCTTTAATTTTAGCTTCTTTTCGTAATCGACTTCCAATCATAAAATATTTTGGACCTTCTTTTAAGTTTAAAATTGCCAAGTTAAAAGGAGTAAGGCCATTTATTTTACCTGCTACCCTAACTCTTCCTTTTTCGGGTATTTGCGCCATCAATTCGTAAGGCAAAAACAAAGCTGTGTATAATAAATTTGTAGGAAGCTTTTCAAGTTTAGCTTTAAAGAAAAAATCAGACATTTTAAACTTTTGATAAAAAGGGTTTAACCCAAGTATAAGCTACTACTCCAATTAAATAAGCTATTGCAAAACCAAAACTAATGTCATAATCAATATAAAATAACACTATGGAAATAGCTGCTAACGATGCCAAAACATAACAATAATATAAAAATCTAGGTGTTTTTTCACTCTCCTCTGAATCGAAATAATTTGAAAATGGAATGATTAAAGTAAATGACAAAAATGCTAAATAAAACAAAAAAGTACTTTCGGTAAAAGCCGCAGTAACCAAAAATAAAATTCCTAAAGACAAGCCGGTACTAACAATATTTACAGCCTTATCCTCGTCTTTGGTTAAAAGGTATTTTCCAAACTGATCAAACTTTAAAATTAAATTGGAAATTGGGTTGATTATCCAACTTATATAAACCAAAAGAAACAGCACCAAAAACAAAAGAAAAAATATGGGTGAAACTGCTGTTAGGAGTTTTAAAAATCTAGAAAACACAAAAATTCCTATACCAATTCCCCAGCCTAGGTTTCCTTTATGGTTATTTATCCAAAACGAATACCTAAGCACCAAACTGAATAAAAAATTACTTCCCTTAATCGCATTTACCATACCAACCCTAGCGTTGTTAGAGTTTGGGTCTAAGCGCAGCGCTTCAGCAAAATGTTTTTGTGCTTCTTTGTAATCTTTGGTTTCTAATTTACTCCAGCCAATTGTGCTATGAGAATATGCATTTTCGGGGTCGGCAGCCAAAACTTCATCTACATGGGTTAAAATCTCCTCTTTCCTGTTCAGTTTGGTTAAAGCTGTAATTCTATGATTGAGCGCTTGTGTATTTTCGGGGTCAATGGCCAACGCTTCGTCAGTTACTTCTAAAGCTTTTCCCCATTCCTTTTCATCAATGTATAATGCTGCTTTGTAAGCAAAATAATCAGCATCCCACGGTTCAATATTAATGGCTATATCAATGTTTTTAAATGCCAAAGGATAATTATCCATAGCTCCATAATTAATGGCCAAATAATAAAAACCCAAGTCAGAATCTGGATTAATACCAATTATTTTTTCGGCCATTGCCATCGACTCTTTGTTATTACCTAAATCATAATAACACCCGCAAAGCATCAATAAAACATACAAATTTTCAGGTTCATAAACCAAGGCTTCATGTAGCTCTTTTATGGCTTCTTTTTTTCTGTTTAAATCAATAAGGATACGCGCCCTTTCAATGAATTTTTCAATATCCATTTACTTTTTAAGGTTTAAATATTTCAAAATATCATCGTATTGGCCACCATCGTTTGAATACAAAGCATAGTTTTTTGCGCTGCTAAACCATTCTTTAGTGGGCGATTTAACCAACGAAACTGCCTTCTTTAAATCCGTAGTATTGATTGGAATAACCTTATTTTCTTTTATAGATTCTGGTATTTTACTTTCAATGGCCACATCAATCAATGCTTTCATATCTGCTCCTGTAAACTCTTCTGTGCTTTTAACAATTGACTTAATATCTATTTGTTCTGTAGGTTTGTCTTTTAAGTAAATATTTAAAATTTCTTCGCGCGCATTGGCATCTGGTGGCGATACAAAAATAATTCTATCAAACCTTCCTGAACGCCTAAAAGCTGAATCTACATACCAAGGACTATTGGTAGCAGCCATAATCAAAACGCCTTCATTCGAGTGTTTTACACCATCCATTTCTTCTAAAAACTGATTAATTAAAAACCTTGAACTATTGCTGCGCATATCGGATCGACTAGCGCCCATTGCATCTACTTCATCAAAAAATAATACACAAGGAGTTGAGTTTCTTGCTTTTTGAAACAATGAATGAAGGTTCTTTTCACTATTTCCTTGCCACATATCTAACACATCACTAATGCCTACAGAAATAAAGTTTGCCTTAATTTCACCTGCTGTAGCTCGTGCAATATGCGTTTTACCGCATCCTGGAGGACCATAAAGCAGGATACCGCCACCTATTTTTTTACCAAATGCTTTGTAAATTTCAGGATTATTAAGCGGATGAATTACCTTTAAGGCAATCTCCTCTTTTACTTTATCCATTCCACCAACATCGCTAAAATTAATTTTTGGTTTTTCAATATCGGCAAAAAAGTTTTCATCGTTTTCGTTCAAATCATCGGCTAAATTAGCTACAGCCATGCCGCTTTCGCGCAACTTTTGATTTACCTGAAGTTCAAAATCATCATCCTCAAAATCATCGTTTAAACTACTGGCTATATCGTACGAAAGTTTGGCTTGTTTATAATCGCCTTTCAAAAAACTTGCTTTGGCAAAATAATAGTTAGCCTCAGCATGGTCGGGTTCTTGTTTTAATATTTCATCTAATAAAATATGCGCTGCTTCAAGCTTTTGTAATTGGTAAAAACATTTGGCTAAGCCTGTTTTTATATCGGCACCCGAATCAATATCAAGCAAAGTTTTATACTCCTTTTCTGCCTCTTGGTAACGAGTTAAATTAAACAAAGCTTCTGCCAACATTTTACGCAAAACGGTATTATTAGGCGAAAACTGCAACGCTTCTTTTAAATTATTTATTTGTTCGTCAGTCATAAAATTTTTAAGTTAAATAAAATTAACTTTTCAAGTATATCAATACAAATTGGTTTAAACAAAGAAGTTTTTTTTAAAATAATAAGAGACTCCAAACACAAAATCCTCATGGTTCAACTAACTTAGTTCAATTACAATTTTGGTAAAAATAAAAAATATAATATTGAATTTCAATTTATTACAAGTCAAAAGAAATATAATTTTAAAAACTGTGGAAATATCATTGTTTAGAACAATTCTAAATAATAGTCTTGCAGCATTAAATCGAACAAAATGAACATTAAAATTACGCTTATTTCAATTCTTATATTTTTATTTTCAAAATACTCTTTTGCACAAAACTATGATTCTACAAAGGTTACCAATTTATCAGAATTATTCATAAAGGAACAAAAAAACACAAACAGTATAGAGCGTATGCCCGACATAAAAGATAACGCTATTTATGCAGGTAAAAAAACAGATGTTATCAACTTAGATAAAATAAATGCCGATTTAAGCATAAACAATACACGTCAAATATTTAGCAAAGTTCCTGGCATTCAAATTTGGGAAAACGATGGCTCAGGAATTCAAACCAATGTATCAACAAGAGGATTAAGTCCTAACCGATCGTGGGAGTTTAATGTACGCCAGAATGGATACGATATTGCTTCAGAGGCATTTGGTTACCCAGAAGCTTATTATACTCCTCCAGCTGAGGCTCTCTCTAAAATTGAATTGGTGAGAGGAGCAGCTTCGTTACAATATGGAACTCAATTTGGAGGTTTATTAAATTACCAAATTAAAAAAGGCAATCCAAATAAGCCAATTACTTTTGAACAACAAATTACCCAAGGGAATTATGGTTTGTTTAACTCCTATTCTGCCATAGGAGGAACCGTAAAAAAATGGAATTATTATGCTTTTTTTCATCAACGCAAGGCCGATGGATGGCGCGATAACAGTGAATACAATACCAAAACCTTTTATGCTGGTGTAAACTATCAATTTACTAAAAAATTAAATATTGGAATTGAATATACTAATATGGATTATAGCAGCCAACAACCTGGTGGATTAACCGATATTCTATTTAACACCAATGCAAAACAATCGACAAGAGACAGAAATTGGCTTGGTACACCTTGGAACGTAGCTAATTTAACCATTAAATACGACATCAATTCAAAACTTAATTTATTGGTAAAAACCTTTGCTACTTTTTGCGAACGTAATAGTGTTGGTTTTATAAAAGCCATAAATGTGGCCGATACCATAAACCCCAATACTTTACAATACAGTCCGCGCCAAGTAGATAGAGATTTTTACACCAATTTTGGAACCGAGGCAAGGTTATTATTTAAATACAATCTTTTAAAATATAATCATGTTTTGGCCACAGGTGTAAGAGCTTATATAGGCAATACACAAAGAAAACAACTTGGAATAGGCACCACAGGTTCCGATTTCGATATTTGGGTTAACAATAATCAATATGGAAGAGATTTAACATTTCAAACGCAAAACGTGGCAATTTTTGCTGAAAATATATTTAATATAACCAAACATTTTAAAATAGTTCCCGGCATTCGTTACGAAGGAATTATCAATAAAATAGAAGGAAGTATAAATGGCAATGTTAGTAAAATTCAAAGTGACGCAAGCAGCAGAAATATAATATTGGCTGGTGTAGGAAGTGAGTATAATTTTAGTAATAAAACTACTTTATATGCCAATTTCTCACAGGCATATAGACCTGTAACATTTTCAGAATTTACACCCGCAAGTAGCACCGATGTAATTGACCCTAATTTAAAAGACGCCAATGGCTATAATGCTGATTTAGGCTACCGAGGTGCGGTTAAAAATTGGATTACATTTGATATTAGCGTGTTTTACTTAAATTACAATAATAGAATTGGAACTATTATTAAAAATGGGAATAATTTTAGAACCAATATCGGCCAATCGGCAAGCAAAGGAATTGAATCTTACATTGAGTTAAACTTAGTAAAATTATTTACTGAAAATAACAAATTTGGAAACTTAAGTTTGTTTAGTTCCAACTCATTTATTGAAGCAAAATACGTAAGTTCATTAGAAACAGATCCTTTAAAAAGTTATAATGGAAAATGGGTTGAAAATGCCCCACAGTTCATCAATAGATTTGGTTTAACTTATGGCATTAAATCATTGTCAGCCACTTTACTTTATAGCAATACCAGCCAAATATATACCGATGCCTTAAATACTGAAACACCTAATAGCAATTACCAAATTGGAAAAATTGATGGATACAAAGTGATGGATTTTTCAACAGCTTACAATTTTTTAGAACATTATAATGTAAAAGTTGGAATAAACAATTTAACAGACGAAACTTACGCAACCAGAAGAGCTGGCGGTTATCCTGGGCCAGGTTTATTGCCCGCAAATGGAAGAACTTATTATTTAAGTTTTGGTGTAAATTTTTGATAACAAAGGTGGATATAGGAATATTATTTTATACTATTAAAAACATAGGTTTAAACCAATTGCCAATCTAATAGCTATATTTGAAATAAATCAAACATTATGAACCTTACTCACTCCATTAAATACTTCATTATACTTTCAATTTTATTAATAAGTTTGAGCTGTTTTGCACAAAAAACCGGAACAATTAAACATAAACATGCCTTAGGCGCAGGAGCTGGTTTTACTACCGGTTATGGTCTTTCGTACAGATATACGCCTAACAAATTTGGTATTCAGGTAAATTTTGCTCCATACAAATCAGAGTCTATAACGAGGTTTAGCACCGGCTTAACTTTTTTATACCAATTAATGGAAACCGACAAAACTGCTTTGTACTTATACCAAGCCAACCACTATTAAAGCAACAGTAATTCAGCAGCCTATAACCAAGTAAGTGGCTTATACGACAAAAAAGAAGAAGAAGCCTATTTTAACAATGGATTAGGCTTTGGTTTTGAGGTAAACATAGTAAAAAATATTGGATTTAATTTAATGACAGGTTATGCCTTATACCAAAACGCCAAAAACTACAATGTAACAGGAGAAGCAGCATTGTATTTTAAGTTTTAACGACATGTTTGGTTATCCAAAACAATTCATAATTATAGGATTTGTTTTTTGTTATTCTTCAATCGATTATTATATGTAAACTCAAGAAATAAATTTATTTGTAATAATTTTGAACAACCATTGTTTTATTAATTATGAAAAAGCATAAAAAATAATTTAATATTTATAGCTACACAAGCAACCAAAGTTTATGATAATATTACTTTGTAATTATAAAAATGCGTTTATTTTTGGTGTCGGTAAAATAATTACATGCGTTTAATAAAATATCTATTAATAATCCTTTTTTTGGGGTTAACTAATTCATTGTTCAGCCAAGGTATTAATACTCTTTTTGGCCAAAATAGGGTACAGTATGGTCGCTTTGATTGGAACTATTTGCGCGTAGAAAATTTTGATGCTTATTATTATAGTGGTGGAAAAGAGTTAGCTACTTATTGTTTAAAATATGTAAACGATAAGTTGCCCATTTTAGAAGATAAATTAGAGCATCCATTAAGTGGAAGAATAGAAATTATTTGTTTCAATACACAGTCGGACTTAAAACAAAGTAATTTTGGATTAGAGGATTTAGCACAAAATACTGGTGGCTATACACAAGTAAATAGTAATAAAATATACATTTATTTTAATGGCGATCATGCAGATTTGGCAAGGCAATTAAACGAAGGTATAGCCTTAGTAATAATAAACGAAGTTCTTTATGGTGGCAGCTTACAAGAACGAATTCAAAATGCAGCTTTGCTTAATTTACCAGAATGGTTTTTACATGGACTAACCTCATACATAAGCAAAGATTGGGATGCTGATATGGATAACCGAATGAAGGATGGTGTACTAACAAAAAAGTTTAAGCGGTTTAATCGCCTAAACCAAAAAGATGCAGTTTTTGCTGGACATAGCATTTGGAAATATATAATAGACAATAATGAAAGACCCGAAGATGTTATAAAGCAAGTTATTTATGCCATAAGGGTTACACGTAATTATGAAAGCGCTTTAAGCTATGTATGTAATGATAAAAACTTTAAACAAATTCAAAAAGATTGGTTTGAATATTACCAAAAAATGTATAGCCGCGAGGATGTGGGTAGAAACATGCCCTTGGTAGATATAAAAATTAAGAGAAGAGTGGCACAATATATTCAACCACAAATGAAGGTTTCGAGCAAGGGTGATTATGTTAGTTTTACATCTAACAAAAACGGGAAATACAAAGTTTATCTATTAAATACCAAAACCAATAAACTAAAAAAAATATTAAAGGGTGGCATAAAATATTATCAACTTGAATACGATTATAGCTTTCCTACAGTAGCTTGGCAACAAGGAGGTGATAAATTAGCCATGGTTTACGAGAAAAAAGGTAAACTTTTGCTCAAAACAATTGACTTGGTAAACAAAAGTAAAGAAACAGTTGAGTTTTTTAAATTTGATAAAATTACTGGTTTTGACTACAGCGATAATGGTAGAACTTTGGTGGTTAGTGCTATTAGAAAGGGACAG
The DNA here is from genome assembly GCA_044239605.1 of Bacteroidia bacterium. Taxonomy (GTDB): domain Bacteria; phylum Bacteroidota; class Bacteroidia; order UKL13-3; family UKL13-3; genus JAAFJM01. Next base: position 208,492 of record JBIIBC010000001.1, on the reverse strand, counting down.
TCCGATATTTTTACTTTTGATATACCTAGCAGAAAAGAAAAACAATTAACAAACGATATTTATGATGATGCCAACCCTCGTTATACTGATGGTTCAAGTAAAATTATATTTAGCTCAAATCGCCCTACCGATTCTTTAAATGCTGGAATTATTAGCAGTTTAAGACCTGACAATAATTATGATGTGTATTTATATAATTTAGAAGAGTCAATAAAAACAAGAATGTTAAAAAGACTTACCAAAACACCTTATATTAACGAAACAAATCCTATTGAATACAAACGCAATTATTATGCTTATTTAAGCGATTATAATGGCACTAAAAATCGCTATGCTACTCGTTTGGAGGAGGAATATGATTATACTGCCATATACATAAAATATCTTGAATATACTGAAAAGCCAATCGATACTTTATGCTACGTAGAAAAGCCAAAATGGAATGGCTCACAATTTACCTATAGAGGAAAACTTATAACGATAGACAGCACTGTAGAAAAAATAGATACCATAGTTTATAACAAGGATTTGGTTTACACCTACCCTATTACCAACTACCAGCGTGGAATTTTGGCTCACGATGTGTCTGTTCAATCTAAAACTACTTACGATTTAATGCTTTACAAAAACAAGTATTATATTAAAATGAGTCCACAAGAGCGAAGCATTGAAGAATGGGGTAAAACGATTGAAAGTTATCCAAACATGTTTAGGTTAAAAAGTGGGGTTACGAATAAACAATTTGAAAGCGGGTTGCGCATATTTAGAAGTTTTGCGGAGCAAATAAATTCTCCTGATACCTTTTATAGTAAACAAACAGACGAAGCAGCAGAATCAGAAATAAAAATTATACAAGATACAACTCAATTTTTCTTTATAAGCGAGTTTACTCCAGAAGAATTTAAGCGCCCTGCATTTATTGTTATGCCTAAAATTGGGGCTAATGAAATACAGAAACGTGGCTTAAAAATTAGTACACCAAAATTTTACGATGTTACTTTTTTTGCAGACCAAGTGGTAACACAAATTGACAATTCAATAATAAATACTTATTACCAACCAATTGGTGGAGCAGCTGCGCAAATGTTTAATCCTGGCTTAAACGGCATGTTTAAATTGGGTATGATAGATCTTTTAGAAGATTATAGGTTTACAGGCGGAATTCGAGTTAGCTTCGATGGCACTGGCTTTGATTATTTTGCATCGTTCGAAACATTAAAAAAGCGCTTGGACCATAAATTTGTTTTCTATCGTCAAAGTAGAAGTGGCGGTGTGCCCGAAAACAATAATGCTGTAAAAAGCTATAGTCATGAACTTCGTTATATTTTGAAATACCCAATTTCGCAAACAAGCAGTTTAAGATTAAACATATTTGGACGCACAGATAGAGATATTTTAAGGGGTTCAAATAATGCTACTTTAGAAACACCCGATAGGGTTACTAATTGGATTGGAGCCAAAGCAGAATATGTTTTTGATAATACCGTACCAAAAGGATTAAACTTATGGAATGGTACACGTTTAAAATTATTCTATGAACGTTATGCTAATTTGGACGATTGGAATGTTCAATTAAATGCGATTGGTTTTGATGCACGTCATTATGAAAAAATACATAGACAAATAATTTGGTGTACTCGCCTTACTGCCAACTCCTCTTTTGGTCCCGCTAAAGTAGTTTATTATTTAGGTGGAGTTGAGAATTGGATACTTCCTCGTTTTAATAATGAATCCAGTACTTCTTCATCCGAAAATTATGTTTTTCAAGCACTTGCTGCAAATCTTAGAGGTTTTGAACAAAACATTAGAAATGGTAACAATTTTGCTTTATTAAATACCGAAATTAGGGTTCCCATTTTTCAGTATGCTTTTAACAGACCACTGCGAAGTGAATTTCTAAATAATTTTCAAATAGTTCCTTTCTTTGACATGGGAACCGCTTGGATTGGCTCTAATCCATATGGTGACGATAATACCTTTAACCAGAAAACCATTAATGTTGCTCCTGTTTTTGCTAGAGTTACTAATGTGAGAGATCCATTAGTAGCGGGTTTTGGAGGCGGATTAAGAACAAAAGTATTAGGGTATTTTTTACGCTTTGATACTGCTTGGGGAATCCAAGATGCAGAAATAGCGTCAAAACCCGTTTATTACTTTGCACTTGGTTTAGATTTTTAATTTTCTAAACGTTTTCTTAAAAACATCACTTTTTCAATTTTTCTGCAACGTTTAAATTAATTCTAGCTCATTAACTTTAAACTTGTAATAATATGAAAACGAAACTAACCTTAATAGCTGTTTTAGCTTTATTGCTTAATGCTCATGCACAGCAACTTTTAACCGCTAATTTTAACTTTATAGGAGAACTGAAAAGCTATGGATGGAGCTCGTTATATACCAATGGAAATATTAATCCTATTAAAACAGTAAGTCCTGGTTTAACTTATACCGACTATGTTTTATCAAATATTGGCAATGCTGCCAAAATTGATTCAATAGGACAAGATTTAAAAATGAGCTTTGGTACTCCATTCATGCAAAACAAAATAACATACACTGCTTTTATGCTAAATGTAAATAAAGCAACTTTGATTGGTGATTATTTTTTTACTTACACTACAAGCAACCCAATTGAAGAATTAAAAACAAAGGTTTATATAAAATCTGCAAGTGCAAATTTTTATAAAATTGGAATAGCTAAAAACAATGAAACTCCAATTTATGGGAACGATAGTTTTGATTTAAACACTACAAGTTTAGTGGTTCTAAAATATGAATCAGTAATTGGCAATGATAACGATGTGGTATCTCTTTTCAATTTCAAATCTGGATTTCCAACTTCAGAACCAATGCCTTTGGCACAAATAAATTCAGGTACTGATAATGATTTATTGAAAATAAGTGGAGTGGCACTGATACAAGGAAACGATAGCATTGCCCCTAAATTAATTATTGATGGTATTAGAAGTACAAACGACTGGAGTGAATTAAACAAACCTACCAAACTTCAACTTTTAAGCTTATTTAATCCAAGAGAAATTACGACCAATTCAGTTAAACTAATATGGGAGAAAAACATTGCCTATTTTGATTCGGTTTACACCACTTTGGTTTTTATAAAAGAAAATAATCCCATTAATATTGGAAGTCCTAATATAAATGCAAGTTATTACATACCTAATCCAAACTTTTTATCGGCCAACTCATTTTACGAAAATGATGCTAACGCTAAGTGTGTTCTAAACACAGATAGTACCAATATTAAAGTTACAGGTTTAAAACAAAAAACCAGTTATCACGTCATTATTTATGCTTACAATACTTTAAACAATTCGTATTCATTGGTATTGCAAACTAATTTTACAACTGCCACTACTGCGCCAAAACCTTTAATTAACTTAACATTTATTGGTACAGGAAAAACAACAGCTAGGGTAAAATGGGATCAGCAATTAAACTATTATTCGAATACAAATTACACCACAGTTGTATATGCAAAAGAAAATACAGCTATAAATAATTTAACCACACCAAATAGCAATCCTAGTAATATAATAAACAACAACGATTTTGCGGCAACAGCTAGTGCATTTCAAAACGATGCTGCTGCTAAATGCGTTTATAAAGGCGATGGTACAGAAGTATTTCTTAGTAATTTAACCCCCGGAAAAGAATACTTTATTGCAGCCTTTGCCATTAACGATTTAGACTCTAATTATTCAGAAGTTGTTACTACATCAGATTTTACTAATAACAACGGACCTAGTAGCGTTATTGCTCCAAAATGGAATGCTTATAATAACACTTTAAGCGAAATAAGTTGGGGGAAAGATGGATTATACAATGACAATGATTATACCACTGTGGTGTATTTAAAGCAAGGAAGTGCCATTAATTTAGGCACACCGAATTTAGACGCAAGTACTATTAGTGCTAATGCCATGTTTGGAAATGGTTCCGCTTATCAAAACGATACTTTGGCTTATTGTGTTTACAAAGGAGATCTAAACCGCGTTTTGATTAATAATCTAGTAGCAAATACCAATTATTATGCGGTAGTTTATGTAATAAATACTACAGATACAAGCTACTCAAATCCACGTATTGTAAATGGAATTACCAAAGATGTACCACCAAGTAATGTATCGAATGTAACGTTAACAGGATTAACCAATTCGACTTTACGTATAAACTGGACTAAGCCTATTGATTATAATAACGATAATTATAACACCATAGTTTATGTAAAAGCGGGCAGCCCAATTGATGCACAAATTACCAATAGAGATATAAGACGTAATACTATTGTTAGTCAATCAATGATTAATAATAAAGGCTCTAAATTTCCAAGCGATTCAAATGCATACGCTGTTTATATAGGCGATACCAACTTTGTAATGCTTTATGGGGTAAATAATTACACCAATTACCATGTTTTAGTTTTTGTGGTTCGCAATCAAGATTCAACCTACTCGTTAAATGGCGCAACTGGAGTTGGAACAGCAGCTCCAAACTTACCTATGCCTAACTTCTATTTCATCAATCAAATTAATGAGGTTAACGCTGTAACAGGTGTACCCGATTCAAATAACGTAAGGGTAGGTTTAAAAGGTTTGGTTTATCAAACCAATCAAATTAATCCATACCCAATTGGTATTCAATTTGTTATAAATGACCGTACTGGTGGTATCAATATTTACTCAAACACCAGCACTTATAATTACCAACCTCAAATTGGTGATAGCATATTGGTATTAGGTAAAATAATAAGCATGAGAGGATTACTTAGTTTAGAGGTAGATAGCATTAGTTTAATAAGTCAATTTAAACCTTTAAAACAACCGTTTATTACTACCCAACTGAATGAAAATACAGAAAATGAATTGATAGAAATAAATAGATTACGCTTCATCAATTTGAATACCAACGAAAGGTTTTGGTCAAGTAATTTAACTTACCAAGTTATAAACGATAGCAACCAACAATTTAACATTAAATTAGAAGAAAAAAACCAATTGGTGGGTAGTTTATTACCTAAAGACAAATACTTTCATTTAGTAGGAATTGGGGGTCAAAAATCAAATGTAACTGCACCATATGACTTTACAGGCTATTATATAAGCCCTCGTAATGGAAATGATATTCGCATTTTTGAACCATTAAGCAGATTTTATGTAAGTAACCCATCAGCGTTTAACAATTTAGCTATTAATGGCGATACCAACCAAACACTTACCATTAAATGGAGTAAATCAATACCAGAAACTACCATTAATAATCCTATTTATGCTTTGCAGCTTGACTCTGTAAACGGACAATTTTTAAATGCAAATGCCATTATATTATCTAACAATATGGGAACAGACACCACCATAACTGCCACTTACGGACAAATAGCAAATGCGCTTGCACTTTTAGGTTTAAGCAACGGCCAAAGCAAAAATTTAAGATGGAGAGTAGTGGCTAAATCAGGTGTGTTTACTCAATATTCAGATACCATTTACTCTAAATTTACTTTGGGATACCCTGCTAGTGTAAATACCAATAATAGCCAAAACTTATTGGTTTACCCCAACCCAACTAGCAAAGAATTAAATATTCAGTTACCTGAAAATATTGGCAATACAACACAAGTTGAATTAATTGATTTAACTGGCAAGGTTATAATGAATCAAACATTTAATACCCTTGGTAAAAATGAAATTTTATTAAATACTGAGCAATTGGTTAATGGAATTTACCTAATAAAAGTACTTAGCCAAAACCAAGTATTTATAACTAAAATGGTAAAAGAATAAATACTTTATAAACGCCAAAAAGCCTGAATAGTGTTAACACTTCTCAGGCTTTTTTATAAAATATTTTTTCATCAAATAACTTTCATTTTAAAGACACAAACAGAATGAACACAATAATGAATGTGTTGTTAAGACTTTGGTTAACTATTCTTTATCCATAAACTTTTATAATACTATCTTCATTTATTAGATTTTATGAAATTCCTTTTTTTATTGAGGTCTACTCAGTTTTAAAATTTGAACTTCTCAATCTGTTTTGATATTTTTTTAATTAGCCCAAATTAGTTTAACTAACCAATTAAACTTTGAGCAGATTATTAAAAACAAACAAAAATAGCCTTTCATTGTATTATATTTGCAAATTCTATTTATTAAAATTACATAGCTCTATACAATTAATGGCAAAGAAAACCGAAGATAAATGTTCGTTTTGTGGACGTGGAAGAAATGAAGTGCAATTTTTAATTGCTGGATTAGATGCACTAATTTGTGAAGATTGCACCAAACAAGCTTATAGAATTATTAGTGAAGATGCCGATGTTAAGTCATCAACACCATTAAACAAACTAGTTTTACTTAAACCTGCTCAAATCAAAGCACATTTAGACGAATACGTAATTGGCCAAGATGAAGCCAAAAAAGTACTTTGTGTGGCAGTTTACAATCACTTTAAACGATTACTTTCAAAAAGCAAAAAGGGCGATATTGAAATAGAAAAAAGCAATGTAATGCTAGTTGGCGAAACCGGTACAGGTAAAACATTATTGGCTAAAACATTAGCAAAAGTATTAGATGTGCCTTTTTGTATTGCCGATGCTACTGTAATTACAGAAGCCGGTTATGTTGGCGAAGACGTTGAAAGTATTTTAAGCCGTTTATTACAAGCAGCTGATTACAATGTAGAAGCAGCAGAACGTGGAATTGTATATATTGATGAAATTGATAAAATTAGCCGTAAAAGCGATAACCCGAGCATTACCCGCGATGTGAGTGGCGAAGGGGTTCAACAAGCTTTGCTAAAAATTTTAGAAGGAACCATTGCAAATGTGCCTCCACAAGGTGGCCGCAAGCATCCTGACCAAAAAATGATTCAAATAAACACCAGCAATATTTTATTTATTTGTGGAGGTGCTTTTGATGGAATTGATAGACACATTGCACGCAGGTTACAAACTCAAGCAATTGGTTTTAAAAACGAAGATGATTTGGGAAAAGTAAACGATAAAAACATGTTGCAGTACATTAGCCCTGCTGATTTAAGAAGTTTTGGTTTAATTCCTGAAATTATTGGTCGTTTACCAGTATTGTGCCACTTAAATCCACTAGATAAAGAGGCGCTTCGCAATATTTTAACTGAACCTAAAAATGCCTTGACCAAACAATACAAACACTTGTTTGATTTAGAAAAAATAGAGCTGCAATTTACAGACGAAGTGGTTGAGTTAATTGTTGATACGGCATTTGATTTTAAATTAGGTGCACGTGGTTTGCGAAGTATTTGCGAGGCAATCATGCTTGACTTAATGTACGATGCGCCTGATTTAGCCAATAAAGGCAAAATTGTAATTGATTTAGAGTATGCAAAAAGTAAAATTGAAGCATTAAAATACAAAACAATTCAAGCAGCATAAAAAAAAGCCTAGTTTAAAAATATAAACTAGGCTTTTTTGTTTCCCTTTAGCTTTTATTGTGCTTTTTTCTTTACGTAATCAAAAATTAAACGCACGCCCACTCCAGTACCCATTTTTAAACGATAACTGTCGTTAGAAGAAATAAAAGCAGGCCCCGCTATGTCAAAGTGCATCCAAGGGTAGTCCACAAATTTTTCTAAAAACTTACCTGCTGTTATTGCTCCTCCAACTGGGCCGCCAATATTCTTCATATCTGCAATGTCAGATTTAATTAATTTGCTATAATCATCCCAAAAAGGAAACTCTACCAAGCGCTCATGTGTCGCATTTCCACTTTCTTTTAGCTCAGCTTTTTGTATTTCGTCAGCCGTGCCCATACATACTATTCCGTATTGGCCAATGGCTGCTGCTGCTGCACCTGTTAAAGTTGCAAAATCCATTACCATTTCGGGTTTGTATTTTTTTGCATAAGTTAACGCATCAGCTAAAATCATGCGGCCTTCTGCATCGGTATTTAATACTTCAACTGTTTGTCCATCGTACATGGTAATTACATCACCAGGTGTATAAGCATTCTCGCCAGGACGATTATCGGTAGCTGGTACCAAAGCTATTACATGGTAGTTTAACTTAGCTTTAGCAATAGCATAAATAGCACAAGCTACTGCCGCTGAACCCGCCATATCGCATTTCATGGTATCCATGCTATTTGGTGTTGGTTTTAAGCTTAATCCACCTGTATCGTAAACAACACCCTTACCCACTAATACCAAAGGTTTTTTGTTTTTTGGCTTGGCTGGTTTGTACTCCATAATGGTAAAGGTTGGTGGTGTTTGACTTCCTTTATTTACAGCCAAAAGTCCACCCATTTTTAAACTTTCAATTTGTTTTTTATTTAAAACTTCCACTTTAAATTCAGCTTTTTTACCTAATTTCTTAAACTCTAATGCTATGGTTTCTGCATCAATTACGTTTTGTGGCTCGTTTACTAAATTACGTGCTTCGCAAACTGCTTCTACCAAAATATTAATTTGTTCTACCGCGGTTTTATTAAACTTTGCCCCTAATACATTGATGGCTTTAAGGCTATTGGGTTTACCATCTGTTAAATATTTTATAAACTGATAATTGCTTAATGCTAATCCTTCAGCTATGGCCAATACTTGGGCTTCAGTTGCGGTTGTTTCAGCTATTTGTATGGTATCGTATTTATGGGCATTAACAGCAGCACAAACTTTGTTTCCTAAATTTCTGTATGATTCAAGTGTTTGGTTTTCGTTTTTCTTTTCAAACTCTTCTACTAATTGTATAAAAACCAATCTTTCAAATTGGTTAATAGTAATAAAATTATCCTCAGATTTTATTTTTTTATCAATATAGGTCGTTTCAGCTTTCGAAAAACCTAAACTTGCCCACTTGGTTTTTTTATTACATACCATTAAAGTACTTAACTTTTCGTTGTACTTGCTTAACACTGTTATTTTAGTTGTCATTGTTCTTAATTTTTATTGGCTCAAATATATTTTTATAAAAATGCTGTACAACACTAATTTTATTCAGATTTAAACATTTTTTAATCGTACAATTCAAATTTTATATCGTTTTTGGTATAACCTAAAGCCAATATTCTTTCTCTTGCTTCTTTAATCATTGCACTCCAGCCACATAAGTAAAAATAACATGGTCTTTTATCGACATAAATATCTTCATACACCTCATGTACATATCCTTTTTTACCATCCCAATTTTCGTCCTTTTCGCGAGATAAAACCGGGATAAACTCAAAATTAGTATACTCTTTTTGTAACTGCGACATTTCTTCTTTATACAGCAAATCGTCTTTGTATCTGCTGCCAAAAATTATTTTTACCGGATGGTGCAATTTTTTATTGTTTACCAAATCGTGTAGCATGCTTCGCAATGGCGCAATACCCGTTCCTGTGCATAAAAAACAAATTTCTCGGTCTAGTTCTTCAGGTAATAAAAATTTACCAATGGGGCCCGCTACCTTTACTATGGAGCCAACCTTTATGTTTTCCCACAAATAAGGTGTGCCTTTCCCGGGTGGATTAAGTACTATCAATAATTCAAACTCATTGGTATTATTTGGGGCTGAAGCTATGCTGTAACTTCTATAGGTAATTTTTGATTCAATTGGTAAATCAATCATTACAAACTGGCCTGCTTTAAATTGAAATTGAGGTAAATGGTGAACTTTAAAAAAGAAACGTTTGGTAGTAGCCGTTTCGTCAATTATGTTAATTATTTCAGCATCATAAAAGGTCTGTTTCATAATTGTATTTTTTATTAATTACATGTGAATTAACAAAATAATTATGAAACAAACCGATTTAAATCGTTAAATATTTTAAACGTTGCTAAATTGCTTTAAAAAGCGGGTATCATTTATAAAGAATGTTCTTAAATCTTTCACATCATATTTAAGCATGGTAATGCGTTCTATACCCATTCCAAAAGCGAATCCAGTGTATTTCTCTGAGTCAATTCCGCAATTTTCCAACACATTTGGATCAATCATTCCACAACCTAAAATTTCAACCCAACCACTGTGTTTGCAAATATTACAGCCTTTACCTTTGCATATTTGGCAGCTAATATCCATTTCAGCACTTGGTTCTGTAAATGGAAAGTAACTTGGTCTGAAACGAACTTCTACATCATCGCCAAACATATCTTTTACAAATGCGTATAAAGTTTGCTTTAAATCCGCAAAACTCACTTTTTCGTCAATGTAAATTCCTTCTATTTGATGAAAAAAACAGTTTGCTCTTGCCGAAATTGCTTCATTTCTATAAACGCGACCTGGCATAATCGCCCGTAAGGGCGGATTTTTTTGTTGCATTAACCTTACTTGTACACTACTGGTATGGGTTCTTAATGCAATTTCTTCATCTATAAAAAATGTATCCTGCATATCTCGCGCAGGGTGATTTGGCGGAAAGTTTAAAGCAGAAAAATTATGCCAATCATTTTCTATTTCTGGTCCTTCAGCCATTGTAAAACCTAATTTATTGAAGATGGCGACAATTTGATTTTCAGTGATATTTAACGGATGGCGTGAACCTAATTCTGTTAAATCGGCTGGTAATGTGTAATCTATATTTTGATTATTATTTCCTCTTTTATCAGTTTTAAATTTTTCAGCAGCTTCGTCAAATTTTGTTTGAACACTGGTTTTTACCACATTCATTAATTTGCCTAAATCGCGCTTCATTTCATTTGGAACTTGTTTAAATTCTTCAAATAAATCATTCATCAAACCTTTACGCGATAAATATTTTAAGCGAAAATTTTCTAAATCTTCGCTTGAATTTATTTTATACTCATTTAATTTTTGCTGAATTTCTTCTAACTTTTGTTTCATTTTTATTTTAAAATTTAAATTTTCCTCTTTTCAAAATTAATTATAAATGGTGCGGAATGCCGGGGTTTTTAATTTTGAAATTTTAACCCTGCAAACATAAGTATTCCATTTAAAAATAAAACGGTGCGGGATACCCACACCGTAAATGTATTATAAATTATTTTAAAGATATAATTGTAATAATAGTATATGCTGTTAGTTTATGGAATAACTTTTTTTAAAATACTTGTTTTATAGCTTATCAAATTTAACTAACATTTTGTACATTTTATAAAGTACTTATTATGTTAAGGTTAGCTATTTATAAACAGTATGTTAAATGCGACATTCACATGTTATTGTTTATAAAATGTCGCACTTAATTTGTTAGTTTACTGTGGGTGTAATTGGCATAAATTGGTAGTTGTTACATATCCACAAATATTTTGTTTTACTATCCACTTTTTATTCTAAAAATGTGGCTAACTATTAACTTATTGTTGGTTAATTATATCGTTAATGTTAACGTTTTGTTCCAAGTCCCAGTAAGCCCTGATATTAAACACTTGATTATAGTTAAATACTTTTTCTGGTAAAATCATCTTTTCTAAATCACCATTATCCCATATTCCATTGCTATTCAAGTCTTCTATTACTTTTATTTTTGCTTCTACTGGATTTAAATACTCTAATTTCAATTGAGTGCTTTTATTAATATTAAACTCCCTAATTACTTCATTTGTATTTTTATTAAGTAATTGAAGAATGTAATTATGTTTTGCACCTGCTAGTTCAACATTTAATACCAAGTTTCCAAAGTCTTTAAATTGTTTGATATTTATGTTGTAAGTAGTTGAATTATTGTAGTTTCCATAAATATCTTGTAGCGCTGAATCTTTGAATATAATGTTGTATTTTGTTGATTCTTTCCAATTAGTATAAAACCTAAATTTAAATGTATTAGTTTGATAATCAAATAATTGTGGTTTAATTATTATTGTATCTTCTTTGAATATAATGCTATCCTTAATAAATGTTTTTATTGGAAGTGTTGCTTCTACCAAAAATGTATCTAAAGGATTGGTGTCTGTTTTAGCATTTAAATTCAATTCAGGAAGCCTACTTTTCTTTTTTGGTGTTATTTTGATAGAAAAACTCGTGTCTAATGCATTAATTTTAAATTTTGGTACTTCTGTATTATTTTCTACAAAAGCTTTCACTGTGTCAATAAAATTTGTTCCTTTAATTATTTTTTGAAATACTTTGTCTCCATTATCTAAATTCACAAGAAATGAGCTTGGCTTATAAACTGTAAAATTATACACTCCAATTTGATTAGAGCTAGTATCAAATAATTTATTTAGTTTATACTCGTTAGGTTTAAATAAAAATAAATTATAAAAACCATTGTTACTACCAGTATTTACTTCTAATTTATTTATTGCTACACTATCGTTTTTTGCGTATTTTAAATCTATTCCTTCCTTTTTGTATGCATATAAATAAAACTCATCAACAGGCATATTTTCAATAATAAACGTTCCATCTGCTTTAGTTTTGGTAAAATAAGTTGGATTGAATTTATTTATGGTTGTATCAGTAAAATTAGACTTTTTATAAAGTGAAACTATTACACCTTCGGCTGGTAAATCAGTAAAAGCATTTTTTACTTTTCCTTTTATAAAATTACTATCAATATAATTTCCTGTAGAAAATGTGTATTGTAGGTTGTTAGCTACAATTCCTTCATGATTATCTATAACTGCATTTCCAAAATTAATAGTGTATGTTGTATTGTTAGCTAAAGGTTCTTTAAATTTTATTCTTAATTCCTTTCCGTTTATTAAATATTCTGGTGCTTGCTTTAAAGGTGGGCTCATTACTATTTGTTTACTAGGATCTTTTAGTTGAATAAATTCATCAAACCTTATTCTTACATCTTGATTAATAGCTGAAAATTTAACAGTTTTATCCTTTGGTAATACTTCTAACACTTTTGGTCCTATTTCGTCTTTTGGTCCACCTGTTGGTGCAACAATTTGTGCACAGCTAGCCAATATTACCAAACTAAATAAAAGTGTCTTATTAAATAATTTCATTATTAATATTTATGAATTAAGCTTTTTTTACCACAAAAAGTAATGAAGAATAATCACCTTTTATGCTTGCATTATTGTTTGAAATAATTCCATTAATAGTTCCTTTTATCATCGTAAAATTATTTTGTTTATGTATCTCACTTCTCATTGAAATGTAAGGTGCATCAAACAATAATGGTTTTGTTTCTACAATTTTGAAGCCATGTTTTTCTAATAATAATTTAAAGCTTTTTTGATTGAAATGATACAAGTGTCTTGGTACATCGTAACCATCCCAAAATTCTTTGTAGTTTTTAGCGTCCCAACTATCTGAATTAGGAACTGCAATAAACATGGTACCATCATCTTTCAATAGATTATTTAATTGAATCATGCGTTCATTTAAATAATGAACATGTTCTAATACGTGCCATTGAGTTATAACATCAAAACTATTATGTTCAAAAGTATCTAATTCGTTTTCATTTTTTACTTCATAACCAAAAGTAGATTTTACGTAATTAATTGCATCATCACTTACATCTACACCAATACAATTAAATGTTTTATCTACCACAGCTCCATGTAAAAAGTAACCTAAGCCACATCCTAAATCCATTAAATTACCTGTTGTGTTATAGTTTTTTATTAAGTCAAGTTTTGCTTTTATGCTATGGTTTCTTACTATATCATAAACTTTATACATTAAACCAAATCCTTCTTTTTTACCTGCATGCGATACATATTTATCACTTTGGTAATACTTACCTATTTCTTCGGTATTTGGTCTTGGATTGGTAAATAAAAAGCTACAGTTTGAACATCTGTTAAGTTCAAAATTTTCATTAGTTGCTACAAAATCTTGGCATGTTAGTTCAGTAGTAAATTCATTTTTTCCACAAACTAAACAGGTAGTTAATTTTTCCATATTTTTTATCGGCCCAAATGTATCATTAAAACTGAAATATCAGAAGGTGATATTCCACTTATTCTTGCTGCTTGGCCTAAAGTTCTAGGTTTTTGTTTATTTAATTTTTGTCTTGCTTCACTGCTTAGATTATGAATTGATGTAAAATCAAAATCTTCATTGATATTTATGTTTTCTAATCTATTCATTTTTTCTACCATCAATTGTTCTTTTTCTAAATAACCTTCATATTTCATCAATATTTCAGCTTGAAGAATTTCATCTTCATTGTATTTATTTAAAAAGTTTCCAATCGATTCTACCTTATCTTTTAAAATATGTATGTCTAATTGTGGCCTGGTAACAATTTGCATTAATTTATAATTTTGAGGAATTGGTGTGGTATAATATTCTTCCAATAATGGATTAATTTCACCGGGTGTTACAGAAGTTTTCTTAAAATGTTTAACTATTTCATTGGTATGCTCAATTTTTAGTTTAACATTTTCTAATCTTTCATTGCTTGCTAAACCAATTCTATTTCCAATTTCAGTTAGTCTTATATCAGCATTATCTTGACGTAACAAGATTCTATATTCAGCCCTCGAGGTAAACATTCTATAAGGTTCATCAGTACCTTTATTTACTAAATCATCAATTAAAACTCCAATGTAGGCTTCTGACCGCTTAAGTATAAATTCTTCTTTTTCTTTAATTTTTAAATGAGCATTTATTCCAGCCATTAATCCCTGACAAGCTGCTTCCTCATAACCTGTTGTCCCATTAATTTGTCCAGCAAAATACAGGTTTTCTATTAGATGAGTTTCTAATGTAAGTTTTAGTTGGGTAGGTGGAAAATAATCATATTCTATTGCGTAACCAGGTCTAAACATTTTTGCATTTTCAAAACCTGGAATTAATCTCATTGCTTTTAATTGTATTTCATCTGGTAATGAAGTAGAGAAACCATTTACATAAATTTCTACAGTATTCCAACCTTCTGGTTCTACAAATATTTGATGTCTATCTCTTTCAGCAAATCTGTTTATTTTATCTTCAATTGATGGGCAATATCTTGGGCCTAAACCTTTTATTCTACCTGCATACATTGGAGAATCATCAAAACCTGTTCTCAAAATTTCATGTACTTTTTCATTGGTATAGGTTATCCAACATGGTCTTTGGTTAGTTAATGTTTTAGTATTTGTGTAAGAAAATTTACCTGGATTTTCGTCACCTTCCTGAATTTCCATAGCTTCATAATTTAATGTTCTTCCATCTACTCTTGGTGGAGTTCCAGTTTTCATTCTTCCACTTTCAAATCCTAAACTTATTAATTGTTCTGTTATTCCACTAGCTGATTTCTCTCCTATTCTTCCACCACCAAATTGTTTTTGTCCAATATGAATTATTCCATTTAAAAACGTACCATTTGTTAAAACTACAGCTTTTGAATATATATTCATTCCCATTCCAGTTTTAACACCAACTAGTTTGTCATTTTCTATTAGTAAACCGCTTACCATATCTTGCCAAAAGTCTACATTTGGTATTTGTTCTAAATGTTCTCTCCAATATTGTGAAAACAACATTCTATCACTTTGTGCTCTTGGGCTATACATGGCAGGGCCTTTCGACCTATTTAATAACCTAAATTGTATGGCAGAGTTATCAGTAACAATGCCTGAATAGCCTCCTAATGCGTCTATTTCTCTAACTATTTGACCTTTAGCCACACCACCCATTGCTGGATTGCAACTCATTTGGGCTATTTTATTCATATCCATGGTAATAAGTAAAACTTTACTTCCCATATTTGCAGCAGCAGCAGCAGCTTCACATCCTGCATGCCCTGCTCCTACTACTATTATATCATATTGTCCTAACATTATTTTTCTCCTTGTTCCACGTGAAACTTTTATATTTTGTTTAAATAATAGTTTTCCTTTGCGCGCATCTGTTTTTCTTCTTTCGCGTTTTTATCTTTATAACCACATAAATGTAATATTCCATGTATTAGTACTCTTTGTAACTCACTTATAAATGGTATATTTAAACTTTTGGCATTATCTTTTACCCTATCAATGCTAATATATATATCACCTTCTATTGGTTCATTTTTTTCGTTCAATTCAAAAGTAATTATATCTGTATAGTAATCATGTTGTAGTGCTTCATTATTTAGTTGTAATATATATTCATCACTACACAAATTAAATGAAATGGCATTCATTTTTTTACCCTCTTCATTTATACATAATTTTATCCAACTGTTAATTTTTCTTTTTTCTTTAATTATATATTTATTATCTATATTGTTATAGTATATCATTTATCTAATAATTGTAATTGTACCTGATTTATTTATTTGTTTACCATCTAATCCAATAATTTGTGCATCGTATACATAAGTATCAGTTTCTGCAAAACTATTATTTTCATCTGTTAAATCCCATCCAATATTTAAATCAGTTATTTCTTTAACTAACTTACCCCACCTGTTATAAATATTCATTTTAGACTTTTTATAATCTATGTAAACTCCAATAGGTTTAAATACGTTTGTTTGGTTTCTTGCAATTACACCATCTGGAAAATAGACCTTCATTCCACCTACAATACATACAGTATTTGATTCGCTTGTATAACCCGTAGTGTTTTCAGTTCCAATCACTTTATAACATAAGGTAGTTCCATCAATTGTATTATCAGTAGTATTATCTAAATAGAATGAATCTAGTCCATTGTATCTTTGTGAAAACGGATTCAATATTTGTGTGTTAAGCCTTGTTTCTCTGTATATTACATATTTTTCTACCCCACTGTTCCACGTGGAATATTGATTCCACCATAATTTATTTTCAATTATGTTTTCCTTTTGTTCTAAAAGAATATTACTAGAAACACTTGAAGTATCTGTCCATTCATTACATGAGTTTTTCGATACTAAATAATAATAAACTCTTTTATTTCCATCTTCATTAATATCTATATCATTGAATGGAGAAGACAATGTTTTTATTTTTTTATATAATTGAAAGTTTTGATTATTATTTGACTTTAATATTTGAATTGAATCTATATCAGATAATGAATTAAAATTGATATTGATATCGATATTATTATTTAAGGTTATAAAATTTATTTTTAAATTATGATTTGCTATTCTTTTACCTGATACCAATGATACTAAATTTGAATTACTTTTATATTTTTCAGATGAAGTATTTACTGCCATTATATAATATTCAATAGTTTCATTACTATTTACTTTATCTGTGTAATTTGTTGTTGCCCACGAAACACTATCTATCAATTGAAAACCTGCACCATTTACATTTTTATAAATATAGTAATATTTTATGTTATTACCCCAACCTATATATTTTGTCCAATTAAGGCTGACCCTATTTAGACACGTATCAATTGTAGCAGTGCTATAAATAGTATAATGATAATCTTCTGGAAGATAGTCCCATCTCTTGGTGCAACTATCAACTGCCGCTATAACATATTTTAAACTTTCCGTTTTTGGGTCTAAACCTGTTATATTATCAATAAAGAATGTATCTATTATTCCTGTTTTAATTGCATTATCATTAAATAAATCTACATACCAAAAGCTTGGAAAAGTGTTTTGTTTCCAAACAATAAATGGTTTATTAGTTATGATATCTATTGATACAAATGCAATTTTACTTTTTGGTAAGTAAAATTCAGATACATTTTGAGTATCTGAATAACATAAATTATCTATTCCTGTGCAATTAAACACCGTTTCTACATAATAATCCCAGTTTTTATTACTCGGTACATTTGCATTTAAATGACTCGAGGTTGTTATATTTTGGTTTGTTTCTGTTGTCAGTAATGTGTATGGATTTGATGCTTTATCTCTTCCATAAATTCGATATTCTTTAAATGTTCCACATGGAACACTTTTATTATAGTTCCAAAAAATATCGTTATTTAAATTTGCTCTACATATTCTTCTTAATTTTGAGCAATACTGTGCCTGAGCAATATTTGCTGAAATTAATAAAAGAAGCAGTATGTAAAGTTTTTTTATCATTTAGAATTAGCACCCACTCTTATTTTTGTAAAAGTTTCTTCGTTTAAATATTTATCGGCAAGTTCAATTAATCTTTCAGGCGTACTTTTTTTAATAATATCAATATATTCGTAATAATATTGATAAGTTAAATTGTAATCTTGTAGTATTTTAAATCTATCAGCTAAGCTAAAAGGTCCATCAATACTTCTTAAAAATGAGCCTAAAAGATAGTTTTTTGCAACCCTTAATTCATCAATTCCAATTTTTTCAGTGCGTAATTTTTTTACTTCTTTGTATATTTCTTCAACCCCTTGGTTGCATAATTCATTATTCATTTCTGTGTCTATATACCAACATGCATCATTTGGATAAGCTTCAATGGCTGAATAAATGCCATAGGTAAGCCCTTTTTCTTCTCGAATATTTTTCATTAATCGAGATCCAAAATATCCACCAAGAATTAAATTTAATAACTGAATTTCTCTAAAATCAGGGTTATTTCTATTGAATAATTTTTTACCAATTCTTATTGCACTTTGAACTGATGATGTTTTTTCTATGAAAATGTTTTCATTTACAAAGGTTTTACCTTGATAAGTAATATTCAAATCAGAACTTTTTGAGAATGTGTTATTTCCAAAATTACTTGAAATAGTTTTTATTACTGAATCATCAACAAAACCAGAAACAATAATATACTTTATTCCTTCTTGGTAATTTGTTTTATAAAAACTAACTAAATCATTTCTGTTAATATTATGAATATCTTCTTTTGTAGAAAAACTTCCGTATACGGTATTTCCAAATACGGATTGATTAAATGCTCTCCTTGCTAAATAAGAATTTCTTTCTTCATTAACAATTAAATTTTGAATGGTATTTTTCTTCAAAATTTCTAAATCTTTTTCAGGAAAAATGCAATCCGTTAATATTTCAACAAGAAATGGAAGACAATTAACTAAATGTTTATTGATACAATATAGCGTTAATGTGGCTTCGTCAGTGCCACTTTTTGTTTGAAAATAGGCACCATAAAAATCCAGTTTTTCGGCTATTTCAGCTGCAGAATATTTACTAGTTCCTTCACTTAACATTTTAGCTGTAAAGTTTGCCTGCCCCTTTATTTGCTGGGCTATTGCTCCTGCATTAAATACAAAATCAAGCTTTAAAACTTCTTCATTACCTGCATTTAATGCATAAACTTTTATACCATTTGGTAAGGTATTATCTACTGCCTCCTTAATTTTTATATTAGTTATTTCTGCAGCAAATGGTGCTTCTTTTCTATTTAGCATTGTTTGAAAGGTAATAAAGGGTTGAACAATTGTTAGGTGTAATTATTTCGTTAGCGGCTTTTAAAATGTCTTCTTGAGTAACTTTTAAATATAAATCAATTTCTTTATTTACCAATTCTACATCGCCTAAAACCCAAGCATAAGCCAATTTCATGGCTTTGTTAAGTGCAGTCATATCATTAAAACGAATATTCGTTTCTGATTTGTTTTTTATTTTAATCAATTCATCCTCTCCTACCCCACTTTGTTTAAAGTTTTCAAGTAAATCTAAGATAGCTTTTTCGGCAACCTCAACCGAAATACCTTCACTTATTTTTCCTTCAATCATTAATAATCCAGCTTCTACATCTCCACTGATATAAGCATCTAACTCACTAAACAGGTTTTTATTTTTAACTAATTCGGTGTAAAATCTTGATGATTTTCCTGCACCTAAAATATCAGTCAACATATCTGCTGCATAATACTTTTCATCCGTTCTTGCAGGCATGTGATAGGCTTTCACAATCATGTTTGCTGGTACATCAGCATAAACAGTTTCATACCTAGCTTCAGTTTGAACAGGTTCTAGTTTATAATTTGGCTTTATAAAATTTTGTGTAGGAATTGGTTCAAACCATTTACTAACCAACGCTTTACACTTATCAAAATCAATATTTCCAGCTATAACCAATACCGCATTATTTGGGCAATAAAAGTTTTTAAAAAAGGCTTTTACATCATCAAGTGTCGCATTTTCAATATGGCTAATTTCTTTGCCAATGGTAGGCCAACTATATGGATGAACTTTATAAGCTAGGGGTAAAATTTTTAACCAAACATCTCCATAAGGTTGATTTAGATACCTTTCTTTAAATTCTTCAATAACCACATTTCGTTGAATATCTAAGCTTTCTTGGTTAAAGTCTAAACTCAACATTCTGTCGCTTTCAAGCCAAAAGCCTGTTTCTATATTATTTGCAGGAAGTGTTAAATAATAATTAGTAATATCGTTACTAGTAAAAGCATTGCTTTCTCCTCCAGCATCCTGAAGCTCAGTGTCAAAATCTTCAATGTTTATAGAACCTCCAAACATTAAATGTTCAAACAAATGCGCAAAGCCCGTTTTATTAGGATTTTCGTGTTTTGAACCTACGTTGTATAATAAATTTAAAACACAAAGTTGTGTGCTATCATCAAAATGATGGATTACAGTTAAGCCATTCGGCAATTGATATTGAATATACTTGATCAAAATATTTTTTCTTTATGTACTATGCGAAAATAGTGGTGATAAAAGCAATTTGTACATTGATTACCTAACACTTAAACGCACATTTTTAAAACGTGTATATTTTTATTGAAAATTTTACGTTTAATATACAATTTACTTAATGAACACAAAATGAACCAAATAGTTGTTTTGGTAATTTTCTTTAAATCTAATACTTTTTTTACGCCCTATTTATTTTTACAAACTAACTAGGTTAGTTTTAAATGTCGCGTTTCTTAAAGTCATTGTAGATCGGCCAATTCACAGGTGTTTTTTCTTCGATTTAAGATTCTTTTTAGTGAGTAATTGAATGAAGTTCACAATTTGACTTACGGAGTAAAATTTAAGCTTTAAAAATGGCTAATTAGAGTATCAATAATAGTCAGTAATAATTAGTTTTTTTAAAAGCATAAAAAGCAGCTAAAACTTAAAAAATCTTTTACTTTTATCAAAATATTTGAAAATAGGTTTCATTTAGTCAATTATTGACCTCAAATTATCAAAAATCACAGAATTTTATCATTTAGAATTAGAGAAAATATTTTGTTGGTTGTCGCGTTAGAATACTTTCCATTATGAGCAAGACTTTGCGTAATTTTTTAGAGTATAAATTTAAGATTTTTAGGGGAAATGAATTTACTCCTAAATTTTGTCTTTATTTTGCTCAAAAGTTAATGGGTTTTATAAAATGTCGTACAGAGATAAGTTACAGTATTTATTGGTAAGAAAAATGCAGATTTCAAATGCTCAATCAAAAGAAATAATCGCAGCTAATATAATATTGGTAAATGCTGTAAATGTGAATGATAATATTTTAATTAAAGAAACTGATAGGGTAGAACTTAATGGAGAAGTCATCAAGGAAGGTAAAAAATTAATTTATGTCGCATTATATAAACCACGAGGAATTGAATGCACTTTAAACACCGAAATACCCAATAACTTAAAGGAGTTAATTAACTTTGAAGAAAAACTTTTTCCTGTTGGTAGGCTTGACAAAGAATCGGAAGGACTGCTTATTTTAACCAACGATGGCAACTTGTTTAATAAAACTATAAATCCAAAAAGTGAAGTAGAAAAAGAATACATAGTTACTGTAAATAAAGTTATTACTAATGATTTTATATTAAAAATGAGTGGGGGAGTTGAAATATTGGGACAAATTACTTTGCCTTGTTTTATTCAAAAAATGGATGATTTTACCTTTAAAATCATTTTGGTTCAAGGCCTGAATCGCCAAATCAGGCGTATGTGTTATAAGCTTGATTATTTGGTTACTAGCTTAAAAAGAGTAAGGATTGGTAGTGTATTAATAAAAAATTTACACGCTGGTGAGTGGAGGTTAATTTTGGAAGAGTAAAAAATATTTACTTTACATGGTTAACAACCCCGTCTTCATTGGGTTTACCCCATTGGCGTTGGTAATTAATTTCCATTTTTTGGTTAATGGATTCAATTATATTTTGATAACTCATTCCAGCTGAATTAGCTGCTCCAAAAAGTAAAATAAAACAATCTGCAAACTCTAAGTTTTTGTTTGGATTATTGTTTTTGATATCATCTGCCAGTTCTTCTATTTCTTGCCTTAAATGGGCAATTTTTGAAAGTGCAGTTGCTTGAGTAAATGTGTTGTTTTGCCAAGTGGTAATGGCTTTGTATTGTTCTTCTGTCATGTTTTTTCTTTTTAAAAACTTACTTGTAATTGTATACTTAAATCGCTTTGGGTGTTTCCACTAATTTGCTCTAATCCACTGCCAATGCTGTTTACATTATTGTATTTTGTTTGTGCATAACGCGCAAAAAGCTTCATTTTTTTGTTTACTTGGTATTTGGCCATTAGGTAAAATCTACTGCCACTATTTTGATATAAAGGCACGCTAAAAGTATAAGGTAAATTATCTTCATAAGCGTAAACTCTTGCATTGTAATCATCAATACTAAATAGTGCTAATCGAGTACTAATGGTCCATTTGCCGCCATTGGTTTTGAAATTTAAATCTTGATAAATTAATGTTCCATTGCTTGGAGCAATGTTTTTGGTGGTAAAATACGATTGTTCTAACCTTGTTTCTGCTTCTAGCAAAAGGCTCAATTTGTACTTTACATGAAACCTAAATTGTTGCTTTTCTTGTGTGGCTAAAGCATCGTTAAGGGCTTCATTGTTATTGATTTCGTTTTTTTCTTTGCTTTCAAATCTGTACCTCACATACATATTTAAACTTTTTGAAGGATTGTACTGTATTTCATTCAAAACATCGTAACCTTTACTTGGTGCGTCTACCAAAAACCGCAGCCATTTTGATTGATAAAAATCGATGTATTGATTAAATACCAAAGCTTTTTTAGGTTTATAACTTATGCCAAAATAAAATCCTGTTTCATTTCTCCCATCGCTGTTTTCGGCAAACGGATTATTATAAGTTACTTGGTAATTTTTGTCAAAATTTCTGTATAATAAACAAAGGTCTAGTTTATTATCTAAAGCAATTAAAAGCGAGTGAGTAGTGGCAAATGCACCATTATCGCTACTCGAAAATTCCCCACTTAACAAAGCATTTCCTAAGGCTAATTTATAATCTACACCAGCATTTATAAGTTGATTTCCGGTTAAGTTATATTTTTGGTACAAGGCATTGCTTGGTAAAAATGGACTGCTGTAATTGGTTTTTATACCAGTAAAACCTATTTGTAAAAATTTAAAATCATGCTGAATATGCATTCCTAAAATGGTTTGATTTACATTTTCTTTATCAGCAATTTCATTGGCCGTGCGATGAAAGCCTGTTACATTAAAACCTGTAAAACCATCAAAAGTGTTTATTTGATTGGTATCGGCAGTTTGAAAATTGGTGTTTATTTTTTTGCTTGATACAAAACCAATGATGGTCCAATTTTTATATTGATAATTTAAGGCTGCTCCGCGCATAAACTCAAATTCGTTTACACTTCGGTAAGGTCTAATATTTTGAAAATACCTATTTACATTTAATACATAGGCCGATTTTCGAGCAGATAGGCCACTTCCAAAGGTCAACCCTTGCCCGAAATTAGCTTGGTAATCCCCAATAATTATTTGGTTAAAACGCCATACATTTTTTATATGAATATGTGCTGAATAAAAATCAAAACCATTTTTTTGTTCACCGTCAAAAAATTGTTCACCAGCATCTTTTTCAGCTGTAAATCCCAAATCAATATTTTTACCTAATTTTTGTTTGGCTCTAACCACATAACGGTTGGGCGAACCTAAGTAATACTGCTTGTTTTGCGCTTTTAACTCGTTGGTTTTATAACCTAACCGTTGTTGAAAATCGTTTTCATGTTGTATTACTATTTCGGTTTTGCCAACTTGTTTAAGCTCACTCAGTTTTAGTTGCTTGTTGCCCTCATTAATAGTTACAAAATGCTTTAAAAAATAAACGTTTTCATCACTTAAATTATCAATGGCTTGTAGCTCATAAATGCTTTCAAAATTACCATATAGTTTTTGGTGTTTTATAATACTTAAAATATCAGTTTGTTTCAAAAAAATAAGTTGCCTTAATTCATTATCGGTGGCTTTGTTTAGGTTAATTTTATTATCGTACAAGTATTCAAGTTGAGCTTGTAAATCGGTATAATCTATGGTAGATTCAGTATTTTCAACCAATTTCTCAATAATGGCTGAAATAATTTCGGTTTTGTTTTGCAATTTTTGCGCAAGCAATATTTTCCCCAAAAATAACATTGCCAAAGCACCCCAATATTTTATAAAAACAAGCCTTTTATTTGCCATAAAATATCAAACCAATATGTGGTGTAAAACCCAATATTTCATGCATGCTTGCAGCAAACGCCAAGTCCATTTGTTTAGCTTTGGCATTAAACCCAAAAGTTAAATTGTTGGGGTTGTTGGCATACCCTAAACTTAGGTCAAAATTGGGGTGAAGAGCATAATTAATGCCTCCTCTCAAAATAGTTTCTTGTTCTATGGTTTTATCCAAATCGCCAATTAAATACACGCTTTTATTTACTTGGTATTTTACACCAATTCTTCCAAATGTATTTATTTTTCCGTAACCATTAATTGAGTAATTGCTTAAAGTTGGATTAAATAATAAAACACCCAGTTGTAAGTTTTTATTGATTTTATAAAAAGCACTCAAACTTCCTGTTAAAGCGCCTGTGTTTTCTTGCTCTGCAATGTTAATGGTAAGGTAATTAAGCGTAATACCTAAGTTAAAGTTGTTGTTTAGCTTTTTAGCAATTCCTAAGCTGATGTTTTGTTGGTTGTATTTATCGTAACCAAAGTGGTTTATACTTGCTCCAACATGAAATAGTTTTGTAGGAATTAAAAAACTTGAATTAATTAAATTGAGCTCTTTTATACTGAAACGAGTTTGATTATAAATACCAATTTGGTATTCCTTTAGTTCGGCCGAGCTAGCCATATTATTGTTTACCGAAAACACATTACTTTCAGCCGTACTGCTTCCTCCCAAACTCCAGGCTCTTGCACCAATTGGGTCGTGCACTATTTGAGCATTCACTTTTTGGATTGCAATTATTAACAATACTATTTTTAAAATCGATTTCAAGTAAAAGATTAAAAATCAAAATTCGAAAATAAAATTTATTTTACCTAATTAAAGTAACTGTACCATGCAATTTTACTTTTGGTTCGTTTTGTCTTTTATAAAAACCCAAATAATAATATACTCCTGCTAAAGCATCTTGCCCATTGCTGGTTTTTCCATCCCATTTTGGTTGGTTGGATGTTGTTTTAAAAATTTCTTGCCCCCAACGGTTAAAAAAAGTCAATTCATATTCACCACATTGGCTAATACCATCTATTAAAAATAAATCGTTTATTCCATCATTATTAGGGGTAAATACATTGCTAAATTTTACTTTATTAATTGATTCGTTAAAGGTTAAGGTTTGTTTGGCAGTGTCGGCACAATTAGTATTCGCATTTAAAATCAGTACAATTTCTTTATTGTTAATTTCATCAATTGTAACCAATGGGTTTTTTAAAATACTTGTTTTGCCGTTTGGCAGTAACCATAAATAATTCAATGCATTTTCGGTTGGTGTGCCAAGTGTAACTGTTTTGGCACAAGTATCAATATTCATTTCAATAGCAGCTTCTTTAAACCTAAACGACATTTTAAAAGCAGCATTACTGCACCTTGGGCTCAAATTAGTTTTAAAAACAGCATCGGTATTGGTTGGAAAATCGCTCAGAAAGTTTCCACTTGCAGGGCAGCTTGCACATACCGATTGATAAATATATCCCTTTTTATCAAACCTACTTGTTCCTCCATCTACATGGTCTGAAGAGTTGTTTCCACCAAAAAATGTGGCATACAAAATTTTTTCTGCATTTTGACTTAAAACCATTAAGTAAAAATCGTTACCATCTGTAGTTTTTTGAAATGCATCGTTGGTAACAGGTAGTCCCGAGGTGTTTCCCCCTAATCCAAATATTGGATTATTTCCGCCCCAACCGCTTATATACAAACGCCCACAGTCATCTAGTAAAAAGGCATTGATACTTAAATCTACATCTGTTGCACCTCGTCCAAAAGTGCTAATAAAATTAATGGTGCTAAAATCATTATTTATTTTACTAATAAACTGCTTTCCATTGCTTACAGAATACACATTTCCAATAGGTGAAATATTACCAAGTGAATTTCCAACTATATAAACATCTTCATTATTATCAATTTCTAAACTAAAAACTTGGTCGTTTTGAATGGTGCCAAAATATTTTGCCTTTAAAATAACTGAGCCATCAAACTTTATTTTTGCAAAAAATCCATCTGAATTTCCTCCAATAAATGAATTAGTTGCAGTTGGAATTTGCATATTACCTGTTGTGGTTCCTGCTATAAAAATATCACCCGTTTGGTTTAGGTCTACACTATAAATTACATCCTCGCTAATTCCCGGCATGGCAGCACTAAAAATCAAATTATTGCAAGTAGGCGAAAGTTTAAAAACAACCCCTTTTTGAATAGCACTAGGAATGGCGGCTCCAAACGAAGCTGAAGTTATTGGAAAATCTGTTGAAAAACTGCAACTGCCAATTATGATATTATTTTGCTTGTCAATAATAACATCCCCTCTAAACTCATCTGCATAAAATGTATTTAAAAAAGGTTTTATATTAAGCCCATCATTTCCCACTCCTCCTATAAAAGTGGAGCCTAAAAGTGCTGTTCCGTCTTTGCTAAGTTTGGTTACAATTATATCAATATCGCCATTTTGTGAATTGTCGTAAGCATCATTACTTATTGGATAATCAACGGATTTACTTGTTCCCATAATCACTAAATTGTCGTTGTTATCTGCCACTAAACTATGCGGATATTCGTTTTTTGTACCACCCAAATAAGTTGCATAAATCAATTGTTTTCCATCGCTGCTGTATTTACTTATGGTAATATCGCAAGCCAAATTTACGGGAGCTTCTTGGTCTCCACCTTTGTAAGTTAATTGGAAAGCTCCTGGTGTAACCGGATATTTTCCCCCAAAAGCATCACCACTTACCCCCCCCGAATATAAATTTCCTTCACTATCATAGGTGGCAGTAAAACCAAAGTTATCATCTGTAGCACCGCTGTAAGTACTAAAAATCAAATCGGGATCAATAATTAGTTCGTACTCTTTATTGTATAACTCAGCATTAAAGCTAATTGTGTTTTTGTTTATAATGTAATTAACATTTACCATAATACGCTTACCATTAATTATTTGATAAGCAAAAGGTTTTTGTTCCCTTAAAATACCTTGACTGTGTTTTATATATAATTCGTTGTATTGACTGTAAATGGTGTCTGCCCCTTGAAAATTAAATTTTATATCATTTAAATTGCCATTGGGCTTTACTACCCAATCATATTTTAACCCAATATTGCTTTTTGTAGAAACTTTTAAATCAATATTTTGATAAATATTTTGATAGGTAATTTGACAAAATGATTGAACCTTTGATTGCCATTTTTTAGGATTATTTCCAATATAATAATTTTTATAAAATGGAGCAGCTTGCCCACTTGCTAAAATGATGGAGTTATAATTGGCAGCCATAAAATTAAGGGTTATTAAATGGCCATTTATTAAACCCATTTCTTTTTCACCTTTTTTTAAATGATGGTTTGCTTTACTAACATTTTCATCGTTTAAAAAGTAATACTTGATTTGATTTGGTTTGAATAATATATGATTGACTGAATTGGTATATTTATATTTTATGTCGGAATCCCATTGTCCTTTATTTTCTGTAAGGTAAAAACTGTTGTTTTTATTTTCATTAAACACCTGTGCCTTTATGTTAAACACCAAACTCAGAAGCAAGGTTACAACGAATATTATATGTTTGTTTTTAGCAATCAAAGCGGTTAATGTAATAAATACAAAGTAAGTAAAAATGTAATTGAAATATAAGGTAATAAAAGTGTTTAGAAAAAATTAAGTTTTTTTTACCCTAACATGCAACTAAAAAATTAATTCTTTAATCAAACACAACAGCAAAAGAAAAGTGAGCCAAAACGTAACTCAAGATTTAATTGAAAAGTGCATACAAGGGAATTCAAATGCCCAAAAAATGTTGTATGAACTTACTTCTAAACAAATGTATGGTATATGTTTAAGGTATTGTAAAGACCCCGAAGACGCAAAAGATACTTTGCAAGAAGGTTATATTAGGGTTTTTGGAAAAATGAAGCAATTTGAAGGCAAAGGTGTGATTGAAGCTTGGATGAGGAAAATTTTTGTTAACTGTGCTTTGGAAAATATTAGGGTAAATAAATTTTATACTGAAACATCTGATATAGCAGAAGAGTTTGATTTAGGCTTTGATAGTTTTACAATTGATAAAATTAGTAAAAAAGAAATTATGGAAACCATGCAAAAATTGGCATTAGGATATAGAACAGTTTTAAATTTGTATGCCATTGAAGGGTTTTCGCATGCTGAAATAGCAGAAATGCTTGGCATTAATGAAGGAACATCAAAAAGCCAACTTGCAAGAGCAAGAGCAGCTTTTTTAAAAGAATATAAAAAAGTAAATTGAATAATTTAGACGAAATATTAAAACAACAAATGCAGGATTTTGCTCCCGATGCCCCGAATATTTGGGCCGGAATTGAGCAAGGTATGCAAGCCAATGCAGCTGCTCAAAGCGGTTTAGCTGGAAGTAAAGTTGTATTAAGCAAATTGGCTTTAACTGTTATCAAAGTAACGGCTATTCTGGCAATTCCTACTTCGGTGGCTACTTATTTTTACACTAAAAATAGTAAAAAAGAAAATATTGAAAGAGAATCAAAAGTTGCAGAATTAAAAGTACCAATTGCAGTAAATTCTCGAGAAATTAGTTTAGACAAAACACAGGTAACTGATAAGCCAAAACAAACTTTTACAAACAATGAAAAGTATGTTTCTAATAGTTTAATTAAAACCCAAGATGCTTATATTAATGATAATTTTATTGAGCATAAGTTAAATGTGGAGAATAAACAGCAAGAAGGTTTAAATAATAAAAATCTTGAGCAAACTGTTACTCCTATAGTTGTTACTGAGATAATCGCAAATCCTACCATACCTGAGATTGACTTGGATGACAAAATTGATTCAATTGAAAACATTGAAAATAATTTTGAAGCAACCGAAACATACAAAAACGAATCAGCATTTATTAAAACACCTAATGTGTTAACACCAAATAATGATGGTTTAAATGATAGGTATGTAATAGAAATTGAAGGTGAAAAACTGTTTAATTTAAAAATTTATAATTTTAATAACGAGTTAGTTTTTGAAAGTAATGATAAAAATTTTACGTGGGATGGAGTAAGTCAAAAAACTGGACAACCTTGTAATAGTGGTGTTTACTATGGAGTTTTGAATTTTAAATTTATTAATAGTGATAAATTACAAACTCAAATGACCAAAATAAAGCTCATACGTTAACGATTTAAAATTTGTAATTGAATTAAATAATATTATGTTAGCAAACTGTTTAAAACAAAAAATAAAGAATGAAATATATGTACTTTAAACTATCAACCAACAAATTAAAACACAAGGCGGTTTTAATTTTGTTATTGTTTATGTCAGTATTGGTAAAAGCCCAGTCCGACTTTACAATGACACCTAAAATAGCGTGTTCGGAAGTTGACCTAACCCAGGTTAATGTAATTCCGGGAATTCCTGAAGCAGATGTTTTATCATACACTGTAAGATGGGGTATTCCAAACGACACCTCCATGTTAACAAGGAATGGGCCTAATCCCCCTAGTACTTTTTTCTCAAAAATTTATAATAAAGGTGGTCTTTATACCATTACACTTGTGGTTAAAAGAACAAGTGGGCCTGATATTATAGTTACTAAAGAAAGAAAAATTTGGGAAAGACCTAAAACAATTATTACGCTAGCAAGCAGAGATACACAATGCTTCAAAAATAATAACTACTGTTTTAATAATCTTACGAAGCAAGGGGATGCCCCGTTATTAAGCTATGAGTGGGTTTATGCCGATGGTAATGCGCGTTTAATTACTGATACAAATGTTAGAAATGTTTGTCATAAATATAATTTAGTTAACCCAACTTATAAAGTTAGTTTAACAGTTGTAGATTCTGTTGGTTGTAGAACCGACCCTACTAGAGATTTTCAAAGTGTAAGAGTAATAAGTTTAGCTGCAGATATTAACCCTAAATTTACTATTACAGGTGAACCTCGCTGCGATACTACTCCTTATATTTACACCAATACTACTCCATTAGGTTTTTCATTTGTAAAATCATTTACTTGGGATTTTGGCGATGGTACTAAATATGTATCTGGTCCGCCTAATACTGTAACCCAAGATTTTAATATGTGGACAAAATCATTTACTCATAAATATACACAAAATAATGTTTTTTATCCTACTTTAACAGTTGAAAATAAACCACTCGGATGTGCTGATACATTCTACTACAGAACAAGTGGATTGCGTTTACCTGAAAATATTATTTACGAGATTGAAATTTTAACAAAAAGAGAACTTCAAAACGATACCATAGCTGATTCTGTATGTTTTTTAAGTCCACAATCGGGCGCTGTAACACTTTATAACAACAAGGAATTAATAGGAAAAGGTGGAACAAGATTAGATATTATTTGGAATTTTAACGATCCAAACGCCACTAATCCGGGTGTAAGTGATCGATTTACCGAAGACCAACCAACCTATAAATATTTAGGAATGGGTCAGTTTTACCCTACTTTAACTGTTGTTTGCCCGGGCCTTCCTCCTAGGCCTTTTGTTTACAACTTTTATTCTAAAATAGATACACTACCAAAGGATAAAAACAGGTATCAGTACCTAGATTATTTTAGAGCACCTAATCCTAGTTTTCCTACTTCGTTAAACCCTAACTCTTATAGATTATTTCCTACTATACCAACAAGAGTTGGTCGTTATTTAAGAAGTAATAATTTATTGAATAGCAGTAAGTATGTACTGATTAATTATAACGGTCAAATTTCTGATTATAAAATTGATACCATAATAGACCCAACAAACCCAACAAATTTTTTAGGGTTTTATTATAGACACCAGAAAAATATTGATTTTACATCTAGAAGTTATGATTTTTTTAAGGCCGACACCACTTTCATTCCTAATTATTGGGATACTGTTCAATATACTTTCAAAAATCCATTTACAGGTTTTTTAAACACAGTACCTGCTATTTATGAATATTCTTCGCCAATAAAATACAGACTAACTTTAGTTCCTAGGCCAAACCAAAATGATACTATAATTGATGTATTTGGCCAAAAAGGATTTTTTTATCCAGGGAACAATATAGTTGCGCCACTTACTATAGATAGTATTGTATATTTTAGCACACTTGACACTGTAGCCTTAAATGCAGCCGAAATAGTTTATTTGCCTAAAGACTCGTCAAACTTGATTACAGTAAATAATAATTGGTATAAATTAGAAGGTGATATTTTAATTGGAATGGGTGTTAACGTACTTGGTCCTCAAGTAAGAATAGAAAAACCAACTCCACCACCACCTGTTGTTATTTTGCCTTGGCAAAAAACGCAATGTGGGCCAACTTATCCTGTAGACTTTGTAAACACATCTGTTGTTTATCAATCGCACAGGTTATGGATAAATTGGGATTTTGGTGAAAATCAATATGCACCTGCTTGTACTTCGTATTCTATTCCTAACCCAACTACTGCTTTTGCTGGAGAACCACCATACACAGATGCGTTTGACATGCAAGCAAGAACTTTTGGAGCATTTATAGCAAATGGAAATAGATATTTGGGTAGATACAATGGTTGTAATTATTCACACGATTCATTACCAAAGCATCAATTCACTAATTGGGATAAAATATTGTCATGGTATAAATACGGACATGATTTTCCGCCTTATGATACTGTAAGATGGTCGAAAGACTGGACCTTAAGTCATTCAAGCTGGCCTCCTCCAATAGCACCACCCACAGGTGTTAATTGGGTTGCAGGTGAAGATACTTCTACTTGGAACAAACAAATTAGGGCTGTTGGTGCCGTTCAATCAAGATTGGATACTATGGTAAATATTTGGCCTACCGATATTGCACCTAATAGGATAATTACTTTAAGTAAAGATATACCCGATCCAATATCGGGCTCGCGCGGAAATTGGATGGATATTATAAAATCGGGTACTAGAATAGATACGGGAGGTTTGCTTGTAAATTTAACTTTAGCTAACGACAAAAGAATTAGAAGGTACCGCGGAAGTGATACCATACCGGGAATAAGACCCATAATGACACTCTATGAATATGCCTTTAAACGAGATATTATAAGAGAGGTTTCTGTAAGATTAAAAATGAAGGATTCGCTGAACAATGCTTCGGATGATCCTGATTATAGACAAGTAAAAGTCAAGACAGAAATTGTTAAAATTTATGATCCTATTACTAAAGGTTCAAAGGATTCGTTAATTACCGACTCATTGTTTTTAGATGATTGGGATTGTAATGGTTCTAACACCGTATCCCTAAATTTTGTTAGACCTGATGCTTTTGGTTTAACTCAAAGTGGAAGAATTTGTCCAGGTTCTAAAAACGGAGATTTTGGTGGAGATGCTAAATTGGTTTTTGACAATACAGGCTTTTTAGATACAGCTCAATCAGTTACAGGTGCTGGTATCATGCCTAGTAATGGAAGGTCGTTTTTACAAATTAATTACGATTCGTTATTAGATAGAAATGATTTAACACCATGTGTTTTAGATAATTTTGTACCTTTTGATGGTTCTGCCAATTTAGACTTTTCTGCAGAAGGAAAAGTTCAGGCAGGTAGAACAAGAGGTAACTTAGTTATGCCTCCAATGTGGAATACGCCAAACTATACGCCACCACCGCAAGCATGGACAGGACCTTCAGGATCAAGTACATTTGTGCATTATTATCCTGACGGAAGTAGCCCTGTTGGTGCATCTCCAATGCCTTTTGATAAAAAAAGAGGTTGGATAACACTAGGATTGGTAGTAGGAACAGG
The DNA here is from genome assembly GCA_044239605.1 of Bacteroidia bacterium. GTDB lineage: Bacteria > Bacteroidota > Bacteroidia > UKL13-3 > UKL13-3 > JAAFJM01. The sequence goes on along the minus strand of JBIIBC010000001.1, from coordinate 175,563 downwards.
CTGTGCTACTCCAACAAATTGTACTATACCTGATCAAAAATGTGGTATGAGTGATACAGTTTGGTATCATCGCTTCTTCAGGTATATTAGTTTTAATGCTGATTTTAGAACTGAAAAATACTCTTATGAAAATGAAACTATTAATGCCAAAGAATCTTTCTGTTATTTAAGAGGTAAAGGCGATAATGTTACTTTTCATTATGTAGATTCAACACAGGATAATTTGATTGCTGATGTTTGGAATTGGGGTGATGGTACTGCAACTATTGATTCGTTCTATTATCAACCTAACTCTGATGAGCCTTATAATAGAATTAGATACCAATACAATACACTTACTTTACCTTGGACTGCTTCGCCTGTATTGGAATATTTTCCAATAGGTACTCGTATTTCTAGAGACACCGTTATTAGACAATACTACGAATGTTCAGATATTAATAAATTGACACCCAAATATGATACAACAATCAATATTTTAGATTCGAGTTTCATGCTTTTACCTATTACCCACAAGTATGAAAAATCATCGTTCGAGAATATGGTTTTAGGTGGTAATAATGAACTAATTAGAAAAGGTGATATAACTGAAGTACAACATACTATGATTTCAAATACATTTTCTAGGTGTAAATCATTGGCAATACACCATCTTGTAATAGGTGTAATTGATACCTTTGATATTTTGAATAGCAATGGCGATTTGGATACTGTATTTTGTGAAGGGGAAACTGTGTTTTTTAGAGATTCGGTTAGATATTGGTATCCATCATCAGCTTGTTCGCGTCCGTTAGCACCAGATGAAAACTTTAATGATTTTCATGACCATGGAAATATGCACCAATGGGCTTATACCAAAAATAATTATCCAATCGATTCTTTGAGACCCGACATTACCGTAGTTCCTTGGGATTACGAAGTATTTCCTAATGGTATTACTACTTGTCCTATTGGGTTTAATTTATTACCAATAGTTTCAGCGAACGATGTAGGCAAAACCATCACTAAGTGCTACAGATTTAAAGGTAATGATTTTTTCCGTGAACGTATTTATTGGGATTTTGAAAGTGATGGTGTAATCGATCATTTAGAAGCAAATACAGAATTAACTCCCGGAAAACTGCCAAATGTATCGCATAAATATGATAAGTGGGGAAGATACAAAGTATCTATGATATCTATAGATAGTACAGGAAGATGGGATACTTGTATTCAGTTTGTAAATGTGGTAAAACCTATTGCGCAAATTGCTTCAAAAGATTTATTTATTTGTGGCGATCAATATCTTTTCAGAGACTCTACCATAATTTTAGATGGTTATGCTGCTTCTACAGGTGTTGATTCGTTAGATAGAATTGCACAATGGAAATGGTGGTTTGGCGATAGAAAGTATTTTCCAAAAGCACCTCAATCAATCTTAAAAAACCCTCAGTATGACTATAGATTATATGGAAAATATAGAGTAAGATTAGAAATTATAACTGAACAAGGGTGTAAGAGCGAAGTTGAGAAAGATATCATTTTGAGTGGTCCTCGTCCACACTTAATTTTGCTTGATGATACTTTAGGTTGTACACCGCAAAGAGTAAGAGTGGTGAATATTCCTGAAAGAGAAAGCTGGTCTTTACCAGAAGATACATTCACCAAATTAACTATTATTCGTTCTGGTCGTCCTGATAGGTTATCGTACACGTATAAATATTCTGTAATTGATACTGCAGTTTTCTATTACGACCAACCAGGAACTTTTTATATTACAGCCGAGGGTTATAATACGGAAGATGGTAGCGCTAGTGCTTGTAGGCCAGCAATAGTTCCTGACACGGTAGATGGGGCACAAAAACCAATAAGAATAGTTATAAATGTTCCTTATAAGGTTGATTTAGTAAGTTCTAAAGACACGGTTTGTGTGGGTGAAGTATTTAAACTAAGAAACCAATCTGATAGAGATACCATTAACCGTTATAGATTGGATGTGTTTGATGCTGCCTTAGGAACAAAACTAGATTCAGTATTGAAAACTAATTATATTAGCGATACCGCTTGGCAGTATAGGTTTAATAATGTAGGTCAGTATAAACTTGTTCTTGCATCAACTAAGTTTGATAGGGCTTATTCGCCTTGTCCAAACCACGATACTATATTAATGGTTGCAGCTAAATCTAAGGCCGATTTTACCGCTACTCAAGCAGGTGAAAATCAATTTAGGTTAGTAAATACATCCGATACAGTTATTTCTGATAAATACACATGGAAAATATACAATCCTGACGGTTCACTGTTTACAGGCTTTCCAAAAGATTTTGATGAAGCAAGTAATTTGAATGATTTTGTTCAAACATTTGACATAGATTCTAGCAGAGCATTTAATGTTTGTATTGTGGCTGATGTGGCTGGTACAAATAGCTGTCCTGATTCTGTTTGTAAAGTAATTCAAGTAATTATTCCAAAAGGAAAAATAAATATTCCTAATGTGTTTACACCTAACGGAGATGATAAAAATGATGTGTTTAAAATTGATATTGAAGGATATCAAAAATACAGCATCGTAATTTGGAACAGATGGGGTAATACCGTTTTTGAAAGCGATAACGCTCAAAAAATGTGGAATGGAAAAACCAACAACGATGGTGGTGATAACCCAGCAGGAACTTATTATTATCTATTCACTTATCAATTAAGAGGTGAGCCTGAAAAAACAGTTCGTGGTTCAGTTACCTTAATAAGACAATAGAATTATTTTTTAACCCAAAAGGGCTGTCTAAATTAGTTTAGATGGCCCTTTTTTGTTTTTAGGCCTAAATAAATGTTTGGTTTATTTTGAACAGAAATTTATTTTGAAGTTTTTATACTTTTTGATTCAAACAATTTCGTTATTTTCGTCCGATTTTGCTAAAAACAGTACATGTCGAGAAAAGACCAAATAGATAAAACCAAATTGCCAAAGCATATTGCAATTATAATGGATGGAAATGGGAGATGGGCCAAGGGGTTTGGCAAGTTCCGTATTTTTGGTCATTATAATGGCGTAAAAGCAGTTAAAACAACTGTGGAGGCTGCGGCAGAAATTGGTTTAAAATATATAACGCTATATGCTTTTAGTACCGAAAATTGGAATAGACCCCAAAAAGAAGTGGACGACTTGATGGAACTTTTAATTGATACCATTAAAAAGGAAACCCCCACTTTGCAAAAAAACAATATTAGATTGAAAGCAATTGGAAATATGGGCGATTTACCTGTTAAGTGCCAACTTCAATTACAAGACACTATTGATGCCACAAAGGATAATAATGGATTAACAATGGTATTAGCATTAAGTTATAGTGCTAAGTGGGATATTATCAATGCAGTAAAAAATATTGCTACACAAGTTAAAAATAATGAAATAGCTATATCGGATATTGATGATATGGTTATTGATAAACATCTTTCAACAAACGGAATTCCAAATCCTGATTTGATGATTAGAACAAGTGGTGAACACAGAGTAAGTAATTTTTTACTTTGGGAATTGGCCTATGCAGAGTTTTATTTTACACCTAAACTGTGGCCTGATTTTAAAGAAGAAGACCTGTATGATGCCATTATTGACTTCCAACAAAGAGAAAGAAGATTTGGAAAAACCTCAGAACAACTTATAACTAATTAAAAATTGAAAGCTGAATTTAAACTTTAAAGTAACATAAATAGACTGTTTTCGTTATAAACAAATGATAAAAAAAATTGCAATAATTACAACACTTATTCTTGGTATTACAAGTTTTGTGTCTGCACAAACTGATAATATCAATACATATGCTGTTGTAGATTATAACGCTGCAAAAACTTATATAGTAGCTGGATTTGAAGTTACAGGAACGAGTTATTACGATAAAAGTGTAATCCAAATTATTTCAGGTATCTCTATCGGTCAAAAAATTAAAGTACCTTCTGATGATATTACAAAATCAATAACCACTTTATGGAAACAAAAACTTTTTGATGATATTAAATTAAAGGTTCAAAAGATAGAGGGCGAAAGAATTTGGCTAGAATTAGCTTTAAAAGAAAAACCTCGCTTATCTACCTTTAGCATTATAGGTGTAAGAAAAGGTAAAGCTGAAGATATAAGTGAGGCGCTAACCATTAAAGCTGGTCAAATTATCAATCAAAATTTATTAGTTACGGTAGAACGTGAAATTAAAAAATTTTATGATGATAAAGGACGTTCTGACACTAAAGTTAAGTTTGAGATGGTTGATTACAACGCAGTAAAAAATACCAATAAACTCAAAATTTATGTTACTCCTGGTCCAAAAATAAAGATTGATAAAATTATTATTGAAGGCAACACTGCCTTAACCGATAAGCAAATTAGAGGGCAAATGAAAGAAACCAAGTGGAAACATAGGTTATTTTCTAAATCAAAATTTATTGAGGAAAACTACTCTGATGACAAGCAAAAGATAGTTGAAAAGTACTTAAGCATGGGTTACCGTGATGTTCAAATTGTGTCTGATTCTATATGGAGAGGTAAAGATCAAAATGTAAATATTAAAATTGTTATCAATGAAGGCTTAAAATATTATTTTAGAAACATTAAGTTTATAGGAAATTCAAAGTATAAAGATGACGAGTTAAGCAAAGTTTTGAATATTAAACGTGGTGATATTTACGACCAAACAACGCTTGATCAAAGATTAAACATGAGTCAGCAAGGGTTAGATGTTAGTACTTTGTACATGGATGATGGTTATTTGTTCTTTAGGGTAGAACCTGTAGAGGTTTTAATTGAGAATGATAGTATTGATTTAGAAATAAGAATTAGTGAAGGAGAGCAAGCCCGAATAAATAAAGTTACCGTAAAAGGAAACACCAAAACAAGTGATCATGTAATTTTACGAGAGCTAAGAACTAAACCAGGTCAGCTTTTTAGTAGAAGCGATATTACAAGAAGTTTGCGAGAGTTAAGTCAAATAGGGTATTTTAACCCTGAGGCTTTAGGGGTAAACCCTGTTCCAAACCCAGCTACAGGTACTGTTGATATTGAATATAAGGTGGAAGAGAGAGCCAATGATCAAATTGAACTTTCAGGCGGCTGGGGTGCTGGAATGATTATTGGAACCTTAGGCTTAACTATTAATAATTTTTCAGCTCGAAAAGTAAGTAAAGCAAGTTCTTGGAATCCTATTCCAAGTGGTGATGGACAAAGAATTTCGTTAAGAGCTCAAACTAATGGTACGTTTTTTCAATCCTATTCAGCATCATTTACTGAACCTTGGTTAGGAGGTAAAAAACCGAATGCATTGAGTGTTTCAGTGTTTCACTCGCGCCAAACAAATGGTTTTTCTAGCGAAGATTCAAGAAGTACAGGTTTGTTTACATCTGGTTTAACAGTGGGATTAGGAAAACGATTGAAATGGCCTGATGATTATTTTGTTTTGCAATACCAAGGAAGTTTTCAGCAATATGACCATAAATATAGTTCTGCTGGATTGCCATATATTTCATCAATTGCAGGTGGTGTTTCTAATAATTTAAGTTTTAAGGTGGTATTAGGCCGTAACTCAACCGATCAAATTATTTATCCAAGAACGGGCTCTAATATTTCCCTTTCATTACAAGCTACACCTCCATATTCATTACTTTCAAAGACCGATGCTGCTAATACGCGGTGGTTAGAATTTCATAAATGGAAATTTGATGCAACGTTCTTTAACAGAATATTGGGGGATTTAGTATTTATGACTAGGGTTAATTTTGGTGCTTTAGGACGGTACAATTCAAACCTAGCAATTACTCCATTTGAAAGATTTTGGGTTGGTGGGGCTGGTTTAACTGGATTTAACCTTGATGGACGTGAGCTTGTGGCTTTAAGAGGTTATCAAGACAATACTTTAACGCCTTTATTTACCGATCCAAATACAGGACAAACAGCTCCTAAAGGAGCTGCATTATACAATAGGTTTACAATGGAATTACGTTACCCTATTTCATTGAATCCACAAGCTACAGTTTTTCCGCTAGTTTTTGCTGAAGCCGGGAATGCTCAGCTTGAGTTTAGAGATTACAATCCATTTAAATTATACAGAAGTTATGGAATGGGCGTTCGTATATTTTTACCAATGTTTGGTATGATTGGTTTGGATTACGGTTGGGGAATTGATGATGTGCCACTACGTCAAGGCGTAAATGGAGGTAATTTTCACTTCTTAATTGGTCAGCAGTTTTAAAATTATTTATACTAAAAACACAGAAATTAGTTTTAGTTATTATGAAAAAAATAGTAGTTCTTATTACAATTTTGATTGCTTTTGCAAGCAATAAAGCTATTGCTCAAAAATTTGCTTACGTTGATACGGAATACATTCTGGATTTGTTACCAGAATACAGGTCTGCACAAAAACAGTTAAATGCATTGAGTGAAGATTGGCAAAAAGAAATTGAGCTTAAAATGCAAGATTTAGAAAAAGCAGAAAAAGAATTTAGTGCTGAACAAGTGCTAATGAGTGATGAAATGAAAAAAAAGCGTGGTGTTGAATTAAAGCAAATGCAGGACGAATTAAGAGAATTTAGAAATAAAAAATTTGGGTTTGAAGGTGATTTGTTTAAAAAGCGTCAAGAATTGGTAAAACCTATACAAGATAAAGTTTTTGATGCAGTGCAAAAAGTGGCTAAAGCCAGAGCTTATGACTTTATATTTGCAAAGGGTGGGGAAGTGGTAATGCTTTACACCAATTCCAAATATGATATGAGTAATGAGGTTTTAACTGAACTTGGCATAGCAATTGATAAACCAAGTAAAAACCAATTAAAGCCTGAAAATCCTGCACCCAAAACTAACGAGGGTAACGAAAAACGATAATATAAAAATAAAATAAATAAGAATACAAATGAAAAGCATCATTAGAAAATTTGCATTGGCAATGGTATTTGCGCTTTGCGGTGGGGTATTTGTAGCAAATGCTCAAAAATTAGGTTATGTAGATTTGCAAGAGGTTATGGTAGCAATGCCAGAATACAAGAAAGCAAATACAGATATGGAAAAGTATCAAAAACAGTTAGAAGATGACCTAGGTAAGTTACAACAAGAATTTCAAACTAAGTACAAATCATACGAAGAAGAAGGAACCAAACTTTCTTCAACAATGCGTGAGTTTAAGGAAAAAGAATTGCGCCAATTACAAGAAAGAATCCAAGAGTTTCAACAATCTGCTCAAGAGGATAGCCGTAAAAAAGAGGCAGAATTGTTAAAACCAATAGTAGAAAAAGCCAAAAGTGCAATAGGTCAAGTAGCCAAGGAAGTAGGCTATACTTATGTATTTGATAGTAATACTGCAGGTATGCTTTACAAACCAGAAGGTGACGATGTTACCGCATTGGTAAAAAAGAAATTAGGAATTGTAGATGCACCACCTGCACCAAAAGCAGTAGCTCCAATAGCCCCTAAAAAATAATTTATTAATTTAAAAAATTAAACCCCGAATTTTAGAAAATTCGGGGTTTTTTTATGATTTGACTGCTATATGTCAATTTAAGCAAATATTGATAATTGTGTTTAAAAAAATACTTTTACATTTGCCCATACCCAATATTTTAATAATATGCATATGATTCGTTTAAGTTACAAATTTTTACTCCTAGTACTGTTATTCACTATTTCATCAAATGGTGTATTTGCTCAGCTAAAAAAAGAACCTGTTTGGAAAGTGGTTTGCAGCAAACCAACTGCTAAAATTGGCGATGAAGTGGAGATTCTATTAACAAGTGTAATTGAAAAAGATTGGTATATGTACAGCAATGATATGGACCCCAATTTAGGCCCAATTGCTGCAGAGTTTGGCTGGAAAAAAGACCCAAGCTATACTTTGATTGGTAAAACCAAGCCTATTGGCAGTCATAAACATTACGAAGAAGTTTGGAAGGGTACAGTTAGTATAATGAAAGGTACGGCTAAATTTATTCAAAAAATCAAGCTCCTTTCGGACAAACCTAAGGTAAAAGTGGGTATTTATTTTCAAGAATGTTCAGAGGTCACAGGTATGTGCATGCCTCCTTACGAGCAAGAGTATGAGTTGAAGGGATTACAAATTACTGCTTCGGCCGAAACACCTACATCAACTGAAACAACTCCTGAAGCATCAACCGAAACGAAACCTGCTGAATTAGTTAATGCAGAAAGTGCTGTAAAACAAAAAGAATCAAATAGTGCAATTTTGGCAGAAACAAAAGCTATCACTAATGTGGTTGCTCCAACTAAGGCCGAAGAAAGTTTTTTTAGTTTCTTAATTATTGCATTTTTAGGTGGTTTAATTGCTGTTGTTACTCCTTGTGTTTTCCCTATGTTACCAATGACAGTTAGTTTTTTTACTAAAAAAAGTAGTACTAGGGCCGAAGGAATTACAAGGGCATTTACGTTTGGTTTATCAATTGTAGGGATTTATGCTTCCCTTGGTTTAGTATTTGCCTTTTTTGGTTTAGGTCCAGATTTTGGAAATTGGTTGAGTACCCATTGGATTCCTAATGTTTTATTCTTTGTTATTTTCTTGGTCTTTGCGGCATCTTTTTTAGGCATGTTCGAAATTACACTGCCACATGCGTTTGTAAATAAAATTGATTCAAAAAGTAGCATGGGCAATTTTATGGGAATTTTCTTTATGGCATTTACTTTGGCTTTGGTTTCTTTTAGTTGCACAGGCCCTGTTGTTGGTAGTTTGCTTATAGAAGCTGTGGGAGGTAAGTTTTTAAAACCTTTACTTGGCATGGCATCTTTTGGTTTTGGTTTGGCTTTACCATTTACTCTGTTTGCTGTTTTTCCTAGTTGGTTACAAAATTTACCTAAAAGTGGTGGTTGGTTAAACTCAGTAAAAGTAGTTTTAGGTTTTGTTGAAATTGCTTTTGCTTTTAAATTTTTATCAACTGCCGATGTAGTTTATCATTGGGGAATTTTAGATAGAGAAATTTATTTAACCATTTGGATTGTAATTGCATTTTTATTAGGGATGTATTTATTAGGCAAATTAAAATTTAGTCACGATAGTGATATGCCTTTTATAGGTGTTCCTCGTTTTGGTTTAGCGGTGATTTCATTCTGTTTTGGTGTATACATGATTCCAGGCTTATTTGGTGCGCCTTTAAAAGCACTTTCTGGCCTATTGCCACCAATGAGCACTCAAGATTTTATTTTAGGAAATGAAAATAACCGTTCAACAATTCAACCATCTAGCATTCCATCACCTCAAACCAAACATTCTGATTTTTTAGAGTTACCTCATGGTTTAACAGGTTATTTTGATTACAATGAAGCATTAGCGGCTTCTAAAGCTACTGGAAAGCCAATATTTGTTGATTTTACAGGCCATGCTTGTGTTAATTGTCGTAAAATGGAAGAATATGTTTGGGCAAAACCTGAAGTGCTTAAACGCTTGCAAAACGATTTTATCATTGTGTCGCTTTACGCTGACGAAAGAAAAGAATTACCTGAAAATGAATGGTACACCAGCAACAGAGACAATAAGGTTAAAAAAACCATTGGAGAGCAAAATCAAGATTTACAAATCTCGAAGTATAATTTTTCTGCTCAACCACAGTATGTAGTAATTGATGGCAATGAAAAACAACTTTCTGGTCCTCGTTTTTACGATACCGATGAAGCTGCGTTTGTTAAATTTTTAGATGATGGAAAAGCTGCTTTTGTAAAGCAATAAGTTATTGGAAAACTATATTAAAAAAGTTATGTTATTAACAATTAATGGGTTTGGAATACGTAATATTGGTGAATGAAAATGACCAAGAAATTGGTAAAATGGAAAAACAAGAAGCACATGAAAAAGGGTTGTTGCATCGTGCTTTTTCAGTATTTATTTTTAATGATCAAAAGGAGCTTCTCCTACAACAAAGGGCTTTAACTAAATACCATAGTGCAGGCCTTTGGACAAATACTTGCTGTAGCCACCCAAGGGTTAACGAAACTATTGTTGAGGCTGCCCATAGAAGGCTTCAGGAAGAAATGGGCTTTGATTGTTTTTTGGATGTTAAAACTAGTTTTATTTACAAGGCTGACTTCGACAATGGACTAACAGAACATGAATTTGACCATGTATTAGTTGGAAACTTTAATGGAGAAGTAATCATCAATTCTGCAGAAGTTGCTAGCTACAAATGGGTAGAGTTAGATTGGCTAAAACAAGACATGGTTAATAATCCAAATACCTATACTGCTTGGTTTAAAATTATTTCAAAAAATATATTAAACTAAATTATTTTTATAAGCTCATCATATCTTTAAACTTAACAGCTTGGCGTCTGCTAACCTCCACTTTAGAGCCATCTTTCATGTAGAATAAAAGACCACTGTTAAAGAAAGGCTCAATTTTATCAATATAGTTCAAGTTCACTATTTGTTGGCGATTGGCTCTAAAAAACATTTTCGGGCTTAAGCGTTCATCTAATGAGTTTAAAGTTCTATGAATCAATGGTTGGTATTTATCAAAAAATATTTTGGCATAATTTCCATTACTTTCTATTAGTCGGATATCATTTAACTTTACATACCAACAACGGTCGCCATCTCTAATAAATACTTGGCTATCTTCTGTTAGTTTTCCATTTCCTTTTTGTTCTTCGTCAGCTGCAATTTGTTTTTTAGCTTTTGAAATAGCTTCGCGTAAACGACTGGTTTCTATGGGTTTTAAAATATAATCAAGCGCATTTACTTCAAAAGCTTTAATGGCAAATTCATTATAGGCAGTTGTAAAAATAATGGCAGGGGTTTCAATTAGCTCTTCTAACATTTCAAAACCAGTTTTTTCGGGCATTTGAATATCTAAAAAAATCAATTGAGGCTTTAATTTGTCAATTAAATCTAAGCCTTCATCAGCATTACTTGCTTCAGCAATAATCTCAATTTCGGTAAACTCTTTTAAAAGGTTTTTCAAGCCTTCGCGGGCTAATTTTTCATCGTCAATAATGATTGTTTTTATCATAATGGTAATATTATTTCGGTTAATACGTTTTTTTCGTCTAGGTTTTTTATGCTAAATGTGGCTTTGTCTTCAAATAGTATACGCAATCTTTCTTTGGTATTTTCAATTCCAAGTCCTGAACTTTCATGTTTTGGTTTGAATTGCCCACTATTAATTATTTGAATAACCGTATTTTGGTTTTTTACGAATGATTTTATTAAAATAGAGCCACCATTTTTTAAATTACTTATTCCATGCTTAATACCATTTTCTACCAATGTTTGAAGCATCATAGGTGGTAAATTTGTTTTCAAAGTTTCAGGTGCAATTTCCAACTCTGTTTTCAAGCGTTCGTCAAATCTAATTTTTTCAATAGCCAAATAATCGTTTACTGTTTGTAATTCATCAGCCAGCGAAACTGTTTTGTGTTTTTCCATTCTTAATGAACCGCGTAAAAGGCTACTTAATCTTGTAATTGCTTCTTTTGCATTTTCAGGGTCAACATCTACCAACGTTCTTATTCCATTTAAAGAATTGAATAAAAAATGAGGATTTAGTTGTGTTTTTAAATTGTTGTATTGTGTTTCTTTTAAAATAGCTTGTAATTCAAATTTATCGGTTTCGGTTTTGAGTAATTTTTCCCAATACACAAAAAAGTGGTACATAATGGCCCATAAAAACACATATTTGGATAAATTAAAAAAGAAAATAGGTAGAATTGCAAAGTTTATTTTTGCCAATAACTCGTGTTCAATATCAATACTTTCAGATCCATTTGAAATGGTGTAAAAATCTAAAACTACATTTAATATAGTTAGTGGAATTGAAATCAAAATAATCATAATAACTCCACGGGGTATTAACTTTGGTAAAGGTAAATTCAACCAATTGGCTTTAATTATAAAAAGACGATAGCAATGAGTTAGAATAATTCCTGCCATCCAATTAGCCAGTGCATTACCTAATAAACCAATTGAAAAGCCAAACACATTGGTATAGGTAATGAGTTCAATTAATATAAAAATAAACCAACCCCCAAACTGGCAATACCAATATATTTTTGCTTTGTTTAACATGTTTTATTTGGCTAATATAAAAGGTTAACCTTAAAAAAAATACTTTGCTTACACAAAAGGAACCATTAAATGGTTAGGAGGTAAAAAATGAATTGGAATAATTAATAAAATTGCTAAAACTAAAAACCTTAATGTGAGTTGTAATGATATGCAAACGTATTTAATAGTAGGTGCAAGCTCAGGAATTGGTTTTCAATTAGCAAAAAATTTAACTGAAAAAGGTAATAAAGTTATTGCATTGAGCAGAAGCAATAATAATTTATCAAGCCTTAATAATGTTACTTATCATCATATAGATTTAAGTGAAGACAGTCCAAATTTTCCAATAATCGAAGAAGGTATAAATGGATTAATCTATTGTCCTGGAACTATTAATTTAAAACCATTTAGGGCACTAAAACCAGAAGATTACTTGAACGAGTTTAATATAAATGCGCTAGGTGCAGTTAAAACTATAAAGCAATATTTACCAAATTTAACTAGTGTTGGAAATGGAAACATAGTACTATTTAGCACAGTGGCTATGCAAACAGGAATGGCTTTTCATGCAAGTATTGCCATGGCTAAAGGAGCTGTTGAGGGTTTAACACGCAGTTTAGCTGCCGAGTTTGCTCCAAAAATTAGGGTAAATGCTGTAGCCCCATCGCTAACCGCTACACCGCTTGCAGATAAATTAATTAATGCAGAGGCAAAATTGAAAGGTGCAGAAGAGCGCCATCCACTCAAAAAAATTGGAAATGTGGAGGATATAAGTTGCGCTGTGGAATATTTATTAAACGCCAATTGGGTTACAGGTCAAATTATGCAAGTAGATGGGGGTATGAGTGCTTTAAGATAATGAATATGTAAGCAGCCAATTTTGTTATTTAATTGTCATTTATTTAATAGTAATATTTACTATTGCATTGCTCAACAATGGCTCATTATATTTGAACAATTGGTCTTGACTCAATATTTTCATGAAAACAACGCGAAACATTTTATTTTTTTTGGTGCTATTTGGTGTTAACAGCTTAATTGCACAGCAAAATCAACTACCTTATCAATTTGAGTTAGATAAGGCCAATAATGCTTTTTTATATAAAAAATATAATACTGCTGCAAGCATTTATAAAAAAGTTTATCCTAAAATAAAAGATGTTGAATTAAAGCAAAAAGTGCTTTTTGGTATTGCTGAAAGTTATAGACTAAGCGATAATTATAGTGAAGCAATTAAGTGGTTTGAAGAAGTTCTCAATTCCAAATATCCTGACCCTATTGTGCTATATAGCTATGGTAATTTATTAAAATATTTTGAAAAATATGATGATGCTAACAGAACTTTCAGCGATTATTTATTTGAATTACCAGAGGATGCGAAAGGAAAAATAGCACAACAATCCTGTGCTTTGGCGCAACAATGGAAGGCCAATCCGCTTAAGTTTAATGTAAACAATGTAAAAGATTGGAATACTGAATTTGGAGATTATGCACCATTTTACAGCAATGGGAAAATGTTTTGGACATCGAGCAGAAAAGAAAGTACCGGAAGTTTAATATTTGAATGGACAGGCCAAAAAATGTGTGATATTTTTGAAGCCAATTACGATAATGCTTATGGCAAACCAACCAATGTGCTAGGCAAAGTAAATACTAATTATAACGATGGTGTGGCTTGTTTAGATTCTACTCAAAACACTATGTATTTTACACAATGTAATGGAGTGGATGGAAAAGGAATTAATTGTAAAATATTTGTTACTTACAAAGAAAATAATTTATGGGGAGAGCCTAGTTTATTGCCTTTCAATTCTGATAGTTTTAGTTGTGGCCAACCAAGTTTAAGTGCTGATGGTAAGCAATTATATTTTGCTAGCGATATGCCTGGAGGTTTTGGTGAAAAAGATATTTATGTTAGTAATTTTGATGAAGTAAAAGCCACTTGGCAAACACCCAAAAACTTAGGTGCTGTGGTAAATACTTTTGACGATGATATGTTTCCATACATTAGTGAAACGAATGAACTGTATTATTCTACCAAAGGCAAAATGGGTTTAGGCGGGTTAGATATTTTTAAAACACAAGATTCTGTTAATACTTACAAAGTACCACAAAACTTGCAATATCCCATTAACAGTGGGGGAGACGATTTTGGAATAACATTTTTACCAAAACATTTACAAAAAGCGAATGCACCTATTGCTTTTTTTACATCAAATAGAATGGATGGCTTGGGCGATGATGATATTTACAGCATCATAGTAAAACCATTTGTGTTTTTGGTAAAAGGAAAAGTTTTGGAACGCGAAACCAATTCGCCAATTAGCAAAAGTTTGGTTACCTTAACCAATAATAACGGTAAGAATATTTTTACCGTAAATACTACCGATAAAGGCGAGTTCAGTGGCGAAATTCCATTAAATACTTTACAAACACTTTTAGCAAACAAAAGCGGTTATTTTGCGAGTACCCCAATAGAAATTTCGACTGTGGGCATGCAAAAGGATTCGGTGGTGGAGCTAACTATTTATTTAGATGCAATTCCTGCGCCTGAAGTTGATTTTACCTTGCAAGGTGTTTTATACGATTTAGATAAATACGATTTACGCCCGGAGTCGAAAGTGGTTTTAGATTCGTTGTCCATTATTTTAAAAAATAACCCAACCATTACGGTTGAAATTGGTTCCCATACCGATAGCCGTGCACCTGCTGATTATAACTTGGAATTATCGAAAAAACGCGCGCAAAGTTGTTTAACCTATTTAATTACTAAAGGAATTGCCAAAGACAGAATGGTGGCTGTTGGTTACGGTGAAACCAAATTATTAAACGATTGCAGTGATGATATAGATTGCAGCGAAGCTGAACACCAAGTAAACAGACGCACTACTTTTAGGGTTTTAAAAACCGATTACAAACGATAAATAGAAAAATATGGAAAGCATTGAGCCACACTACTTATGGCGCGATATGTATAAAAGTGAAGACGATGAAAATTCGCCTTTTTATGAACGAGAATACAGCGAGTTTGATTTTACCAATCAAATATACAATTACTTAATCCATCCGCAGTGGGACGATTTTGGAACACCAACTTTGTATGTAAAAATAATTTTTGCAGATTATAATAAAGGTTTCCTCGTGGCAGAATTATTGGGCGAATGGAACGATGCTTTGCATAACGATATTATGTTTTTAAAGCGCGATGTAATGGAAGTTTTTAACGCAGCTGGAATCGATAAATTTATATTGATTGGCGAAAATGTATTGAATTTTCATGCCAGCGATGACAGTTACTACGAAGAATGGTTTCAAGACATTGAAGATGAAGGTTGGATTGTGGCATTAAATTTTCAAGAACATGTGCTTGATGAAATGAAACATGCCAATATTGATTATTACATTAATTTTGGTGGTGAGTTTGATAATATGCCTTGGCGAACTTTGAGTCCGTTTCAGTTGTATCAGCGTATAAAAGAAATAATTGGAAGAAGGCTTAATTAGCTGCTGGCCACTGGCAGCTGGCCAATTAATAATAGAATCATTCCAAATTTAATAGAAGAAAACTATTTAATAAAACAACAATTATATATTATCAATAACCATTAAAGCCAGAAGCTAGCTGCCAGAAGCCAGCTGCAAAAAACAAAAAAGAATGAATCAAACAACAGGAATAATAGCAGCATTGATAACTTTAACTGGTTGGACAATTGGAACGTTTTCGTTTACCAAAGCATCTAAATTGTATGCGCCAGTTTCGGTTAATAGGGTGCGTTTGCTTTACGCTTGCATTTTGTTAAGTGTAATTACTTGTGTAGTTATTTCGTTTAGCCATGTTTCCCAATTAGCCATTATTGAGTTATTTAGGGGTCCGCTGCCAATGCATTGGGTTTGGTTAGGTGTTTCGGGCATTATTGGTTTAAGTATTGGCGATCATTTTGCTTTTACGGCATTTAAAATATTAGGCAGCAGCCGAACCAGTTTGTTTAACTCTTTTGCACCTGCAGCAGCTTTAATTGGTGGCGTGCTTATGCTTGGCGAAAGCATTAATATTATTGGCATTTTAGGAATGCTTATTTCCATAGCAGGTATAGCTTGGTTTATAAAAAGCAATGCCCATAACAATGAGGTTTTAGATAAAAAACATGTAACCAAAGGAATAATTTTTGCCATTTTAGGCGCAGTATGTCAGGGAGTTGGTTTGGTATTTGCTAAAAAAGGTTTGGTTTTACAAAATGCCAGTGGTGAATTACTTTCACCAATACACGCCACTTGGATTAGGCTTTTTATAGGAACCATTTTTATTTATGCCATGGGCATTTTTAAAGTAAATGTTTGGAAAGAGTTTAAAGAAATTAGCACCACCAAATTGTATTTTAAACCCATCATTGTAGGAACTGTATTTGGTCCAGTAATGGGAGTAAGTATGTCGCTTTTTGCGGCAAGTAATATGGATGTATCGTTAGCGCAAACCATTTTTTCGTTTTTGCCAATCACAGTAATTGTATCAGCACATTTCATGGGCAAGGAAAAAATTAAACTAGAGTCCATTTTTGCAGCATTGTTAAGTTTGATAGGTGTGTTTGTATTAATGTGGCGCTGATGAATAGGCTATTTAATAATGAAAGTTATATAAAGAAGAAGATGGAAAAGGTATTTAAAACCAACAGCCCATTACATTAACACCAACACCAGTAAAAAACACTATTATTTTAGTTGCTCCCGAAACATTATTAAGTCAAGTTACAGTTGGTGATTATCAATTTAGGTAATTGAAAATAAGTAGAGACGCTTAGTTAAACGTCTCTACTATAAAATTTATTTTGCTGGTAAAACCACTTTGTTAATTACATGTACCACACCATTTGTTGCTTGAATATCAGCAGTGGTAACTGTTACATCTGTTACATCGCCTCCGTTAAATTTAACTCCTGAAGTAGTATTAAATGTTAACTTAGTATTGGTATTTAGCGTAGTAACCATATCGCCATTTTTAATTTGAGATGACCTTACTTGTGAACCTAAAACATGAGCTGTCAAAATTGGAGTTAATTGCTCTTTGGTAAAATCTTCTAATTTAAAGTTGATGGCATTAAACGCATCGTTGGTTGGAGCAAACACAGTAATAGAGGCGCTTTCTTCTAATGTTTCAACCAAATCTGCTTTATCTAACGCACTTACTAATGAAGTAAATGCCGAATTATTTGCTGCAATATCAACCACCGATTGAGGTGATAAAGGCAAATCAATAACATGAATAATTCCATTGCTTGCAGCAATATCAGCAGCCACTACATTTGCCTCATTGTTTAATTTTACAGGATTATTAGCGGTGCGTAACGAAACGCCATTGCCATTTACCAAAAATAAAGTTCCAACATAAGCATTAGGTACTTCAGTAGATTTTACTTTTGATCCTAAAACGTGGTAAAGCAAAGCGTTTTTTAAAGCTAAAATCTGCTCTGTATCAGTAATGGCATTGATTACTTCCACACTAACATCTTCTTTTCTAAAAGCTGCATTATTTGGAGCAAAAACTGTGTAGGTGCCGGCATTGGTTAAAGTTTCTTTTAAACCAGTTTTGTCTAATGCCGCTACTAAAATACTAAAACTAGTATCGGCTTTTGCAATTTCATAAATGCTTTTTAAAGCAGGTGTTGTTGGAGTTGGGGTGGTTTTGTCGTCATCTTTTTTGCACGAAGTGATTAATAAAGCACCAAAGGTTAAGCTTAATAAAGCCGTTTTAAAAATGTTCTTTTTCATTTGTTTTATATGTTTAAATAAGTAATACCCGTTTAAACATGATAATTAAATGATAAGTTTTTTTATAAATGTTCTATGACAATTATTTTACCAAAAGCCTTGTATAGCCTATATTTTTACTTAAAATATTCTAAAATAAATTATTAGTAAAACTATTACGTTTTTTGTTTTGTTAGGCTTAAATTATTTAAAAATCTGCTGGTTTGGATTTGCAATCCAAATCATTACTAAAAGGATTTGCAATCCGCTTTTTACAATGCCTATAATAAACAAATGAAGTTGATGTTTTTCGCATTGCAAATGCGAATATTAATTAAGTGTGGTTTACAAAACCACACCTGCTGAGTTACTTGATACAAAACTTTCCTTGTTTTCGATTTTTCGCAATTCTTCTTTCGTCTATGGTCTATTGATAAGCAGCCATTTTAACTTAACCACATAAAACATAGAAACATAGAACCCTACTTTTATGGAATGTTGGTAAACTAAACAAAGAAGATGCTTACAGCATGACCCAATGTGTAAATTAAGTCATATTGTTTTACTATCGTCTATGTTCTATTAACTAACTGCCGGTTGACCTATTGCTATTTCTTTTTGTAAGTCAAACATCTAAAACATCCCCCTAACTACCTTCACCTCTGCTATTCCTTCCCGCAAGGGGGAATTATTCCCGAACATTTTTCGAATTTCGTGCTTCGTATTTTCTATTTCGTCTATCGTCCATGGTCTATCAACTAAAAGCCAGAGGCCAGCAGCTCGCGGCCAGAAGCCAAGAACTTACACCCAAATACTCTTCACATTACAAAATTCTCTTAAGCCAAACTCACCCAATTCGCGACCAAAACCTGATTTTTTAATACCTCCAAACGGAAACCTTGCATCACTTTTTACTATTTGGTTTATATAAATCATGCCGCTTTCTATGTTATTGGCTATTTGCTTGGCCTGCATAATATCTTTACTCCAAATACTGGCTCCTAATCCGTAACTAGTGGCATTGGCTAAAGCAATGGCTTCATCAGTTTCGGTAAACGTATAAAAACTAATTACTGGACCAAACAACTCTTCAGAAAATGCCCTAGCTGTTTTTGGAATATTTCCTAAAATAGTTGGCGCATAAAAGAATCCTACATTAGGTATATTTTTATTTTGATACAAAATGGTTGCACCAACAGCTACCGAATCATTTACTTGGTTTTGCAATAGCTCTTGTAAGTCTTTACGTGCCAAAGGTCCAATTGCGACATTTTCGTTTATTGGGTTGCCAATTACCAATTTTTCAATCCTTTCAATTAATCCATTAAAAAATTCATCGGCTATACTTTTATGTACAATAAACCTTTTGGCCGACACACAACTTTGCCCATTGTTTTGAAAACGCGCCATCATGGCATTGCTTACTGCAAAATCTAAATCAGCATCGGGCATAACAATAAAAGGATCACTACCGCCTAGTTCCAATACTGATTTTTTGATGTTTTTTCCCGATAAACTCGCTACAGCCGCACCTGCTTTTTCGCTTCCAGTTAAGGTAGTTGCAGCTATTCTTGAATCGTTAATTAAGTTTTCTATTTGTGTTTCACTGGCAAAAATGGTTTGTATAACTCCATTGCCAAAACCACATTGATTCAATAAATTTTGCAATGCCAAACTGCTTTGAGGCACATTGGGAGCGGGTTTAATTAAAATACAATTGCCACTCATAATAATGGGAATGGCGCTGCGCAATACTTGCCAATAAGGAAAATTCCAAGGGAAAATTCCTAAAACCACACCAAGCGGCTCGTACTTAATTTCAACCATGGCGCCCGTTTCCGACTGGCTTAATTTACTTTGTAAAATATCGGCACTGCGGGTAGCGTAATATTCGCAAAGGCGCACACTTTTTAAAACTTCAGCCTTGGCTTCGGTTTTAAGTTTGCCCATTTCTGTGCTAGCTATAAGGGCTAACTCATCGGCATTGTCTTTTAAAAGTTCTGAAAGTTTAAGCACACATTTTGCCCTATCGGCAAAGGTAGTTTTGCGCCAATCGCAAAAGCGTTCAGCCGCATTGCTAAGTGCTACATTTAAATTTTCATTGCTTATAAAGTCGTAATTTCCAATTACTTCTTCGGTAAAAGGATTGATTGATTTAAAATTTTTCAAAGTAAGATAACAATTTATAATTTAGCCAAAGCAGCTTTGGCCTGTTGTTGTAAATAGTTTTTGTAATCGTAGTTTTTATATTCAAAAACCTTGTTAAAATGGGTTTTTGCCAATTGTTTAAAATTGAGTTTTTGGTAAATATAGCCTAGTTGCAAACAAGAGTTGGCGGCCAAAAACTCATTTCCTTTAAAATTGGTTTTTACAGTAAGTTCGTAATATTCAATTGCTTTGCTTAGCTTGTTATGTTCATGGTAAATACGGCCCATGCGATACAAATACTCTACTTTTTCCAAATCTGTTTTAAATGTGCCAATATGTTTGGCCAACATGATTTGTTCGGCTTGCTCGTAATAGCCACCATCAAAAAGGAGTCTGCCTTTTAGTAATGTTTTTTCAGGAAAACGGTCTTTTCCACCACTTGAGGCCAATTGGTTTCTTTCGCCTTTATCAGAAATATTTATTGCTATATTTCTATAAAGTAAATAACTAGCCGTATCGTTTTTTAACCAAGCACACCAACTTAATTTTTGGTAAGCCTCTTTGTTATCATTTTTATCTTTATTGGTTGCTATAAACTTTTTGAAATGAACTATAGCGTTTAAATCTAACCTTTGCAACAAAGCGGAACCATGCATCATTTCTAAATATGGAAACGAAATATAATCACTTCCTGTCGGGCGTTGGGTTAATGTTTCTACACAGGCCTCGTTATTATCAGTTCCTTTAGCCGCAAAAGCCCTGATACAAACGCTCATTAAGTTGGTTTTATAATCAGCTGTATATTTATCTGCTAGTTTCCAAGCTTCGGACTTGTTTTTTAAAAAATTGAGGCTAAACAATGCATAAAAATATTGGGCATTTTTGCGCTCCACCAATATTTCTTTGTCATCGGCTTTTTCTACATACTCTTTCATTAAAGCCAAGCCTTCGTTCAAATCGGCATTCATACCTGCAATGCCTACTATCCAATGATAAGAATCGGGGATTGTACCTAATATGGCTTTTAAAACACCAATGTCTTTTTTATTGGTAATAAAATTAGGAAATGCTTTTTGGTTTTGCTCTAAAAGCGAATAACAGGTTTTAAAATCCCAAGCTGCACCCAAATACTCTTCAAACATGCCTTTTAAAAATGCATTTTGTAAATGTATTTCAGCTTGCGCAAAAAGCTTATAAGGATTTGAATTGTCAATGCGTTTAATAGCATCAATTCTGCTCGATTTTACCTTTTCTGCTGCATCAAAATCCTCTTTTTTTTGCAAACAAAGCACTCGATAAAAATCAATATAGTTATCAAATAAATGAACAGCCATATTCATTTTATTGGCTTGCTTTTCGGCTTCTACCAAGGCTTTTCCTTTATCTAACCTTAAGGCAGCTATGTGTTTTTGGGCTTCTAATAAATTAGGCGAAAGCACAAAAGTGTATGGGCTTGTGGCGTTTAAAAAAACGCACAAGCCTATCAACTGAATTAATATAATTAAGAGGCGTTTGATTATATAAATTTTTATTCGGTTATAAATAATGCTTTTAATTCGGTAGCCTCATTAGCTTTCATTTTGCCAGCCAAAACCAAGCGTAATTGGCGTCTGCGTAATGCGCCATCAAAACGCATTTGCTCTTCTTCTGTTTCTGGTTTTAAAGCAGGTACTTTCAATGGAGAACCATTTCTATCTAAAGCTACAAAAGTGTAATAAGCTTCATTGCTTTTAAAACGTTCGCCATTTGGAATATTTTCGGCATGTACCACAATGTGAATTTCCATAGAGGTATTAAACGCTCTTGAAACTTGCGCTTCTAAGGTAACCACATCGCCTAAATGAATGTTTTTATTAAAACTAACACTATCAACCGAAGCTGTAACCACCGTTTTGCCACTATGTTTTTGCGCTGCAATGGCCGCACAAATATCCATCCAATGCAATAATTTTCCGCCCATTAAATTGTTTAAAGTGTTGGTGTCGTTGGGTAAAACCAACTCATTCATAATGGTGTGGCTTTCCTTTGTCGATTTAATAATTTCCATTTTTATGCTGTAAAATATGAGTTTGCAAGTTAGTAAAGCCCACATTTAATAAAAACGAAATTAATTATTTAAAGTTTTAAATTATTCAAACGGTATATTTGCCCCAAAATGCATCCGTAGTTTAATGGATAAAATGTTAGATTCCGGTTCTGATGATGGGGGTTCGATTCCCTTCGGATGCACATGTTTTAATTTGCCTACAGTGTTATTAGGAAATAGCCATTTGTTTTATAACAAGTTAGCCACTCTAAATTCACATTTTATTTTACTTTCTATATGGACCGACCTTAGTCTATTATTCATTTCATTATCGCTAGAGGTATTTGATAATAAGTTTTTAGTTAAGTTTAATCTGGCATTCCTACACAACTAAATAGGCAATGCCACTTAGGTAGGTGGGTTAAGTAACTTAACTACATTGCCTAGCGGCCTAAATAACAGGCTTAAGCTACTTAATACTCAAACAAACCATTACCAATCCATAAACTATGGTCTATTAGCCAATCAGCTAGCCGCTAGTAGCCAGATGCCAGAAGCTAACCAATACTCACGTCTGTAAAAACTGCAATTATTATCTTAACTTATGTAAGTGCTTGACATAGCGCAATAGCTAATCTTGCATGAAACAAACAAGTTCAAAAATCAATTATGAAACAGTTACTAGATAAAGTAGCCATTATAACAGGTGGCGCAGGCAGTATTGGAAAAGTTACCGCCAATTTATTTTTAGAAGAAGGTGCCAAAGTTTTACTAGTTGATTTAAACGAAGACCAACTGAAAAAAGTAGTAACTGAGTTGAATCACGAGCACGTGGCCTATTGTGTAGCCGATGTATCACAGTCGGTTCAAGTAGAAAAATATGTGCACGAAGCCGTTAGGTTATTTGGCAAAATTGATGTGTTTTTTAACAATGCAGGAGTAATAGACAAAATAGTTCCTATTTTTTAGATGTTTGATTCAAGTGGACAAAATAGTTCCTATTTTTTTAAGGGTTTTATCTTTGCTATTTTAAAATTTGTATTTTTACCCAATCAAATAAAATAGAGATAAGCTCTGCTGGAGAGCAACTTGTTTAGGGATAGTTTGATGACCGACAAAATTGTCAATCAGAGGGTTGTTTTAGGATAATCCTCTGATAATTTTAGAGGTCTTTATGCCTTAAAAAACTCATCTATAAACTTCTTTTTTCTAGTTTCTGATAAGCCATTATGATTTCTCAATTTGTTCTTTAAATCGGCAAAGTGTCCATCAATTGCATTAGTGGTATGAGGTATTTTTAAAGATATATTATCATACCAGGTAAACAGCCAATTTAGGTTTGTTGTTAAACTTCTGTAAGCACTTCTAAGCCGTTTATGAACATATCTATTTTTGCCATTGAGGTCTAATTTACGTTCGTTTAAAAAGTCCTTCCATTTTTCATACCATTGCTTTAACAATCCTTCAAAACTTTCTTTATCTGTAACTTTGAGTAATAAGGTAATCTCCCAAAGCTCTTTACTAGCTTGAAGTTTAGGATTTTTGGTTAAGTATCTACGTATAATAGCTACTTGATGAAAATTGCACATCTGCACCGGAATATCAGGAAATAATTGGAACAAACCTTTTCTTCCGTCACAAATAATTGATTGAATTTTTATACCTCTTTTGGCTATTTCTTCTATCCCTTTTAGGTACAATAAATTGCTTTCTTGTTTTACGTATTGCTTAAATAAAATATCGCCTGTAATGCTATCTTTAAAAACCATAACGCCAAATTTATTCCCAAAATAAGTTGTGTCCATTAACACATTTGCCACATTCAAAAAGGTAGTTTTAGGAGTCGGTTTTACACTATCAATTTTCCTCTGAATTGTTTTTGGTGAGCAATTATATTTTTGTGCTAATTGCAAATATGTTTGCTTGCCTTTGGTGTATTCTTCCCAAATAATATTTGAATTTAATCGAGAACCACCGTTAAATATTTTACCACATGAGGCGCATTTATATCTTTGTTTGCCACTCTGAAACCCTTTTTTACTTATTATTTTGCTGCCACAATAAAAGCAGTTTTTTTATTCATAACCTTTCATTTGCCTCAAAGGTACAAATATCAAGAGGTTTCAAGATTTCAAGGAACTATTTTGTCCATTAACCCACAATGCAGGTATTGAAGGGGTGGTTAAACCCATTGTTGATTACCCTGAAGATGAATTTGACAGAGTAATTTCAATAAATGTAAAGGGCACTTGGTTGGGAAACAAATATGTATTACCCAAAATGAATCAAGGAGGCAGCATCATCATGACATCGTCAGTGGCGGGTTTGCTTGGGTTTGCTCACTTAGGAGCTTACGTTACTAGTAAACACGCAGTAGTGGGAATTATGCGTACTACCGCTTTAGAAGCAGCACCCTTAAATATTAGGGTAAATTCTGTACATCCAGCACCTGTTAATAACCGAATGATGCGCTCTATCGAAGAAGGTTCATCGGCAGGAAATGGCGATGAGGTAAAGAAACTTTTTGAAGCAGCTATTCCATTAAAACGTTATGCTGAATCTATTGAAATTGCAAAGTTGGTTTTGTTTTTAGCAAGCGATAATAGCCAATACATTACTGGCACCACCATGGTTATTGACGGTGGCATGTGTGCTCAGTAGCTATTTACAATCAACTAAATAAAATCTAAACTATTATGAACCCAACATTCATTTAATCATTACCCATCTTCCCATATTTGGCTCCATTTTAGGCGCACTAGTGCTTTTACATGGTATTGGTGTAAAAAGCAATCAAACCAAAATAGCAGCTTATTATGTATTTATACTTTCGGCTATTGGTGCAAATGTGGCTTATTTAACGGGCGAAGGAGCAGAAGAAGTGGTAGAAAAAATTCAAGGCGTGGTGGAAGAAAGTATTAAAATACATGAAGATTCAGCCTCTGTTACTTTAATTTCCTTAATTGTTTTAGGGGCAGCCTCCATAATTGGAGTATACCTTACTTTTAAAAAATCAATTTACACCACCGCTATAGCATTTATAGTTTTATTTGTATCCATTTTTAGTTTTATATTAGTGGCTCGCACAGGTTATTTAGGCGGAAAAATTAGGCACACAGAAGTAAACGATTCGGTTATTTTAAACACAATAGAAATAGGTAAAGAGGAATAAAAACAATATTAAAAAGCTAAGTAAATGAAACAATACAATCCAGTTGTTTATCTAGTTTTATTTAGAATCGATAAAACAGGCATTTTTACACTAAAGATAAAACAATAACCAAGATAGTTTTTATTAAGTATAAGTAAGGTGTAAAAATGTAGTTAAATATATTAGAATTAAACGTGGTTTAAAAATTACGAAATAGTAATGCAAATTTTATTGTAAAAAGGAAAACTAGATTTATCGATTAATATAATTTCCCATCACCAACTAGCCGCATATGTTTTTAGTTTTTATAGGCCGCCACTTTGTAATTTACATGGGTAAAATTGAGAAAAAAATTAACAGAAAAATGTTGTTAAGACTTAAATAAAATATCTTTGATGTTTAATTGTAAGTTTACATGTCCATTAAAGAAGTTTTCTTCAATATAATAGCAAATATCAAAACTAATTCCTTGAGCTACTTTGTTGTAATGTTCGCCTAAACCAAAACCAATGGCCTTGTAAATACGTCCACCTTCTTCGTGGGTTAAACTTAAGCGTAAGTGGTTATTACCTACAACTGTTACATCGCCCACATCCCACACATTTCTGGTCATAAAAATAGGACTCATATTTCCAGGACCAAAAGGAGCAAATTGTTTTAATACACTAAAAAATTTAGGTGTAATGGCTCTGAATGGAATTTCGGTATCGTATTCTATTTCAGGAGTTAGACTTCTGGTTTCAATGTTTTTAACCACTATCGATTCAAACTTTTCGATAAATTTTGGAACATTCTCAACGCGTAAAGTTAAACCTGCAGCGTGTGTATGGCCCCCATATTGTTCCAATAAATCAGCACATTCTTCAATGGCGTGGTATAAATCAAAACCTTCTACCGAGCGAGCTGAACCGGCAGCCATTCCATTACTTTCAGTTAAAACTATTGTTGGCCGATAATATTTTTCAATTAAGCGCGAAGCTACAATGCCAATAACTCCCTTGTGCCATTCTGAATGGAACAAAACGGTGGATTTTTTAGAATGAAAATTTTTATCAGCTAAAATCATGTTAAAGGCTTCCTCGGTAATACTGCTATCAAAGTTTCTACGCTCATTGTTATGATGGTTAATCATTTCAGCAATTTGCTGAGAGTCTTTGTCTTTATCCGAAATCATTAATCGAACAGAATCTTTTGCATCGGCAATACGCCCTGCTGCATTAATTCTTGGTCCAATAAAAAACACAATATCGTTTACTGAGTATTCTGGTCGAGGAGCATAATTTTCCAATAATGCTTTTATCCCTCTATTAGGATTAGTTTTTAATTTTTTTAATCCTTGGTAAGCCAAAACCCTATTTTCGTCCATAATTGGCACCAAATCACTAGCTACACTAATGGCAGAAATATCCATATATTCCTCTACCTCTTTAAAATCAATTTCGTGTTTAACGCAATAAGCTTGAACCAACTTTAAACCTATTCCACAACCTGAAAGTTCTTTAAAAGGGTAGGGGCAATCAGCTTGTTTTGGATTTAAAATAGCCACTGCATCTGGCAATTCTTCCCCTGGTAAATGATGGTCACAGATAATAAATTCAACACCTTTTTTATTGGCATACTTAACTTTATCGTTGGCTTTTATACCACAATCTAACGCAATAATTAAGCTGTAACCATTATTACTAGCCCAATCAATGGCCATAAACGAAATTCCGTAACCTTCTGTATACCTGTCGGGTATATAATATTCAATTTCTTTAAAGCGTTTCGAAAAAAAATCGTAAACGGTTGCTACAGCAGTAGTTCCGTCTACATCGTAATCGCCATAAATTAATATTTTTTGATTTTTTGCTAAAGCCTCGTCTATGCGTTCTACGGCTTTAGTCATTCCTTTCATAAGAAAAGGATCGTGCATGTGTGCATATTGAGGTCTAAAAAAGTTCTTAGCTTTTTCAAAATCGTCAATACCTCTTTGCACCAAAATGCCTGAAAGTACTTTATTTACATTAATAGAAGCAGCCAAAGCCTCAACGGTCTTCTTATCGGGTTCGGGTTTTGCTCGCCATTGTTTTTGCATAAAGTGTGGCGAATTTAGCAAATTATATGGAATTTGAATTCACTTTTTAGTACAATCTTTTTTTTATGTTTTCTCTTTTAATTAATTCCTTTAAAAACGAACAACTTAAGAGTTATTAAATTATTGTTTTAATATTTTACTATTTTTGAACAAACTTTTTTGTAAAACAATAAATGAGCAATAAAAATAAAAAAATAAGTGGGGTAGTTTTTAGTACTGATTCAGATTTTAGTTACGATTTTGAGCAGGAAGAATCTGCCGAAACCTTGCCTAATAATTTACAAAACTTAAAAATATTTTTAGATAAAAAGAATCGTGCTGGAAAACTTGTTTCCGCTGTTAGTGGTTTTGTGGGCACCACCGAAGATTTGAATGCTTTAGGCTCAGTGTTAAAGAAATTATGTGGAGTAGGGGGCAGTGTAAAAGATGGAGAAATATTGATTCAAGGCGAGTTTAGAGATAAAATTTTGGCACATTTAATAAAATTAGGTTATAAAGCTAAGAAAGCAGGCGGATAAACGCAATTCGGATTTCGGAATGACAAAAATGCGAAGTAAAAAAATTATAGCTCACTCAAACTGCAATGAGCAAATCAACAATACAACAATCCAACCATTCAACAATCTAGCAATTCAACAATATAACAATTCAACAAAACAATCTTTAAATCTCCAAATCATAAATCATCAAATAATAATAACATGATCATAGAACAATTATATACCAATTGCTTGGCACAAGCAGCCTATTATATTGAAAGTAATGGCGAAGTGGCTATTATAGATCCTTTGCGGGATTACCAAATGTATATTGACAAAGCAACTGCCAATGGTGCTAAAATTAAATATATTTTTGAAACACATTTCCATGCCGATTTTGTAAGTGGACACTTAGATTTAGCAGCTAAGACAGGCGCTACCATTATTTATGGCCCAACTACAGTTACTAATTTTCCTGTTCATGTAGCTGCCGATAATGAAGTATTTGAATTAGGTAAATTAAAAATAAAGGTATTGCATACACCTGGCCATACTTTGGAGTCGAGCTCGTTTTTGTTAATGGATGAAAACGGAAAAGATTATTGCGTATTTACTGGCGATACCTTATTTGTTGGCGATGTTGGTCGCCCTGATTTATTAGATGGCATTATGACCAAAGAAGAGTTAGCTGCTAAAATGTTTAACTCATTAAATACTAAAATTAAGCCTTTGGCTGATGATGTGATTGTTTATCCTGCCCATGGCCCTGGTTCGGCTTGCGGTAAAAATATTGGCAAAGAGACTTTTAGTACCATTGGTGAGCAAAAAGCTAGTAATTACGCCTTACAACCAATGACCGAAGCTGCTTTTATTACAGCAATAACAACTGGAATTGCGCCAGCACCAAGTTACTTTTTTAAAGATGCAAAACTAAACAAACAAGGTTATGCCAGTTTTGAAACAGTAATTGAGCAAGGCTTAAAACCACTTTCGGTTGATAAATTTGAAGAATTTTATGTAGAAGGGGCAACTATTATTGATACGCGTATAGCCGATTTTTTTGAGTTAGGTTTTATTCCTAAATCATTTAATTTTGGTTTAAATGGTCAGTATGCAATATGGGCTGCTACTTTATTAGAAATCCATTCACCAATTATTGTAGTAGCAAAACCAGGTACTGAACAAGAATCGGTAGAGCGTTTAACACGCGTAGGTTTTGATAACATAAAAGGGTTTTTAGAAGGCGGTTTTGATGGCTGGAAAAATGCTAATAAAAAATTTGATATGATAATCAGCATTTCATCGGAAGAGTTGGTTTTAGATAGTTTACATAACCCAAGTGCTGTAATTGTTGATGTGCGCAAACCAACTGAATTTGCTAGCGGACACTTAATGCAAGCAAAAAATATTCAGTTAAGCGAAATACTAACTAATAATAGTGAGTTAGGAAAAAATCAAGAAATCTTGGTGCATTGTGCAGGTGGATACCGAAGCATGGTGGCTGCTGCAGCATTGAAAACGCAAGGCTTTACCAATGTAAAAAATGTTTGGGGCGGCTGGAGTCAAATAAAAGACGAACCAAAAGCACAAATTGTTCAAGAAGCTGTAACTGCATAAAGTCCATTGTTGGAATCCTTGCTAACAATATTATTGCAGGGGAGGACGTATGCAATGGCTGAATAGTCAGTTTGAGCGTAGTCGAGAAAAATTTAACCATTTCTCTACTCCGCTCGACATGACAAAGAGATTGTTTCATCCCTTTCAATGAGGACCAAATGTAACGTCACTGCGAGCGGAGCGCTGCAATCTCACAACAAGAAAAAGATTGCTTCGCGTCCGATAGCTATCGGACGCGCAAAGCCGAATTTATCAGCAACCCAACTACTCGTAACTCGCAACAAATCAACCCATAACTAAATCTATTAACTAACAACCATCAACTAACAACAAAAATGAAAAAACATGTAATTGCCATTCATGGTGGAGCAGGAACTATTTTGCGCGTATTAATGACTCCTGAAAAAGAAGCACAATATAAATTAGGTTTACAAAATGCTTTATTGGCAGGGAATCAAATTTTAAGCAAAGGAGGTTCAAGCTTAGATGCAGTGGAAGCTGCGGTTATGAGTCTTGAAAATTTTCCATTGTTTAATGCGGGTAAAGGCGCTGTGTTTACAAATAAAGGAACTCATGAAATGGATGCCTCTATTATG
Source organism: Bacteroidia bacterium (assembly GCA_044239605.1). Classification (GTDB taxonomy): domain Bacteria; phylum Bacteroidota; class Bacteroidia; order UKL13-3; family UKL13-3; genus JAAFJM01. The sequence goes on along the minus strand of JBIIBC010000001.1, from coordinate 145,726 downwards.
GAAGGTAAAAACCTAGAAGCTGGAGCCGTTTCAGGAATTAGCAATGTTCAAAATCCCGTTCATTTGGCTAAAGTTATTATGCAAAAATCAGGACATGTGTTTTTGCAAGGTGCCGATGCAGAATTGTTTGCAAAAACAATGAATTTGCCATTTCAAGAGAATGACTATTTTTATACTGAAGAGCGATATAAACAATGGCAAGATGTGAAAGATACTGATGGTTATCAATTGGACCATACGGTGTTAGAAACTGGCGAAAAAAAGTTTGGAACCGTTGGTGCTGTTGCTTTAGATGTTCATGGAAACTTAGCAGCTGCTACTTCTACTGGTGGCATGACCAATAAACGCTTTGGTAGGGTAGGCGATAGCCCAATAATTGGAGCTGGAACTTATGCAAATAATAATACTTGTGCTATTAGTTGTACTGGTCATGGAGAGTATTTTATTCGAGCAGTAGTGGCTTACGATATAAGTTGTTTAATGGAATACAGAGGTTACAGTTTGCAGCAAGCTTGTAATTATGTAGTAAAAGATAAATTGGTAAAAATGGGTGGAGAAGGTGGTTTAGTAGGTATAGATGCACAAGGAAATATTGAACTATGTTTTAATTCCGAAGGAATGTATCGTGGTGTTTTGCGCCAAGATGAAGAAATGTATTTGGGTATTTATGAATAATTTCCTTGAAATTTTACAGATTAAAATTCATTGAAAAATAATTTTATTAGATAATTATAAAAACATAAAAAAGATTGCAATGAATTATGTTAAATTGCAACGTTTTTTATTAAACAAACAATTTTTTAATTCATTTTACCCAAAAATAAACGAAACCAGCAGCATAAATGGGCGTATTTAGTTTTTTAACACAAGATTTAGCCATAGATTTAGGAACGGCTAATACTTTAATAATTCATAAAGACCAAGTTGTGGTTGACGAGCCGTCAATTATAGCTATAAACAGACGGAACGGAAACGTAATTGCTGTTGGCAGTCAAGCACAACAAATGCATGGAAAGGTTCATGAAGATATTAAAACTATTCGTCCACTAAAAGATGGAGTAATTGCTGATTTTCAAGCTGCAGAACACATGATTCGCGGTTTAATCGGGATGATTCCTCAGGCTAATAAGTTTATTAAACCGCAACAGCGCATGGTAATTTGTATTCCTTCGGGCATTACTGAGGTTGAAAAACGTGCAGTAAAAGACAGTGCTGAACGTGCAGGTTCAAAAGAGGTTTACTTAATTCATGAGCCTATGGCTGCTGCAATTGGAATTGGAATAGACGTATTTGAACCAATGGGTAATATGATTATTGATATTGGTGGTGGTACAACCGAAATTGCTGTTATTGCATTAGCTGGTATTGTTTGCGATCAATCAATTCGTGTTGCAGGTGATGAATTTACAGATGATATTTTAGATTATATGCGCAGGCAACATAATTTGCTTGTTGGAGAACGTACTGCTGAAAGAATTAAAATTGAAGTGGGTTCTGCTTTAAGTGAATTAGAAAATCCGCCACAAGATTATGCAGTAAATGGTCGCGATTTAATGACAGGTATTCCTAAACAAATTAGCGTTACCTATTCTGAAATTGCTGCAGCTTTAGATAAATCAATTTCAAAAATTGAAGAAGCTATATTACGTGCATTGGAATTAACCCCACCTGAACTTTCTGCTGATATTTACTCAACTGGTTTATACTTAACTGGTGGTGGTGCGTTATTACGCGGATTAGATAAACGTATTTCAGCTAAAACTAAATTACCTGTTCATGTAGCTGAAGATCCATTAAGAGCAGTAGTAAGAGGAACAGGTATGGCGCTTAAAAACTTAAAAAGTTATAAGTTTTTAATGACCTAATTGAAAGCATTCTACAAGCCAAAGTATTATTAACCTAAAAAACGAAAGCAATACCAATTAAGTAAAACATGAAGAACCTAATATTTTTTATATATAAGTATTATGTATTTTTTATGTTTTTAGCATTTGAGGTTTTTGCCCTAATTGTATTGTTTAGGTTCAATAATTACCAACAAGCTAGTTTTTTAAATTATACTGCAAGTACAAGTTCTAGTATTTACAATGCTATTAATAGCACAACAGGATATTTTAACTTAAAAACATTGAATGATAGTTTACAAGCTGAAAACTCAAGACTTCGTTCACAATTACTCCAATCCTATTACCAACATGGTTACACAACCACCACAGTAAATGATACACAGTACAAACAACAATATATTTATATATCTGCGCAAGTAGTAAACAATTCAATTAGTAAAAAAAACAATTTCATTACCATTGACAAGGGCTCATTACATGGGGTAAAACGTTTTGATGGTGTTATTTGCCCAAATGGAGTTGTTGGCATAGTTTGGCAGGTTACACCCTATTACAGTTTAATTCAATCTGTCTTGAATAGCAAAAGTAATACTGGTGCAAAAATTAAAAAAACGGGTGACATTGGTACCGTAACTTGGGATGGAAGCAATGCACTTTTTGCGCAATTAAGTAATGTAAACACTTATGTTCCTGTAGCCATAGGTGATGAAGTAGTTAGCACCACACAATCAGCATCCTACCCAGAGGAAATTCCAATAGGAAAAATAGTTAATATTGACCGTAATCCTGAGAAGAACGCTTATGATATTACTATATTAGTTCATACCCCTTTTAGCCGTTTAAAAAATGTTTATGTGGTTCGCAATTTATTTAAAGAGAGCCAACAATCAGCTGAGGTTAAAGTATTAGAAGAGGAGGCAAAAAGACCATGATAATTGATGTACTTAATTACCTTACAAGGTTTATTTTACTTGTTTTTTTTCAAATTGTAATTGTAAATAATATCGATTTGAGTACTTATGTAAATCCATATATTTATGTAGTATTTATTATTGGTTTGCCGTATAACACAAAGCCATGGATTGTATTAGTATTAAGTCTACTATTAGGAATGACAATGGATAGTTTTAGTAGCTTACCTGGACCGCATATTGCAGCAACCGTTTTAATGGGCTATGTTAGAAGATTTTACCTGATTTTCAGTACTAACAAGGATGACTTAAGTACTAAAATAGAGCCGAGTATAAGTACGAAAGGCCCAATTGGATTTTTAGTGTATGCGTTAATTATGGTGTTCATTCATCACTTTGTTTTATTTTACTTAGAGGCATTTAGTTTTAATCAATTTTTTTCAACTTTAGCGCGCGTATTTTTTAGCACTATTTTTACAATTTTACTTATTGGTTTAGGTCAACTTCTATTTTATAGAATTGCTAAAAAAGCATAATTCACCCTAAATTATCTTGTTATTTTTTAACTCTTTACTCCAAGCCAAATAACCTTTTATTGACAATACGGTGTAAATAAGCATCAGCAATGCATAAATAAATAACCCAGATTGTAAATAAAGTATAAAGCTAGCTGCGTTAAGTATTATCCAATAAATCCAGGCGGTTACTATTTTATGGGTTTCTTTAAATGTAGCTATAAAACAAAAAACAGTTATCAAAATATCGAGTACATTTATATTTTCTATAAACTGATTAAGGACAAAATAACTCAATACAAAACTGATGATAAAACCAAAAGCTAGGGTATAAGCTTGCATGGTAATGGTCCATTTTTTTACTTTTAATTCCTGTTTGTTTTTATCCCAAATATACCAACCATAAACGGCCATTAATGCATAAAACACATGCAAAATTATTTGGCCAATCAATTGTTTTTCATAAAAAATAACTAAACCAGTTACAGATGATAAAAAGCCAAAAAGCCAACAAATAATCTGCTGTTTAATTAAAAAGTAATTGTAAAGTAAAGTGGTAATAATTACTATAATTTCAAGCAATTCAATTAAAGTAAGTTTCATGCCTATGTTTTTAATTGCGCAATTTTTGGATGCATGATTTTATACCATAAAGGAGGCACAGCAGCGATAAAAAACAATCCTGCATAACCAGCAGGTAAAATTGGGCTATTGGGATAGGTTATTAATGTATGATATGGTTTAGAAGCATAATAATGATGGTCGGCATGGCGTGATAGATCAACCAAAACAAACCTGCTTATAAATCGGTCGCTTTGCCAACTGTGTTCTTCGGTTACACGTTCTTTATAATCACGGCTCAAACCATAATGCTGTATGTAATTTACATATTCCAATAAAAAATTAGCAAAAAAACATTGTAAACTCCAAGCAATAACGGCATCAATGCCAATAAAATAATAGATACTTATTAGCAATAAAACTTGTAAAATTATTTGACGAATCACATAGTTTAGAAATCCATAAGCCCATTTATTTTCGGCTTTTAAACACTGTGCCTCAATGGCAATGGCTCCCCAAAATTGACTTGAAACAGAACGCACAAAAAACTGATATAAATTTTCACCATACTTAGCTGTAGCATGGTCTTTATCGGTTCCTACCCATTTGTGATGGACTTTTAAATGGTCGATATAAAAGTACATATTGCCTGCTGAAAACAATAAAAGTTTGCCCAACATGCGCTCGTATTTTACTTTTCTATGAATGTATTCGTGCGAAACGATAATGGCCGAGGAACCAGAATTTAAACCTGTACTTAAAGCTGCTCCAATTATAAAAAAACCAGTTAACGATTGACTATAAATACCATAAAATAAACTGCCCACTGAAATTAGTTGCAAAGGAATATGCAGCAGTAAAATAAACTTTGGAATTACATCGTCTTTTTCGGAGGCTTGATTAGATAAAAATTCTTTTGTTATCCATTCGAAAGTGGCTAAAACACCTAAAGAAAATACAAAATTGCCAAAGGCAAAATACCCACCATTTAAATTGCCATAAATGGCAAAAAAACTTGGTAAAAAACTTAATAAATAAAGCCAATTTCTACTACTCGAATTCATAAATTATTGTAATTTTTGTTTATACATTTGAATGGTATTATGCAAGCCTAAATAAATAGCATCGCACACTAAAGCATGACCAATAGAAACCTCAGCTAGATTAGGAATGTTCTGATTAAAGAAATGCAAATTGTGTAAATCTAAATCGTGGCCAGCATTTATACCCAAGCCTAACTCATGAGCTCTAATGGCTGATGCTGTGTATGGTTTTACAACGGATTCTTTATTGGGGTGATAGTGGTGCGCGTAACTTTCGGTATAAAGTTCTATTCTATCAGTTCCAGTAAGTTTTGCTCCTTCAATCATTTCTAAAACTGGATCCACAAAAATAGAAGTACGGATTCCAGCATTTTTAAAAACTTTGATAATATCGTTTAAAAATTGATAGTGTTTAAGTGTGTCCCATCCGTGGTTGCTGGTAATTTGGTTCAATGCATCGGGTACTAAAGTAACTTGAGCAGGTTTTGTATCAAGCACTAGTTGCACAAATTTATCTTCCAATGGATTGCCTTCAATATTAAACTCTGTAGTTAAAACTTGTTTTAAATCTAATACATCGGCATAACGAATGTGGCGTTCATCGGGCCTTGGATGAACAGTAATGCCATCGGCTCCAAATTTTTCACAATCTATGGCAACCTGCACCAAGTTTGGGTTATTGCCGCCTCGGGCATTTCTAATAGTAGCAAATTTATTGATGTTAACGCTTAACTTAGTCAAAATTATTAGTTTTATGGGTTAATAGTGTTTACAATTTTACTAAATAAAATGAAGTAGGCTGTATAATTTTAAATAGTTTTGAAAAATATTTTAGAATAAACATGATTCAATTAGGCGTAGTTAGCAATTTAACAGTAAGCAGAGGCAGTGCTGTAGGATTTTTTTTAGTAGATAACGATGGCGAAGAAGTGTTGTTACATAATAAATATGCGCCTGCAGGCTTGCAATTGCAAGATAATATTGATGTATTTGTTTACAACGATTCAGAAGATAGGTTAATAGCTACTACCCAAACAACCAAAATTTTATTAAATACTTTTGCTTTGCTAAAAGTAGTGGATGCAGCCAGTTTTGGTGCTTTTATGGATTGGGGTTTAGATAAAGATTTGCTAGTTCCCTTTAAAGAACAAGCAAAAAAAATGTACACAGGCAAATATTACGTGGTGTATTTGTATCACGATGAAACTTCGGATAGGTTAGTGGGAACCACCAAAATAAACCGTTATTTAGATAATACAGATTGCGATTTAAAGCATAACGATGAAGTAGATTTAATGGTATACGAAGATTTTGACTTGGGTTATTTTGTAATCATTAATAACAAATACAAAGGCTTGGTTTATAAAAACGAAATTTATACCGATGTGCAAATTGGTGATCAATTAAAAGGTTATGTAAAACAAATAAAGGAAGGCAATTTAATTGATGTGAGTCTTCAAAAAATTGGTTTTGAAAACGTGGATATCAATTCTCAAATGATTTTGGATTTGCTAAAAAAACAAGATGGTAAATTAGCTTTACATGATGGTAGCGATCCCGAAGATATTAAACGTCAGTTAGGAATGAGCAAAAAAACTTTTAAAAAGGCGGTTGGTATTTTGTATCGCCAAAAGCTAATTACGTTAGGTGATAATCAAATAATATTGGTTTAAAAAATATTTTTATTATTTTCGAAGGAATACTTCAATTGATAAAAAAAATATACATATTATTAGCTGTTTTACTGGTATGGGTGAATGCGCAGGGCAACAATGTGCTGAAAAAGGATAGTATTGTAAATATTATTTTAAGTAATACCGATGTTAAAACCAAGGTTGATTTATTTAATAATGACTTAATTTTTTTTATTAATGATCCTTCAGAATTAATAGAAAATGCGCTGAAACTATTAGCAGAAGCAAAATCTGCAAAATACGAAAATGGAATTAATAATTTGTATTTAAGCCTAGGAGTAGGATATTGCGAAAACAGGCAATTTGACTCAGCAATCAATAGTATTTATAATGCACTTGGGCATTTTATTCGAGAAAAGAATGTTAGACAACGAATTCGGTGTAACAACTATTTAGGAATTTCGTACGAAGGAAAAACTAATTATACAAAAGCGCTTTGGCATTATTTCCAAGCATTAAGCCTTTCAAAAGAAATAAATGATACTGTTTTTTTGCTGAGGTCACTTAATAATGTAGCTGTGGTATATATTGTTAAAAACGACTACAATTTAGCTGAAAAAAAATTATTAGAAGCCCTTCCTTTGGCCATCAACCATAAATCGGAGCTAAGTTTAATTTACTACAATTTAGCTATTATTTATTTAGAGAAAAAAGAATTCGCAAAATCACTAGCTAAATTCGAATTGGTGCTAGATGATGATATAAAAAGCAACGATTTAAAAAACATAGCTGAAACATACAATAATATTGGCGCTTGCTATTTAGGCCTAAATCAATTATCTAGAGCTGAAGATTTTTTGAATAAATCTTTTGACATTCGAGAAAAAATTAATGATAAAAATGGACTTCGTAATTCATATACTGATTTAGCGGAGTTACACATAAAAAATGAAGAATTCAAAATAGCACTTTTATATATTGAAAAAGCTGAAGAATTAGCTAAAAAAGCGCAAAACTTGGAAGCTCAAGTTAGTGTTTACAATACATTTATTAACTACTATAAAGCTCAAAATGATTACAAAAAAGTGCTAATTTATACCGAATTAAAAGTCGATATTTTACAAAAAATAAGTAATTCCGAAAATTTAGTAAAGTTAAAGGAGCTAGAAGCACAAGCACAAGTAATACAAAAAGCTGCTGAAACAGAGGTATCAGCAGAAAAACAAAAAAATGAATTAACAACTAGAGTTCTCATAATAACCATAGTGTTTATTGTTTTGTTAGTTTTAATGTTTTTGAGTTATTCTGTATATAATTTTAGAAAAAATAATGCAATACTAAAAAATAATAAAGCTGCACTTACCTTAAAGAATGAAGTGCTAATAAAGCAAAATGAAGAAATATCAAGAAATCAAGAGCTTGCCAAGCAGGCTGTGTTGGCAAAAGCTAGCTTTATTAGAAACATAAGTCATGAAGTTAGAACTCCGTTAAATGCAATAAATGGAGTAGCTGATTTGATTAGTCAAGACAACTTAAATCAACAGCAAATCGATAATATACAAATTTTAAAAAAATCGACTCAAAAATTAATTAATCTGATTAACGATATTTTAGATTTTAATAATCTTGAAAGTGGAAATGTTGATTTTAACTCAACAAACTTTAAAATTCAACATATTGTAAATAACCTTAAAAATCTTTTTGCTGATAAAATAAAAAACAAAGGTTTAGAATTTATTATTGATAATTTAGTTGATCCTAAATTGTTGTTCAAATCAGATTCTGTAAGAATATCACAAGTATTAGCTAATTTATTATCAAACTCAATTACATTTACAGACCAAGGTTATATTAAACTTACAATTAAAACAATTCAGTCAACTTATGTTAAAGCATTAGTGAGGTTCGAAGTTCAAGATAGTGGAACAGGTATAGAAAGTGGCAAACTAAATACGATTTTTGAAGCATTTACACAAGTTGATGCTTCAAACACCCGTAAAATTGAAGGTGCTGGTTTAGGTTTATCAATTAGCAAAAAAATAGTAGAAGGATTTGACAGCCAACTTGAAGTTAAGACTGAAAGAGGTAAAGGCAGTACCTTTTATTTTGATGTATCATTAAATTTGGCTGATTCAGAAATCAATGAAAGAAATAAAGATTTGATTATTAAAAATATTACCTCATTGCAAAGTAAAAACATATTGATTGTAGAAGACTCAATGGTAAATGTAATAATTCTAAAGCAATTCTTAAAGAAATGGGGCTGCACTTTTATCAGTGCTGAAAATGGTTTAGAGGGTCTTAAAGCAGTTAAAGAACAGCTTTTTGACCTAGTATTGATGGATTTGCAAATGCCAATAATGGATGGTATTACCTGTACAAAAGAAATCAGGTTATTAACCGGTAATTATTTTAAAACATTACCCATTATAGCCTTAACTGCTGCCAACGAAAATACCATGCGCGATGCGGCTTATGCAGCAGGAATGAACGATTATATTTTAAAACCATTTGAACCAGAACACCTCAAAGAAAAAATGATTAGGGCCATCAATGAATCGTTAGCTTAAAAAAACTAACAGAAATTATTTATTTTTTTTACAATTATTTAAACTATTAGCCCTAAACTTGCACCGCAAATAGAATACCTATCTTTATTTGCCATGCTTAATCAATCTGATAAATTTTACACCGAAGGTTTAACCTACGATGACGTTTTAGTTTTACCCGCTTATTCTGAAATACTGCCGCGCGAAGTAAACACTACTACCCAACTTTCACGCAATATTCAAATTAAAATTCCAATTGTTACTGCTGCTATGGATACAGTAACCGAAAGCAAATTAGCTATTGCTATTTCGCAAGAAGGTGGAATTGGTATTATGCATAAAAACATGAGTATTGAGCGCCAAGCTGCTGAAGTACGTAAGGTAAAACGTAGCGAAAGTGGTTTAATACTTGACCCAGTAACATTACACGATTCAGCTACGTTGCGTGATGCGCATAAATTAATGACCGAAAATAAAATTGGTGGTATTCCAATTATAAACGATAGCGGTAAATTAGTTGGCATTTTAACCAATAGAGACTTACGCTTTGAAACCGACATGAACAAATGCGTGAGTGATATAATGACAAAAGACAAAATTATCACTGCACCTGAAGGTACCGACCTAAAGCAAGCAGAATTAATTTTACAACAATATAAAATTGAAAAATTGCCTGTAATTGATAAAGACAATCTATTAAAAGGATTAATTACTTACAAAGATATTTTAAAGGTAAAAGCACATCCTTCGGCTTGTAAAGATAAACATGGACGTTTACTTTCAGGCGCTGCTGTGGGTGTAACGGCCGATACCGAAGAAAGAATACATGCTTTAGTTAAAGCTGGAGTGGATGTGGTAATCATTGACACCGCTCATGGCCATTCAAGAGGTGTTTTAAACGAGGTAGCCCGCATCAAAAAGTTATTTGGCAATATTGATATAATAGCAGGAAATGTAGCCACAGGAAGTGGCGCGCGTGCTTTGGTTGATGCAGGTGTAGATGGAGTAAAAGTAGGTGTTGGTCCTGGTTCAATTTGTACCACCCGTATTATAGCAGGTATTGGTGTTCCACAATTAACAGCAGTTTACGAAAGTGCAAAAGCCATAGCTGGCAGTGGTGTTCCTATTATAGCCGATGGTGGAATAAGATACAGTGGCGATGTGGTAAAAGCCATAGCTGCTGGTGCAAGTTCCATTATGTCGGGTTCTATTTTTGCTGGGGTAGAAGAAAGCCCAGGAGAAACTGTAATTTACGAAGGACGTAAGTTTAAATCTTACCGAGGAATGGGTAGTATTGAAGCTATGAAAGAAGGCAGTAAAGACCGTTATTTCCAAGATACTGAAGACGAAATAGCTAAACTAGTGCCAGAAGGTATAGTAGGTATTGTTCCATTTAAAGGAACTTTAAAAGAAGTTGTATATCAGTTTGTGGGTGGTTTACGTGCAGGTATGGGTTACTGTGGTGCAGCTACCATTGCCGATTTGCAACAAGCAAAATTTGTAAAAATTACTTCAGCAGGTGTTAAAGAAAGCCATGCACACGATGTGAAAATTACCAAAGAATCACCAAATTATTCAAGAAATTGATTGTTTTTTTAAGTCGATTTTTTTAATTGATAAGGTGTATATGTATAAAAGGCTCACTCTATAATTTAGAGTGAGCCTTTTTTATTAGAGTTCTTACTTAGTATTATTCTGCAATAATTACAAAAGCTTTTCTAGCATAAACATTTCCGTTGTTTAATATTACTAGATTGTATGTTCCAGGAGCAATACTTAGGCTATTTAAATCAATAGATTCAGTTTTGGTATTTCCGTTGATATTAGCTTTGTATATATCTCTACCTAATAAATCAACAACTTTAATTTCACCGTTTATTATCTCATTGCTGTTTAGTTGAAACTTGAATGTACCTTTATTAGGATTAGGATATAATGTTAAATTATTGCTGTTAGAATTCACATTCATCAAGCCTGTGCTAAATTCATTATTTAAGCTTGCAATTTTTCCATCTTTAAATGAAATTGGATTATTTTGTAATAATGGATTAGGTAAAACTGTTACTGTTTTACTTGCTTCCGCAAAACATCCTGTATTAGTGGTTTGCTGTACAATTCTTACAGTATAAGTGCCTGCAGCAGCATATCTTTTACTATAAATAATAGTATTACTAGAACCTGTTCCATCACCATAAGTCCATGTTGGTGCACCTGCGCAATAAACAACAGGAACATTATTTGGATAATTAGTGAATGTAGGTTCAAAACCAAAATCATTGGTTAATAAAACTTGACTAGTATTTGGTGTAATAGCAAAGTCAACTCCAACTCTACCGTTAGCTCCTGAATTATCAGAAATATTAACAATTTTGTTTGAAGTGGTAGCACAACCTACACCATTTAATATAGTTAATGTAATTGTTTTAAAACCACCTGCAGTATAATAATGCGTTGGCGCTACTTCGCTAGACACACTTCCATCACCAAAATCCCAAGCGTATTGGTTATTAGTACCAGTAGAAGAGTTTGTGGTAGTAACCATATTGCCACAAGAACCACCTACTGTAGCAGTGAATATAGCTTGATTGCCAGTAACAGCTGCTAATGCATTAACTGAAACAGTAGTTGATGCACTACAATTTGTTCCAGTAGAAACTGTTAAAGTTACCGTGTAATTTCCATCAGCAACATAACTATGTAATGGACTTTCTTGAGTAGAAGTATCAGAAACTGGTGTTTCACCAAAACTCCATAAGTAACTTGCTGTATTTCCTGAAGGTATGGTAGAAGTATTGGTAAATTGAACGCTATTACCACAACCTGTTCCACCTGTGAATGCAATACCTGCTGTTGGTGCATCAGCAATTTTAATTGTTCTAGTTGTTGTTTGTGTGCAACCACCTAAAATATTAGCCGATAATGTAACTGTATAAGTTCCTATTGCACTGTAAGTATGATTTGGCGCAGTAGTTCCTGAATAAACAGCTGAACCATCACCAAAATTCCATAGATAAGTAACGTCTGCTTCAATGTTAGTATTAGTAAATGAAACTGTTTTACTACAAGACGCATTGCTAATTGTAAATGAAGGTGTTGGAGCAGGTCTAACATCAATATTGGTAATTGGACTTGTACAGGCTCCAATTGTCACTGTATAATCTGTTGAAGTGGTTGGTGTAATGTCTGTAAAGCAACTTGTAGCTCCAGTTATAGCTCCACCATTCCAGGTAGCTGAACTTACAGGTGCACTTCCAGCACCAAGCGATAATTGGAAATTATCAATTGACCAACTTTCGTTACATAATTCCTCTAAGCCTAATGCCTCTAATACAATAGAAATAGAGCTTGCATTATGAGGAACAATTTTTGAAATACGGTATTTACTACTTGGCGCACCGCCACCTAAATTACAACGAGCTGGTAATGATGAGTTAACTGAACCAGTAAAATTAGCATTTACAGCAGGTGCATTATTTGGATAAGCTTGAGTTCTATAAGAGAAATTTGAGAAAGTAGTATTAATTACACTACTACCATCCACATCCATTTTCCATGAATCAACTCCAGTTGAAGGATCATTACCATCCCAAGTATCGTGTAAGTATAAATCAAACTCTACTTTAACGTATTCGTGAGCACTTAAACCATTTTGGGTATAAACGGCTTGTTGGTTAGTTAAGAAACCTAATACTGAATCGCCATTATATTCATTAATGGTAGGCTCATTGGCAGGAGAAATAGCAGGGAAACTCCAAGCTGAACCAATTGAAGATTGGAAATTATTTGAATGATTTACTGTATAAACTATTGGTCCACCACTAACAGGTAAACCATTGCAAGCGCTTAATAAAGTTGGAGTTGCAGTGTTTACACCTAATTCAACATTGAAATTATCAATTGACCAACTTTCGTTACAAAGTTCTTCTAATCCTAAGGCTTCTAATTCAAGGTTAAATGAACCTGAAGTATGAGGAATAATTTTTGAAATACGATATACTGAACTTAAAGCACCACCACTATGGTTACAACGAGTTGGCAAAGTATTTGAAACAGCATCTGTTCCATTTAAATTAACAGCAGAAATATTATTTGGATAAGCTTGAGTTCTATATGAGAAATTAGAGAATGTAGTATTGATGATATTCGAGCCATTAACTTTCATTTTCCAAATATCTTTACCAATTAAACTTCCACCAATTGAATCAGTTGAGTTACCATCCCATGAATCGTGCAAGTATAAATCAAATTCAACTTTCACGTAATCGTGAGTAGCTAAACCTGTTTGGTTATAAACCGCTTTTTGATTGGTTAAATAACCCATTACATTTTGACCATTATATGATTGAACGGTTGGTACATTTGCAGGAATAATTGCAGGGAAAGACCAAGCATTGCCAATTGTAGTCTCAAAATTATCTGTATAAGTTGGTGTGTAAACAACAGCACTTGAACCACCAATAACTTGATTAGCTGTTAAGCGCACTGAATTACCTGCACAAATAGGATTTGGCGAAGATTGTGTAATAACTACACGAGGGCTAACATTAACAGTTTTAGTAACTCTTCCTCTGCTGTCATTACAATTACCAATTACAGAAGTTGCTACTAATCTCACATTATAGCTACCGTGGTTGGCATAATTATTACCTGTTACATTTTGAGTTGTTGCACTTGTAGTAGTAGCACCAGTCATTGTCCAAGCATAAGTCATTGCTCCGCCACCTGCTAAAGTTGTTGTATCGTTAAAGTCATAACTATTTCCTGTTACACATTGGTTAACTGTATTGATGGTAAAACCAGCTCTAGGTGTTGGGTTTACAATAATTTGTAATGAATCTGAACAACCATTTAAAGTAGCTACATAAGAAGTGTTAACTACAGGAGAAACTGTAATTGAATTGTTGTTTATTGATGGATTTGTCCAAGTAATATTGCTGTTAGACGATTGTGATCTGTACTGTACAGTTACGTTATCAATTGACCAGCTTTCATTACAAACATTTTCTAAGCCTGCAGCTTCTAAAATCATTTCTAATGTGGTTGCTGAATGAGCTATTTTTTTAGTAATATGGTATTTAGCACTTAATGAGCCTCCACCAAAATTGCAAGCCGTAGGCAATGTTCTAGTTAATGAACCTGTAAAGCTGGCATTACTTGCTGAAAAATTATTTGGATATGATTGTGTTGTTGAATTCCAAGTTTCGTTTGAGAAAGTAGTATTCAACGCAGTATCATTATCTAAAATTACACGGAACATATCAGGGCCACTAACTGTGCTGTTTCCATCCCATGTATCGTGTATGTATAAATCGAAGTCAACTGTAATTGAATCGTGCGATGGTAAACTTGTTAAATTTAATTTAGCTTGTTGATTACTTAAATAACCTAAAACTGAACCACCATCATAGTTTTGAATTGAAGGAACATTAGCTGGAATAATATCTGGGAATGTCCAAGCATTGCCAATTGAGCTACTAAAATTATTTGAGTATGCAGTGGTGAAAACAGCAGCATTTAAAGTGGAAGCACCATTGGTGCAAGTAATAGTTGTTGAAGTACCTTCACAAATAGTGTTTGCTACTGGAGCGGCAGTTGATGATAATATAGGTTTTGGTTTGATAGTTACTATAGCCGAACCCGAAGCTGATCCAGTGCATAAAGTTGAGCTTGCATCAACCACACTTACTATATTATAAGTAAATGTTCCTGAAACGTTTGTTGGTGCAACCACATCTACTGAATTGTCTAAAGCAGATGCTGTAGATACAGTGTAACTGCCAGCTCCATTTATATTATAAGTAAATGTATAAGGTGCAGTTCCATTGGTGCCTGTAAAAGTTACGTTAGGACTAGGAGCATCTTTACAAACTGTTGTAGTTCCACTAATACTTGCCGTTGGGATAGGATTTACTATTACATTGGTAGCTACGTCATAAGTACAATTATTTGCATCAGTTGCTGTTAAGGTATATGAACCGCTCATAGCTGCAGAGGCATTTGTGCTAACTGTTCTTGCTAATGTTGCAGAAGCAGCACTCGTATAAGCATTTGGACCAGCCCATGAATAAGATTTAGACCCTGTTCCACCTGCAATTGAACCGCTTAAAGATAAAGTTGTATTTGCACAAATTGGTCCGTTATTACTAACTGTTCCGCTTAATGCAGTAGGTTCGTTAATAGTTACAACTGATGACGATGACAAACAACCATTAGCGTCTTTTACTATTAAAGTGTATGAATTTGAACCTAAACCTGTGAATACGTTACTAACTTGATAAGCTCCGCCATTTGAATATTGTAAAGCACCAGTTCCACCAGTTGCAACAACAGTTATTTGACCATTGCTTTGTCCATTACAAGTTAAGTCTGAACCGTTGTAGGAAAGTTTTGTTGCTGAAGAAATAGTAGGTAATGAAGTTACCGTTCCACTTACAGCTATATTTTGTGTAGTTGCACTTGTAGAAGTACAAGTAATATTACCAGTTGGTGAACCAGAAGCAGAATTGGTAAGCCTTACATAAATGGTAGTACTGTTTACCGATCCACTAGTTTGTGTCAAGGAAACACTCGTAGCAAAACCTGAACCTGAAGTAGTTGAAACTTCATATCCTGATGGAGGGGTTATAATTATATCTGTTGAAAGGTTTGAACCGCTTACTGAAAAACTTTGTTCGGCTGATACTAAACCGGTACAAGCTGTAAAGGCACTTAATGTTCCTGTTGTTGAAATTGTAGGATTTAAAGTAGTATTGATATTAAGTTGGGAATAACCTCCGGTACCAGTAACTGAGGTTTTATCTGCATTTACTTTGTAAAAATAAGTAGTTCCAGGGTTTAATCCAGTTAAAGTTTTCGAAGTACCAGATGCTGAAAATGGAGAACCTGCAATTTGAGTTGCAAATGTTAATGAAGTGGAAACTGTTAAACGGTATCCATTATCAACTGTTCCAATTGCTGGGGCGTTCCAATTAACAGTAAAGCCATTGTTTGTAATATTTGTAGCAGTTGTAAAAATTGGAACCACCATAGCATAACTTTCAACCCAATTTGAGTTTGAACCTGTTAAACCAAAATTGTTTAAAGTTCCGTTGTTTCCATTACTTGTTAAGTCATTTAAGGTATTTAATCCTGTGTTTGTTCCGTCAGCTATTCCGTTATCAAAATTATAATATGCTACTAACCCAGTTGATGAAGCACTAATTGGGTTAAAAGAATTAGTTATAATTTCTGAAGGTGTTCTTATAGTATTCCAAACACGTACTTCGTCTATATTGCCAGAGAAGTTTTGATTTAACGGCCAAATTTGACCTGCTCCTATTGCTAATTCTTGTCCTTGGTTATCAACCGTAATGGTTGTAGTAAGTATTGCGGCACCATCTACATAAACAACAGAACCATTATTTACACCTGAATTGAAACTTAATGCAACATGATGCCAGCGATTATCTGCTAGATTGACACCAGTGTTTATGATTGGGCTGCCAGAGCCCCATACATACATTTGAAGAACATTATCAACTAAAAATAGACCATAGGCACCTTGTTTTACTAAAATTGCTCTCTCTAAAGAACCTGCATTAGGTGTTTTAATCCAAGCTTCAATTGTACCTTGATTTAGTTGAACTGAAGCGTTATTACCACAATTCACATAGTCATTATTTCCATCAAAAGCCAAAGCATTGCCTGGAGGTGTTATTCTTGTTACTGTTATAGTATAAGTTTTTAAGGTTGTACCATCTTCCGCAGTTACTTTAACATCAATAGTATTTGTTCCAAAATTTAATGACAATGCACTAGATGCACTACCGCTAGTAACAGTTGCATAAGTTCCACCGTTTACTCTTGCTTGGATAGATGCACCTGCATCTGCTTTAGTTGGAGTAACTGTTATAGATGAGGTTATGCTATTAACGATACTTGAATAAGCTGTTGTTCCTGAAGCAAAAGTTGGACTTAAAGTTCCTGAACTTAATGATAAAGAACTTAAGTTAGCATTGTTTGATAAAGCAATATTGGTCCTATAAATTGTTACAGTAGTATTGCTATTGGATTGAGCAATATCTGGTTTTCCATCATTATCTAAATCACCAACTGCAACGCTTATTGGATTACTGCCAATTGCCACACCTACTAGACAAGTGAAGCTAATTGTACCCGAGGTACTATTATTGAATAGCACATCTGGTCTAGATGTTGCAATATCTGCCTTACCATCACCATTAATATCACCCACTCCAATACCATAACTAGGACCAACAGTTGTAAATGTTTGAACAGAACCAAAAGAAATAGCTCCAGTTGTAGAAGTATTTCTTAAAACTTTAATATTGCTTAATCCAATATTACTTAATGCTAAATCTAACATTCCATCATCATCAAAATCAGCTACCTCAATATCCCAAGCTTGCGAAATTGATGTTAACACTGGGCTATTTTTTGTAAAACTTAAAGTTGATAATGAACTAGTATTTCTCCAAATATGTAACTCAGAAGTATTAGCCATAGGAACTACAACATCTACTTTTCCGTCACCATCAAAATCTCCAAGTCCAACAGAAACGTTTCCATTTCCGCCAAACAAAGAGGTTGGAGAACCAAAACTTACATTTCCAACTCCAGTGCCTATACTTGTATTTAACCTTACTTCTATTAAATTGGCACTACCCCTTTCATATATTAAATCCAATAAACCATCACCATTAAAATCTGCCAATGCTGCTTCACGAGGTTGATTTGCTGCAGAAATAGTTATTGGAGAAGAAAATGTGATATTAGGTGATGTACTTGTGTTTATAAGAACTGAAATATCATTGCCTTTATTTGAAACAACAACATCTAAAAGGCCATCACCATCTATATCCCCAACACCAACAGAATTAGGATTACCGCCAACATTGAAGTCTATTTTTGTATCTAAACTTATAGTACCACTAGTACTTATGTTTCTAAGAACCGAAATGGAAGAAACATTATTATTAGTAACAAGAACATCCGCCTTCCCATCGTTATCCATGTCTGCAATAGTTGTTCTATTTGCACCAATGGAAGCGGTAGTGCTGCCTGTGGTAAAATTGCCACTTGTAAAATTACTACTACTCAAACATGATAATATCTGTGTATATGTTGGGGTAAACTTAGCTAAACTTAATGCCGTTAAACGATTGGCCAAGTTGGTTACTGATATATTTCCAAATGTTGCACCTGCAGGAACATTTACAGTTAAACTAGTTGAAGATGCAGAAGTTGGAGTTGATGCCTTTACACCTCCAAAAAACACTACATTGTTAGCTGCCGTGCTATTAAAATTTGTTCCAGTAATGGTTACAGAAGAGCCCACAGCAGCAGTAATTGGACTAAAAGTTGTAATCGAAGGTACTTGAGCATATACATTCAAGACGAACAAATTAACTGTAAAAAGTAATAGTATTTTGGATAAAATCCCCGTAGAACTATTTTTTTGTAATTGTAAATTCATATACTTTTTTTGTTTTATTTTATACTTTATGTTTTGTTGAAAACTTGTGAGTTTTTACACATTATACAACAACCAAAAATATGAGGTCTTATATTAAGCCATTATAAAATAACCCAGAAAGCAGTATATTTATTTAAGTGGTGTAGTTGTCTATTTTAATAGCTGCGACATTTTGGAAAAAAATTACAAAATTCGATTTAAACCAATAAAATTAATATGCGAATGGCAGTAAAGAAGGTGTAATTTTTTTTAACTAAATTGGATAAAAGGAATATCCATTTTCATGATAAAAATGCAATAATTGGGGTAATAGAATTTTTAAATTTTGAAAGGCTTTTTCGCTATCATGAAAAACAAAAATAGAACCATTGGCAGGCAAAAGTTTCATGGCGTTTAAACTCTTTTGAATATTCAAATTGGCTTCATAATCACAACTAAGCCTATCCCACATAATTACTTGGTGCGATTTTAAAATAACTTTAGCTTGGCTGGTTTTTATTCTTCCATAAGGCGGTCGAAATAATTGTGTTTCCAAAACAGCTTCACTTTTTCTAAAGTTTTCTAAATAAGTTTCAGTTTCAGTTGCCCAACCTTTTAAATGATTAAAGGTGTGATTCCCTATTTTACATCCTGCTTTTTGTACCTGATTAACAATTTGAGGATACTTGACCATATTATGGCCAACCATAAAAAAAGTAGCTTTGGCATTATAAATGGCCAATTGCTCCAAAACCCAAGGTGTAATTTCAGGATGAGGACCATCATCAAAAGTAAAATAAACCACTTTTTCAGAGGTTTTTACCTTCCATGTATAATTTGGATAAATCCAACGAAGTAAATGTGGTATTGTGTATTTAAACATTATTTTGCGCCTGCAAAATAACCTTCGTTTGGTTTTTATAATAATAATTTTTCTAAAAAACTGTATATGTTAAAAGTTAATGTCAAAGTATTTTTTTGTTTTAGTGTAGCATTTTTAACTATACAAAGCAGTGTTTTTGCCCAAAAAACCTACTCGCTAGAAGAGTGTGTAAATATTGCTTTGCAAAATAATATACAAACCAAGCAACAAAACCTACAAACCGAAAATGCTCAAATAGATGCCAAACAAAGCAAATTAGCTGCTTTACCAAATTTAAATGCGCAGGCTACTAATAACTGGCAAACTGGTTTTAACATTAACCCACGAACCAATACTCCTGAGGAAAATTTAGCTTTTAGAACCAATAGTTTAGGGGCATCAACTAGTTTGCCTTTATTTAATGGTTTCCAAACAGTAAATAATATACGTTTAAAAGAAAGTGATTACCAAGCCAGTAAACTTGATTTAGAAAATACTCGAAATACTTTAAAATTAAATGTGGCCAATTCTTATTTACGTGTATTGCAACAAAATGAAGCATTGGATGCAGCCAAGAATCAGATAGCAACCACTAAAAATCAATTAGACCGTCAACAAAAATTATATGATTTAGGAGGTTTAAATAAAAGCAAATTGTTACAACTGAAAGCACAGTTAGCAAGTGAAGAACTAAACCTGATTACGCAACAAAATTTATTAAACAGCGCTTATTTAGACCTTTGGCAATTAATAGATTTGCAACCTGATACAGCCAATAAAATTGTTAAACTAGATGTAAACAAGGTGGTAATAGAAGATGAAAATCGCACGCCTCTAGCCATTTATACTGATTTTGAAAAACAAAGCCCCGATGTATTAGCTGCTAAACAACGTGAACGCAGTGCAAGTTTACAACATTATGTGGCACTTGGTGGCCGAAGCCCACGTATTAGTTTGAATGGAAGTTTGAGTTCATTTTATACCACATTGAATACGCAAGGTGTTGGAAATCCAACATTATTTACTTTGCCAATTGGAACAGTGGAAGGAACAAATCAGGTTGTAAATACAGTTAGGGCTGTTTATTCAAATACTGAAACCATTTCATTCGGCAATCAAATGAGTAAAAACTTTGGTACCAGTTTAGGTTTTACACTATCAGTTCCAGTTTTTAACGGTTGGAGCGTTAATAGCAATATTCAAAAAGCTACCATACAAATGGAAGTAGCTAAACTTACTGAAAAACAAACACAACAAAACTTATTTAAAAGCATCAACACAGCATTATTAAACTTTAAAAATGCCCAATTAAGACACACAGCTGCTTTGCAATCGTTAGAAGCAAACAAAGAAGCGGTTGATATCAGCGAAAAACAATTTGAGTTAGGCGGTTTAAGCCTAACTGATTATTTAGCTTCAAAAAATAGTTATGTAAAAGCAGAAACTGATTACTTACAAGCCAAATACGAATTGGTATTTAGAAAAAAAGTATTAGACTTCTACAGCGGAAAACCATTGAACTAAAGATAGTTTGAATATCTGATTAATTGACATATCCACAATTGCCTAGAATTTTTGTTTTTAGCTTTCTGTTAAAAACATTAGCATTGTTCAATAAACTTTTACAGCATGGCATTAAGTAGATTTTGGTCTTTTATTATAGCGTTAAGCATTATTTTTATTTTTTATATGCTTGGCAGTAACCAAATGTATAACCTTGGCCAATTGGTTAATGGAAAACAAAATGATGCTTTGGTTATAGCCGAATTTCAAGCAAGCCATTTTCAACAAACTGATTCGGTTTTATTTGCCAATATGCAATTAAATAAAGCTATAGGGTTTGCTCAAAACGATACGGTTTACAGGCTTTTAGACAATGGAATAGTTGAAGTTTGTAAAGGCAAACAATCGGCTGATGGTATTTTTGTTACCTGTAAAAATACCATAATTGATATTTGGTTACCCTTAATTGGTTACTTAACTTTTTTCTGTGGTTTGTTGCATTTATTAAACGATTCGAATGCCATTACCAAATTGGCTAAAGTATTAACACCATTTTTTGTTAAAATATTTCCTGAATTGCCCAAAGGGCATGCAGCTTATGGTTTTATGACCATGAATTTTGCAGCTAATTTTTTAGGTTTGGATAATGCCGCAACTCCTTTTGGTTTAAAAGCAATGGAAAGCATGCAAGAGGTAAATGCCGATAAAGAAAAGGCTTCCAATAGTCAAATTATGTTTTTGTGTTTGCATGCTGCAGGTTTAACCTTAATTCCAACCTCAATAATTGGTTATAGAGCTGCGCAAAACGCTGTAAACCCTTCAGATATCATGTTGCCAACTATTATTACCTCGTTTGTGGGAACATTGGCGGCTTTAATTTTTGTAAGTATTAAACAACGAATTAACCTGATTAATTTAGTAGTTATTGGTTTTGTTACTGCAGTGAGTGCTTTAATTGGCTTGGTTTTATTTTATGTAAATAAACTAGATGGTATTGAAAAATTTCACTTTACAGGTAACTTAAGTAATGGTGTTTTATTATTTATAATTTTGGCTATAATAGGTTATGGAATTTTAAACGAAAAAGTGTTCAAAGCAAATAATACCAATATTTTCGATTCGTTTGTAAATGGAGCGAAAGATGGATTTACCACTGGTGTTCGTGTATTGCCTTATATGATTGCCATGTTAGTGGCTTTAAGTATTTTCCGTAATTCAGGTTTAATGAACATCGTAATGGGTGGAATCACTTCGTTATTAAACATTTTTAAAGTAGATCCACAGGTTATCAATGCAATTCCTGTTGCCATTATGCGTCCTTTCAGCGCAGGTGGTTCGCGTGGTTTTATGCTTGATGCCATGAAAACTTACGGTCCTGATAGCCTTACCGGCCAATTATCTTGTTTGTTTCAAGGTGCAGCCGAAACCACTTTTTATGTGGTAGCATTGTATTTTGGTTCGGTAAATATTAAAGACAGTCGCTATACTTTAAGCATAATGCTTTTAGTAGATTTTGTTTGTGTTATTGCTGGAATTTTTGTTTGTAAAATGTATTTTTAGGAATACTAATTTTATTTTAACACCCATAAAAAAATCCTGTTTAGCTTGACTAAACAGGATTTTTGTTTTATTAGGTAGCCTTTTAAACTAAATTCATTTTTATTCTTTTGCCAATTTCTTCAATATCGGCTCTGAATTTTTTATCGGTTTCCATTAAATCGTTTACTGTTTGACAAGCATGAATTACTGTTGAGTGATCGCGACCACCAAAATGCATACCAATAGTTTTTAACGATGATTTGGTTAAATCTTTAGCATAATACATACTTATTTGACGAGCTTGAACTATTTCGCGTTTTCTGGTTTTTGATTTTACTTGTTCTACTGGAATGGTAAAATAATCACAAACCAATTTTTGAATAAATTCAATCGAAATTTCACGCGTATTGTTCTTTACAAAGTTCTTTAAGATTTGCTTAGCTAAATCAAGCGTTACTTCTTTTTTGTTTAACGATGATTGTGCTAACAAACTAACCAAAGCACCTTGTAATTCGCGCACATTAGTATTGATATTATGTGCTACATATTCTACCACATCACGATGTAAGTTGATACCATCATTATACATCATATGTTCCAAAATAGCCAAACGAGTTTCAAAATCAGGCGACTGTATGTCGGCCGATAAGCCCCATTTAAACCTACTTAATAAACGCTCGTCCATACCTTTTAAGTCTTTTGGAGCTCTATCACTGGTTAAAATTAGTTGTTTACCTTGTTGATGTAAATGGTTAAATATAGTAAAGAAAATTTCTTGTGTTTTTTGTTTGTTTTCCAAGAACTGAACATCATCCACAATTAACACATCTACTTGTTGGTAGTAGTTTAAAAAATCTTGATTTGAGTTATTACGAATAGCTTCTACAAACTGATTGGTAAATTTTTCAATAGGTACATACAATACAATTTTATTTTTATTGTTTTGTTTAACCATATTACCAATAGCGTGTACTAAATGGGTTTTACCCATACCCGTTTCACCAAAAAACATCAATGGATTAAAGGCAGTTCCACCGGGCTTAGAAGCCACCGACATTCCCGCTGCTCTGGCTAGGCGGTTGTTATCTCCTTCAATATAATTATCAAAAGTTAGGTTATGATTTAAATTGGCATCAATATTTACCTTTTTTAAACCTGGAATTACAAATGGGTTTTTGATATTAGCATTCATAGCCATTCCTAAACCAGCCTCTTGCGAGTCCATTTTCGAACTTTGACTACCTGGTAAATTTACTATGTAAGGATTTGAATTAGAAGTGCCGTTTTCAACTATAATGTTGTATTCTAATCGTGCTCCTGTACCTAAAATTTGTTTTAAAGTTTTTTTCAATAAACTTACGTAATGCTCTTCTAACCATTCGTAAAAAAACTGGCTAGGAACTTGAATAGTAAGGATTTTATTTTCTAATTTAATGGGTTTGATTGGCTCAAACCAAGTTCTAAAGCTTTGAGGGTTCACATTATCTTGAATTAATTTCAAGCAATTATTCCATACTGTTTCACACGACTGTTCACTCATAATATTCATACCTTTTTCCGACTGTAAAAGTGTGTTAAAAAGTTTACACTAAAAAGTTTTTTTCAACAATATTATCCGAATTGTGGTAAAAAAAACTTTTGGTGCTGATTTATAGCCACAAATATTTTTACGTTATTTTTTTGTTGTAAAATAGATAACAATTTGTTTGCAAAATGTGCATTACTCAATGATACAAATTAATTATAAAATATGATAATCAAATAGTTGCAAAGCCTTGATAATGCTATGTTTTCAACATTATATGTTTGTATCTACAATATCAACATTTTTTGAAGTGTGCATAAACCCGTTGATTTTTTGGCTGTTGAAAATGAAATCTATTTTACCTAGTGCCAAACCTGCCCAACCAACCTGGTTTACTATCACCTCATTTCCAACTGCGTTTTTTACCAAGGTTGGTTCTTTTAAAAATGTGTGTGTATGGCCTCCTATTATTAAATCAACGTGTTTGGTTTGTGGTGCTAAGCTTAAATCGCCAATTTTACCTTCTTTATAATTATAACCAAGGTGCGATAGGCAAATTACCAAATCACACTTTTTTTCTTGTTTTAAATAAGCAGCTACTTTATTTAAATTTTCTACAGGGTCATTGTATTTAATTTTGCCAAATAATTTTTCAGGAACCAAGCCTTTTAACTCGATTCCAACTCCGGTAACGCCAATTTTTAAACCACCTTTTTTATAAATTTTATACGGCAAAACTTTGTTTTCAAGCAGTGTATCTTTAAAATCGTAATTGCAGTTCACAAAATCGAAGGTGGCATGTGGCATTTGTTTAAATAAACCATCTATTCCATTATCAAAATCGTGGTTTCCAAGTGTTACACAATCGTAACCCATTTGACTCATTAGTTTATATTCTAATTCGCCACCATAAAAATTAAAGTAGGGTGTGCCTTGAAAAATATCGCCAGCATCAAGTAGCAAAATATTTTCGTTTTCTGCTCGGTATTTCTTTATCAGCGCAGCTCTAAATTCTGCTCCACCCATTCCTGCATTGTTTTTATCAGTTTTATCAAATGGTTCAATGCGGCTGTGCCAATCATTGGTATGCAAAATGGTTAATTTGGTAGTACCATTAGCTGCCAATAATTGGTTAATTGGCGAAACCATAAAAGCCGAACCAGCTAATAAAACGCCCGATTTTTTTATAAAATCGCGTCTATTTGATTTGTTTAATTCTTCCATCTAAAACGGTATTTATGGTTTGATTGTCTCTAGTTCTACCCCTTAATTGTTGTATCAATGCCTCACGCACCATTAAGTTTAACGATGTAACTGCCTTGGCATTTTTCATCGGCTCGGTTTTATCTCCACCACTGGCTACATAGTCGTTTGTAAGTATATTATAAACCGCGTTTTCGTCAAATGGCTGACCACCAATAGTAATATTTAATGCTTTATTATTTTCTATATCAAAACGTAAATCTTTAGAACATGGTGCACCGTTGTTTTGAGCCATTAAATCAAATAATAGTTTGCAATATTTGCCTTCCAATGTTACTATTACCAATTCGTTGTCGAATGGGGCTAATTCAAATATTTTACCTACAGTTATGTTACCTTTAGCGATACTTCCAACACGTAAGCCCCCATTATTATAAACACAAAATCGAGGTCCTATATTGGCATTAAGTTTATTTGTTAATGATAAAAAATTTATTTGTTTGTAGGCAAATGCCATCAATTCATCGCAAACAAAATTACCCAATGTGCCTTCAGGTAAATCTTTTTTCAAGTCTTGGTTATTGTAACACAGCACTTCATTCATGGAGCTATCAAGTCTAGCTTTGTATGGCGCAATGGTTTTAAATGCCAACTCATCTCGCATTTGCAGCGAGTCTTTGTTAATTTTTATGTTTTGAGTTTGGGTATTGGTAAGTGTAAGCTTTGGTGCGCAAGCATTTAAGCTAAAAACCAATAGCAATGCTATAAAAAAGGTATTTTTCACAAGGCAAATATATTGATAGTATATAAACTAGTTGTTAATTAAATAGATGTATTAAAATAATTTGCCAAATAATAACCCATGCTAAAGTTAGCTTGTAGCAAATATCCTCCAGTTGGTGCATCCCAATCAAGCATTTCGCCCAAACAAAAATGATTTGGCATTTTATTTAGCTCTAAGTTAGTATTTACCTCGGTTAGCGCTATGCCACCAACAGTAGAAATGGCTTCGTCAATTGGCGCTGTGCCAGAAATTTTTAAAGGAAATGCCTTGATGTTTTCGGCCAATTGCTCCGCACTTAAAAATGCTTCTTTATTCAAATAGGTTTTAAGTAATGCAATTTGTGGTGCGGACATATTCAAATCGTACTTTAAAATTTCTGAGGTTGGTTTTGACTCATTGCTCAACTTTTTTTCAATGGCATTAAGTTGTAAAGTAGGTTTAAAATCAATAAGTAAATCTGCTTCGTTTTTAGTATTTAACTGAGTTCTAATTTTATGGCTTAAAGCGTAAATAGCCCCACCTTCAAGCCCCAATTTAGTAATAGCTAGTTCTCCCTTTTTGGTTAAGCTGCCACAAGTAGCCGCAATATTTTTTAGATATAAACCTTCGTTTTCGTTAATAAATTCTGTTGGCCAATTAATTTGAAAACCACAATTAGATGCTTGAAAAGGCACGGTTTTGATATTTTTTTGGCTAAATAAATTTACCCAATTGCCATCAGAACCTGTTTTAGCCCAACTTGCGCCACCAAGCGCAAAAATGGAGTAATCTGTTTTAACTTTTGTGTTTTCAGTTGGTGTTTTAAATAAAAGGTTTTCGTTTTCCCATCCTAACCATTCATGTTGTGTTTTTATAGTTACATTATTAGCCGTTATTTTATTAATTATGGCATTTAAAACCTCAATAGGTTTTATCCCCTTTTCAGGAAAAACCCTTTTGCTACTTCCTACAAATGTTTCTATACCAATATTATATAGCCAGTCTCGTAAATCATCATTATTGAATAATTCAAAAAAAGGTTTAATAAATTTATTAGGAGTATATTTTTGCATAAATTCTTGAGGAACTTCGCTATGTGTAATGTTTAAACCACCATCTCCCGCTACCAAAAATTTACGACCAACTGCAAAATTTTTTTCAAATAAGGTTACCTCAAATTTTTCGGTATTTAAATAGGCAGCAAGCATAAGTGCCGATGGTCCGCCTCCAATTATTGCTATCGTTTTTTTTGTCATGAATATAAATGTGCAATTACGTTAAATAATTTTTGTAAATTTAGCCTTTGTTTTTAGTTATAGTTATACTTTTGATATACAAATTATTTTAACTCAAGTTTTATTGTCTTCAGTTGATAAATCTATAGTTGCCACTTTAGATAAAACTAAACTATATTTTTTATACGTTAAAAAGCCGTTTAAAGGTTTTATAATTAATATATTTGTATTTAAGCAATAAGGCAGCCTTTTTTTGTGATCAAATTTTAGCCATAACCACTTTATTATACCGCTTATAAAAATACGTTATATTGCATTAAGCAATGAATTAAAAATAAACTTACTTTTCGCCTTTATTTAATATTGTTTATTGCAATTTATTTAACCTAATTTCATGAAAAAATCGAATAACAAACTGTTAAAATGGCTTGGTGGAGCTGTTGTCTTATTAATAATTATTGCTCTTATTGGAAAAAATAAAGGTTGGTTTGGCGGTAAAAAAGAGATTAGTGTGAGTGTGAGTACCACCGAAATTACAACCATTATTGAAACTGTTAGTGCTAATGGTAAAATCCAACCTGAATCGGAAGTTAAAATTAGTTCAGATGTAAGTGGAGAAATAAGAGAACTTTATGTGAAAGAAGGAGATTCGGTAACGAACGGACAGTTATTGGCAAGAATTGATCCCGAATTATATGCCTCAGCCCTTGATAGAAGCAATGCATCTTTAAGTAATGCAAAAGCTAATTTAGCAACTAGTAAAGCCCGATTAACTCAGGCAGAAGCTCGTTTTGCAGAAATAGAAAAACAATTTAATAGAACGAAAAAAATGGCCGAGCAAAAACTAATGAGTGAAGCCGAAGTTGAAACCGCTACCTCAAGTTATAAAAATGCAAAGGCTGAAGTAGAAGCTATTAAACAAAATGTTATTGGGGCTGATTATACTGTAAAAAGTTTTGAAGCAAGTTTGAAAGAAAGTCGTAAAAATTTAACTAGAACTGAAATCTTTGCACCTGTTAGTGGTATTGTATCTGCATTAAAAGTAGAAAAAGGGGAACGTGTGGTTGGAACTTCACAAATGGCTGGAACTGAAATGATGCGTGTGGCTAATTTAAATGCTATGGAAGTTAGTGTGGATGTAAATGAAAACGATATCATCAAAGTGGGTTTGGGCGATACTGCCTTAATTGAAGTAGATGCTTATGGCACTCGTAAATTTAAAGGAATTGTATCAGAAATAGCCAACAGTGCAAGTGCTAATGGGGCCTCTACAAGTGATCAAGTAACTAATTTTGTTGTAAAAATAAAAATACTACGCAGCAGTTATACCGATTTAACGGCCAAATTTGGCAAACGTAAAGCTGTTTTCCGCCCTGGTATGAGTGCTAGTGTTGAAATTCAAACCGAGGTTGAAACAAATGTATTGGCAATTCCAATTGAGGCAGTTACAGTTAGACAAGCTAAAGATTTAGATACCTCTAAAACAGATAAAAAAGATGTTGAGGATTTTAAATTAAGCACCACTGATTCAAAAAAAGATGAAGTAGAAGTTGTATTTATTAATATTAATAATACTGCAAGCATTAGAAAAGTAACCACAGGTATACAAAACGACAAACTAATAGTAATAACAAGTGGTTTGCAAAAAGGTGATAAAGTAGTAAGTGGACCTTATGCTACTGTTTCAAAAACACTTAAACACGGTGATAAAATAAAACAAGTAAGCAAAGAAATGCTTTTTGAAGTAAAAAATTAGGTTTTGGTTTTGTGGCCTTTACTTTCCGTAAGGAACTCTACTTACTATGCTTCGTCCTAATGTAATTTCATCGGCATACTCTAACTCGCCACCTATTGAAATACCTCGGCTTATGGTGCTAATTTGAATTGGTAAATGCGCTAATTTTTTTGAAATATAAAAGGTGGTGGTATCGCCTTCAGGAGTTGCACTCAAGGCAATTACTAATTCTTTAATATTTTCGGTTTCAGCACGGCTTACTAAGGAAGCAATTTTTAGTTCATCGGGTCCAATGCCGTTAATGGGCGAAATTACTCCACCTAAAACATGGTATAATCCATTGAATTGAGACGTATTTTCAATAGCCATTACATCACGTAAATCTTCTACCACACAAACCAATTCACTATTGCGTTTATGGCTTTGGCAAATATTACATAATTCACCATCGCTTACATTATGACATCGTTTACAGTATTTAATTAAAGTTCTAACTTGTTCAACTGCTTGAGCTAGTTTAATTACATCTTGAGGTTCTTGCTTTAAAATATGCAATACCATACGTAATGCCGATTTTTTGCCAACACCAGGAAATTTGGATAATTGATTTACAGCCTCTTCAATTAAGGCAGAAGGAAAGTTCATATCTAAACTGCTACCGCTCCTTTTATGGCTGGATGTGGATTGTAATTTTCTAGCTCAAAATCCTCGTATTTAAAATCAAAAATGGATTTTACTTCAGGATTAATTTTCATAGTAGGATAAGGCCTTAAATCCCTACTTAATTGCAATTCTACTTGTTCAAAATGGTTGCTGTAAATATGTGCATCGCCAAAAGTATGTATAAAATCGCCTGGTTCTAAATTGCAAACTTGTGCTATCATTAAAGTTAATAAAGCATAGCTGGCTATGTTAAAAGGTACGCCCAAAAACATGTCAGCACTACGCTGATACAATTGGCAACTTAACTTGCCATTGGCAACATAAAATTGAAAAAATGCATGGCAAGGCATTAAGGCCATTTTAGGTAAATCAGCCACATTCCAAGCACTCACTATAATTCTGCGACTATCAGGATTGTTTTTTAATGTTTCAGTTACTTCACTTAATTGGTCAATGGTTCCACCATCCGTTTTTGGCCAATTGCGCCATTGGTGTCCATATACAGGACCAAGATTTCCATCTTTATCAGCCCATTCGTCCCAAATTTTTACGCCATTGTCAGTTAAATATTTTGTATTAGTATCGCCTTTAATAAACCAAAGTAATTCATGTATAATTGATTTTAAATGTACTTTTTTGGAGGTAATTAAAGGGAATCCTTTACTCAAATCAAATCTTATTTGAGCCCCAAAAATACTGCGTGTTCCTGTTCCAGTTCTGTCGCTTTTTTCCGCTCCAGTACTATACACATGCTTTAATAATTCTTCGTATTGGTTCATTTTTGAATATTATTTACAAATAAAATGAATAAAACGGATAGAACACATAAAAGTCAAAAAAAATATAGAATTACTTTTTTTACAATAATAATTACCATATTCGTGTTTTAAGTAATTATAAAAACTGTATTCATGATAAAAAAATACTTACCTGCTTTAGCCTTCACTTTAGCTACTTTTTGGGGCAATGCACAAGTTATTCAAACGCATAAATTATCGGCTAATTTAATGCAATTGCTTAGCAAACCAAATGCTATAAATAGCAGTAATAAAGCCGTTTTATCAAAAATAAAAGGGGAAACTTTTGTTAGCACATTAATAAAAGTTACTCCTCAAATAAATGAAAAAAGCATTACACAATTAGGTGCATTTATTGGCACAAAAGCGGGTAATATTTGGACTGTTCAAGTTCCAGTTTCACAGCTACAAAAGTTTATTGCCATTACCTCAATTGATTATATTCAATTAGACGAACCTATTGCAAGTAATTTAGATGCAGCCATTAAATCGGCAAGGGCAGATTCTGTTCAAAATGGCATTAACTTGCCTTTAGCATATTCAGGAAAAGGTGTGGTTGTGGGTATTATTGATGCAGGGTTTGACTACACGCATCCTACATTTTATGATACTTCCGGCACTAATTTGCGTATAAAACGCGTTTGGGAACAACACAACGATGGCACGCCTCCAGTTGGTTATAATTATGGGAACGAAATAAGCGATAATGCTACCATGTTAGCCAAGGGTTTTGAAGTAAATAGTTTTTCGCACGGCACGCACGTGGGCGGAATAGCTGCAGGTTCGGGTTATGGAACCAATAAAAAATACCGTGGTTTAGCTTATGAAAGCGATATAGTAATAGTAGGTATTAAACCCGAAAAAACGGAATGGAAAACCTCTGGCATGGCCAGTATTTTAGATGGTATGAATTATATTTACAACTATGCCAAATCGGTAAATAAACCTGCTGTAGTTAATTTAAGTTGGGGTAATTCCATTGGTCCAAATGATGGTAGTTCCTTATTTAGCCAAGCGTGTAATAATATGGTTGGTGAAGGTAAAATATTTGTTTTATCAGCTGGGAATAATGGCGATGAAAATATCCATATTCAAAAAACATTTACAAGTACCGATACTGCTTTACATAGCTTTGTTACTTTCCCAACCATTAATGGCGAAAAGCGCAACTGGATTGACGTTTGGGGCGAGGTTGGTAAACAGTTTTGTTTAAAAATTAGTTTATATAATGGCTCAACTGTGAGCAGTGCAACAACAGATATTTGTTTAAATAATAATACATTGGATACATTTTTAGTTGGCTCAAAAAACGATACTTGTTTTTTAACCATAACTGCTAAAGCCGCTGATTACAATGGCAAACCACATATTTTAGTAGATGTATTTAGTAAAACAGCTGATAAGTTTTGTGTAAGTGTATTAGGACAAAATGGATTGGTACATATGTGGCAAGGTTTTGTAAACGATTATAATGGCTATTATGGAGAGTTTACAGCAGGTGGTTTTGCTTGGGGAACCGCAGGAAATAGTAATTACACTTTAGGCGAAATGGCAAGCACACAATCAGCAATAACTGTGGCGGCATATGCTTCTAAAATTACTTTTAAAAACTTAGCAGGCTCTAATCAAAGTTATTCGGGTTACGCTTTTCCAGGTCAAATTACACCGTTTTCAAGTAAAGGTCCTACGGTAGATGGTAGAATTAAGCCAGATATAGCTGCTCCGGGCATGACCATAGCATCAGCTGTCAACTCGTTTGATGTTTCTTATTTATTGGGTGGAAGTAATTATGCGCAAAGTGTAGCTAAGTTTACTTTTGCTAAAAATAACCGCGATTATTATTATGCTGAGGCAAGTGGTACATCTATGTCATCGCCAATGGTTGCTGGTATAGTAGCTTTATTGCTGCAAGCAAACCCTAAGTTAACTCCAGCATTAATTAAAAACATCATTTTTAAAACAGCCATTACCGATAGTTATACCAAACAACCCGTTGATTCAAGCAGATGGGGTGCTGGTAAAATTAATGCTTATGCTGCTATTAAACGCACCATTGCTACTATTGGAGTAGCCGAACAAAAGTTTACTAAAACCCAAGTTAATTTATTTCCAAATCCTACTTCGGGCAGTTTTCAGTTGTATTGCGAAGCAACCCAAAATAACGATTTGCAGGTAACCATTACCGACATTATGGGTAAAACCATACAACAACACAATTGGACTGCAAGTGCTGCCAATAATACCTTGACCATTGATTTAGGAAATGAAAACAAAGGAGTTTATTTTGTAAGCATAAGCAATGGTTTTAACACGGAGGTACGCAAAGTATTGGTTTATTAATATTAAAAAATATGTCAACAATTGAATCATTTATAAAAAGATACGCAATAGGTAAAGGAATAGTAAGTGGCTATTTATCGGTATTTTTTAGTTCATTAGCCCTTGGAGGTGTTTTATGTTTTTATTTTCCCGAAATTTTAACCACACCCGAATTTAGGGAAGTGTATACAGCCAAATCAATGAAGATTTTGCTTACAGCTACGCTTATTATTTCAATGCTTTTTGGCTTAAGTAATGTGATATTGAGTACCAAAAGAGCCAGGGGAATTTGGGGAATTTTTATAGCTTGTGTAACCATAATTATTGGTGGATTTGATGTACAAGGAAGGGCAGTGGAAAAAGCTAATTGGCATTTAGGATTAGATTGGCTTTTACTTGATTTATTGCTTATGGCTATTATTTTTATTCCCATTGAAATGGTATTTCCTAAACGCGAAAATCAAGATAGATTTCATACTGAATGGAGAACAGATTTAATTTATTTTACCATTAGTCATTTACTCATTCAGTTTTTTGGAGTTATTACCCAAAAGCCTGCAGTAATATTTTTTGGTAAAATGAATTTAGAGTCGTTCCAATTGTGGATTCAAAATTTGCCATTGGGCCTCGAACTTCTCTTTGCTTTTTTTATTACCGATGTATTCCAATATTGGGCACATAGAATATTTCATTCGCACCAATATTTATGGCGTTTTCATGCAGTTCACCACTCTACCCAAACCATGGATTGGTTGGCAGGAAGTAGAACTCATTTTATTGATATTTTCTTTACGCGCTCCATTACATTTATTCCTTTGTATGTATGCGGATTTTCGCCATTGGTATTTAATATTTACATTGTTGTTATTGCCATTCATGCTGTATTTATTCATGCCAATACGCGTATTAATATTGGTTTCTTAAAATATATATTTACTACACCTCAATACCATCATTGGCACCATTGCTTAGAAGAAGATAAATACGGAAAAAACTTTGCTGTATTTTTTCCAGTTATTGATAGGATATTTGGCACTTATTATTTACCCGAAAATGAATGGCCAAAAGGTACAGGATTAAACGAAGCACAATTTCCGGTAGGATACACCAAGCAATTAATTTATCCATTTAAAATAAATCCTTTTGAAGCCAAAATAGCTGACAATAAAGAGAGTAAAAGGTAGTTTTGTATTATTGAAAGGAATGAATACGAATCGAACTCATTAGGCTTTGGACAGAATTTGTTTCCATAAATAATGTTAAAAATGAACCTACAGCAGTTAGATATTATAAAAAAACAAAAAACAAACTGGGCATTGTTAATTATAACAGTGCCTAGTTTGTTTATGGTGTTACTATTTATTGGGGCCATTGCTTTCATATTACTATTTACCATCATAAATTTTTATTTATTGGTCATAATTTTTATATTACAATTTATTGGCATTAATTGGTTGGCAACAAGCTTTCAATTTAAAACCATTGGAACACTAACGTTTACGGAGGTTGGCATTACCATAACGCAAGAAGGTGAGCAATTAAAAGTATTGCAATGGAATGATATAAAGACTTTAAAGTGCTATTATAGAGGAGATAGCTTTTGGAAAATAAATATAGGCTCTTTTACCATTAACAAAGGAATTTTTAGGTACACCAGTTTAAAATGGGCTGGTTCAGATAACAATAAATTGATAGATAAAATAGAAATAAACAACCAAGTATTTTATATAAAAATAACCCAACAAAGCCATAAAAAAGCATATCAAAATTTAATTGATTTTGCCTTTAAAAATGGTTGCCAAGTGGATGTTTTACATTAGGGAGATTTTAGTTAAAAAAAATAATTGTAACATGAAAATACAAACAGCTTTAATAATATTAATTATGCTTTTGGCAACCTTTAGTTGCAAGGACGATTGCAAACCAAACTCGGTTGGTAGCGCAGAGAAATTATCCAAATTAGGTTTATCAGCATTGTTTCCATATAAAGGGGATGAAAAACTTAAATTTCTAAAGAATGGAATAGACACTGTTTTATTCAATTCCATAGGCTTTGTTGATGGTTACAATTATATTACTAGTCAAACAGACTGTCCTTATCAAATACCCTTACAGTACAAAAGCATGACCTTTATTGACAGTATTAGTAGTAATAAATTTCAGCTTATAAATTACAGGAACTCTTACTATGGTAATGACTTTATACTTAAGTTAAATAATCAAAATGTATTTAATGATGCTTATATAAGCTTTCTTTTATTAGACCCACCTTATAAATCAGTAACAATTAATAACAGAAAATACGACACGTTAACTTATGTAGAGAACAACAACAATTATGCTTATTATAAAACTTTTACCACTGGTATGGTAAAATTTAAAATTGATAATGATGTATTTGAGTTATTGCAATAAAGGCTAATACTTTATTCCCAATCTTTGGTAAACAAAGCCCAAAAGCCAAGCAGGGCCAATCAGTAAAAACTGTAAGTCTTTTAAAAACGAAGGTTTTTTGCCTTCTATTTGATGTCCGTAAAATTGGCCTAACCAAGCCAATACAAAAATGGCCAATGCTGTTTTCCAAAGTGCTATAGGCAAATGACTCAAAGCAATGGCTCCCATAAAACAAACAAAGTAAAACAACAATAAACCAATAGCCAATTTAGGCGATAATCGGGCATAAAATACCGTAGCAAATATCATTAATATGCCTGCTAAATTGAGCACTCCCGCAACAGGAACCAACGAAAATAAACATACAATGCTAAAGAAAATACTTGGCACACATATCCAATGAATTAATTTATTGGTTGGGTTTTGGTGGCTTTCGCTATATTCGTTAAACCAATCTTCTATTGTTTTTTGAGTCATAAATTTTATAGGTACTAATTAACTATTTCTATAACTTTCAATTATTTCGGTAAGCGAAGTAGCTTGCTGTAATTTTGGTAATATTTCATAAATCAAAAAATAATCGTCAAACTTTAAAAGCAATCCAATTTCTAAGTGTTTTTTAGCCTCTTCTATTTGCCCGTTTTCATATAAGTAGCAAACCAAACGGTAATGGTATTGATGGCAATCGTAATTTGTTTTTACCGCTTCCAATATCATTTCAATGGCTTCTTTGGTAAATCCTTGGGTATATTTTACAAAACTCCAATCTAACCAAGCTTCCATCAAGGTAGCATCTAACTCTACCAATTTAGCATAAGTTTCTTCACAATTTTCTATTTGATTTAAGCGGTATTGTGTTTCGCCTAAAACCAATAAATATTCGGCATTATCTTGTTCCAACATACATGCACGTTGATAAAAAGGTAATGCTTCTTTGTTTTTATTTTCTTTTTCAAAAGTTAAACCTATTCCAAACCATGCCTCAGCAATATTTGGGTTCAAATCGGTAGCTTTTTTGTAATTGGCTCTTGCTTCCTCATTATTATTCATGCGCTCATAGCATCCGCCCAAATTACAATAAGTAATGGCATCCGCACCATCTTCGGCTATGGCACTTTTATATTCAGCTATGGCTTCATCGTAGCGCTCTAACTCTACCAAAACATTGGCTTTGTTAAATTTAGCAGCAGTAAATTCTTCATCAATTGCTAGGCAAAACTCATAAGCGTCTAATGCTTCTTCAAACTTATCTGTTTTATAATAAATAATACCTAGATTATACCAGCCAGTGGTGCTATATGGATCGTTATCGATTAATTGCTTGTAATAAAAAATGGCATTATCATATTCGCCTAACTGATTAAAACAATGCCCTATTTCGTAATACGATTGTTCAATTTCGGGAAATTCTTCAATTAATATTTTAAAATATTCCACCGCTTTGGTGTACATGTCACAATCTTCGTAAACATAGGCTATTTCAAAAAGCATATCCAAGCGCTCATCAGTATATTGAAGTGCTTTTTCAAAACAAATAGCTGCCTCGTTAAACTGGCGAAGATTGATTAACGTTTCACCTTTTAGTAAATGCAAATCGGTATTAAATGGCTCAAAGTTTTCTACTGTTTCAAGTTCTTCTAAAGCACTTTCATAGCGTTCGCCTAAAATATAAACTTCAGCTTTTTGTAATAAAAACTCGCTATGCGATTGGTATAAATTTAAAGCATAGGTAACAGCCGCAAAAGCTTTTTTTAACTTATTGGTTTGTATATAATAATCTATTATTCCTTCAAGAGTTTCAGCATCAAAGTATTCGATGGTTTTGTTGCGCAACATTTTTTCGTAACGTTGTACATCATTGCTCACATCTTCACTTAAAAAATCATCACCATCCATCATACGCAAAATTCAAATTTGTTTTACAAATATAAGTTCATAAATTATTTAAATGGTCTTTTTCAGGTCAGATATTTTATAAATATTTGAAAACTTGATTAAAACAAACCTTTCGTTCATGAGAAAATTATTTTCAATTATTTTTTTACTTCCAATTTCGGTTCAACTAATAGCACAAAGTGCACCCAAAAAACTGAATCAAGCTAACTGGCAACAGCATGTAGCCTATACCATTTCGGTTAAGCTTGATGAAAATAAAAACGCCCTCGATGGACAAATTAGTATGGTTTATACCAATAATTCTCCTGATGTACTAAACCAAATTTACATGCATGTTTGGCCAAATGCTTATGCCAATAGAAATACTGCATTTGCCAAGCAACATTTAGAAAACGGTAAAACCGATTTTTATTTTGCTAAACCCCAAGACCAAGGAAGCATTGATAGTTTAAATTTTATGGTTAATAATTCTTCTATAAAATGGAATTTAACCAACGATATTGATATAGCTTTACTCACTTTAAACCAACCTTTAAAGCCAGATGAAAAAATAACCATTAGCACACCTTTTTATGTGCAATTACCAAAAGTTTATAGCCGCTTAGGTCACGAAAAACAATTGTATTGCATCACTCAATGGTTTCCAAAACCGGCAGTTTACGATGTAAATGGATGGAACCCCATACCTTATTTAGACCAAGGAGAGTTTTACAGTGAATTTGGAAGCTTTGATGTAAGTATTACTTTACCCAAAAACTATGTTTTAGCAGCAACAGGTAATTTACAAAACAGAGAAGAAGAAGCATTTTTAAATCTACTAGCCGAAAGCGAAGCCAAACAATTTGAAGAAAGTCCTCTTTCAAGTAATGAATTTAAAACTGTTCGTTATTTACAAGATTCAGTTCACGATTTTGCATGGTTTGCTAGTAAAGAATTTAATGTAAAAAAAGGAGAAGTAACCTTACAAAATGGCAAAAAAATAGCTACCTGGTTATTTGCCAAACGTATTAATAACAGTGGTATTGATTACATAAACGAAGGTGTAAAATATTACTCTGACCATATTGGAAATTATCCATATAATTTAGCTCAAGTAGTTATTACACCGCTTGAAGCAGGTGGAGGAATGGAATACCCAACCATTACCAATTGCGCTAGCATTGATAGAACAACCATTATTCATGAAGTAGGACACAATTGGTTTTATGGAATTTTAGGGAGCAACGAACGCGAGCACCCTTGGATGGACGAAAGTTTGAACACTTATTATGAAAGCCGTTGCACACAAGAAAAGGAAGATGAGGCAAGTGCTAAAACTGCCGGACAAACAGACTTTTTAAAAGATATTTTCAATGTGGATTT
Source organism: Bacteroidia bacterium (assembly GCA_044239605.1). Classification (GTDB taxonomy): domain Bacteria; phylum Bacteroidota; class Bacteroidia; order UKL13-3; family UKL13-3; genus JAAFJM01. The sequence continues at coordinate 107,416 of JBIIBC010000001.1, read as the reverse complement.
AAAAGGTTTTGGTCAAGCAAGATTGCTTTATGGAATTACAGCACGCAAAAATGAAGACCAAGCAGGTAATTTACCATCTACCACCTATACCGATTTTAATTATGGTGCCATTATTTATGCTAAAAACCCATTGAGTTTTTATATGCTTCAAAATTATTTAGGTAACGATAAGTTTGACGCCATGATGCATGCTTATTACGAAAAATGGAAATTTAAACACCCATTGCCAAACGATTTTAGAAATCATGCCGAAACATTTACCAACGAAAATTTAAGTTGGTTTTTTGATGAAGTATTAGGTTCAACTAAAAAAATGGACTACAAAATAGTACGTGTAAAAAATAACCAAATTAAAGTTAAAAATGTAAGTGGTTTAAATGTTCCTTTTAGTTTATCATCTACCAATCAATATAATACACCCATCAAAACAAAACAATTTGAAGGATTTACAGGTACAAAAACTTTTGACATTACCTCGCTTTTAAATAATGATGGTGTGGCCAATAATATTCAAATCGACCAAAACCAATCGAGTATAGAATTATACAGAAAAAATAATGCGCAGCACAAACCTTTGAGTGTTAGCTTTTTACCTGCATTAGAAAATCCCAATAAGCGCCAAATATTCTGTATTCCGCTTTACGCATGGAATAAATACAATGGAAATATGCTAGGCTTGTTTATCAATAACGATTTTTTCCCTGACCAAAAAACAGAATTTAACTTTACGCCATTGTATAGTTTTACCACAAACGATTTAAATGGCTATTTAAGTATTGCAAGGAATTTTCATGTAAGCAGCACAGTTTTAAAAAACATAAAAATTGGTGTTAATACTTCAAGGTTTGGAACAAAAAGTTTTGATGAATCAACTGATATTTCGTATGAAAAATTGGCTCCAAGTATTGAGTTAGATTTTAAACAAGCAACTGAACGCAGTTTGTTTGAAAACAAAGTAATTTTACGCCATGTTACCGTGCTTGAAAACAAAACAAGTGAAGGCTATTTAAGTAATTTCAATAACCAAAGCATGTCGGCTATGGATATTACATACAAAATGGCCCATAACTTAGCTACTTACCCAACCTATTTTAAAACCAATCTTCAAGTTGGAACTGCTGATTATAGCTTTACCCGTTTAAGCTTTGAAGTAAATCAAGGTATTTCATACAATGCTAGTAAAAAGAAAGCCAATATTCGCTTATTTGCAGGTACATTCTTAAATGAGCAAAGTGCTAATGCAAAAGGCTTTAACCAAGGTAGAACATACTTTCAAGCTGGTGGAACCAATGGTTATAACGATTATTTTTACGATGAGGCTATGTTTGGAAGAGCAGAAGGTAACCAACAACAAACTTTCTTAGCCCGCCAAGTGCTTAACAGAGATGCTGGTTTTAGAAATTTTGTTGCGATTGGTTCAAGTAGAACTTGGCTTTCAGCTGCCAATATTACATTACCTTTTCCGTTTAAATTACCAGTTGGTTTTTATACTGATTGCGCATATGGCGAGATTTTTATTACTGAGGCAAATACAAATAATTATTCTTATGAAACAAAATTTTTAGCCGTAGGTGGTTTATATGTGAGTATTGCTAAAAATGTGTTTGAAATATATTTGCCATTATTTGCCAGTCAGAATGTAAAGGATGTTTGGCAACTTAACAACGGCTTTGAACATCCATTTAACAGAGCAAGTTTTATTTTAAACTTAAATGCAATGAACCCAATTAAATTGGCAAAAAATGCAATGAAATAATCCTATTTGGAATAAAATGAATAGCTTTGCCGCTAAATTAATAAGCAATAAGCAATAAGCAATGAACAATGGGCAAAAAGCTAGAGGCCAGTTGCCAGAGGCCGAAAGCCAGAAGCAAAAAAACTAACTAACTATAAACTAAGAACTAATATAATGAGTGCAACACAAACCTTTTCTCTTGATTTTTTAAAAGAGTTAAACTTAAAAGAAATAAACGAAGGAACATCAACAGGGCAAAATCATTTTGCTGATGCAAATGCTGAAGTAAAAGAAATATACTCGCCTGTAGATGGAAAATTAATTGGTAAAGTAAAATTTACCACCGAAGCTGAGTACAATAAAGTAATAGCAACTGCCGAAGAAGCTTTTAAAACTTGGCGCAAAATGCCCGCTCCAAAACGTGGAGAAATTGTTCGCCAATACGGAAATTTGTTGCGCGAGTATAAACAACCTTTAGGCCAATTGGTAAGTTACGAAATGGGCAAAAGCTTACAAGAAGGTTTGGGTGAAGTACAAGAAATGATTGACATCTGCGATTTTGCAGTGGGTTTAAGCCGTCAGTTAACAGGCTCAACCATGCATAGCGAAAGACCAAACCACAGAATGTACGAGCAATACCATCCACTTGGAATAGTTGGAATTATTTCAGCTTTTAACTTCCCAGTAGCAGTATGGAGTTGGAATAGTATGTTAGCTGCGGTTTGTGGTGATGTGTGTGTATGGAAACCATCTGAAAAAACGCCACTTTCTGCCATTGCTTGTCAGTTGTTAATGGCTAAAATTTTAAAAGAAAACAATTTACCAGAAGGAATTTTCTGTTTGGTAAATGGCGATTATAAAGTAGGTGAATTAATGAGCAAAGACGAGCGTGTGCCATTGGTTTCAGCTACAGGTTCAACCCGCATGGGCCGCATAGTTGGTGCAACTGTAGCACAACGTTTTGGAAAAGCTTTATTAGAATTAGGTGGAAACAATGCTATTATTTTAACGCCAAATGCCAATTTAGATTTAGCAATGGTGGGTGTAGTTTTTGGTGCTGTAGGAACAGCAGGCCAACGTTGTACCACCACACGTAGGTTAATTATTCATGAAAGTATTTACGAAAAAGTAAAAGATAAATTGGTAAATGCCTACAAGCAATTAACCATTGGAAATCCGTTAACTGGAAACTTAGTTGGACCATTGATAGATAAAGATGCAGTAAATGCTTACTTAAATGCTATTGAACAAGTAAAAGTAGAAGGTGGCAATGTGCTTTGTGGTGCAGAAGTAATGCAAGGCGAAGGTTACGAAAGTGGTTGTTATGTAAAACCAACCATTTGCGAAGCTAAAAACAGCTTTAAAATAGTGCAACACGAAACTTTTGCCCCTATTCTTTATATCATGAAATACACTGATTTTGATGATGCTATTGATATGCAAAATGGCGTTAAACAAGGTTTAAGCTCAAGCGTATTTACCGATAATTTGCAAGAAGCCGAAGCATTTTTAGCACATTGGGGTAGCGATTGTGGAATAGCAAACGTAAATATTGGAACCAGTGGTGCTGAAATTGGTGGTGCATTTGGTGGCGAAAAAGAAACTGGTGGAGGTCGCGAAAGTGGCAGCGATAGCTGGAAAGCTTATATGCGCAGACAAACCAATACCATTAACTACGGTAAGGAATTACCATTAGCTCAAGGTATTAAATTTGATCTTTAGTTGATGGTTGTCAGTTGATAGACCATAGACAAAAGCCCGAGTTTAAAATTCGGGCTTTTGTGTTTTTGTCCATTGTTGGTCGCTGCACCAATTCATTTTTTGATAAGTTAAAATAAAAAACCTTGTGGAGTAATAGACAAAATAGTTCCTATTTTTTAGATGTTTGATTCAAGTGGACAAAATAGTTCCTATTTTTTTAAGGGTTTTATCTTTGCTATTTTAAAATTTGTATTTTTACCCAATCAAATAAAATAGAGATAAGCTCTGCTGGAGAGCAACTTGTTTAGGGATAGTTTGATGACCGACAAAATTGTCAATCAGAGGGTTGTTTTAGGATAATCCTCTGATAATTTTAGAGGTCTTTATGCCTTAAAAAACTCATCTATAAACTTCTTTTTTCTAGTTTCTGATAAGCCATTATGATTTCTCAATTTGTTCTTTAAATCGGCAAAGTGTCCATCAATTGCATTAGTGGTATGAGGTATTTTTAAAGATATATTATCATACCAGGTAAACAGCCAATTTAGGTTTGTTGTTAAACTTCTGTAAGCACTTCTAAGCCGTTTATGAACATATCTATTTTTGCCATTGAGGTCTAATTTACGTTCGTTTAAAAAGTCCTTCCATTTTTCATACCATTGCTTTAACAATCCTTCAAAACTTTCTTTATCTGTAACTTTGAGTAATAAGGTAATCTCCCAAAGCTCTTTACTAGCTTGAAGTTTAGGATTTTTGGTTAAGTATCTACGTATAATAGCTACTTGATGAAAATTGCACATCTGCACCGGAATATCAGGAAATAATTGGAACAAACCTTTTCTTCCGTCACAAATAATTGATTGAATTTTTATACCTCTTTTGGCTATTTCTTCTATCCCTTTTAGGTACAATAAATTGCTTTCTTGTTTTACGTATTGCTTAAATAAAATATCGCCTGTAATGCTATCTTTAAAAACCATAACGCCAAATTTATTCCCAAAATAAGTTGTGTCCATTAACACATTTGCCACATTCAAAAAGGTAGTTTTAGGAGTCGGTTTTACACTATCAATTTTCCTCTGAATTGTTTTTGGTGAGCAATTATATTTTTGTGCTAATTGCAAATATGTTTGCTTGCCTTTGGTGTATTCTTCCCAAATAATATTTGAATTTAATCGAGAACCACCGTTAAATATTTTACCACATGAGGCGCATTTATATCTTTGTTTGCCACTCTGAAACCCTTTTTTACTTATTATTTTGCTGCCACAATAAAAGCAGTTTTTTTATTCATAACCTTTCATTTGCCTCAAAGGTACAAATATCAAGAGGTTTCAAGATTTCAAGGAACTATTTTGTCCATTAACCCAACCTTGTTAAAGTTTATTGCTTTAGCAAGGTTTTTTTGTGCATTATTGTTTCCTAAAATACCAAGCAATTATTCAGACCATTAAACTACATGCTTTTAAAAAACAATACATTTCCCGAGATTATTTCAGCACCAGAAGCTGATTATTTATTTGTAAAAACCTCGGGAATTGAAAATGCTGGTTTGGGTTTGTTTACAGCCATAAATATTTATAAAAACGAAATAATAGCCACTTATAGAGGAGAAATAATTGGCACAAAAGAAGCCGAGGCAAGAGCACTTAATAAACAAAACGCTTATTTTATGAATTTACCCAATGGCAAAATTTTAGATGCGCAACAAACAGATAGTTTTGCCAAATACGCAAATGATGCAAATGGCAGTTTACCTGTTGTTTATAAAAACAATGCTTTCATCACTTTAAACCATAAAAACGAAGTTTGTTTGGTAGCTTTAAAAAATATAAAAACTATGTCTGAAATATTTTGCAGTTATGGAAAAGCTTATTGGTAAAATCTTGAACCTTTCCATAAGTGAAAGTCGAAACTCTATAATAGCTTGAAGATAAAATTTTAATCAAATAAAAAAGGCTTATAAGTTTTAACTTATAAGCCTTTAATTCTGTGGAGGCAACAGGATTCGAACCTGTGACCCTCTGCTTGTAAGGCAGATGCTCTGAACCAGCTGAGCTATGCCTCCAGTTTAAAACAATTATGTTAGTTGTTTTGGGGAGTGCAAATATAGATATACATTTAAATAATGCAAAACATTTTAAAAAAACAGCGTACATTTTTTCTTAAGCCCTAATAATCTTAGTAATAAAATAAAGTACACATTCAAAAAAATGTGCATTTTACTTTATTTTCAATATAAAATATATGCTGCAAATTTGCGTTCTATTATATACTGTGAAACCATTTTTTAAAATACTACTTGCCGGCATCTTGTTTTTGTTATTTGCCACGGCCATTTTTGTCGGCTATTTGTTTAACAACAAACGTGTTTTAACCAATTTTGTAATTGAACAAATTAACAATAACCTCAATGCTGAGCTACAAGTTAAAAATAGCGATGTCACCATTTTTCAAAATTTTCCAAACGTAAGCCTTGATTTGGTTGGCGTTTCACTACAAACCAAAACCGAAAACATATTAACTGCCAATCACTTATATTTTGGCTTTAACATAAAAGATATTTTAAACAAAAATTACCATATCCAAATAATTACCATTGATAGTGCTACCATTAATTTAAAAATAGACGAAAATGGCAAATCAAACCTGGATATAGTAAAAGGAAGCAATGAGCAAGAAAGCAAAAACACCAACTTTTTAATTGATTTAGAAAAAGTAAAAATCAAACGTGTTAACTTTAGTTTTAACGATTTACAAAGCAATCAGCAGTATAAAACTCAAATAAATGAAGCTGAATTTGATGGAAGTTTTAAAAACACAGAGTTTAAACTAAATGCTTATGCCGATGCATTTATAAACCACATTACCAGCAGCAATGTAAATTTTGTAAAAGATAAAAATGTATTACTGAAAGCCAATATTGCTGTTAATAACAATAAAAAAACATACGCATTTAAAAATGCTGAACTAAAAATAAATGAACTTGATTTATTGTTGAACGGATTAATAATTGGCAAGCAAGTTGGAAGCGAAGTGCAACTAGATTTTGATTCTAAAAAAATAAGCATTGCTTCATTATTCAGTTTATTACCAATAAAAATCCCAGCCGAAGTATTGGCTTACGAAAGCAAAGGAAATGTGTTTTTTAAAGGAACCGTTAATGGTTTGATATCGCCAGTTAGCAATCCAAAAATATTGGTTGATTTTGGGGTAAGCAATGGCAGTATTCATAACAAAAAACTCAATATTGAACTGAACAATATTTCAATGGTGGGTAAATTTAACAATGGCGCAAAACAAGACCTAACAACAAGTTTATTAGTGCTTAACAACATAAAAGCCAAACTAGCTAACGACCAAATTAACGGGGATATAACCATCGAAAACCTAGCTTCACCTAAACTTGATTTGGCATTGGCAGGAACCATGAATTTAGAAAATTTGTTTCAATTTTTTCCGGCAAAAGCTATTGAAAGTATAAAAGGTAATATTGGTTTCGATACAAAAATTAAGGCCAATTTAGCCGATAAAAACACCAGCAATATTTGGAAACAAGCAGGTAATTATGGCAAGTTTAACTTGTTGGTTAACAGCTTAAAAATTAAAGATTTTGATAAAAATATTGATAATTTGGAGGCTAATTTTGCTTTAAACGGAGCTAATTTAGACATAGAAAAATGCAATATAAACCTCAATCAGTCGGATGTAAAAATCAGTGGAAGCCTAAATAATTTCCTAGGTTATTTATTTGGCAATAACGAAAACTTGACGGCCAATATTAACTACAACAGCAATTATGTAGATATGGAACATGTTATTTTTATGCCCGAAACAAAAAAAGCAACCACTATAGAAAGCAAATATAACCTTCCACAAAATATTGATTTACAAATAAATGCAAATATTGATAAATTTAAATACAATAACTTTATAGCCAATAATTTATCGTGCAAAATTCAGGTTTTGCCTACGCAAATTATTATTAACCAAGCCAAACTAAATGCTCTTAATGGCAGTATAAATTTTGCAGCTAAAGTGCTCAATAGCAAGCAAGGTAACTATTTTGTAGAAAGTAAAATTGACCTAAAAAACATAAATGTAACCGAGGCTTTTAAGCAATGCAATAATTTTGGACAAACCAATATTACTGCTCAAAATTTAAAAGGGACTTATAACGGGAGTATTGATTTTGCAGGAGTTTGGGACGAAAAACTAAATTGTAAAACAGATAAAATTTATGCGCAAATAAAAATTCAATTGCTAAATGGTGAGCTGATTAATTACAAACCACTGGCAGCTTTAAGTAAATTTGTAAGTTTAACTGATTTGCAAAATTTAAAATTTGCGGAACTAAATAATACCATTGAAATTAGGGAACAAACCATTACAATTCCTAAAATGCTGATTGAAAACAATGCAGTGAATATTACCCTTAGCGGCAGTCAAAACTTTGATAATTTTATTGATTACGATTTAAAGGTAAATTTAAGCGAAGTATTGAGAAAAAAACTAAAAGCTAAAGACAATGAATTTGGTGAGGAAGACGAAAAGAAAAAAGGAATCAATTTATTTATAAATATGCGTGGGCCAATAGACAATTTAAAATTTGTTTACAACAAAACGGCCGTTAAGCAAAACATAAAAGAAAAAGCCAAAGTGGAAGGCAAAAGCATTATTGAAACACTAAAAAAAGAGGTGGGGATAATTCCAAACAATACCAAAACCACCGATAAACCCAAAGAAAAACAAAATGACAACGATGAACTTGAATTTGAAAAAGATTAATACAGCCATTTTACTTTTATTGGCAGTAAATATTGCAAGCGCCCAAAAAATTAAAACATCTTCTATTGAGTTATATGGTTCAATTGGAGCTGTATTTAATGGTTCGTTTAATTCATCGAGCAGTAGCGATACGGCAAATAGCCACCAAACTTTTAAACAATACCAAGATTCAACCTCGAACAAAGAAACTTGGCAACTAAACTTTAGTCCACAAATTGGAATTATTTACCAAATAAACCGCGATTTTGATTTGCAATGTGGCTTAGGTTATATTGTATTAGGCCATCAAAGACAATTAAATAATTTAAAATTTCAAGATTATACTTACCCAGGAGTTGGAAGCACAAGCGGGCAAATAGTTGAACGTACAAACGTAGAAAGAAATATCAAACTAAACTACAGATACAATTATTTGCAAGTCCCTTTGTTGATTAATTACCATGTAAATGCTAGGTCGGTTGGGCATAAAGTGAAGGTAAGCATTAGTGGTGGAGTTGGATTTAATATTTTACTAAAACACGATGTGAATGCAGTACTGAACGATGGTTTTAAAATTGATGACAAAACCAGTTTTTCTATTGACAGTACAGGCTTTAAAGCAAATGCTATTTCAGCCAATTTAATGCTTGGCACACGTTTAGATTACGATTACAAAAAACAAATTAAACTAATTTGTCAACCCATGTTTGGCTATTTTCCACTATCGGTTAGCAGTAACCAATTGGAAGCAAGGCCTTGGTATTTTAACCTTAGTTTTGGTGTTATTTACTCGCTTGACGATTTGAAGAAATGATAAATAGACTAAATATCAGGGTTTATGGATTATTAATTAATCATCAAAACGAAATACTTTTGGTTGATGAACAAATAGATGATTTTAAATTTACCAAATTTCCTGGAGGAGGACTTGAACTTGGCGAAGGAACAGTTGATTGCCTTAGAAGAGAATTTATGGAAGAATGTAATTTAGCAATTGATGTTAAAGCGCATTATTACACCACCGATTTTTTCCAACAAAGTGCTTTTAGACCAACAGATCAACTCATTTCCATTTATTACAAAGTTGAACCTTTACAATTTCCTATAGAAATAAATTTAGAGCCATTCACCGTACAAGAGTATGGAAAAACAGAAACGCTTCATTTTAAATGGATTAAGCTAGCAAATTTAAAACCTGAACAGCTAACATTTCCAATTGACAAATTGGTTTGCGAGATGCTTTTACAACAAAGTGTTTAGCCATGATTCATATACTAAATTTTTAAGTAAAATCAGTTATTTGTTAAGCCTAGTTACATTGAAAAACAGTATGTAAAGGCTAAGTTTGCACTAAAATAAAAAACAAAAATTTAAAATATGAGTAATATTAAAATTTCGGTAGCCAAAGGCGATGGTATAGGACCAGAGATAATGGATGCTGTAATCGGCATTTTTGATGCTGCACAAGTTCCTTTACAATACGAGTTTATTGATATGGGAAAAAGCATTTACGACAAAGGCTTTGGAACAGGAATGACCGAGGAGGCCAAAAACAGTGTGGAATCCAACGGAATTTTATTCAAAGGACCAATGGAAACACCTAAAGGAAAAGGTGTTAAAAGTATAAATGTTACTGCTCGTAAAACTTGGAGCACCTTTGCTAACAGACGTCATTTTAGATCGTTAGAAGGAGTAAATACTGTGTTTTCTAAAGCAGGAATTCCAATTGATTTAACCATAGTTCGCGAAAATATTGAAGATACTTATGGCGGAATTGAACACATGTTAACACAAGATGTAGCTTTGTGCCGCAGATTTATTACCCGTCCAGGTAGTTTACAAGTTCATAAATTTGCTTTTGAAATGGCTCGCAAAGAAGGCTTTAAAAAAGTAACTTGTGCTCATAAGGCCAATATCATGAAACTAACAGATGGTTTATTTTTAGAAACTTTTTACGAAGTAGCTAAAGATTATCCTGAAATTGCTGCAAACGATATCATTGTTGACGATTTAGCTATGAAATTAGTAGCATATCCTCAAACCTTTGAAGTAGTAGTATTAACAAACCTTCAAGGTGATATTATGAGTGATTTATGTGCTGGTTTAGTTGGTGGTTTGGGTTTTGCGCCTTCGGCAAATATTGGTGAAAATATTTCAATATTTGAAGCTGTACACGGAACTGCGCCTGATATTACAGGTAAAAATATTGCTAATCCAACTTCGTTATTATTAAGTGGCTTAATGATGTTGCGCCATTTAGGAATAATGGACAAAGCTAACGTAATTGAAAATGCTTTATTATACACTTTATCGCAAGGTGCACATACTGGAGATTTTGGAGATAAATCAAAACCAAGCTTAAACACTACTGATTTTGCTAACACAATCATAGCTAATTTGGGTAAAGAGCCTGAAAATAATAAAGCCCGCGAAACAAGTTCAACAAGCACGTTCCATTTACCAACTCGCCCAAATAATCAAAAAGTAATGTTTACTCAACGCGAAGCTGGAATAAAAGAAAGCATTGTTGGAGCAGATTTATTTGTGGAGTTCAATAGCACTGCTGATTTAATAGCACCAATAGTTCAAAAACATTTGAATGAAAATTTCAAACTGATTATGATTTCAAATCGTGGAACTCAAGTTTGGCCTACAGGTTCAGTTTTTACCGAATGTGTTGATCAATATAGAGTGAGAATAGAAACTTTGAACGGTTACGAGGCCAACACTGCTGAAATTTATGAATTAGCCGGAAAAGTTTCAAAAGACATTTTGGTTACTTCGGTTGAATTATTAAGAAAATTTGGTGATAAGCCAGGTTATTCATTAGCTCAAGGTCAATAAATATAGAATATTCAAATAGAAAAGCCACTTAGTAAACTTCACTAAGTGGCTTTTCTATTTGAAAAATTTAAACATATAATACATAAAAAACCGCTTTAGTTAAAATTATAGTCAAAGTTTGTTTCAGAAACATGCAAGATCGCTAGAAATTTTAGGAGCATAGGAAAGTAATTTTAACTATTTTTAAAGTTTCTATTGTCAATTCCCCACATTAGCTTTTCACGAAGCGTCTTCAGGTAGTTTTCGTTATTTAAACGCAAAAGATTCATTTTAAAACCTGCTTTACTTACTGCTAATTCGGTATTGGATTCGATGCTCTCTGACCGCGAATCTAATGTAGCTAAAAACGAGGTACTTCTTCCTTCAACCTGAAATGAAATTACATTATTATCAGAAATAATAATTGGTCTTACATTTAAATTATGAGGTGCAATTGGGGTAATAACCAAACTAGCTGACGATGGATACAAAATAGGTCCACCACAACTTAAATTATAACCTGTTGACCCAGTTGGGGTTGAAATTATAAGTCCATCGCTCCAATAAGAGTTTAAAAACTCGCCATTTATAAAAGTATGAATAGTAATCATACTCGAACTGTCTTTTTTATGAATCACAAAATCGTTTAAAGCGTATTTAACACCACCAAACATATCAGATTTATTGCTATCAAGTTTCAGCACCGTTCTGGAGTCAATGGTATACCTGCCTTTGGCTAGTTCATCTACCATGAGGCATGCATCTTTGGCGGCAACCCCAGCTAAAAAACCTAATCTACCAGTATTAATACCAATTATTGGTGTTTCTTTTTCACGCACAAATTCCAAACACATCAATATGGTTCCATCTCCACCAATGCTTACTACGTAATCAAAATTACTTTTATTAAAATCCTCGTAAGTATCAAATGTATTGGTATTTGACGAAACGTTTAAGCCATTGCGCAAGCCATCTTCTAAAAACTTTCTATAAACCGTAAAATTAATTTTACTGGTTTTTAAATAATCAAAAAACTGCTGCAATTCAGTGTAGCGTTCTTCTTTAAAATACCTACCAAAAATGGCTAAATGCATAGTTTTTTATGTGTTCAAATATTTAATTAACCAATCGTATCGTTTGCTTGAAGCATCGTCTTCATCCGTTTGCTGACTGCTAAAAACAACTTGGTAATTAAATCGCTCAAAAGTAGCAATGATGTATTTTAGGTCAGTGATATTATATTTTAACGAAACCTGTATATTATTTTCAGCATCAGCCAAAGGATTTACATGAAGGTATAAAATTTTAGCATTATTTACTTCGGTAATTCTAGCAATTTCGGCCAATGAATAATTGCGTGCATTCATTTGCAATACTATTATTCCACCATCTTGCGCCAATGTGCTGTGTTCAAAAAGTTGTTTTGCTAAATCTTTGGCGGCTATAATTCCTTTAAAATTTTGCTCTTTATCTAAAACAGAAATTGTTGATATATTTCCAATAAATAATAATTTAAGCAAATCATAAAAGTGCGTATTTTCAAAACAAATGGCAGCATTTGGGTTTAAAATATTGGCTACTTTTTCATCTTCATTATCAAAAAGCACCTTTTCGTTTACCGTTCCCATTAGTTTACCATTTTGCACCACGGGCAAGTCTTTTACCTGCCAATCTTCCATAAAAACCAAAGCACTCGAAGCAGAGTCGCTAGGTTTTAAGGCAAACATTTCGTTAGATATGAGTTGATATGCAAACATGAATAAATTTAAACAAATATACTTACTATAACTAGGTTTGCAACAATTTAGTTTTTGCCACCTGATTTACAAAGTTTCTAATTATTTCAATTCCAAAAACCGTTTGGCTACTTTCAGGGTGAAACTGCACAGCCCAAATAGGTAAATATTTATGTCTAAAAGCCATTAATTCGCCATTGCAATTGCCAGTAGCAACAAGGATTTCAGGCAAATTATTAATAATTAATGAGTGGTATCGAGTAGCAAAAAATGGAGATGGTACATTACTGAACATTTCATCTTGATTATGCTCCATTAAATCAACTTTTCCATGCCTTGGCAATTGCGCTTTGCTTAAGTTTGCACCAAAGTATTGCCCTAATGCTTGATGACCTAAACAAACGCCCAAAAGTGGAAGTTTATTGTTAAAATAAGCAATCAGTTCCATTAAAATACCTGCATCTTTTGGCGCTTTTGGGCCTGGAGAAATCACAATCGCATCAAAATTTAACAACTCTATTTCAGCAACAGAAATTTCATTATTGCGAAAAACCATGCATTCAGCACCACATTGCTCAATATAATCTTTAAGCATGTGGGTAAACGAATCATAATTATCGAGCAGTAGGATTTTCAAAGTGATAGGATTGAAATGCAATTTTCGGAGTAAATATCCTTTTGAACAAATTAACTAATAAACATTTCATCTTTAAAATATATTCCATTTCATAAATAATGTAAATTTTGATATAATTGCATAAATGAAGTTTACCCGAATTTTAAAGAGTTATTATATTAAATACTTGAACAACAAATATGTTCGGTTAGCTATAGATAACAGCAGTAAAATAAATTGGGGCAAGCAATTCATTAATTCAAAACCAAATTGCCAATTTAAACTAGGAGAGCAATCTATTTTTGAAGGTTTATTTATTTTTGATAGAGAAAATTCAACTATTAAAATAGGCAATAGGACCTTTATTGGAGGTGAAACAAAAATTATTGCAGCTCATGAAATAGAAGTAGGTGATGATGTTTTAATTTCGTGGGGCTGCACCATAGTTGACCACGATTCACATGCCACTGATTTTGAAAAAAGAAAAGATGATGTAGTGAATTGGGGTAAAGGAATTAAAAACTGGGAACATGTAACTATAAAAAAAGTCACTATCGGCAACAAAGTTTGGATAGGCTTTGGTGTAAACATTTTAAAGGGGGTTACCATTGGCGAAGGGGCTATAGTTGCGGCTGGGAGTTTGGTTACTAAAGACGTAGCACCATATACTATTGTAGGAGGGAATCCTGCTAAATTTATAAAAGAAAACAAATAGAAAATGACTTGGGAAGAAGCTGTTCAAGAACTTAGAAGCAAACCTGAAAACAAACAGGCCATTTTAGATAATTATTTTGATGCTGATGTTGAAACTGCAAATGAACGATTTGCAAACAGTGAAGAGTTTATTGAGCTCTTAAAATATATTCCCAAACAGGCAAAAAAAATTCTAGATATTGGGGCAGGCAGAGGAATGGCCACTTACGGTTTTGCCAAAAATGGGCTTATAGCAACTGCTTTGGAACCAGATAGTAGTAATGATGTAGGCGCGGGTGCTATTAGAATTTTAGCGGAAAAACATAACTTACCTATAACTGTGGTAGAGACTTTTGGAGAATCACTTCCTTTTGAAGACAATTCTTTTGATGTGGTTTACGTTCGTCAAGTATTGCATCATGCCAATGATTTAGAGAAATTTTGCAAAGAGGTTAATCGCGTTTTAAAACCTAATGGAACTTTTATTGCTACACGCGAACATGTACTTTCCAAAGAATCCGATTTACAGATATTTTTAGATAACCATCCTCTGCATCATTTATATGGAGGAGAACATGCATTTACCTTAGATTTTTACCTGAAATGCATTAACAATAGCGGAATGAAGGTTTCAAAAATAATTCATCCTTATGCAAGTGTTATTAATTTTGCCCCATTAAGTAAAGAACAAATGCACAATAATTTTGCAAATAGTTTAGCTAAATTAGCTGGCAACTTTATTGCAAAAACGCTTGTAGGCTTTGATTTTATTTACCAAAAAATGGTGGATTTAAAAGCAAGTAAAGACAACACTCCTGGACGTGTTTATTCATTTATAGCAACCAAATAAATACATGAATATCTTAATAATTGGAAGTAAAGGATTTATTGGCTCGCATTGTGTAAACTACTTCAAAAGTAAAAATTACCAAGTGTTTGAGGCGGGAGTGTCAGCAAGCATTGATAATAATCCAAACTATAGCCAATTAAATAAAAACAACACCAATTTTGATGAACTATTTAAAAATCAAAATTATGACTTGTGCATCAATGCCTCTGGCTCAGCTCACGTAGGTTTTTCGTTCGATAAACCCGATATCGACTTTGAACTAAACGTATTAAACGTTCATAAAATTCTAGTAAGTATTCGCATTTATCAGCCTAAATGTAAGTTTATTAATTTTTCGAGTGCTGCTGTTTATGGTAATCCAGAAAAACTGCCTATAACAGAAGAAAGTAGTAAAAACCCACTATCGCCTTATGGTTTTCATAAATTACAAAGTGAGTATTTAATAAAAGAATACCATCGTTTTTTTGGGCTTTCTACTTGCAGTTTAAGGGTTTTTTCGGCTTACGGACCAGGATTGAAAAAACAATTGTTTTGGGATTTATATCAAAAAAGCATTCAAAATCCATCACAAATTGAAGTGTATGGTACGGGTGCTGAATCTCGCGATTTTATTTATATTGACGATTTGGTAAAAGGTATAGATTTAATTTTTGAAAATGCTTCCTTTGACGGAAGTGCATTTAATATTTCATCTGGAAATGAAACTACTATAAAAAACGTGGTTACTGAGTTTTATAAACATCTAAATCCGAACCTTACTTTCAGTTTTAATAACAAACAAAAGCAAGGCGATCCTAATAATTGGCAAGCTGATATTTCAGCGCTTAAAAAACTTGGCTTCAATACTACTGTTAGTTTGAATGATGGTCTTTTAAAAACAGCTAATTGGTTAAACAGCTTATAATATAATATTTTGAAAAACGAAAAATTACATATTTGCCTGCACCTTATTTCTGACCCTAATTGGCATGCTGGAAACATTTATATTTTCAACTTAATTCATGCCATTAGTAAAATTGATAAAGAAGAGCGTGGAAAAATAAAATTGAGTTTAGCTACTCGAAATATAAATGAAGTGCCTGATGATATAAAGCCTTTATTAGACCATATTTATATTGACACTATTTTAGTGCTTGGTTTTTATAAAATCATTTCGCTTTTACCAGCTTTTTTACGTTTCAAAATGTTTAATTTTAGGCAAATAGATTTTTACTACCCTCCGGGCAATTTTCCTAAAAAATGGATATTTAATTGGGGGGGATGGATACCTGATTTCCAATACAAACATTTACCACATCTTTTTTCAACCGAAGAATACAATAGCAGAGAAAATAGAAATAAAAATCTTGCGGAACAATCACCTGTTTTAGCTTTTAGCAGTCAGCATGCACTGAACGATTATAAAAAGTTTTTTCCTACCCAAACTAACAATGCCTACTTATTGCGTTTTGTAAGTAATGCCAATAAAAACTGGTTTAATAATGATGCCATTGCTATACAGCAAAAATTTAATTTGCCAGATAATTTTTTTATAGTTTGCAATCAGTTTTGGAAACATAAAGACCACCCAACGGTAATAAAAGCCATGAGTTTATTAAAACAAAAAGGTATAGAAATTACTGTAGTATGCACAGGCGCAACCGAAGATTTTAGAAACCCAGATTATTATCCATCGCTTTTAAAACTAGCGGAAGATTTAGGTGTATCAAACCAATTAAAAGTATTAGGTTTTATTTCTCGTCATGACCAAATTCAATTGATTCGTAGGTCGCTAGCTATTATTCAACCATCGCAATTTGAAGGTTGGAGTACAGTGGTAGAAGACGGACGCTCTTTAGGGAAACATATTTTTTTAAGCAATTTTGAAGTTCACTTAGAACAAAACCCGCCTAAAACTTGGTTTTTTGAAATGGGTAATGAAGTGGATTTGGCCGATAAAATTGAAGCTAATATTTACCAATTAAAGCCTGGACCTATTGCTGGAAACGAGGCAAAAGCCTATAACGAAAACCAAAACTTGATGAAAGAATATGGTTTAAATTTTGTAAAAATGGCCAAAACTAACGGCCAAACAACTTTTGCTTAATAGTATAGGTCAATTGCGGATTATATTTAGTTTTATAAGTATAATCATCAGCTGTTTTATTACTATAAATAAATGAGGGGTGAACAATTTTATCCATAGTTTTTGTTTCAATATTTGATAATCCCTTTACCTCCACAGAAGTATTGGTTCCGCCACCAAAGCCTATATTAGTCACCAAATTGTGGTTAGGAATTATTGTTAAACCATTATGCAACCATTGATTTAGCATTGTTTGGTAATCCCAAGTATTTTTTTTGCCTGCTTTTATTTCTTCAAAACAATTTAACCAAAAACTCAACTCACTTTTCGATAATGTGTTTTCAAAAACCTTTAAATCAAGTGCTTTTGTTAAGTCTTTCATATTCACATCATAGGTTTTCCAAACCCTGCGCCAAGTAGCCCAACCCCAAATGTGGTTATATTTTGAAAAATAATAACTACCATCACCTCTTGTCATGCCATCTTGAAAATTATTACCAGAAATATGAAACACACGCTCATTGGTTTTATAATAATTTAAAAGCTCTTCGCAAAAACCATAAAAACTTGTGTTGGGTAAACAGTCATCTTCTAGAATAATACCCTGTTCCTCATTTTCAAAAAACCAATCAATTGCTGAACTCACAGCTACTTTACAACCTAAATTTTCTTTTCTAAAAAGTGTTTTTACTTCACAATCCCAGTCAATAGATTGAATTATTGCCCTGGTTTCTTCTACTAGTAAATCTTCGCCAAGCTTATTGCCCCTAGCTCCATCAGCAGCAATGTATAGCTTTAGTGGTTTTATTGACTTGATACTTTCAAATACTGCCTTGGTTGTATCTGGTCTATTAAAAATTAAAAATAAGATGGGAGTTTGTAACACAATTAAATTTTTCCTCAATATTAGTAATTTATAGTTTTTGTTGTTTGATTTAAGGAAATAATATTTTTCCATCAAACCAAATTATTCTATTATTTTTGGCACTTTGAAATTTGTAAAATGATAAACAAACTACTTAAGCCATTTAATTTTCAACTGATAAAAACCAACCAAGTGGTAAATAAGTTTCCCGATTTTGAACCTTCGTTCAATAAAATTATGGAAATGTGTAAACCTTACACCATGACCTCAGAAGAAAGGCTTTATTCTTTTAACAAAGCAGTTGAATACATTGTAAAAAATAATATTGAAGGCGATATTGTAGAATGTGGCGTTTGGAAGGGTGGAAGCTCTATGTGTGCCATGCTAAGTTTATCGCAATTAAATGCTGCTAATCGCCAATTTTATCTTTACGATACTTTTGAAGGTATGAGCGAACCTACCGAAATGGATGCCGATTTATTGGGTAAAGATGCCAAAAACTTATTAAATCAATCGGAAAAAACTACTGAAGATGTTATGTGGTGTTATGCACCCATTGATGATGTTAAAAATAATGTAGCTAAAACCAATTATCCTGCTAATTTAGTTAACTATGTAAAAGGAAAAGTGGAAGATACAATTCCAAATACGGTTCCTGAAAAAATTGCCATTTTACGCTTGGATACAGATTGGTACGAATCTACCTACCATGAGTTGGTACATTTATTTCCAAAATTGGTAAAAGGTGGTGTAATTATAATTGACGATTACGGACATTGGAAAGGAGCTAGAGAAGCCGTAGACCAATATTTTAAAGAGCAAAATGTTCAAATATTATTGAACAGAATAGATTATACAGGTAGAATAGGAATTAAATACTAAATTATGCTTTACGAAGAATCGCTTTGGTTTAAAAACTCTATTCAAAAACATGCGCAGCCTGGCTCGTTAGTACTAAACATTGGCTCTAGTACAAAGGAGTTTATTGAGGTAACTCAGCCATATATTAAAGCAAACCTTTTTGACGAATTTGCTAAAAAAAATTGTGTTGTAAAAAACATTGATATCAAACAAGCAGAGGGTGTTGATTTGGTAGGAGATGTAACAGATCCTGAATTTATAGCCCAACTTAAAAGTTTGAATGCGTCATTTATTATATGTTCAAATTTATTGGAGCATTTAACAGAAAGAACTGCCTTTTGCGAAGCATTGGTAAAAATTATGAATACCGACACCCAATTGATTATTTCGGTACCGTATAATTTTCCGTACCACGAAGACCCAATTGATACCATGTATCGCCCAGATTTAAATGAATTGCAACAAGCTTTTCCAACCCTTAAATTAGTAGAAGGTCAAATTGTTGATTGCGGAACTTATTTTAACTATTCAACCAAACATTTAGACCCTGTTACTAAATTCGTTTCGTTTTTTAAACTGTCATTAGCTAGCGCAATTGCTTCCATAACTAACAAAGAAAAACACGAAAGATTAGCTGCCAATTTTAAACATATTTCAGCTACTTGTGCCATTTATAAATTAAGCTAAATAGTGATTCACATAGCATGTGCGGCCGATAACAAATACACTCAACACACCGTTGTGATGCTTACCTCATTGTTTGAAAACAATAAGGAAAACAACATACACCTACATTTCTTTAGTGCTGATTTTAACACAGAAAATCAAAAAATAATTGAAAAAACAGTTGCTAAATACCAACAAAATATTTCGTTTTATCCTTTAGACGCTGAACTCTTTAAAGACTGCTATGTATCTGACCATGTGTCGTTTGCTACTTATTATAGAATTGTAATTCCAAATATTTTAGTGAGCCAAACCAGTAAATTATTGTATTTAGATACTGATATTGTGGTATGCAAAAACATAAAGCCTCTTTGGGATTTAAACATTGAAAATTATACCATAGCAGCAGCAAACGAAATTAATTTTGATGGCCCTCAACGATTCGGTTTTGATGAAAAATACAAATATTTTAATGCTGGAATTTTATTAATAAATGCACGGAATTGGGTTGCTCAAAATTTACAAGAAACGCTTTTTTCTTATATAAAACTGCATACCAACAAACTCATTTTTTGGGACCAAGACGCTTTAAATGCCAATTTGTATAATAAACGATTAACTCTTGAACCTAAATGGAATCAGTTAAGTCCTGTTTTTGAGGTTGATTTAAAAACATTGCTTAAAGTTTATAGTGCCGAAGAAATTAAAGAAATAAAAACCTCGCCTGCCATAATTCATTACTCAGGTTCATCAAAACCTTGGGATTATTTAAATATACATCCATTTAAAGGTGAATACTATAAATATTTAAGCTTAACAGATTGGAAAGATTTTAGACCAGCTGCCAATTTTAAAACCAAACTAAAATACTTATTACTAAAATTAGTGGGCAGAAATATTTACACCAAATTGTTTTCAATATTTCAATAATAAGTTGTTAGATAATCAAATAATTAGCCAAAAGTTATTACTACATTTTCCAGAAGTTAATCTGAGTGTAAATGTATCAGAATGTCAAGTTATTATTAATTACGGCTCTTTAAAAACTGCATTTTGGTTGGATGATTGGCTTCATAAAAACGATATTGTATTAAGTATAATTGCCTCTATTTTAGGCAAAAACAAAACCATTTTTGCCCGAAATTGCCAAGTAAAAAAAGTAGATAAAGCCCTTGCTGAGGCCTTTTTAAACGAAAACCATTTACTAGGTTATTTAAATGCTTATCATAAATATGCCTTATTTTTTGATAATGAAATAATAGCCATAGCCACCTTTAGCAAAGGCCGAAAAATGAACAGGTTAAGTTCTGAAAAGCTTGGTTTTGAATTGATTAGTTTTTGTTGCAAAAAAAATATTTCGGTTACAGGTGGATTAAGTAAACTGTTAAAAGCATTTATAACTGATTTGCAGCCGGGTGATGTGATGACTTATGTAGATAAAGATTGGAGTGAAGGCAAAGCTTATTTAAAAATTGGTTTTAAATTACATAGCGAAACACCTCAACAAAGCTTTTTGTTTAACACCAAAACATTAACCAAAAAAAAGGTTTCAAACGATTTTGAATTAGAAAGCAATATTGATAAAGATACCATTTTGGTTAAAAACAGCGGAAATTTAAAATTAGTTTACACCCTTTAAATGGCGTTCTTTTTACGTTTTTTACATTATGGCAAAAAATGGGTAAAATTATGTAAACAAAAATATGGCTTAACCAATTGCCTTAATTACATTCGCACTCATTATTTTAGAAAAATTTATTTAAAAAAATGGCAAACATAGAACAACTTAAAGCTATTTCAAGTCAAATGCGCAGAGACGTATTAAGAATGGTACACGCAGTAAAATCGGGTCACCCAGGTGGTTCATTAGGCTGTGCTGATTTTCTTGCGGCTTTGTATTTTCATATTATGAAACACAATCCATCGTTTGATATGGATGCAAAAGAAGAGGATGTTTTCTTTTTGTCGAACGGACATATTTCACCAGTTTTTTACAGTGCATTAGCCCGTTCTGGCTATTTTGAAGTAAGTGAATTAAGCACTTTTAGAAAATTAAACAGCCGTTTACAAGGCCATCCTGCTACTGCAGAACATTTACCTGGAATTAGAATGGCTAGTGGTTCGTTAGGTCAAGGAGTTTCGGTAGCAGCTGGAGCAGCATTAGCTAAAAAACTAAATGGTGATAAAAATTTAGTTTATGTGTTAATGGGCGATGGTGAAATTCAAGAAGGGCAAAACTGGGAAGCATTTATGTTTGCCACTCACCATAAAGTAGATAATTTAATTGTTACTATTGATTTTAATGGCCAACAAATAGATGGAAGCACCCAAAAAGTAATGGGAATTGGTGCTGATATTGAAGACAAAATGAAAGCTTTTGGTTGGAAAGTTTTACACATGGATGGGCATAATTTTGAAAGTATATTAGCCACGATGGAAGAAGCTAAAAACGCCACAGGAAAAGGCCAGCCTATTTTTATAATGATGAAAACAGAAATGGGATATCCGGTAGATTTTATGATGGGAAGCCATAAATGGCATGGTGTATCGCCAAACGATGCAGAACTTGCCAATGCATTAAGCCAATTGCCAGAAACACTTGGCGACTACTAATACTTAAAAGCTAAATCTTAACGTTATTAATAAAAAACAATCTTGACAAATAATTTTAAAAATATTTGGAATAAAAAATGGCTACTTATTTGGGTAGCTGTTTTTTTATTAAATGGTTTACAAACTAGCATTGTCAATGCGCAACAAGTTTACCGTCCTGCAAAAACCCGTATATTATTTTTACTAGATGCAAGTGGAAGTATGTTTGCCAGAATGGAGCGCGACACTAGGATTAATGTGGCTAAAAAACTGCTTTCAAATATTGTAGATAGCTTACAAGGTGCTACCAATGTGGAACTTGCACTTAGGGTTTATGGACATACTTCTCCACCTGCCAAGCGAGATTGCCGTGACACAAGGCTAGAGGTTCCGTTTAGAAAAAACAACCACGATGATATCAAAAAACGTATTCAGTCTATATCGCCAAAAGGAACAACCTTAATTGCTTATTCATTGCAGCAAGCAGCATACGATTTTCCTTTAGAGCCAAATACCAGAAACGTAATTATTTTAATTACTGATGGAATAGAAGAATGTCAAGGTGATCCTTGTGCTATTTCAGAAGCATTGCAAAGCAAAGGCGTAGTTTTAAAACCTTTTATTATAGGATTAGGTAGCACCGCAGATTTTCAAAAGGCTTTTGAATGTGTGGGTCGTTATTACGATGCTAATACAGAACAACAATTCAACGATGTATTAAATATGGTTGTTTCACAGGCACTTAACAATACTACTGCTCAAGTTAATTTATTAGATATATACAGCCGACCAACTGAAACCAATGTAAACATGACATTTTACGAAACAGAAAGAGGAACTATGCTCTATAATTACATGCACACCATTAATGAGCGAGGAAATCCTGATACAATTTTATTAGATCCACTATATAAATATAAAATGGTAGTTCATACCATTCCGCCTGTAGTAAAAGAAAATATATCAGTTACTGCTGGCAAACATACTATCATTGGCGTTGACGCTCCTCAAGGTGAGTTATTGGTAAAAATAGAAGGTGTTACTAATTACGACAATTTAAAATTTATTGTTCGTCCTAGCAATCAAAATAAAACATTGCATGTTCAAAATGCCAATCAAAAAGAAAAATACATTGTAGGCAAATACGATTTAGAGGTACTAACTCTGCCAAGAATGTTTTTTAAAGATGCTTCTGTTGACCAAAATATGGTTACAACTATACAAATTCCTCAACCAGGAAAACTAAATATTACTTGTCCAATACAAACATTTTATGCCGATATTTATCAAGTAATTAGAGGTGAATTAATTTGGATTCATAAACTTCCAGTTGACATCCAGAGGCAAACAGTAATTATTCAACCAGGTGATTATAAAATAATTTATAGAGGAAAGGGAGCTAACCGAAGTAATAATACCTTTATTAGAGAATTGAAAATTAGCTCCGGACAAGCTACTAACATTACATTAAATTAATTTTAGTGTTTTGGCATGGTTTTTAATATTAAGTAAAAAACAAAATAAATAAACAATAAATGAAACAAACATTCAAATCACTTGTAATTGCCGGATTGGCAATTTCATTAGCACTAACATCTTGCTCATAAGATGAAACAACGAAGGCTGCATCATCATCAACGCCAACAGTAACATTAACAGATAGTACTGGCACAGGAAAAATTGATACTTCAAACTTTTTTGTTCACTCCTTCATGAAAATTAATGTAACTCCTGCATCAGGAACTACTATCGACTCCATGAAATTGGACATTAAAATAAATGGAATGTTAATTCCAGGCTCTGCATTTGATGCCATTGACTCAAACCAAAGAATTGGATTTAGTGAAACCCTTCCAGTTGATGAAATTGTTTCTGAAATTGGTCTTCCTTTTGGAGCAACAATTACTTTTATTGCTACTGCAAAAGATAGTAAAGGCCAAACGGCTTCTTCAGAAGTTACTTACAATTTAGTTCAAGATAAAGGGATTATTTCATCGGGCGAAATTGAGTTAGGAGCGCAAACCAATACTACAATTCCGTACAAATTTTTAGGTCTTGCCAATAGTTTTGCAACTTATACAGCTGGCTTAAGTGGAACAGCAAACAAAAACTCTGGAAATATTGATTTTGTTTATTATTTCGGAGATAACGATAAAAATGCATTTGCCGCACCTAGCAACGCAGATGGAGCTAAGATAATTTGGAGTTCGGAAATAAACACTTGGGCTCGTCAAAACCAAACTAAATTCAAAACCACAACATTAACCGCAGCTGAATTTGATAATATTAAAAACAGCTCTAAAATAGAAACAGACTTTGCAAATATTGATTTTGCAACTGGTACTACTGAAAAAGTCACTACCCTAGCTGTAGGTTCAGTAATTGCCTTTAAAACAGCTTCAGGTGTTAAAGGCTTGGCTAAATTTACTGCTATTTCTGCTGATGCTACTGGCTCTACAAAAGTTGTTATTATTTGTCAAAACTAATTTTAACAATAGTTAATTAGTAAAGGCCGCCTTTTTAAGGCGGCTTTTTTTGTTCTAATTGTGAATAATAATAGAAATAAATTAGGTTTGTTTTAGCATTTCAATGATTATTTTGCGACTCAATTACCAATAACAATAATACAATACACCTACACATGAAAACGTTTGAAATTCAAAACATTAAAGATACAAGAAGTGGATTTGGCGAAGGACTACACGAATTAGGAAAACAAAACGAACGCGTAGTTGCGCTTTGTGCCGACTTAATTGGCTCTTTAAAAATGGATGCTTTTATTAAAGATAATCCAAATCGTTTTTTTCAAGTAGGTATTGCTGAAGCTAATATGATGGGTGTGGCAGCAGGTTTAACTATAGGCGGACATATTCCGTTTACTGGAACATTTGCTAATTTTTCAACTGGCCGAGTTTATGATCAAATTCGTCAATCGATTGCTTATTCAAACAAAAATGTAAAAATTTGTGCATCGCATGCTGGCTTAACTTTAGGTGAGGATGGTGCAACACACCAAATTTTAGAAGATATTGGTTTAATGAAAATGTTACCTAATATGGCAGTTATTAATCCTTGCGATTTTAACCAAACCAAAGCAGCTACCATGGCAATTGCTGATTACGAAGGACCTGTTTACCTGCGTTTTGGTCGTCCGGCTGTGCCTAACTTTACACCCGTTGACCAAAATTTTGAAATAGGAAAAGCCTTGATGCTTAACGAAGGAACTGATGTTAGTATTTTTGCTACAGGTCACTTAGTTTGGAAAGCCATTGAAGCAGGACATATTTTAGCTGAAAAAGGAATTAATGCAGAAATCATAAATATTCATACTATTAAACCACTAGATGCAACCGCAATTTTAGAAAGTGTGGCTAAAACAGGCTGTGCTGTAACGGCCGAAGAGCACCAAATGAATGGTGGCTTAGGCGATAGTATTTGTCAACTATTGGCGCTTAATAATCCAACACCATTAGAAATGGTAGCAGTTAACGATAGTTTTGGTGAAAGCGGAACACCAGACCAACTAATGGAAAAATATGGTTTAACAGCTGATGCCATTGTAGAAAAAGCGTTAAAAGCAATAGCTAGAAAAAAGTAATTAAAAATGCTGAATTAAATTGAACTGCCTCCATAAGTTATGAACTATTGGAGGCATTTTTCTTGGAATATAGTATCATTAAAAAATGGATGTAATATTTTTTCTAAAATAATCATTGAAATTTACGTTAAGAAATTTTAAATAAAAATTTCAATATTGGTCAGAAGTAAATTAATACAAAAAAGCCCCAAATAGCTAAACACTATTTGGGGCATAATAAATTTAGTTAAACCTAATGTTTTACTAAGTAAATTCTAAACAGCCATTGGTTTTTCAGCCCAAAGATGAAGTAAAATGCTTAGTTTGTGTTTTAAATCTGTTCTAGGAACAATTATATCAACAAAACCATGTTCTAGTAAGAACTCAGAGCTTTGGAAGCCTTTTGGTAAATCTTTACCAATAGTTTCGCGTATTACACGAGGGCCTGCAAAACCAATTAATGCTTCTGGTTCAGCAATGTTAATATCGCCAAGCATAGCAAAAGAAGCTGTAACACCTCCTGTGGTTGGATCTGTCAATAAACTAATATATGGAACACCTGCTTGACCTAACAAAGCTAGCTTAGCCGATGTTTTAGCCATTTGCATTAAACTAAAAGCAGCTTCCATCATACGAGCTCCTCCCGATTTTGAAATAATCATTACAGGAATTCTGTTTTCACGACCATAATCAATTGCGCGTGCAATTTTTTCACCAACTACACTTCCCATACTTCCACCAATAAAACCAAAATCCATACATGCAATTACCAAAGGTAATCCATCTACATTTCCAACACCAACACGTAAAGCATCTTCCATTCCTGTTTTTTTAATGGTTTCTGCCAAACGGTCTTTGTAAGCTTTGGTATCTTTAAATTCTAAAGGATCAGTAGGTTTAATATTACTGTAAAGTTCTTTGCAAGTTCCTTCGTCAAAAATCACTTCAAAATATTCTCTCGAACCAATTTTATCGTGGTAATTGCAATGCATACAAACATATTTGTTTACTGCATGATCAGAACTTAATGTGGCTTTTTTACATCTTGAACACTTATGCCACAATCCATCAGGCACCGATTTTTTATCAGATGTAGATGTTGTAATACCTTCTTTTACTCTTTTAAACCAACTCATTTTTTGCTACTGACTTCTAACTTCTAGCAACTAGCTGTAATCCTTTAATAAGGCGCTAGTAGCTAGAGGCCAGAAACATATTTATGCTATTGTAATACTATTATCTAAATAAACATCTTGAATGGTATTTAATAATTGAATACCTTCATTCATTGGTTTTTGGAATGCTTTACGCCCGCTGATTAAACCTTGTCCACCAGCACGTTTATTAATTACTGCTGTTGTTACTGCTTCTGCTAAATCACTAGCTCCTTTACTTTCGCCACCTGAATTGATTAAACCTTGACGACCCATATAGCAATTTGCAACTTGGTAACGAGTTAAATCAATTGGATGATCAGTACTTAATTCACTATAAACTTTTGGATGTGTTTTACCATGTTTTGTAGCATTGTAACCACCGTTATTGGTAGGTAATTTTTGTTTAATAATATCAGCTTGAATCGTTACACCTAAATGGTTAGCTTGACCTGTTAAATCAGCTGCTGTATGGTAATCAACACCATCCACTTTAAATGCATTGTTACGTAAATAGCACCATAAAATAGTAGCCATACCTAACTCGTGAGCACGCTCAAAAGCAGCAGCTACTTCTTGAATTTGGCGACCAGATTCATCTGAACCAAAATAAATAGTAGCACCAACTGCAACTGCACCTAAATTATAAGCCTCATCAACCGAACCAAACATAATTTGGTCAAATTTATTAGGATAACTTAAAAACTCGTTATGGTTAATTTTAACAATAAAAGGAATTTTATGAGCGTATTTTCTTGACATTGAAGCCAAAACACCATAAGTTGAAGCTACTGCATTACAACCACCTTCAATTGCTAATTTAACAATATTTTCAGGATCAAAAAACGCAGGATTTGGAGCAAAACTTGCACCAGCTGAATGCTCGATACCTTGATCAACAGGTAAAATAGACATATAACCGGTATTTGCTAAACGACCTGTTCCGTATAACTGAGCAAGACTACGCAATACTTGAGGGTTTCTGTTAGTTTGAGCAAAAATGCGATCAATAAAATCGCTACCAGGTAAGTGGATATTTGATTTGCTAATGGTTTTACTTTCGTGATTTAAGTAATAATCGGCTTTATCGCCTAATAGTTCAACAATTTTTGACATAAAATTTTAAATTTATTGTGAGTGTTTTGCTGCGCAATTTATGTTTTTTTATCAATTTACCATTTTTTTGATAAGATTTAGTTGCTGCGCCAAGCTGTAAGGTTTTATTTAATTACCCAATATAAAAATTGTAGGTTTTTTATGTAAATCAGGTTTTACTTTAGCCCATTCTTTAATTGATTTTGTTTGTATCAATTCATCATTTGCCGAAATATTGCAGGCAATACACAACAATACATTTCCATTACAATTTTTAACCAAATCATCAAAAAGATGGTTGTTACGATAAGGTGTTTCCATAAAAATTTGGGCTTGCTGTTTTGTTACCAATTCTCGTTCTAATTCCTTAATTCTTTTAACACGTAAATTTTTATCAATTGGCAAATATCCGGTAAAAGCAAAATTTTGACCACTAAAGCCGCTTGCCATCAATGCCATAAAAATGGATGACGAACCTGGCAAAGGAATAACTTTTATATTTTTTTGATGAGCTAAAGCCACAAGCTGAAAACCAGGATCGGCCACACAAGGAAGACCTGCATCACTTATTACACCTGCATCTTGGTCATTTTCTAGCGCTTTTAATAATTGATGGTAAGTATTTGCTTCAGTATGTTCATTTAAGATAAAAATTTGCAACTCATTTTGAGGAGTAGCTAATTGTAATTTTTTAATTAGGGCTCTTGCCTCTTTTTCACTTTCAACCACAAAATTTTTTAAATGATGGGTCATTCTTTTCACCATTACAGGTAAAAAATCATTTTGGCTATCATTTGCCAAAAAATTGGGAATTAAGTATAATTTTCCGTAGGTCATTTTTGTGCTATTTATCTAATTGTCTGATTATATTACAAATGTAAAAATAAATAACATTTGCCTTGTATAGTCATTGCGCTTATTTTTGCCACTCTTTAAAAAAATCGTATGGCAATATTAACCAAAATAAGAAATAGAAGTGGCATAGCAATTGGATTTGTTGGATTAGCCTTAGTTTTATTCCTAGTTTCAGATGCTTTAACAAGCGGAAACAGCATTTTTAATGCACAATCAAATAATGTAGGAACAATTGATGGAGATGCCATTACTTACAAAGAGTTTGAAATGGAAGTGGCTAAACAAGAAGATCTTTTCAAAGAGCGTGCTCAAGGTCAGCCACTTGATGATAATACTCGCAATCAAATAAGAGAGCAAGCATGGAACACAATTATTCAAGAAAATTTAATGACCAAAGAATATGGTGATTTAGGCGTAGCTTTAACAAACGAGGAACTAACAGATTTATTTGTAGGGGATAACATTCATCCTCAAGTTAAACAATCATTTACTGATCCTAAAACTGGAATCTTTGATAAAAACGTTGTAATTCAAAATCTAAAACAAATTACAGAAAAAGGTGATGAAAAAACTAAAAAGCAATTACGCGCTTTTGAAGATTACCTTTTACAAGAAGGATTAAGCAGAAAGTATGCTAGCCTAATAAAAAAAGGTGTTTATACTACAAATGTTGAAGCTAAAAAACTATATGAAGGTAGATCAAAAACTGCTGAATTAAATTATGTAGTTATGCCATTTAATACAATTGCTGATTCAACTATAAAAGCCGAAGACAGTGATTTAAAATCGTATTTTAACAAAAATCAAAATAAATACAAAGAGCGTGAAAACAGCCGCAAAGTTGATTTTGTTGTTTATAATTTTTCTCCAAGTAAAGAAGATTCAGCAGAAATGCAAAAATGGGTGAGTGAGCAAGTGACTGCATTTGCACAATCAAAAAATGATACTCAATATATAGATGCAAACAGTGAAGTAAGATTTGACCCAACTCCTCGCTCTAGAAAAGATTTTCCTGAAGATATTGTTGAAAAATTATTTTCTGATTCAGTTGGCGCGCTAGTGGGACCTATGTTTAAAGACAATAAGTATCAAATATATAAAGTTTGTGGTGTTAAAAACGACACATCTGTGTTTATGCGTGCAAGCCATATATTATTTAAAGTTGAAGGAACTACTGCACAAGATACTTTAAACAGTAAAACAAAAGCAGAAGAAATTTTAGCTCAATTAAAAAGCGGTAGTGATTTTGCAATGATGGCTAGTCAATACGGAACAGATGGAACAAAAGATAAAGGTGGAGATTTAGGTTGGTTCCAAGATGGCCAAATGGTAAAAGAATTTAATACCTTTTGCAAAAGTGGCAAAAAAGGTGATATTGGATTAGTTAAAACACAATTTGGATGGCATATTGTTAAAGTAACAGAAAATAAATCAAGTAAATTAATTGTAGCAGGTTTATTAGAGCGTACTTTCAAAGCCAGCGAAAAAACTGTTGGTATGGCCTTTAATGAGGCAAGCCAATTTGCTGCTTCAAGCAGAAGTGCTTCATCGTTTGAAGAAAATGCAAAAGCAAAAAAATTAGAAATTAAAACTGCTGAATACGTTAGAGAGAATGATAATTTCTTGCCTGGTTATCCAGAAGCTAGAGAAGCTGTAAAATGGGCTTATAACGCAGAAGCTGGTGATGTAAGCGAAGTAATTACTATTGGTGATAAACATATAATTGCAGTTGTAAAAGATATTCGTGAAAAAGGAAAAGCTAGCTTTGATGCAGCAAAAGCAAGAGTTGATGCTGATTATAGAAAAGACAAGAAAGCAGAGCAATTAGCAGCTAAGATGAAAGAAGCTGTTGATGGTGGAGCAAATACATTAGATGCAATTAGCAAAAAACTAAATTTACCATTAACTCCAATTGGTAGTCAAACTTTTGAAAATACCAATATTGCTTATGTTGGCCAAGACAATTCATTTGTAGGAGCTGTTTTAGGCTCAACTCCAAATAAGTTTGTATCTTCTTATAAAGGTGATGGTGGCATTTATGCATTTCAAGTTAATAAATTTGTTGATGCACCAGCTATAAAAGATTACACTCCTTACAAAGCTGAGTTAAAACAACCTTTAAGCCAAAAAGTAGAGTATGGTTTTATGGAAACCTTAAAAGATTTACATAAAGTAACAGATTTACGTTATAAATTTTACTAGTATTTAAATCAAAACACAAAAAGCCATTCGGAATAAAACGAATGGCTTTTTGTGTTTTATAACCTTTTATTTATGCTAAAACACCAATTTTATTTCTCTAATAAAAATGAGACCATTGTTCTTATCCACGGATTTTGTGAGAATAGCAGATTATTTAATAAACAAACAGATTATTTGAAAGATAATTTCAATATACTTACACTTGATTTACCGGGCTTCGGTGCAAGTAAAGTTATTAAAAATATAACAATACCCACTATGGCAGCCAAAGTGAAGGAGCTACTAGATTATTTAGAAATAAAGAACTGTTTTATGTTTGGCCATAGCATGGGTGGTTATGTTACGTTGGCATTTGTCAGAGAATTTAGCTTTATGCTAAATGGTTTTGGACTTATTCACTCTACAGCAGCAAAAGACAGTTTTGAAAGACTAGCAAAACGCACACAATTAATTAAATTTATTCAAAAAAATGGTACTAGTCCATTTTTTAAGACTTTCTTTCCTGAACTTTTCTTTGATAAAGAAGCAAACAAGGAAGCTATCAATCAATTAATAGAAAGTGCTGAATCAACAGCACTACAAGGCGTTATTGAAGGTATTAAAGCAATGATGATGAGGGAAGAAAGTATTTCATTACTAGAAAATACAAAATTACCTGTGTTTTTTGCCATAGGTAAATATGACAGCATAATTACCGATAACGAAATGTTTGCTCAAGCTGCATTATGTAATCATTCGCAGGTTTGTTATCTCCAAAACTCAAATCATATGGGAATGATTGAAGAATGTACAAAACTTAATTTATCGATTGAGCATTTCGTGAAAATAAATATTAAAACGGCTCATTAAAATATTATTATTAAAGTAGAGTCAATTGATATGTTTTATGGTGCAAAAAATTATATTGCAACATATTTCAATCTTATTTCATTAATTAAATAATCATAGCTTATGAAAGGAATAATTTTAGCAGGAGGAAGTGGCACACGCTTACATCCATTAACATTAGCCGTTAGCAAACAATTAATGCCCGTTTACGATAAACCAATGATTTATTATCCTTTATCGGTATTAATGTTAGCTGGTATCAAAGAAATTTTAATTATTTCAACTCCACATGATTTACCTGGATTTAGAAAATTATTAGGCGATGGTTCACAAATAGGCTGCCATATAGAATATGCTGAACAACCAAGCCCAGACGGACTAGCACAAGCTTTTGTAATTGGTGAAGAGTTTATTGGAAAAGATAAAGTTGCCTTGATTTTGGGTGATAATATTTTCTTTAGCTCTGGTTTAAAAGCCTTATTGCAAAGCAATAACAATCCAGAAGGAGGTGTGGTATTTGCATACCATGTGAGCGATCCTGAGCGTTATGGAGTAGTAGAGTTTGATGAACAAATGAATGCTTTGAGCATTGAAGAAAAACCTGCAAATCCTAAATCAAATTATGCGGTTCCTGGTCTGTATTTTTACGATAACTCAGTAGTTGAAATTGCTAAAAAT
Source organism: Bacteroidia bacterium (assembly GCA_044239605.1). Taxonomy (GTDB): domain Bacteria; phylum Bacteroidota; class Bacteroidia; order UKL13-3; family UKL13-3; genus JAAFJM01. The sequence goes on along the minus strand of JBIIBC010000001.1, from coordinate 75,057 downwards.
ATCAAACCATCACCTCGTGGTGAATACGAAATTACTGACGTAAACAAAGTGTATTTAGAGCAAGGAAAACTTAAAGTGGGTGTTTTACAGCGTGGAACAGCTTGGTTAGATACAGGTACCTTTGCTTCGCTTATGCAAGCTGGTCAGTTTGTGCAAGTAATTGAAGAACGCCAAGGGTTAAAAGTTGGTTGTATTGAAGAAATAGCTTATAACATGGGTTATATTAACAAAGAACAATTAGAAACAGAAGCTAAAAAACTAGTAAAAAGCGGATATGGTCAATATTTATTGAACCTAATAAAAAAATAATATAAGAGAAATATGAACGTACAACACGAAGCATTAAAAAAATTCAGTTACCAAATTGAATTTGCGCTTAATAATTACAGCGCACACGGAATGGACATTACCAAATATACCAATATTATGATTGGTGGTTTAGGTGGTAGCGGTATTGGTGGTAGATTAGTAAAAAACATTTTTATGGACGAGTTTCCAGTTCCTGTAGAATGTATTGCTGATTACACTTTACCTGCATATGTAAATAAAAACTCATTGGTTATTTTAGGTTCATACAGCGGAAATACTGAAGAAACATTATTTATGTTTGATGAAGTTAAAAAACGCGGTTGCGATATGATTATTTTAACTGGAGGCGGTAAATTAGCGGAACTTGCAACCGAAAATAATTTAAAAAGATACCATTTAGAGCCTGGTTTCCAACCTAGAATGGCATTAGGCTTTTCTTTAACTTATTTGGTTCAAATTTTTGCTGAGTTTATTAAAAAAGATGTTGCCTCAACATTGAAAGAAATAGCTGCCAAAGTAAAAGACACCGCTCCTTATGAAGAAGAAATGACCAGTGCTTTTGAAGCAATTAAAGCTAAGGTTAACAACAAATTTATTATTGTTACCGATGGTTATTTTGAATCAACAGGAATTCGTTTTGCGCAGCAAATACAAGAAAATGCCAAACACGAAGCATTTGTGAGTGTATTGCCGGAGGCAAACCATAACATGATAGAAAGTTATTATGGCGATTTACCATCGTTATACGTTTTATTAAACTCTAATAGCAATCCTCGTGTTGGTGCTCGTTTTGAATTTTTAACCAATTTACTGGAAGTTGAAAATCATAAAGTTATTAATATGGCGGTAAGCGAGTTTAATTTAGAGGCTGTTTACGAAATGATTCATCGCTTAGATTGGTTAAGTTTATACGTAGCTGATTACAGAAAAGTTGATTCGTTAAATGTTCCAAATATTGCTTCGTTAAAAGAATACTTATCAAACGTATAATTTGGGATTTTTAAATAAAATATTTGGTAATAAAGAGGCAGCTAATAAGGCTGCCTCTTTTATAAATCCTGTAAAGGTCGAGCTACACTCGCACCTCATTCATGCAGTAGATGATGGCGTACAATCGCTTGACGAAGCCGCTGAAACACTAAAAGTATTTGAGGAAATGGGTTATACTAAAGTGATAACTACGCCTCATATTATGAGCGATTTTTATAAAAATGGCCCCCATAATTTATTACCCAAACTAGCAGAACTAAAAGCCCATTTAAAAGAAAAAGGTATTAACCTCCAAATGGAAGTAGCTGCCGAATACATGATTGACGATGCTTTTGAAGCTAAAATTAATAACAACGAAATTTTAAGTTTTGGCGGAAACAAAAAATATGTTTTGGTAGAAATGCCTTTTTTAGAAGAGGCAAGAAACTTTAAATCGGCTATTTTTGAATTACAAATAAATGGCTTCACCCCTATTTTAGCTCACCCTGAGCGCTATACTTATTACCATCAGCAAAAAAATAAATACCAAGAATTAACTGATAAAGGTATTTTACTACAACTTAATAACCTTTCACTAATTGGTTATTACAGCCCACATGTGCTTAAAGCAGCAGAAGGAATAGTTGATAAAAAGCTACACAGTTTTGTAGGCAGCGATGCACATAATATTAAACATGCAAGTATTATTAGCGACAAGGTAATTCAGTCCAATTTGTACCAAAAAGCATGTACAAGTGTGGTCCTACTAAACAATACCCTTTAGAATTTATTTAAAAGTGTTTTTTTTAACTCAATTTTATTTTGGTTGTGTAAAAACTATTTAAACGAAAACATTGAACAAAATAGTAATTCAAAGTTGATCTTTCTCCTATTGAAATTGGTACTTCGAAATATGCATTTGGTACTTTTACACTGAATAAATAAATGGTATAATAACATCTTTGTATTGTTAATAAAAACCAATAACAATACCAAACATGAAAACAACATTCCTAACCATCGCACTTTTAACTTTAGTAAGTTCATTTATTTTAGCTAAAAACCCAACCAAAATTGAAGATCAAAATGGTGTAACTAAAAACACCGCTACTTTTAGCACCAATAGTATGGTGGCTATTGTAAAGTATGATGAAGCAAATTTATTAACCCTAAGTTTAAACAAAACTAGCAACGAGAAGGTTAAATTAAGTATAACCAAAAATGGTATGAGTATTTTTTCTGATTCTTACACAACTATTGAAGAGTTAAATAAAGGATATGATATAAGTGAATTTCCAAAAGGAAAATATATTATTGTAATTACTCAGGGTAATCAAAAGTTTGAAAAACAAATTGAAAAAACGTTTGATGGTGTTTTGGAAATAGAATAACTATTACAGACCTGTAACTGATAGATAAGCTAATAAAAAAGGATTCAACCCAAATGACTTGGAAAAATATAGATAAAGCGGAAAGATGGAGAACTTTTTTAAGTTTGATTGCCTTTACGTTTATTTATAATTTAACACAAGCATTACGCGGTTATCCATTTTTTTTTGATGATTTAATCAAACGCCTATTTTTTGATTGGTTAAGTTTTTTGATAGCTTATTCATTTGCATTTCAGCTTAAAAATTGGCTAAATACTTTTTACGATTGGAACGATAATCCTAAAAAACGGTTTATAGTTGAATCGATCACAAAAGTGAGTATAGCGGCAGGAACCATTATTTTGTTAACAATTGTTTTTAGTTTTATATTTATATTGTTAACCATTAATGGTACCAGTAATCCTTATTCTAATAACACATTGGGTTTGGTACTTTACAGGATATTTGGCAACTATACTTTTGTAAGTTACTTTGATATTTTTATAAAATTTATAGTATTAATATTTGTAATTGAACTAACTGTAGTGGTTGATTTTAGTACTTACTTAATTCAAAAATGGAACAGTTCAAAAATAGAAAAAGAAGCGTTTGAAAAAGAAAAAGCTCAGTTTAGTTTAGAACTATTAAGAACTCAAATAAATCCGCATTTTTTGTTCAATAATTTAAATACCCTTTCATCGCTTATTTATATTAACCAAGATAAAGCGGCTGATTTCTTACGCAAACTTTCGGGCGTTTACAGAAATATTTTGGAGTACCGCGACAAGGAAAGCATAACTTTAAACGAAGAATTAACCTTTTACGAAACTTATTCTGATTTGCTTCAAGTAAGGTTTATGGATATGTTGTTTTTTGACCTACAAATTGATGATGGTTTAAGGAAGAAAAAAATAATTCCACTTACACTCCAAATGCTAATTGAAAATGCTATAAAACACAATATTGTTAGCAGCAGTAAGCCGTTAACCATTAGCATTAAAACCATTGGAAACACTTTAGAAGTTAGCAATAATTTACAAGTTAAAGAAACCAAAGAATACTCAAGCGGATTAGGATTGGTTATGATTAGCAACCGATACGAATATTTAAGCGATAGAAAAATTGCTATTGAAAAAACGGATAAAATTTTCAAGGTTTCGGTGCCATTAATTGATTAAAAAATGAAAGTAGTAATAATTGAAGACGAGCCATTTGCTAGGCTTGAACTAAAACGTATTTTAAAAAACATAAACCCAAATATTAATGTTGTTAAAGAAATTGACAGCGTTCAAGATGCAGTAGAATGGCTTTCGGATAATCAAAATTTCGATTTGATTTTTTTGGATATTCAATTAGCCGATGGCTTGAGTTTTGAAATATTTGATCATGTAAAAATTACAAAACCTGTTATATTTACCACTGCTTTCGATGAGTATGCCATCAAAGCATTTCAACTCAATAGCATTGATTATTTGCTAAAACCCATTGAAGAAAAAGCGTTAATTAATGCATTTTCAAAACTTGAAAATTTAAAAAATGTATTAACCAACCAAGCCATTGATACCCATAAATTAAAAGAACTTTTTCAACCGAATAAAACCTATAAAACACGCTTTTTAACTAAAATTGGCGATCAATATAAATTTATACCAGTAGCCGATGTGGCCTACTTTTATGCCGATAGAAATACCATTTATTTGGTAAATCATCAAAACCAAAAAAGTATTGTTGATTTTAGATTAGATGAATTAGAAAATCAGCTTGACCCTAAAAACTTTTTTAGAGCCACACGTAGTCATATTATTTCAATTCAATCAATAAAAAAAGTACATAAGCACTTTAATAGCCGATTATTGGTAGAACTCAACCCAAAAACTGAGGAGGAAGTCTTGGTAAGCCGCGTTAAAGTTGATGAATTTTTAAGTTGGATTGATTCATAACATTATTAAAATGATTAAGAAATATCCATTTGTAATTGCTTTTTTGATAATGCTTGCAGCCATAGTTGGTTGTACGCAAAAAAAGGTATTTATTACTTCCTTACCTCCAAATACGCCAAAAGGTGCTCAAATATTTGTGGCTGGAAACTTTAATAATTGGAATCCTGGCGACCCTAATTATTTATTGAAATACGATGCAGAAACCCAAAAATATTGGGCAGCATTGCCAGCAGGTTTTGGCAAAATTGAATACAAATTTACACGTGGTGATTGGACAACTTCAGAAACCGACAGTTGCGGTGCTGAATTTGGAAACAGAACTTTTACCACCACCGATACTGAGGATTGGATATCAAACAGCATAGCAAGTTGGCACGATTTGGAGCCTGCCAATTGCTCCAAATTGGTTTTGGTAATTGATTCCATTCCAGAAAATTCGCCTAAAAATGCACCTATATTCTTAATTGGAAATATCAACGATTGGACTTGTGCCAAGCCTAGTTCTAAATTTACCAAAGCCAATAATGGTAAATATTTTTTAACTGTATTTAGACAACGCAATAACCTTGAATATAAAATAAACCGTGGTTTTAACGAAACTGTGGAAGCCAATGAATTTGGTAAAGAAGTTGATATTAGAACCTTAGATTTTGGTAAAAAAGATACCATACACATCAACATAAAAGCATGGCTTGATTTGCCTTTAAAAAACCATACCAAACATACTTTTATAATTAATAATGTTCCAATTAATACCCCTAAAAATGCATCCATATTTTTAGTTGGCGATTTTAATGGTTGGAACCCATACGACAAAAACTTACAATTTACTAAACTCAGCAATGGTAAATACGCATTAACCATAGCATTTAAGGATAAAAAAACACATCAATTTAAAATTACGCGTGGAGGTTGGGACTTTGAAGAAGCCGATGCTGCCTATAATCCACTAAACAATAGAAAAGTTGATTTAACTAAAAACGATACCTCTTTTATTACTATTGAAAGATGGTTTGATAAAAATCCAAGGTATATAGAACGCATCGAAAAAAGAGCATCAGCACTCGAAATTTTATTACCTGGAATTACCGAATTAATTAAACCTGAACCAAAAGAAATTCCTGAAAAAATTAGCATCAGCGATAAATCAAGAAAGATTACTTTTATTATAAATGTTCCAAACTATACAAGTAATTATGATAAGATATTTCTAACAGGCGATTTTAATCATTGGAACGCTAGCGATGACCGTTATATTTTCAGAAAAATAGCACCCTTTAGATATATTTATACCTTAAGATTAAAAGATAACAATGCCCACGAATTTAAAATAGTAAATGGCGATTGGGACAACGAAGAAGCCAATTACCGAGCAGAAAGAATGAATAACAGGCGCTTTGAATGTTGCAATACATCCGATACAATTTATTTAAAAATAATCAATTGGTATAATTACAACGCAAAACGAAAATTGGTTTTTATTATAGATAAATTGCCAACCGATAGCAAGGAGCCAATTTACCTAGCTGGTGATTTTAATAACTGGAATGCAAAAGATGAACAATTCAGGTTTTTAAATTCAAATGAAAATAAGCGCATTTTATATCTACATAATTTCGATAAAAATTACAATTATTTTAAAATAACCAAAGGCAGCTGGGATACTGAGTTTATTGACAAAAAAGGCAATAATTACCCTAATTTACCATTTAATACTTATATAAAAAACGACACAATCCGCTTCGATATTTATAATTGGAAAAATTAATTTTTGGAAAGTTAATCCTTAATGATTTAGTTTGGATAAACTAAACTATTTGAATGAAAATAAAACTACTTACACTTATTTCTTTAAGTTTTTTTGCACTATTAAGTTGCCAAAACAACTCCACAAATATAGAAGAAGAAGAAGGGGCTGAAGCCGCCTCAATTCAAGATACAATAATTGAAGAAAACGCTGTAGCACCAGTAGATGAAATAAACGAAGAAGATGCAGAATTTGTAAAAGAATATGCCACCTCTAAGTACCTAGGAATTTATGGGTTTGACTTTAGCAACAAATTAGAAGGCAATCAAGGTTCTTTGCTTATATATCCTGAATCTGATACAAGTGTTTTATTTCATATAGAAGTTTGTATTGGTGCTCCTTCGTTCCACCTAGGTTATACTGCAGGAAGACTTATTGTTAAAAACGACAGCGCTTTATATCAACCAGCCGAATACGAGTCAACTTGTAAAATTATGTTCTACTTTAAAGACAATGAAATAAAACTTGAAACTATAAGCGGATTTGAAGAATGCGGATTTGCCATGAACGTTTATGCTGATGCAACTTATAAATTAGAAAAAAAAGTTACACCAAAATTTTACAGTTATGGTAATAGAACAAAATACTATTTCAGGGATTTTAAATAATGAAAAAAATAATTTTATGTGTGGCTGGTTTAATAATTTTATTAGCCTGCAATACCAATGAAAACAAAACATTAGAGGGCTTGGAAGACAGCTCTGTTGTTAACATACCGCTGCTAAATGAAAATCAAAAGATAATTGCTAACAAATCACTATCGGAATTTATTAGCAAAATTGATTTAAATTCACCAACCGATACTTTTTATTTTGAAGAGCAATTTGAAGAACCAATTGAAGGGCAAGCCATTGATGCAAGTAACATTTTTTCAAATAACTACAAAATTGAATTTAGTTACGAAACAAGCTTGGTAGTGAATGATTTTGAAGATAAAAGTTGCGTGCTTTATAACGGAAAACATAGCTATTATCCTTGGCAAAGTTTAATAATTTATGAAAACAACTCTTTTCTCGTTCCTACAATAGACCAAAATATAATTACAATTAATGATTATTACTTTCACAATATAATTAATGATTTAAAGAACAATTGCAATGAAACATCGTTTTTGGATGCTGTTAAAGATAGTACTAAAATAAAAGAAATTTCAAAAACTATTATTTCAACATACTACCTAAAGTTTACAAATCAAATCACTACAAAAATACTAGTTATCAAGGCGCAATATGGATGTTAGGATATAGTATTATGAAATTTTTTACTTACAAATTCCTGTGGAAATAAATCAACTTAAACATATATTTTAATTATAAAGTTTAAAACCTCAAATTGGATAAAATAGAAAAAAGTCTTTTGAATCTACAATGCTAAACTACGTTCTCAGTTTCAAACAAAACTTTACAATAAAATCATACAAAAAAACCTTTGTGTTTGTGTAAAATTGCACTCACATTTTTAAAATAAGCATTACAACATTGACAGCACAACTTCGTAATAGGTACACCGATTTAATTCATCAAACTTTCTTTTTTCCGCGCCACGGATTTGAAGTAATGCACAATCATTTGCATTTTAATGGAATTGATTTGATGGAATTGGTTAAAGAGTACGGTACTCCTCTAAAGTTTAGTTATTTACCAAAAATTAGTAGCCAAATTCAAAAAGCCAACCAACTTTTTGAAAAAGCCATTACCAAACATAACTATTCAGGAAAGTACTTTTACTGTTATTGTACCAAAAGCTCTCATTTTAGTTTTGTGCTAAACGAAGCACTTAAAAACAATGTAGACATTGAAACATCGAGCGCTTTCGATTTGGAAATATTGTCTAAACTTACGCAAGAAGGTAAGTTTAATACCGATAAATACATTATTTGTAATGGTTTTAAAAATGAGGTGTATGCTACCAATATTGCTAAAACTGTAAATAATGGTTTTCAAAACTTAATTTGTGTACTTGATAATCCAGAAGAGTTTGATTTAATAGCTAGCAAAACTACCAATGTTACCAAGTTAGGTATGCGTATAGCTACCGAAGAAGAGCCTAATTTTTCGGTTTATACATCTCGTTTAGGAATGAGCTATAAAAAAGTGGTTGATTTATACAGTTCGAAAATAAAAGACAACGAATTGTTTAAGTTAAAAATGGTTCACTTTTTTGTAAACTCAGGTATAAAAGACACTACCTATTTTTGGAGTGAGTTAACCCGATTGGTGCATGTTTATTGCGATTTAAAGGAAGTTTGCCCAGAGTTAGATACTATTGATATTGGTGGTGGGATGCCAATTTACACCTCGCTTGGTGTAGAGTACGATTATGAATACATGATTGACCAAATTGTATTTTACATCAAAACCATTTGCGAAAGCCGTGAACTAGATGCACCAAATATTTTTACAGAATTTGGCTCGTTTACAGTTGGCGAAAGTGGCGGCATTTTGTATTCGGTAATTGGCGAAAAAGAGCAAAACGACAAAGAAAAATGGTTAATGATTGATAGTTCTTTCATCACTACTCTACCTGATACTTGGGGAATAGGACAAAAGTTTATTTTGTTAGCAGTAAACAATTGGGATAAAGAATTTCAACGTATTAACTTAGGTGGTTTAACTTGCGATAGCCAAGATTTTTACAATAGCGATACCAATACCAACCAAGTATTTATGCCAAAAACAGGCGAAGGCGAACCTTTGGTTATGGGCTTTTTTCATACGGGTGCTTATCAAGAGAGTTTGGGTGGATATGGCGGAATTCAACATTGTTTAATTCCAGCTCCAAAACATATTATTATTGATAAAAACGAAGACGGAACTTTAAAATACGAGGTTTTTGCGGAGCAACAAACTCCTGAAAGTATGCTTAAAGTATTGGGGTATTAATTGCTAACAACATGATTAAAGCAATTATTTTTGACATGGATGGCCTTTTGGTTGATTCAGAACCTTATTGGAAAATAGCCGAAAAAATATGTTTTGGTAAATTAGGCTTAACACTTACTGACGAACTGCTACGTCAAGTAATGGGCTTTAGGCTAAATGAGGTAGTGGAACATTGGTACAATTACCAACCTTGGGGCGGAAAAAACTTTGAAGTTGTAGAAGCTGATGTATTAGAAACGGTTAAGCAATTGATAGCAGATAATGCAAACGTATTGCCAGGCGTGGTTGATACTTTAAAGCTTTGTAAAGCCAATGGTTATAAAATAGCTTTGGCATCATCAAGTGCTATGAGTTTAATAAATGTGGTGGTTGATAAATTAAACATTCGTCAATATTTTGATTTATTGGTAAGTGCTGAAAATGAGCCTTATGGCAAACCTCATCCAAGTGTGTTTTTAACAACTGCCAATCAATTAAATGTATTGCCAACAGAATGTTTGGTTTTTGAAGATTCGGTAAATGGAATGGTAGCAGCAAAAGCTGCTAGAATGAAATGCATAGTGGTTCCTGAAGCAGAAAAACAAAATGAGCCTTATTGGCATTTAGCCAATCATAAACTAAAATCTTTGGAAGGGTTTAACATAAAACTGATTAGTTAACAAAAATTAAATATTGAAAATCAATAACTTGAAAAAAGTATTTTCTAAAACTACCTATTAGTTACAAATGTAAAAACAGATATATTTGTGCTGATTTTAGAAATAATAAAAAAAATAGCTTTATTTGCCTAATTAACATTTTAAAGCAAAGCCAACATAAATTTTGACTATAGAAATACTAAATACTTTATTAGAAAAAAAGCAAAAAAAGCAAAAGCAATTGGCAGTGTTAATAGACCCCGATAGTGTTAACGAAAATCAGCTAATTGAACTATGTAACTTGTGTAATCAAGCCAAAGTTGATTTAATTTTAGTTGGTGGTAGTTTAATCACTAATGGATTTTGGAATAAATGTGTTACTACTATAAAATCCCTAACACAAATTCCTGTATTGCTATTTCCTGGAAATATTATGCAGGTCCACGATGAAGCCGATGCTATACTTTTTTTAAGTATGATAAGTGGACGAAATGCAGATTTATTAATTGGCAAGCATGTTCTAGCAGCTCCTATGCTCAAAAAATCGGGGGTTGAGGTTATTCCAACAGCCTATATGATAGTGGATGGGGGGAATATTACTAGTGTTATGTACATGAGTAATACCATGCCCATTCCTCATGATAAAAACAACATTGCAGTATGTACAGCCATGGCTGGAGAAATGTTGGGCTTAAAAGTAATGTATATGGATGCTGGAAGTGGTGCTAAACAACCAATTTCATCATCAATGGTGCAAGAAGTTGCAGACTGTGTGTCAGCTCCATTATTTGTTGGTGGAGGCATTAGAACAGCCGAACAAGCACTGCTTAGTGCTCAAGCTGGTGCTGATGTTGTAGTTGTTGGAAATGCTTTTGAAAAAAATCCAAACTTAATTTTAGAAATTTGTAATGCAATTCACAGTTTAAATAATATAAAAATCCTTATATAAACCTTCGGTAAATATAAAATAGTATAAAAAATGTATTAAATACTTACAAACTTTACTTTTTTTGTGGGTAATAATCATTTAATGTTTTCATTGGTAATTATATTTTTGAACTAAATAATTTTAAAACCCATTTAATATATGAAAATAGCAGTTATAGGTACAGGTTATGTTGGCCTAGTTACAGGAACATGTTTTTCTGAAGTTGGTATAGACGTAGTTTGTATTGATGTTGATCAAAAGAAAATTGATAACTTAAAAAAAGGTATCATGCCAATTTACGAGCCAGGCTTAGAGGAAATGGTTTTGCGCAATGTAGAAAAAGGGCGTTTACAATTCAGCACTAATTTATCTGAAAGTATCAAAGGTTGTGATGTGGCCTTTATAGCTGTAGGAACACCTCCGGGTGAAGATGGAAGTGCTGACTTAAAATATGTATTAGCAGTAGCGAGAGAAATCGGTCAAAACATTGACGAATTCTGCGTTGTAGTTACAAAAAGTACAGTACCAGTAGGAACTGCTCAAAAAGTAAAGGGCGCTGTTCAAGAAGAGCTTAACAAACGTGGTTTGGACATTCCTTTTGCGGTGGCTTCAAACCCTGAATTTTTAAAGGAAGGTGCAGCAATTGACGATTTCTTAAAACCAGATAGAATTGTAATTGGTGTTGAAAGCAAACAAGCTGAAGACATGATGCGCAAATTATACAAGCCATTTTTATTAAATGGTCATCCAATTATTTTTATGGATGTTCCAAGTGCTGAAATGACCAAATATGCCGCAAACAGTATGCTTGCAACAAAAATTAGTTTTATGAACGATATTGCTAATTTATGTGAAATAATGGGGGCTGATGTTAACATGGTTCGCAAAGGTATTGGTAGCGATGGACGTATCGGAAATAAATTTATTTACCCAGGTATTGGATACGGAGGTAGTTGTTTTCCTAAAGACGTAAAAGCTTTAATTAAAACTGCTAAAGACAATGGTTATACCATGCAAATTCTAGAGTCGGTTGAATCGGTTAATGAAGCACAAAAATCGGTATTGTTCAATAAAATTATTAAGCATTTTAATGGCAATTTAAAAGGAAAAACTTTTGCTATGTGGGGCCTTTCTTTCAAACCAAAAACTGATGATATGCGCGAAGCTCCATCATTGGTTATTATTGAAAAATTATTGGCAGCAGGCGCAAACGTTAAAGCTTACGATCCAGTGGCTATGAAAGAAGCTAAACATATTTTAGGTGAACAAATTGAATACACTAAAAATGAAAATAATGCATTAATTGATGCTGATGCATTATTGATTGTAACTGAATGGCCTGATTTCCGCTCACCTGATTTCCAAGTAGTGAAAAAACTAATGAAAGGCAATGCCATATTTGATGGACGTAATATTTACGATATTACAGAAATGAAAGAATTAGGATTTGATTACTATTGCATTGGTGTAAAAACCAATTAATAAAATATAAATAAATAATCCATACAGAATAAAATGTATGGATTATTTGTTTTTAAAACAATATTAGAACTGGCCGTATTAGCCAACAAAAAATAAAAACATGAGTAAAAAGAGAGTATTAATTACAGGCGCTGCGGGCTTTTTAGGCTCACATCTTTGCGATAGATTTATAAAAGAAGGATACCATGTAATAGGCATGGATAATTTAATTACTGGCGATTTAAAGAACATTGAACACTTATTTAAGCTTGAGCAATTTGAGTTTTATAACCACGATGTAAGTAAATTTATACATGTTCCTGGGCAATTAGATTATATCTTACATTTTGCTAGCCCTGCAAGCCCAATTGATTACTTAAAAATTCCGATTCAAACTTTAAAAGTGGGTTCATTAGGTATTCACAACTGCTTGGGGTTGGCTAAAGAAAAAGGCGCAAGGGTGCTAATTGCTTCTACATCTGAGGTTTATGGCGATCCGTTAGTTCATCCCCAAACAGAAGAATATTGGGGAAATGTTAACCCCGTTGGCCCTCGTGGTGTTTACGATGAAGCTAAACGTTTTCAGGAAGCCATTACCATGGCATACCATACTTACCATGGATTAGAAACACGCATTGTTCGTATTTTTAACACTTACGGACCACGTATGCGCCTAAATGACGGTAGGGTTTTACCTGCATTTATTGGACAAGCTTTACGTGGTGAAGATTTAACTATGTTTGGAGATGGTTCACAAACTCGTGCATTTTGCTATGTGGATGATTTAGTAGAAGGTATTTACCGCCTATTATTAAGCGATTATCCTCATCCAGTAAACATTGGCAATCCAAACGAAATTACCATTAAAGAATTTGGAGAAGAGATTATAAAACTAACAGGTACAAACCAAAAATTAGTTTCAAAACCGCTTCCAAAAGATGACCCAAAACAACGCAAACCAGATATTACCAAAGCTAAAGAAATATTGGGTTGGGAACCTAAAGTAAGTAGAGCAGATGGTTTGAAAATTACGTATGAATATTTTAAATCGCTATCGGCTGAAGAATTAAAAAAATCAGCTTATCATAAATTTGATTAAATAAGAATAACACGCTTAAGGGCGTGTTTTTTTATGTTACATTTGTCTTATGTATTTTGTTTCTGAACTATTTATTTATCCAATAAAATCTCTAGGCGGAATTGCTTTAAACCAAAGTAAAATAGAAGCACGTGGTTTACAATACGACAGAAGATGGATGTTATGTAACAAACAAAACGAATTTATTACACAAAGAGAAAATAAAAATTTGGCTTTGTTTAAGCCTCAAATTACAAAAGATGGCTTTGCATTACATTATAAAAATGAAACCAATTTTGAAATTCCATTTTCCATAATTGGCCAAACAGAAACCGTTAAAGTTTGGGATGATGAATGTGAGGCAATCGAATATACTTTAGGTTCTGATTGGTTTAGCAGAATGTTAAATATGACTTGCAAGCTATTTTACATGCCCAATCAATCGGAAAGAAAAGTGAGCGAAAAATATGCCCATAACAACGAAATAACCAGCTTTAGCGATGGTTTTCCTATATTGATTATTGGTCAAGAATCACTCAATTTTTTAAATGCCAAATTACCAAAACCGATTGGGATGGATAGGTTTAGACCAAACATAGTTTTTACCGGAGGCAAACCTTTTGATGAAGATCATTTTAAGGATTTTAGCATAGGTAAAAATTTACTAAAAGGAGTAAAACCTTGCAGTCGTTGCGTAATTACCACCATTGACCAAAATACAACAAAAACAAGTTCTGAACCACTGAAAACATTGGCTAATTTTAGAAGCAAAGACAATAATGTATTGTTTGGTCAAAACATCATTACCACAAAAATTGAGCATGAAATTAAAATTGGTGATGAAATTATATTATAATTGTGTACCAATCTAGCAATATGAAAATTTTTAATCCACAGATACTATTAACATTACTAGCAGTAATTTTTGCTTTGTTATTTTACTTTTTCAAAAATAATAGTCAAATACTTAGTAGTTATTGGATTGCTGCTCTAGTTGGTTTAATTGTTAGTTATGTTATTTACGACTCCATTATCTTTATAAAAAGTAAATTCAAAAAATAAAATTCTTCTCTTTTTTGATTAGCATTTAAAAAACAAAGTGTTTGCTGAGTGTAAAAATTATACATATTTGTTGTGAAAATAAAAAGGGTATAAAAGTTATTGAATTTAAAATTGACAAATCCATTTTATATAGTTCCTTTGCTGTGTGAAAAATAGAACTGCACGTTTATTTATGTTATTAGCATCGGTTTTGATGTTAAAAATATTTTTTGGACAAAGCATGTTTTCAACAAATACTAAAGTTGAAAACAAATCGACCATTCACGCCTCAACCAATAATAATACCTTTTCTATAAATATAGCCAATGCCGAGTTTGATGAAGATGAAACAGAAGAAAATAATACAAAACACTTATTTATTGAATTAAACTATTTAAGTGTAATTTTCAATCACATTAACCTAACTACTAACTATTTAATTTCTCATCAAGTAAGTTATACTTACCAGTTAAGTTTATCAATTTTTAAGGCAATAAACTGCTTTAGAATTTAGCATTCCTTAGCCTTTCAGGCAATTTTTGGCTGTTATCGTAGCCAATATTAAAAATCAACCATTTTATTAAACCTTTTAAAGCAATTAGCCTTGTTGTAATTTTTTATTGCATTTAAAACTATTTGTTTTTTATTGTAAAACATTAAAACAAACATGACTAAGCATTTTGATTAGCATGTATTTATGTAAAATGAAAAATAATCAATCAAACTTCAACGAACATGAGGTTTTGCATGAGTTAAAGCATTTTTTGCCTGCTCAAGCACCATTAAAAGATTTTATTCATCACAATACACTTCATTCGTTTCAAAACTTAAAATTTTACGTTGCATTGCACCAAGCAGCTAAAATATTTGGTTTTAAAACTACCCTTTCGCTTAATGATTATAGGAACTTATACCAAAGTGGTAAAATTGATGCAAAAGTTCTTGAAAATATAATTACAGAGCGAAAAGGAAAAGATGAATTGGCATTATGGAAAGATAAATTATTCAACAAACAATTTGACTATCAAATTGATTCCAGAATAGGAAAACTAAAAGCCAACTGGAAAACCAATTATAAAATTGACATGGATGCATTGTTTCATCCCTTATTATTCAGAATTGTTTGTAGCTATTTAGATCAAGGAATTGCCATTTGGAATTTCCCAATTGAGCATAAAGGTTTTCTTTCGTCAATTAGAGAGTTTGAACGCATGAGTTATGGTAGTATTTTTAACTCCAAAAGAGTTAGAGATTTACTGCTCAATAACAATTGTTCACTGGAACACTTGCTTGAAATATTGGTAGGCGATAAAACTTTATATGCTCAATATTTATACGACCAACAGTTTGCACACCAAGGCTGGTCGGGCATGGTATCGTTTATAGAAGATAATCCCAATGCATTATTAGATACTAAAAAAATTACTTTACATGATTTCATAGTATTTGAACTTTTATTAGAAATAAACGCATTGGACAGCCAATATGGAGACAATTGGAAACCCATAAAAGATACTTTAAAAGAAATACCTACACCATTGTTTGCTCCAGTAAAAGTTACTGAGCTTAACGAGGTAATTATGCTTTGGCAAGATGCTTATGAATGGACGTACTACGACCAAGTATTAGCTGGAGTGCAATTAGGTTACGATAACAAAGCACCAAAAACTGCTAAAAGTTTTCAAGCATTATTTTGTATTGACGATAGGGAATGTTCAATACGCAGATATGTAGAATTAAACGATGAAAACTGCGAAACATTTGGTACTCCAGGATTTTTTGGAGTAGAGTTTTTTTATCAACCAAAAAACGGAAAATTCCATACTAAATTATGCCCAGCACCTGTTACTCCCAAATATTTAATTAAAGAAATAAATACCAAAGGTAACAAAGATAAAGATGCTCATTATAGCAAAAAAAGTCATTCGCTTTTTCAAGGTTGGATAATATCTCAAACACTAGGGTTTTCGTCCGCGATTAAACTGGCAGTAAATATTTTCAAACCAACTATGAGTCCTGCTACAACCTCATCGTTTAAGCACATGGATAAATTTTCGCAATTAACCATTGAGAACAAAAATATAAACCAACGCGAAGGTGATTTACAAATTGGTTTTACAGTTGATGAAATGGTTATTCGTGTTCAAAATTTATTAAATAGCATTGGCTTAATTGAAAATTTTGCTCCATTGGTTTATTTGGTTGGGCACGGTGCAAGCAGCATTAATAATACACACTACGCAGGTTACGATTGTGGCGCATGTTCGGGTAGACCAGGTTCGGTTAATGCACGTGTAATGAGTTTTATGGCTAATCATAAAAAGGTTAGAGAAATACTTGCACAAAAAGGATTGGTAATTCCCGAAACTACTCAATTTATGGGTGCTTTACACGATACAACTCGCGATGAAATGGAATTTTATGATGAAGATTTATTGAATGAAACAAATAAAATGTTTCATGAACAAAACAAAAAAACATTCCAGAAATCGTTAGATGAAAATGCCAAAGAACGCTCACGTAGGTTTATACTTACCAATACCAAAGACACTGCCAAAAAAGTGCATGAAGCTGTAAAATTACGTTCTGTTTCATTATTTGAACCAAGGCCAGAATTGAACCATGCAACCAATGCTTTGTGTATAGTTGGGCAGCGCGAGTTAACCAAACATTTATTTTTAGATAGGCGTTCGTTTTTAAACTCATACGACTACAAAATAGATTTAGATGGAACTTTTTTAACCAATATTTTAAAACCTATTGGACCCGTTTGTGGAGGTATCAATTTAGAATATTATTTCTCAAGAGTAGATAATCAAAAACTAGGCGCGGGAACCAAATTGCCACATAATGTAATGGGTTTAATTGGTGTAGCCAATGGAATTGATGGCGATTTAAGACCAGGATTACCAAGCCAAATGATAGAAGTTCATGACCCTATTAGGATGCTAGTAATTGTAGAGCATTTTCCTGAAATAGTTTTAAAAGCTATTAGTCAAGCGCCCGAAACTTACGAATGGTATAATAATGAATGGATGCATTTGGTATCGGTTAATCCTGTTACCAGAAAATTGCAGGTGTTTAAGGATGGTCAATTTGTGCCGTACAAACCTTTAAAAACTAAATTAGAGTTAGCTCCAAACTTGAACCATTTGGTAGAGTCGACAGAAGAAAATTTCCCAGTTTATTTATTTAATAATTAATCTAAAAATGGAAAAAATAATTCAATTATTCATACTTATTCCTTTGCTTGGTTTTATTATTAGTTTAATTATTCCAAGACAAAATGAAAGGCTTATATCCTTAACTGCATTTACATCGGTAGGCATTAATTTTATTGGCTTTGTAGTATTTGTTATCTATTGGCTTTTTAATGGCTTTCCGGTACTTAACTTAAAGGAAATTCTTATTTATAAAACCACTAACTACGAATTTTTACTCGATTTTTATTTCGATAAAATTACTGTTGTTTATCTTTTTGTGGGCTCGTTTCTTACCTTTTTAGTTACCATTTATAGCCGTTATTATTTGCACCGCGAACATGGTTATAAAAGGTTTTTCAACACCATTTTATTCTTTTATGTTGGTTATAGCATTACGGTGCTTTCAGGTAATTTCGAAACCTTATTTTTAGGCTGGGAAATTTTAGGTATATCATCGTTTTTACTCATTAGTTTTTACCGCGAAAGATACTTGCCTGTAAAAAATGCTATCAAGGTATTTAGCATTTATAGAATTGGCGATGTAGGTATATTATTAGCCATGTGGATGAGTCATCATTTATGGCACGAAAACATTACTTTTTTAAAATTAAACAACTACGAATTAGTACATGAACATTTGCAAAACCATAGTTGGATTGGTGTTTTTATTTCGTTAATGATTTTAATATCAGCAGCGGCTAAATCGGCACAGTTTCCATTTTCATCGTGGTTACCAAGAGCCATGGAAGGGCCTACTCCATCAAGTGCCATATTTTATGGTTCACTATCTGTTCATATTGGTGTGTTTTTATTGTTGCGTACATTTCCGTTTTGGGAGTATCAATATTCAGTTAGGGTGATTATTGGCGTATTAGGATTAATCACAGCCATTATGGGTTCATTAACTGCAAGGGTTCAATCATCGGTTAAAAGCCAAGTAGCTTATGCTTCGTTAGCACAAATAGGTTTAATTTTTATAGAAGTAGCCGCGGGTTTCGAAACCTTAGCATTGATTCATTTTGCAGGAAATGCATTTTTAAGAACGTACCAATTATTGGTTTCGCCATCAGTAGTTAGTTACTTAATTCGTGAACAATTTTACAACTTTACACCTCGTGTTCATTCGTCTAAATTTGCACTTCCAAAACGTTTGCAATACACCATTTACATGTTAAGTTTAAAAGAATGGAACTTAGATTGGTTTGTGTATCAATTTATTTGGATGCCCATAAAATTAGTAGGTAGAAAAATGAAGTTTTTAAACTTTAAAGCTGCATTGGTTTTATTTATTATAATACTTATTGGCGCCATTGCTGCCTTGCAAAACGAAGCGGCTATACCTGCACAAGTGCATCGTTTTTTACCTGAACTTATAGGATTATTTGGACTATTATTAGTAGCCAAATCGTTTGTAGAACGCCAAAGTGTAATGGTAAGTTGGACATTGGTTTTAATGAATAATATAATGATTGCTTTAGCCATTTCATTTAACGAACACTTTGAATACAGCCATATTATTTTGTATTTAAGTGGAGGTTTAATAGCTGGTGCATTAGGGTATTTTTGTTTTATAAAACTAAAACAATTAGAAAAAGAAATAGACCTTACACAGTTTTATGGTCACTCTTATAAATATCCTCGTTTAGCCTTTTTGTTTTTGTTGGCTTGCTTAGGTTTATCGGGCTTTCCAATAACGCCAACTTTTATTGGCGAAGATTTAATTTATACCCATATTCAAGAACATCAAGCATCATTAGCTATTATTGTATCACTTAGTTTTATAATTGATGGATTGGCATTGATAAGGATTTACTCACGTTTGTTCTTAGGACCTCACGTTAAACGTTTCCATGATGTTGGGTTTAGGTCTTCATAATGGCAACTGGCAACTGGCCTCTAGCAATTTAACAATTCAACAATATAAAGGTGAGCGTAGTCCGATAGGAGCTATCGGACGAACCATAACAATTTAAAAATTCCGATTTATCGGACAAAGTTTAAAAAAAATAAAAAAATGAAGAATATAAATTTATCAATACCCAAAGATTTTATAGCGGGTTTAAAACAAAATTGGAAAGCAGATTTGCTTTCAGGTTTTATTGTTTCGCTAATAGCATTGCCTTTATGTTTAGGCATAGCCATGGCAAGTGGAGTTCCTCCAATGGCAGGAATTATTGCAGGTATCGTTGGTGGAATGTTTGTATCCATGTCGAGTGGTTCGTATTTAACCATTAATGGCCCTGCAGCAGGCCTTGCAATTATAGTTTTAATGAGCATGGAAGGCTTTAAAAAAATGGCGCCAGAAGGTTTATCGCCTGAGCAAGTAGAAATGTTTGCTTACCAATGCACTTTAGGTGTTGGAATTGGTTGCGGAATACTACAAATACTTTTTGGTTTAGTTAAAGCAGGGGTGTTAAGTAATTTTTTTCCATCATCTGTTGTGCATGGAATGCTTGCCTCAATTGGGATCATGATTTTTGCAAAACAATTCCATACAGCAGTTGGAGTTAAACCAGAAAGCAAAGAAATGTTAGATATTATCGCAGCTATTCCAAATAGTTTAATGAACATGAACCCCGAAGTTGCCATAATAGCAGTGGTTAGTTTAATTATTCTTATTGGCTTACCAATGTTAAAAAACAAATATTTAAAAAGGCTTCCAGCTCCATTAATTGTAATTTTAATTGCCATTCCATTGGGTCATTATTTCGATTTACAACATGAGCATACCTATTTATTTGTAAATACTAATAAATACATTTTGGGGCCCAAGTTTTTGGTTAATCTGCACACTAATATTTTAGATGGTATCGTAATGCCTCGCTTTGATTATTTACTTACCAGTTTTGGTATTCAAATGATAATTACCTATTCATTAGTAGCAAGTATAGAATCGTTGCTAACAGCTGCCGCTATTGATAAATTAGACCCTTTTAAACGTGTTTCTAACTTTAATAAAGAGTTATATGCTAAAGGTTCAGGAAACATGATTTCGAGTTTCTTTGGTGGTTTACCAATTATAGCCGAAGTAGTTCGTAGTTCTGCTAATGTATCTAACGGTGCAAAAACACGTTGGGCTAATTTTTTTCATGGCACTTTCTTATTAATCTTTGTGGTGTTTTTGGGCCAAATTATTCATCAAATACCTTTGGCAGCATTAGCCGCTATGCTTATGGTTACAGGATACAGGTTGGCATCTCCAAAGGAATTTAGGAAAACCTATAAAGTAGGAAAAGAGCAATTACTTATTTTTGTAGCCACAATTATTTTTACACTTGCTACCGATTTGTTAATTGGTATTGCCGCAGGTATAATAGTAAAATTGATCATTCACCTTATAAATGGGGTTGCATTAAAAAGTATTTTCAAGCCATTTTTAACTATAATAACTGAAGATGAAGAAAACTACTTAATTGATGTACAACATTCAGCCATTTTTAGTAATTATATTGGATTAAAAAAACAATTAGACGCATTGCCAAGGGGTAAAAATATTACTGTAGATTTCACTAACGCAACTTTAGTTGACCATACCGTTATGGAACATATACACGAAATGGAAGAAAAGTATAACCACGAAGGTGGAACATTTAAAATTATTGGTTTAAATAAACATAAACCACTTTCTGAACATCCTTATGCTACTAGAAAAAAAGTTTCAAAAGTTTAATCAGTTCAAATAGTGAAAAAATTTAAAATGTTTATCTTAATGCTTGCTTTGGCAAGTATCAATAATATTATTTTGGCACAAACAAAGCCAGATAAAGAACTACGAATGAATTTAAATGATGAAGGAACACATTATTTAAAAACCACTTTTACTGCACAACTTTGGGGCAGGTATACCGATATGAACCCTGGAACAACTATTGGTGGATTTAACAATCCTGCTAGTTTTGATATTGGAATTAGGCGCATGCGCCAACAAATATTTGGAATGGTAACCGATAAAGTTTTCTTTTACTCGTAGCTTGGTATTAATATTTTTAGCAATATTGGCGATAGAAAACCGAGCATTTTCTTCCATGATGTATTAGCCGAATATTATATAACTCCCAAAACATTACAAGTAGGTATGGGCTTAACTGCTTGGACAGGTTTCTCGCGTTTTGCATCGCCAGCTTTAGCAAGTATTACGGGTTATGATGCTCTTTTATTTGAGCAAAATACCAACGATGCAAATGATCAATTTTTGCGTAAACTAAGCATATATGCCAAAGGTAAAATGGGTAAACTTGATTACCGTTTTATTTTATCAGACCCATTATTGGCAAGCAAAGCCGCTAGCGGTGTGGTTAAAACGATTTCAGTTAATTCTGATTTTAGTTTTATGCCTCCTCATCCTCAAACAAGTGCTTATGTAATGTATCAATTTTTAGATGAAGAAAGTAACTTGACACCATACATGACAGGTACTTATTTAGGCAAAAAACGTGTATTTAATATTAATGCTGGTTTTCAATACCAAGCCAATGCCATGTGGCATTATAGCGATGCAGTTAAAAAAGATACCATACAAGAAGACATGTTAAACTTTGCTGTTGATGCTTATTACGATGCGCCAATTGGCACCAAAGGAATGGCCATAAGTGCTTATGCCACTGCCATGCATTTGGGTTATGGTAAAAATTATATTCGTAATTTAGGGGTAATGAATCCTGGAGATGGAGTAGCCACAGGAACCAATACCATTAATGGCGCAGGTAATGCTTTCCCCATGATGGGAACAGGAAATATTATAGCAGAACAAGTTGGTTTACTATTACCTAAAAATACATTAGGCGAAAAAAATGGTCAATTGCAAACTTATATTATGGTGATGCATGGCAATTTTGATAGACTACCACAAGCCATGTTACAATACGATGCAGGGCTTAATTGGTATATGAATGATTACCGAAGTAAGCTAACTTTAAACTATCAAAACAGACCTATTTTTAGCAGCACCGATTTAAAAGAAAGTAATAGAAAAAGCATGGTAGTGCTGCAATTTCAAATAGCTATTTAATTAGTAGTGAATTCTCATTTTTTTTCACTTTTTGTTTGCAATATTAATCAATCTATAAACATAAGAGTATGCAGTAAGGCAATACCCGGTGTACTTCGGATTTTAAATGAAAAAGAATCCGAAAACTTTCGGATTGTAACTCCAACTAAAACCCAAACCGCTTTAACCAAAAACTAAAGCGGTTTTTTTTGTAAAAACTACTTAATTTGAAGTATAAAATGCATTTAACCAATTTTCATTTTTATAACTACAAAAACAACCTTTATAGCAAGCCTGTAAAAGGTTTACAAGGTTGTGGGATAGGTTATGGCTTCGGTTTTAATGGCAAGGAGAATGATGATGAGACCCAAACACAGGATTATGGCTTTAGAATTTACAATAATAGATTGGGTAGGTTTTTAAGTACAGATCCTTTATCAAATACATATCCAATGCTTACCCCCTACCAATTTGCTAGTAATACCCCTATTGTGGGAATTGATTTAGATGGTTTGGAGTTAAGGAACGCATTATATAATTATTCAAACACAGGAGAAAGGTTAGAGCTAAAAAAGTCAACTGATAAAGAAGTGGCAGATAAAATTGATTTGGCAATCGCTGCACTCAAAAAAGATGATATAAAACTATATGAATTTTTAGATAAGTATAAAATTAATGTAGAAGCGAAAGAACTACCTAATGAGTACGATGAAAATGGTAATATTAAATCCCATTCACTCGGAGAATGCAATGTAACACCTAATAAGATAAACTACGTTACAAAATATGATAGAGAATTTGGCGCTGGCGCATTTGCTAAACTTGCTGAGTCAGATCCAAAAGCAGCTGAGGAATATCGTCAGAATAATTTAACACCAACAGTTGAATTTTCTGCAACAATAAACCTAGAGGTCAAAGGAAAAAATTCGAACCTTGAATTGCTTATTGAGGATATGAAAAGATTTATTGATTCTATTTAGTTAATACAATAATACAGATACATTTTATATGTATTCAAAACAAATTTTGATCTAGTTATAAAATGAAGATGATATCTATGATTTCTTGCCAATAACTTTTTCTATTCTATTTTTAGAATCAGTAGTTACCTTGCACTGTTTAGCATATATTTTCCAATTGGAAATTGTTGCTTGTACTTGATCAATAATTTTTTCTCCATTTTTAATTTTAAAATAACTAACTAATCCCAACAGGTGTTTTTTAGTTGGATTGGCGCTTTCTCCGCTTACCATTGTGCTGTGCATACCATGTGATGAACTTGAAAATGTTAAATCGTAAGCTGGAGCAAGTTTCCAGTTTCCAAATTCATCCATTAAAAAAGAAATGTTTTTGCTATGGTCATCTCTATTATGGGCAAAAACATTAAAGGCAGCTATTCTTAAAACTTTCTCATAAACATTCACATCTTGTTCTAATTTAAAAGCGCAATCCATAATATGACCATAATCTAAATTGCTCAATCTAAAATTATCATGCATAATACCTGCTGCTGAATGCATGTGCAAACGTTTATTTCCAATTCTATCAAAACGTTTAGTACCAAAGTAAACCTTACCCGATTTTCCCTTAAAAAGTTTACAATCACTCATCTTAATTCCTGCGTCTATTGCCATTTTAGAATAAGCATATTCAATATTTGCAATGTCCTGCCAATCAGAGGATGAAGGAAATTTAATGAGCCAATGTTCATAACCAGCAGGTAAATTTTTTATTGAGCCTATTATGTGTTGTGTGTCTGGATTGTATCCAACCAAAATTTTAGGCCTAGCTCCACCAGAGGAACCGCCCAATAAATATAGTTCATCAAGTATTTCTATAGAGGTTCCCGTAAGGATTTGATGAGATGCAATTGCAATTTCATCAAGCTCAAACCCAAATAGTTTTTGTTTTTCATCATTTATTTCTGGTTTATATATTAAGGCACCTACACCATTACTCCCCACAAAAGCTAAACGATCGAGCATAGTAATATCACTTACATCAATTCCTTTAGCTGTTAAG
Source organism: Bacteroidia bacterium (assembly GCA_044239605.1). Classification (GTDB taxonomy): domain Bacteria; phylum Bacteroidota; class Bacteroidia; order UKL13-3; family UKL13-3; genus JAAFJM01. Next base: position 50,422 of record JBIIBC010000001.1, on the reverse strand, counting down.
GATCTATCAAGCAACAATTTCCCCCATCCATCAGGTAATGAATCGGCAAATACACCAAATAGCCCATCAAAAGGCAATGCATCTGCTTTATTTATTTCATTATTTAGTTTTAATTTTAATGGAGATATTTCCATTCCTTTACTAATAAAGTCTATATAATATTTGAAATAAATATTGCGTCCATCACTAACTAATTCCCCTAATTCAATTTCATTTTCATTGAACTGAATTGAAACAAATATTTTTTTTACATGCTCCATTATTAAATCTTTGTTCTATTGCTAAAAAGTTTGTCAATTTGCTTCAAGTCATCATTTGGATTTAAAATTAGTTCAAAATCATGGATACGATTCAGTATTTGAACCGATTTTAATAATGATTCTAACGAGATTTGTCCACTAAGCTCAAATCGCTTAATACTACCTAATGATACACCAGAACGTGCTGCTAATTCACTTTGTGTTATCCCAAGTTGCTTTCTTAACACTTTGTGTTTTTGTGCCAACTCTGTTAAGATATCAAAAGGTTTTTTATCTACCCCAAATTTTGTCATAATAGCTAATATATTATACAAATATAACTTTTTTTCAATTAATAGCTAATATATAAGCTATTTTCTGGAAATAAGTTCAAGTTTAAAGTAATAACAATAAGTGCTTACTACAATCTAACTTTTCAATATAAGAATTAATAAATTTTTACCAAAGACATTGATTATGTTTTATTTTAGAGCGAGTTTCAGTCCGATAGAAATAGGACTTTTTTCATTTAAAATCAATAGAAGTCTATAGTAACTCTAAAGTTATTGGATTAAGTATAAAAATAATAATTTTAAAGAATGGAACACATTGGTAAATATTTACCTTTTGTCGGACCTAATACTAAAACAAAAAAGGTTCCAATTGCTCGGAACCCTTTATTTTATTGGTGTGGAGGAAAAAGGAAAAAATTCGAACTTAGAATTACTGATTGAGGATATTAACAGATTGATATCTTTTTGCTAAATTACGCACTTTAGTGGAAAATATTTTCCATTTTCAGAATAAACTAAGCATATAATGAAAAACAAAATTATTTTGTAAACTTGCGTAATGGTTTAGGGCAAAGTATAGCCTCCCGAAAGCTTTCGGGACAAATACTGAACGAGTTTTTACCAATTAGCAATTTATACGTTGATAAACTAATGCTGAACGAATGGCACATATATGGTAGCAGTAGGCTAGGTATTTACAAAGCCGAGGTATTAGTGGCTAGTAAAACCTTAACCCAAAGCAACGGACAAAGTGCTAACACCAATACACAAGGTTCTAATACTAACGGACAAGCTAACAATACTACTAACCCACCAATTTACAGCTTAGTAGAACAAAATCCTCCAATACCTGATTATACTAGTTATAGCCAAATACGTGGTGCTAAAAATTATGAGTTAAGCAACCACCTTGGCAATGTCCTAGTAGTAGTTACCGATAAAAAAACATACAACTGCGGTAATACAGAATTGATAAATGCCAATTTTGATAATGGCAGTTACAATAATATTTTCCCTATTACTAGTAATACCAGCATGAGCCTTTCGGGCAATAAACTAAACGTAAGTGGAACAAACACACAAGTGGGAACTTTATTTAATACTGAAGGCGAAGCGGGCAGAATATTTAAAGTAGATTTTGACCTAACCATAGGCGGTGGTATAAGCCAAGTTTGGTTTGAAACCAATGCAAGTTATAATAGCACAGGCGGAGGCTTAAGACAAAATATAACCAATAGCAGCAGTAGTGGACATGTAAGCTTTACCTTTACTGCACCGCAAGGCGCTTATAGATTTAAATTGGGCGGCATAGGGACAGGAACTTACAGCATAGATAACCTAATAGTAAAAGAAGTAGGCCCAGGCCGTTACCAAGCCGAAATAGTAACGGCTAACGATTACAGTCCATTTGGTGCACCAATGCCAGGCCGCAGCTTTAAGGCCGATAATGTATTGGTAAAAACTACCTTGAGCAATAGTAATTTTACCACAGGAACCGATGGATGGGTAGCTACTACCAATGCCACTTTAAGCAATGTATTTGGCAACATAAGAGCTACCGTAACTGCTGTAAATGCTGGTATGAAAAAAACCTTTAGTACCGAACCTGGCAAAACCTATAGGGTTATGTTTAAAATAAACTTACGTGGTTGGCCATACATGTATATTAAAGATAAATACACCAATACCAATTTACTAAGCATAACCAACTACATAGAACCAGGCGATGCAAGCTATACCTTTACCGCCACAGGTTTTGAAACCGATGTAATATTTAACGAAGCCTCAAACCCAGCAGGAAGTATACAGCTAGCTAACTTTACCTTAGAAGAGGTAGAGGCTAATAGTGGTTATCGATTCTCCTTCAATGGGAAGGAGGGAGATAATGAAACTCAAACGCAGGATTATGGTTTTAGAATATATAATGGTCGTTTAGGAAGGTTTTTAAGTGTTGATCCTTTGACTGCTAAATTTCCAGATTTAAGCTCTTATCAGTATGCTTCAAATACTCCAATATGGGCAATAGATTTTGATGGTTTAGAAGCGTTTTTTATACATGGTACGGCAAGTGGCCCTAATAGATGGAACAAACAGGATGAAGCAATTGGAGTTGCGATGTCTTTAACTAATAATAAAGAAAAGGATTTTGGTTTTGAGTGGAAAAATGATGGGTTCTTTAATACAGAAAGCGATAGAACACTTGCTGCAAAACAATTAGCAACATATATAATTGCTCATAGGGTACCAGGAGAGGAAATCACATTAATAGGTCATAGTCATGGAGGAAATGTAGCAATACAAGCAGCAGAAATGGTTAGCGAAGCATTAGGAGAAAAGGTTAATATTATTACATTTGGAACACCAGCTTACAATGCAATAGAAAATAATAAAGAAAACCCAGCAAATTATGGTAATTATATCAATGATATGATACATATTTATTCAGAATTTGATAGAGTGCAGGTTAATTTAGCCAATGCTGTTGGGGCAAAAGATGCAATAAGAACTTTTAATGCGCCTTTTGTTAGGAATTATCAAATTGAAGATAAATTATTTAAAAAATTAAATAAAGATGCTCATTTTTTTGATTTGAATCAACCTAAACAAATTGAGAAATTAAGTATTCCTAAATTGAAATCCGTTAACAGTAAATCTAGTGCTGCATCTAATAATAATTCTTACACTCCTGCACCAGCTTTAGATTCTTCATTAGAGGGCTATTCAAATGAGAATTAAGAAAATGAGAACAAATAATTTATATATTATACTTACATTTAGCTTATTGTTGATTGCGTGTAATAAAAAAGTAATCACTTATTATGATGAAGAGAAAGTAAAAGTAAAATCAATTGTAAGATTGAATAAGCATGAAGAACTAAATGGAAAATTAGTTGTATACTACAGAAATGGTCAAAAAAAATCAGAATGTAACTATAAAAATGGTAATGAATGTAATGGATATGATATAGCTTGGTTTGAAAATGGTCTTTTAGAATATAAAGGTTATTATAATAATAATTGTGAAAGTGATGGTAATTATACTAAGTGGTTTAGTAATGGTAAAATAAAAGAAATACATTATTACAACAATGGTAAATTTGATTCAATTTGGCATTATTTTGATTCAACTGGTAATGTATTAAGAAAAGAGATTTGGAAAAATGGGATTCTAAAAGATAGTATTACTTTTAGATAGTATGAATACCATTTGTAAAGTAATAAACCAAAACCTTACAACCCACTATCGTTGCGGAGTTCCAGATGAAGTGCAAATTGGAGATATGTATATGGTTAAATATTTGAAAGATGACCCCTAGATAGCGCACGAGCAAACCCTGCAACGCTGGTTCACGACTTTGGCGTGTACAATGAACAAATGCAAAATACCAACAAAACCGCTTTAGCCAAAAACTAAAGCGGTTTTTTAGTGTAAAAACTACTTTATTTGAAGTACAAAATGCATTTAACCAATTTTCATTTTTATAACCCTAAAAACTACCTTTTTAGCAGGCCTGTAAAGGGTTTACAATTTTGTGATAGTTAAACATCAAATAGGATTAATAATTTCTTTTTTATTACTCAAGTATCAATGATGGTTTACCTGTTCAGATTGCTTATAGTTATAAATTTGTTCATGGATCAATTAATTATTAATTCCAATAATTATAAATGGCTTTAATGTTTGAACTTGCATAAAATCGAAATAAAATAATCATTTAAAATTTATTTCACCTACCTTTTTTACCGTTTCACCTACTTTATTTTACCTTACACCTAAATTCTATTTTTTGTTTAATGAATGAATTTACATTTGTTAAAAAAATAGTTTAAAATGGAAAATTCGAATAATAATAGCTTTAGTAATTCAGGTACTTACGGACGCGTAATGGCCGGAGTTATACTGGTAATTGTTGGTGTGGTATTATTTGCCAAACAATTAGGTGTTGAACTTCCTTATTGGCTTTTCAGGTGGGAAATGTTTTTAATTGTTCTAGGTATTTTTATAGGCGCCAAACACTCTTTTAAAAGATCAGGTTGGATAATTCCAGTTTTAATTGGTGTATTTTTCTTACTTGATGATTGGATAGTAGATATTAATATCAAACATTTCTTTTGGCCTACCATTATATTATTAGTTGGAGCAACTATGATATTATCTCCATTTAAAAAAAAGTCGTGGGAAAAGAAATATTATGATTTAAACGGAAGCAGCGACAGCAGTGATGACATAATGGATACTACCTCCATTTTGGGTGGGGTAAAAAAAAATATCATCAGTAAAAATTTTAAAGGTGGTCAAATATTTAATCTATTTGGTGGGGTAGAAATAGATTTATCTCAATCAGATATTGATGGGCTCATTGTGATTGATATTACTCAAATTTTTGGTGGCACAAAGCTAATTTTACCTGCCCATTGGGAACTTAAATCAGAAATTACTTCTATTCTAGGCGGTGTTGAAGACAAAAGGAAAAATTACTCTGCCTTAAATATTGCAGAAGGAAAAACATTAATAATAAGAGGCACAAGCGTGCTTGGAGGCATTGATATCAAATCATTTTAAGTAAAAAGGCATTAAGTATGGTATTTTTAGCAAAACTTGTTTTCAGCATTTCATCTACCAATGATTGTTTTCATTACGATGACCAACTAAGGGTAATAATGGCCAACAATAAACACGAAGCCTTGATGAAGGCCAAAATTTTAGGCATAAAAGAAGAAGAGCATTTTATGCTTGAGAGTATTACTTCTGTTTCTTGGAAATTTGTAGATGTTATGGACATTAAGGCGCTTCATGATTTGAAAGACGGTATGGAACTTTACTCACATACTCGCGAAAACGAACCTAATAATGCATATGAAAACTATGTAGTTCAAACGGCTAATAGTTTAGCAACTGATACTATTTTATAAATTACTATTGTGAACGCTAACCTAAGGGTAATCATTGTTTTTTTTGTTTGGTGTACCTTATTTGCATTGGTGCAATTTTGGTTATTATTGGATTTTAATTGCAATATTTATTTTAAACTATATGATTCATTAATTAGCCATTTTATAATTGCTTTTATTAGTTGTGGTTTATATTTTATTTCTAAAAATCTAAATCCAAATTACAGCCGATTGTTTCAACCTTTGGCCATATTGGTTATAGGCATTGGGTTTTCTTATTTATTGCAAAAATATATCATCAGTATTGTTGTAGAAGACAGTGCCTATAATCTTTTTGTAACCCAAACTTCTAAATTAAGATTGGTATTTAATACCTTGCTTATAATCAGTGCTACTCTTATTGGTTTTGTATGGAATTACAAATCGAATAAACAAATTGAACAGCAAAGATTAAACGACAATGAGCAATTACATAAAGAAGCTGAACTATTAAACTTAAGGCAACAAATACAGCCTCATTTTTTATTTAATAGCTTAAATTCTATTAGTGCGTTATTGATTTTAAATCCTAACATGGCTCAAAAAATGATTCAGGAGTTAGCAGATTTTTTGAGGGGCACTTTAAAAAAAGATGCAAGCGCCTTGGTTACACTTAAGTCTGAAATTAACCACCTACAGCTATACCTAAATATTGAAAAGGTAAGATTTGAACATAGGTTAACCACTGTTTTTGATATAGATAAAAATACGGAGGAATTGCTTTTACCATCGCTACTTATTCAACCAATAGTTGAAAATGCCATTAAATTTGGTTTATATGGAACCACCGAAAAAATTACTTTATATATTACTGTAAAAAGCCATCTTGATATGCTTATGGTAAAAATAACCAATCCTTTTGACAAAGACGCAATGACACAAAATAAAGGTGTTGGTTTTGGTTTGAATTCCATTTCAAGAAGATTATATTTACTTTACGGAAGGCATGATTTGCTCAAAATAAATAAAGAAGAAAATACATTTACAACTCAAATTTTAATACCACAAAAATGCCAATTAAAGTAATAATTATAGACGATGAACCTTTAGCACGGAGTATTATTATTCATTATCTATCTTTCCATAATGAGTTTGAAGTAATTGCAGAATGTGGAGATGGATTTGAAGCAGTTAAAGCAATCACGAATCATTCGCCTGATTTAATTTTTTTGGATATACAAATGCCAAAAATTACAGGCTTTGAAATGATTGAGTTAATTGAAAATAGACCATCAATTATTTTCACGACAGCATTTGATGAATATGCTATCAAAGCCTTTGACCAAAATGCAATAGATTATTTACTAAAGCCTTTCGATAAAGATAGATTTGACAGGGCCATTCAAAAATTTTTATTAATTAATCAAAATCCTATTCCTTTAAAAATTGAAGATTTAATGCACAATTCAAGCCAACATGAGCTTGAAACGCGTATTGTTGTTAAACATTTAGGAAATATAAAAATAATCCCAATTCAAGAAGTTATATGCATTGAAGCCTATGACGATTATGTAAAAATTCACACTAACGAAAGTATATTTGTTAAAAAACGAACAATGAGTTTTTTTGAAAAAGTGCTAAACCCACTTTTATTCATTAGAGTCCATCGTTCTTTTATTGTTCAAGTAAATAAAATAACTAAACTCGAACAAAATGATAAGGAAATAATGATGGCAGTATTAAAAAATGGGAACAAAATTCCTTTAAGTAAAACGGGCTATCCGAAACTTAAAACCGTACTTGGAATTTGAAAATTAGTTTATAATATAAACTGTAAACCCTATCGGTAGTTGTCCTGGTTTTTTAGGTCTAACCCCTTTTAAATTTGGACCATCTAAATCGGTAATTGTTAGATCGATTTCAGTAAATGTCAAAACACTTTCTTGTGGTAATTTGGCAATAGATTGATTGCACTCTTTACCAAAAAAAGGACCTTTAATAATAAAAGTATTCTTGTCTTTGCCTGCATTCATACCATTTGAATTAGTTAGTAATAATGAGAATCCAGTCAGGCAATTTTTTTTTGCATAAGGGCCAATTTTGGGAGCTAATACTAGTCGAGGTGTTCCTACTTTAAAAAAATTTCTTTTTACTTCTATCGATTTAAATAAATCAATTTGCTCTAAGCCATTATCTAAATAAAGGTAATAACCTGCTTTCATTTTGGTTAATGTTGGATGCTCCTTTTGAGCAAAGACATTCAAACTCAATAAAGTAGTTAAAACCCAAAATAAATTCTTCATTTTTTTCATTTTAATATTGGTGTAAATATAATATTGATTACAAATTGTTTTTATTAAAAATTTCTTACTAAAATCCCATATCCATATTTTCGACAGGTGCTGATGCTGGCCTTTTTTTGGTAAATGGATTTTCGTTACTACCAAAACGGTAGGTTAACGAAAAGGTTAAAATTCTAGTTTCACGCTTACGCATACCATCGTAGGTAAAATTATCTCCATCTTGCCTAATGTTAAATTGGCGAATATCAAACACATCGCTTAGGTTTAAACCACATTGCAATTTTCCTGCCATAAAATCTTTTCTAACACCTATATCTAACCCATTCATTCCACTAATGGTACTTTGTGCAAAACGCATTGGCGCCATATACATGCCATTTGCCTGAAAATAAAACGCTTTTGGCAATGGTAAATTGTAAGTTAAACGGGTGTTCCAAGTAGTAATTTCCGATTGCAAATCGCTTTGAACATTACCGCCATTTACCACATTTTTATACCAATTTCCGCTTAACATGATATTACCCAATCTTACAAAACTGTATCTAAAAATCACTTCCACACCAGTATTTTCGGCCGAGTTAAAGTTATAAAAACTCATTATGGATTGACCAGTATTTGGATTGACATTACGTAACCTTGCTATCATATTATCGGTATAACGGTAATATAAAGTAGCACTAAAGTTCAGTTTCTTAACTTGTGTTTGGTAGTTTAGTTCCACACTATGAATGTACTCCGGTTGAATTTTAGGATTACCTTGACGTAAATTTACTGAATCGCTGTAATCAACAAACGGATTCAAACTTTCAAAACCTGGGCGATTAATCCTACGGCTATATCCTAACTGTAAATCTTGGTTTTTAGCCAAAGCATATTTTATAAAACCACTTGGAAAAAAGTTAAAATAATTATTGGTAAAAATAGTATTTGCTGTTTTTGAATTACCTTCAATATTGGTAATTTCAGTACGCACACCAAGCTGATAATCAAACTTTTTATACTTACTAGCAAACGTAAAATAACCTGCATTTACCATTTCGTTATAAATAAAGTGGTTGCTTATTAAAGTGTCTTGCCAATATTCATTATTGCCAAAATTATACCTAAAACCTTGTTGGTTATTATCAACAATACGGGTAGTAGTTTTTGCACCAGTTTCTATTTTTCCATTTTTAAGTGGCAATACATAATCAACTTGAGCTATAAAATTGGTAAAAGTAGCTGTATTCTTGTTACGTTGACTAGGAATTTCAAAGCTGATAGCAGTTGAGTTTTTATAATCTTCGTTGGCGTTTCTAGCATTGGAGTTAATGGATGCACTAGCCGTTAATTCCGATTTATTTTTTCTGGCCGAACGTTTGTAATCAACTGTGGCATCTAAAGTTAAATTATCATCTGTTGAGTAATTATTACGCTTAAAATTGGCAAATTGAGTTCCAACACTATCAAAATAATCAAAATTTATAAAATCGGGTTTACCAGAAATATTACTGCTAATTCCAGTAGAAAAACTTACTGTATTATAGTTATTTATGTAATAATCTATTCCAACTCTGCCTGTGTGAAAATCGTTTAAATTATAACCATTACTACTGTTTCTAAATGAGTAGTTATTGCCTACAAAACGGTTAAACTGTTCACCATTTCCATTATTATCTCTGCGCTCGTGGCGATACGAATAATTACCAAACAAGTTGTATTTACTGGTTCTGTTATTCAATCCAATATTAAACGAGTACTTATCGTTAGTACCAACTGTGGCTTGAGTATTGGCGTTAAATCCTTTTAGTTTATCCTTTTTGGTTTTTATATTAATAATTCCAGCCATTCCATCAGCATCGTATTTAGCAGATGGATTTGTAATTACCTCTACCTCGCTTATGGCATTGGCAGGTAATTGTTGTAAAATAGCTTGTCGGTTTCCACCTGTTAAAGTACTTGGTTTTCCATCAATTAAAATGGTTACATTTTCGCTTCCACGTAAACTTATTTTTCCGTCAATATCAACATTTACCGAAGGTATATTTTGTAAAATATCGGTAGCCGAACCTCCAATATTGGTAATATTTTTACCTACATTATAGGTTTTTTTATCTAACTGATTGGTAAAATCGGCTCTTTCGCCTGATACTTCTACCACTTTTAAATTTTTAGCACTTGGTTCTATTTTAAAAATGCCTAAATCAACTACTAATTCCTTTGGAGATACTACAAAAACTTGGCTTTGCAAGGTTTTATAACCAATAAAACTGGCTTTTAATTTATAGGAACCAAAGGCAATGTTTTCTAATTTTATCTCACCTTTTTTGGTAGTGGTAGTTCCGTTTACAATGGTAGAGTCAGCTACTCTCATTAACGAAACCGTAACGTATTCAATTGGTTTATTGGTTTTTAAATCAATATAAGTAGCTAAAATAGTGGCTGGCCCAGTATTGCCAGCTGCTTTGTTTGGAAAATTTTGCGCCACTAAGCCATTTACCAAAGTAAACAATAACACAAAATACAATAATTTAATTTTCAATTTGATATTGGTTAGATAAAATATTAACTATAAAAATTTAAGCCCTTTAAGTAGTGTGTTTTTAGCAATGGACAAATTTTATAACGCTCGTCTTTAGTATCGTTATACACCGATTCTAAAATTTGATAAACATTGGCAATTCCAATTCTATCGGCCCAATCAAATGGTCCAAACGGATAATTGGTTCCCAATTTCATGCTTATATCTATATCGGCCATGTTTGCTGTGCCTTCTTGCAAGGTATAACAAGCTTCATTAATTATCATACAAATAACTCTTGGAGTAATCATTCCAACCCTATCTTGCACCAATTTGTAATCCCAATTAAGAAGTTGCATGCAATTTTTCAAAATGGCTTCTTCGGTATTTTGGTAAACACTTACTTCAGCCAAATTTCTATTTATAAAAGTATCAATGCTATTGATTCCAAAAAGTGGGAATGAAATAGCGGCCTTTTTATTATCCACCATTTGGGCCAAACTATTTTTTACAGCACAAACAAAAACCGGAGTTTTAGTAATTTTTTGGTAGCTTAAAAACAAATTTTGCGCCTCATCATCAAAATTTATTTCAAAAATCATATCAAAATCACCATCATTTACCAAATAAATTGTATTTTCGTCAATACAAACTAGCTCACAATCAAGCAATGAAAGTTTTTGTTTAAATTCTTCCATTCTTTTGCTGTTTCCTTTTGCTAAAATTTTCATATTCGTGGCAAATTAAATCTAACAAAACTAAAAAACACATAAAATGGAAAAGAAAATAATTACCAGTGCAAATGCACCAGCCCCAATTGGACCATACAGCCACTCAGTATTAATTGGAAACACCTTATACACAAGTGGTCAGGTAGCTAAAGACGCTGTTTCGGGTGAAATGGTTCAAAGCGATATTAAGGCAGAAACGGCTAAGGTAATGGAAAACCTACAAGCTATTTTGGTAGAGGCAGAGATGGATTTTACAAACGTGGTAAAAACTACTATTTATTGTACCGATTTAGGTAATTTTGCTCAAATTAATGAGGTTTATGGAAATTATTTTTCCTCTGATTTTCCGGCAAGAGAAACAGTTCAGGTGGTAAAATTACCCCTTAACGCCAATGTAGAAATAAGTGTAGTAGCAGTTAAATAATAAAATGAACAAAAAAACACAGCTAATTATATCAACGGCATTTCATCCAATATTTGTAAATATTGCATCGCTTTGGTTGTTGTTTGCACTTTTCCCATCGTTAGCGGCTTTAACTTACCAAGCCAAAAGCACTATCATGGGTGTTATTATTAGTTTAACTATTGTGCTACCTTCTTTGGTAGTGGCAGTTTTAAAACTAACTAACCAAATAAGCAGCATTCAATTAACACATTTAAAAGAGCGTAAATGGCCTTTTGCTTTTACTGCATTGGGTTATATTTTTAGTTTTTATTTGTTAAACAAAGCTGGTGTTTCTATTATTGTTTTAAAATACTTATTAGCAGGCAGTTTAACAGTAGTTTGTATTGCCATAATTAGTAATTTTTGGAAAATAAGTGTTCACATGGCGAGCATTGGGGCATTATTAAGCCTTTTGGTATTGGCCAATTACTACACCCATGTAGATTTACGAATTGCAATTGCCATTGTAATTTTAATTGCAGGTTTAGTAGGTTCGGCCAGACATTTTGCTGAAGCACATAATATTCCACAATTATTAGCTGGTTTTGCTTTAGGCTTTGGATCAATATATTTAGTTTTATAAAATTTTTAAAAATACAAACAATGAGAAAAAAAATTATTGCAGGAAATTGGAAAATGAACAAAAGCTATGATGAAGGAATGGCTTTGGTTTCGGAATTAAGTAATATGGTAAAAGATGAATACCATGGTAGTGCCGAAGTAGTTATTATTCCACCTGCTTTGTATATTCACTCGGTAAGCCGTATGACTGCCGATTTTGGTAATGTTAGCACAGGTGCTCAAAACTGCAGCAACCATGTTAGTGGCGCTTATACTGGCGAAATTAGTGCTGCCATGGTAAAAAGTTGTGGTGGTAAATACATTATTATTGGCCATAGCGAGCGTAGACAATATTTTGGAGAAACCAACGATTGGTTGGCTAAAAAAATTGATGTTGTATTAGCCGAAAACTTAAACCCAATTTATTGTGTTGGCGAAACTTTAGACGAACGTGAAGGCAATACCCATTTCGATGTATTAAAATCACAAATATCTGAAGGATTATTCCATCTTTCGGCTGAGCAAATGGATTCAGTGGTTATTGCTTACGAACCAGTTTGGGCAATTGGTACAGGTAAAACTGCTAGCACCCAACAAGCTCAAGAGGTACACGCCTTTATTAGAAATTTAGTAAAAGAAAAATACAACGAAACTGTGGCTGATAATTTAACAATTCAGTATGGTGGAAGTGTAAAAGCTGATAATGCTGCCGAACTTTTTGCTGCTCCTGATATTGATGGTGCATTGGTTGGTGGTGCTGCTTTACAAAGCCGTAGTTTTGCCGAAATTGTAAAAGCAATGGCTTAAAATTTATTTTCTGTGTTCTTTTAAAACTAATGACTCAAAATAATTAACTGATTTTGAGTCATTAATAAAATAATTTAAAAATCATTTGGATTGTTAAAGTTAAATAGTACTTTTGCGAACCCAAAAATGGCCCGTTCGTCTATCGGTTAGGACAAATGGTTTTCATCCATTAAAGAGGGGTTCGACTCCCCTACGGGCTACCAACGAAGGTAACATAAGCCTAACATTTTTAAATGTTAGGCTTTTTTGTTTTTACAATTAATTCAAATTACTTAAAGTTTGGATAATTAAACTTTATTTATATTTTCGCAGTCCCAAAAATGGCCCGTTCGTCTATCGGTTAGGACAAATGGTTTTCATCCATTAAAGAGGGGTTCGACTCCCCTACGGGCTACCAAGAAGGTAACATAAGCCTAGCATTTTAAATGTTAGGCTTTTTTGTTGATAAGCATTTACAATTATTCTCACCTTTGGTTTAATTGTTATTTACTTATTATTTTTTACTTTAAAGGAGGTTTAAAAAGTGTTATCATGTGCTAAAGACGTCATAGCCATGCAAAAGTAGCGTTTTTTATTTCCAAAATGCATACAACAACCTAATTATCCTTTTATAAATCTACTTAACTAAAAAAGGCAAATTCCATTCTTTTTTTATAAAATGTACCTTATTGAATTTACTTAATTCTCAATTTTGAACAAAAAATTCTTGCTTTATAACTCGTGTTTTAGCTAATTTTGTCAACCATTAATCCAATTGTTTTCCGAAATAAATTTTTTAAAATGATAATGTAGGGAGTTACAGTTACTCCAACAGTTTAATTAGTTAACTTGTTATTTTTATAGGCATCTATAAATCATTTGCAAATTACTTTATGACTTCCATTTTTCGCTAAAATCAGGAAATTTTTACCCTTAAATCAAATTAGCCAAACCAAATAACAATACAAACAGCATAGTAGAAATAGAAAGCTGTTTTAATAATGGATCTAATTTTATTTTATCTGTGGTATTTTTTACCGTAAATAATTGTTTTAAAAACAATGGAAAACATGCTACAAAAGATAGGTTTTGCCAAGTAGGCATTTCTTTATAAAACATAACAAAAATTAAAGCACAAAGCAATGCGGTAATAATAATTACATAATGGTAAACTTTACTTTTGGCATAGCCTAAACGCACCGGAATGCTGTTTTTTCCTGCTTCAATATCCGAATCAATATCGCGCATATTGTTTAAATTTAACACACCTACCGAAAACAAACCACAACTAATAGCAGGTAAAAATATAAAGGGATTGATAGCGCCAACCAATAAATAGTAAGTACCGCATACTGCTATTAACCCAAAGAATATAAACACAGAAATGTCGCCAAGGCCCATATAGCCATAAGGGCGCTTGCCATTGGTATAAGCTATGGCAGCTACTATAGCAGCTATGCCTATTACAAATAAAGTAATAACACCGTTTAACCCTATTACATTTAAACAAGAATATAATAAGGCTATACCAGTAACAAGACTTAAAGCTACAAATATTTTAATACCTACTAACATTTGGACTTCAGTAATTTTACCTGACTGCACAGCTCTTTTAGGTCCTTTACGGCCATCATGGTCTGCACCATGTTTGCTATCGCCATAATCGTTGGCCAAGTTCGAAAGTATTTGCAAAAACAAAGCGGTAAGCAAAGTTAGCACTACAGAAACAGTAGATACATTTTGTGAAAATATTTTCGCTAAAAAAACTCCCATTAATATACATGCTAATGAAAGCATAAGGGTGCGCAGCCTAAAGGCTTCAATCCAATTTTTCATTTTTTATAAACCTAAAGTTATTCCTAAACGTAGGCGTGGTGTTTCATATACTATTGGTGCATAGCCTGCCGTTTGCAACATATCGGTTAAACGATAATAAGCAACTAATGAAATTCCTTTTACGCCTAATCTTACATAAGCATCAGCAGTAATATCTTTTATGTAAGCTAAATCATGCACAAAAACTTCGGTTTTATTTCCATTTTCATTTTTGGTTTCATAATTATAAACTTTCGAAAAATTCCATTTACCCATAGCTCCTAACTCTGTATATAACGATTTTTTAAGTTTAAAACGAGCTCCTAAACTAAGTGATGCAGCAGTAACACTGAACCTATCCATTTCGTTATTGCTAACTGTAGTTGGAAATGGGGTATTGGTATCGATTTTAGTAAAACTGTAGTTTTCGAAATTAATACCTACTTGCGAAACCAATTGAATCTTATTTGCCAATCTATATTTTAAATTAAATAAAATGTTAATGCCAATAGAGTTTCCAAATTTTCCTTTTAATCCTTTTTCATCAAAACCGCCATAGCTGGTAAGTTCCATCATAAAACCTGCATCGGTTTTACTAGGTGTAAAAGCCGGCATTTGATCAGTTGGTGCTTTATTTACTTCTTCTTCCACTACTACAGTTTGTGCATTAATAATGCCTAGGCTTGCCATAACAAGCGATAATGTGATAATTACTTTTTTCATATTTTATTCAATGGTTTTGGTTAATGTATATCCTTCAAAATGAAAGGTTAGCACATAACCTTTTTGAATAGTTTTGGGATTAATTACAATATCTTCAATACTTTCTACCTCAATTACTTCGTAATACAAAATTTTGCCTTCGTTATTTTTTACATTCCAATAAAGATTACATGCTTTAGGTTCCTCAACCTCAGGAATCAAAATTGAATCGGTATTAACTGTATCTATCAATGCTTGGTAACTATCATAGGCCTGGTATTTTTTTATAAAAATAGAATCAGTAACTTGAAAAGTGATGGTTTGATTATCTTTCAATGAATCAATTAAATGAAAATTGGGCAAAATTGATTTTTTAGTTTTAGTAAAATAACTAGCTTGAGGAACACCGTGTCCGTGCATATAATCAAAATAAGGATATAAATGACCTGACTTTTCAATTTCGGCAAAAAGCTGCATATTGGTTAAACTACGATTGCTTTGCCAAGCACAAGCAGCAAAACCACTAATTAACGGACAAGAAAAAGAAGTTCCAAAAGTTTGGCTTATACTTCCATTGGGGTTAGCAGCTATTACTTGGCCTGGAGCACTCACATTAGGTTTGGTTCTATAATCGGCACTTGGACCTATACTACTAAAACTAATATGTCTATCGGAATAAGGATCGGTTCCACCAACACATAAAACACTATCGGCATCAGAAGGAGTAATGATGGTTCTCCATTTTTTATCTTCGTACTCATTGCCAGCCGAATTAACTACCAAAAGTCCTTTTTGAGCTGCAACAGTTGCGGCAAAAGCTACCACACTTTTTTTGCCATCCATATCTTTAACAGTGTACCAATTGTCTCCATAACCTAAAGAACTGCTAATGATATTGGCTCCATTTTTATCGGCCCATTCGGCAGCAGCTAACCAAAAATATTCTTCTTGTTTATCTTCCTTGGTATTCCATTCTGTGCGAGCCAATAAAAACTCAGCATCGGTGGCCATTCCCATTTTTTGACCATTATAAACACCAGCAATACAGCTTAAAGTATTTGTTCCATGAGCACCTCCTAAATAAACATTATTGTTGTTTTTAACAAAATCGTATGTTTTAATGATGCGTTGATTATCGTAAATATGTTTGAATGCTGTATGTTTATCTGCACCAGAAAAACCTACATCAAAAACCGCAATGCGAATGCCTTTTCCGGTTAAGTTTTTGCTCTCAAAATCATCAACTTGTAAGCGTTTGGTTTGGTATTTTAAAATTTGTTTGTTTCTAGGAGTTAATTCTGAATTCACCGAGGCAATTATTTTGGCTTTTGCAGATTTAAACTCATCTATAAATTTTACAGAATGGAAATTTTTAATTTTTTCTATTTGCTCAAAACTGGCATTTACAAAAACAGCATTTAACCACCTACTCACTACCAATACTTCAGCACTGGTACTTTTAATGGCATTTACAGCTACTTCATTAACTGGCAAATCGCGAGCATCAAAAAGGGGCAAATGAGCTAAAACTTTACGTTCTATGTTTTTTGCATCAAAATATTGATAAGGATTAAAGCTATTAGTAGTTTTGGCGTTTAGGTAAACTACGTAAGTTTTAGTATTTACTTGCGCAGCACACCAATTACAAGCCACAGTGAACAAGGCCAATAAAAGAAGTTTAGATAATTTATCCATAGGCAATTATAATACTAGCCTTTATTGAAACAAAATTTTAAGTAAAAAAACAAATTTTATAATTATTGCTAAAATTTATCAATACAAATATATTGCAGTAAATAAATTATTATGAACCCATTATAGATAAAGATTATGTATTAGAAAAAATTGCGGGAAAAGGTGGTTGGACTTTTGCAAGAATCCCAGAAATTTTGCAAGATAAAAAATCACCTTTTGGTTGGGTAAAAGTACTTGGAACTATTGATGGCTATGAAATACGAAAATACCATTTAATGCCAATGGGAAATGGTAATTTGTTTTTACCTGTAAAAGCTGAAATCAGAAAAATAATCAATAAAAAGGAGGGAGATACTGTTCATATAATACTTTTTAAGGATAATGAACCATTGGAAGTTCCTGAAGAAATGATGCTTTGCTTGGAAGACGAGCCACAAGCATTGACTTTTTTTAATAAACTTACTGAGAGTGAACAAAAGTTTTATATTCAATACATTTATTCCGCTAAAAAAGAAGAAACCAAGATAGATAGATTAGCTAAAACAATAAATAAATTGGTTAAAGGGTTAAAAATGTATGATAAGGAAACAAGCTGATTTAAACTAAAATGCTACTTTCAAAACAATTTTTCCAAACTGTTTGCCTTGGCTCATTTTTTCAATGGCTGTTTGCGCTTGCGCCAATTCAAAAACTTCATCTACAATTGGAAATATTTGGTGTGTATTTATAAATGCCATCATTTCAGCAAATTCCTCATCGTTGCCCATGGTAGAACCTAAAATATCTAATTGTTTCCAAAATATTTTAGCTGGTACTCCACTGTTAAATGCACCCAAAGTTGCGCCATACATGGCAATTCGGCCAGCGGGTTTGGCTAAATCAACCAATTTAGCAAAAGTATCTCCACCACTGCTATCCACTATGGCTTCAAAACCTCCACACATGGCTTTTAGCTCTTTATCCCAATTTTGATTTTTATAATTTACACCACCTTTTACACCTAATGCAATGGCTTTAGCTATTTTTTCATCATCGCCACTGGTAACATATACATTGCAGCCTGCAGCTACAGCAAACTGAACACAGAACAAAGCCACACCTCCACCAATTCCTGTAATTAATACATTTTCGCCAGCTTTAGCTGCTGCACGTTTCATCGTTGCTCTATAGCCTGTTAAGCCAGCCAAAGGAAAAGCAGCAGCTTGCTCAAAAGTTAAATGAGCAGGTTTTGCGTGCAATAACTTAGCATCTACTTTTACATATTCTGCAAAAGTGCCATCGTTTGGAGTGCCTAATATTACATAGTCTTTAGCCTGCACACGAGGATTGTTTCCCCAATTTAAACTTGGGTTTATTACTACCTCTTTATTTAACCAATCAGCATTTACATTAGTACCAATTTTTGCCACAGTTCCACTGCCATCGCTACCTAAAATTATGGGGAAACGAATACCTGCATATTGCCCTTTTTGAATCCATAAATCGCGATGGTTAAAAGCAGTAGCATGTATTTTCACCAATACTTCATTATCAGCAATAGTAGGAGTTTCAACTTCTTTTACAGCCAATTTTTGGTTTAATTCTTCTAAAACGATTGCTTGCATTTTGGTTTATAATTAATAGTGTGAAGCAACAGCAGTTGCAATTTTTTGAGCAGGTAAATTTTCCATACAGCTAACGCCATCTAAGCATGAACCACGGTAAAAACACTTACATGTTTTGTCTGGCATTACAATTTCGCCTTTGCCAAATAAATCAAACTCATGAGGATTGAAAATATTGTTCATTAACACTATTTGTTTTCCTAAAGCCAAAGTAATGTGCATTCCCATAGTTACTTGGGTAATAATTAAATGGCATTGATTTACCAAATTTATAAATTCGTATAAGCTAAAATAACCTAAATACATGGCACCTGAACGAGCTTGAATTTCTTTGTTACGTTCATGTTCTGCTTCGCCACCTAATAGTAATATTTCAGCATCGGGATGTTGTGCTTTTAAAACATCAACTAACTCCACCCATTTATCAATTGTCCACAAGCGAGTAGTCCAACGACCACCGCAACCTGTGTTCATACCAATTATTTTTTTGCCTATTGGCAAATTCCAAACATAACCTTTGTCGTCATGTTTATCCATTAAATAGGGCTCGCCTTGATGGGTAAATCCGCAAATTTCAAAAATTTCTTGTAAATAACTTTTGGTGTTTGCTTGGCTTACATCATCAAACATGCCAGTGCTAAATTTATGAATAGCCAACTCATTTGCAGGTTGAATTTCGTTATCTTTTAAAATATAACCATACTTTTCTTTGGCATCAATTACTTTTAGCAAAGCGCCTGCCTCTTTTTCTTTGTCTAAATTTATGGCAATGTCCCAAGTGCTGTGTTGTGCATACATAATGGAATTTATATCCCATTTCAATATTTCATCTATTTGGCTTGATGGTAATATGTCGGGAGTCCAAGTTAGCCAAGTAATTTTACAGTTTGGATATAGTGCTTTGTATTTTACAACCAATGGAGTGGTGCGAATTACATCGCCAATGGCTCCTAATTTTATAATTAAAATTCGTTTTGAAACTGGTGTAAAACTTGGGCAATCGTTGCAATGATAACCATGTTGCTTGTGAGGTTTACAAGGAATATGACCTTTAAAATGAAGGCAATTAGGTTTAAAAGTAGTGGCTATATCAGTCATTTTTATGGTAAATAAAGGTTAAAACCATTTATTTGAGTTCTTAAAATTTGTGTAAAGGCAAACCTAACAGAATTTACCAAATTGACAAAACAGAAATAACAGTTATTTGAGAAAAAATTTGATTTTGAAATTATCCGTCTGACGCCTCTCCCTGTAAAGCCCTGCTCAATTGTCTGACGGATGTTGGGAGTTTATCTGTCTGACGCCTTCCCTTGCGCAGCCTTAGCGCAATCGTCTGGCGGAAGTGGCGAAGTTGTTTAGTTTTATAAATTCAAATAAATATAATTAGGTTTGTTGCCTATTCAATTTAAAAAATGAAGATATTAGTATCAGGTGGAACAGGGCAATTTGGAGCAGCTACCATCAAATTCTTACTTAAAAAAATTTCTGCCGATAATTTGGTGGCATTGGTAAGAGATGAGAATAAAGCAACTGAACTCAAAGCAAAAGGTGTGGTAATAAAAATTGGTAGTTATAATGATTATGGATCTTTAGTAGGTGCTATGAAAGGTGTGGAAAAAGTGCTATTAATCTCTGGAAACGATATTGCCAATAGGCAAAAACAACACGAAAACGTTATTAATGCTGCCAAAGAAGCTGGAGTTAAGCATGTGGTTTATACCAGTTTTTTGCGCAAAAACGAAACCAAAACTTCGCCTTTAGGTATGGTTGCTAAATCGCACCTAGAAACTGAAAAACTTTTAATAAATAGTGGATTAGCATACACTATTATGCTTAATAACTTGTATGCAGATATTTTACCTATGTTTTTTGGCCCTCAGGTGTTAGAGGCAGGAATCTTTTTACCAACAGAGGATGGAAGTGCAGCTTATGCTACTCGAAACGATATGGCAGAAGCAGCAGCAAGTATTTTAACAGGAATAGGCCATGAAAATAAAAAGTACATCATAGCCAATACTGAAAATTATAGCATGGACGATGCTGCCGAAATTTTGAGCGAAATAATAGGCGAAGAAGTAGAATACGCTAGTCCAACCAATAAAGATTATGTGGAAACACTAGTAAAAGCAGGGTTTCCACAGCCAATGGCAAATAGTTTGGTAGGTTTTTGCGAAGCCATAAAACAAGATGAATTTGCAACTGAAACTACTGATTTAGAAACTTTATTAGGTCGAAAACCAACAACTTTAAAAGATTATTTTATTTCAGTTTATAAAAAATAGTATTTGTAATTTGAACTAAATTATTAGTCTATAAAATAGTGACTGATTATAAAAAAATACACAAAAACAGGAATTTGTATAAAATTATACATTATGTATTACAAATCAACTTGTTTTTGATTGGTTTTTAACGACATTTGCGTTGCTTTAAAACATTTTGATGAACAATATAGCCGAGCTAAAACCCTTATTATTAGCAAATACAAAACCTAAAATAGTTATAACTACTCACCATAAACCTGATGCAGATGCCTTGGGTTCAAGTTTAGGGCTGTATAATTTTTTACTTCAATTAAATATTAAATCACAAGTAATAACACCTACCGATTATGGTGATTTTTTAATGTGGATGCCAGGCGAATCAACTGTCATTAATTTTGAAGAAGAAGAAGAATTGGCCTCTCAAATGGTTGCTGAAGCAGATTTTGTGTTTTGTTTAGACTTCAATGCACTGAAACGTATAAATTCTCTAGGAGAATTAGTTCAAGCAAGCAAAGCTAAAAAGGTAATGATTGACCATCATTTACAACCAGAAAATTTTGACGACTTTAGATTATGGACAAGTAAGGCAAGTAGCACTTGTGAATTAATTTATTGGTTTATTCAAACGTTACAATTTGAACACTTGATAAACAAAGATATAGCCTCATGTTTGTATGCTGGTATTATGACTGATACAGCATCATTTAAACATGGAAGTACCACTCCAAGTACTCATAGGGTTGCGGCTGAACTTTTGGAAAAGGGTGCTGAAAGCAATATTATACATGAAAATATTTATGATAACTATTCGGAAAACAGAACCCGCTTTATTGGTTTTTGTTTGAATGAAAAATTGCAGATTTTAACAGAATACAATACTGCAATTATTTGTGTAACTGCAGATGAGTTAAATCGTTACAATATTATTGTAGGCGATTCAGAAGGATTAGTTAATTATGGTTTATCAATTAAAGGAATTAAATTTTCAGTATTGGTCGTTGATAGGACAGTTGCCTGCAAAATGAGTTTTAGGGCTAAAGGCAATTTTCCGGCTAACGAATTTGCAAGAAAATACTTTAATGGAGGAGGCCATTTCAGTGCAGCAGGTGGCGAAAGTAAAGATACTATAGAAAACGTGGAATTAAAACTAAAAGAAGGCATTATGGAATATGCCGAATATTTAAAATAAGAAAGAAAAATGAGAAAATTTGTAATGGCAATGGCTGTTTTAGCCATATTTGGAGTAAGTAGTTGTGGCAAAAAAATGCAAACAACTGAAAATGGATTAAGTTATAGAATTATTGAAAGTAACGATACTTCACGTTTAATAACCAAGGGTGATTTAATGATGATTCAAATGGTTGCATTTGGACAATTATCAGATTCTTTAGGTGGTAAGGATACAACTATTTTTGATTCATATAAAGTTGGAAAAGCATATTATATACCTGCTGATGAAACTACATTGAAAGATGTATTTATGATGTTGCACAAAGGCGATAGTGCAGAATTTTTAGTGAATGCAGATACCTTATTTATGAAAAGTTTTGGTCAATTAACACCAACATTTTTGAAGAAAAATAGTGAACTTCATTTTTATGTAAGAGTTGAAAATATATACAATCAAAATGAATTAGAGGCTATGCGTGCTGAAGAAAAAGCTAAGTCAATTGCCAAGGATTCTATAGAGGCAAGCGCTTATGTTGCTAATTTAGTAAATGTTAAAACTACTGCTTCGGGTTTAAAATATGTTATAACTAAACCTGCAAGTGGACCTATGCCAAAAACAGGACAAGAAGTGCAAATGCTTTATAAAGGTATTTTATTGAATGGTACCAAGTTTGACGAAAATCAAGATGTAACGAATCCATTTAAATTTGCCGTTGGTATGCGTCAAGTAATTCCAGGTTGGGATGAAGGAGTAATGTTATTGCATGAAGGTGAAGAAGCTAAATTTATTGTGCCTTCAAATTTAGCGTATGGTGAACAAGGTGGTGGACCAATTCCACCTAACTCAACCTTGATTTTTGATGTGAAGTTATTGAAAATAAGTCCAGCTCCAGCAAAACCAGCTGCTGCTGATCATAAATAATGAAAGATAAGTTTTTAACTATTTTGTTCTTAAGTTTATCAGTTTTGGCAAAGGCCAAAACTGATAAACTGATTGGCAATGGAATATTTAATGTTAATCAGAAAGGTAACCCTAAAACAGTAAAAAAACCTGTTAAAAAAAGTGCTGCTTCATTTAAAACAATTAGCTATAAAATTATAAAAACTAATAGCCAAGAAAGAGCAGTAAAATCAGGGGAATTACTTATGATTAATATGTTTGGAATAGGAAAATTAGCCAATAATAGAGATACCATTCTGTTTAATTCTTATACTGCTGGCAATCCGTTTTTTATTCCAGTAAACGAAGTTACACTTGGTAAGGTTTTTTTGAACCTAAGGAAAAATGATAGTTTAGAAATGGATGTTTTTGCTGATTCTTTATTTACAAACAGTTTTAAACAATTGGCACCACCTTTTTTAAAACAAAACAGTTATTTACATTTTTTAGTAAAAGTTGAAAATGTATTTAACCAAAAAGAATTAGAGGAACTTAAACAAGCAGAACAAATTAAAAGAGCTAGTAAAGATTCAGTGGAAATAAAAGCGCTTCTAACTAAATATAAAGACATAAAAAC
Source organism: Bacteroidia bacterium (assembly GCA_044239605.1). Taxonomy (GTDB): domain Bacteria; phylum Bacteroidota; class Bacteroidia; order UKL13-3; family UKL13-3; genus JAAFJM01. The sequence goes on along the minus strand of JBIIBC010000001.1, from coordinate 26,925 downwards.
AACTGCTTCGGGTTTAAAATATATTATTACTAAATCAACTACTGGCAAAATTCCTCAAAGTGGTGATGAAGTTGAAATGAATTATACCGGAATGTTTTTAGACGGGAAAAAATTTGATGAGAATTTAAATATTGAAAGCCCATTTAGTTTTAAATTAGGATTAGGACAAGTGATTGCAGGTTGGGATGAAGGAATTATGTTACTTCACGAGGGTGAAGAAGCAAAGCTGATTATTCCTTCAGACTTAGGTTATGGCGAGCAAGGAACAGGCCCAATTCCACCAAATACAACATTGGTTTTTGATGTGAAATTATTGAAAATTAAACCCAATACTAAATAATGAAAAAATCGGCTATCATCATTGCGTTATTTATTATTTCGATAACCACCAATGCTCAAACATGGATTAAGGTTGATGATGCAACTGCGTTTAAATTTATTGCAAAAAATAATAACGGCAGGAAAGTAAAGCCCAATATGGTGATGTTGGTTGATTTACTTGGAAAAGCGGAAAAAGCGAACTCTACAGAAGACACTATTATTTTTAACAGCGGTAGCAATGATAAACCTTTTTTTATACCTACAGAACAGCCTGGATTACAGAAAATATTTTATGAACTTAATGATGGCGATAGTATTGAGATAAAAATGATAGCGGATACTTTTTACACTAAAGTATTTAACACCCCTTTGCCTAATTACGTGGAAAAAGGAAGTGTTGTCACCCTTTATTTTCATATTCAACAAGCATTAACAAAAGAGGAAATAGAAAATAAAGTTAAGTTACAAAATAAGTCAGCAATTATTGCTGATTCACTTAATGTAATGAAATATTGCCATCAAATTAAAGGAGTAAAAAAATTGGCAAGTGGTTTGTTATACAAAAAGTTAATAGCTAATCCCAAAGCCATTGGTTGTAAAAAAGGGTCAATGGTTTCTGTTAATTATAAAGGGTGGCTCATTAATGGTGACGTATTTGATGAAAACGAAAAATCTGCACCTTTTAAGTTAGTTTTAGGCATGAACCAAGTTATTGAGGGCTGGGAAGAAGGATTACTATTAATGCGTAAAGGTGAAAAATACAGGTTAATTATACCTTGGTATTTGGCTTATGGTACATTAGGAAATGGACCTATACCTCCCTTTACTAGTATTGTTTTTGATGTTCAATTAGTAGATATTAAATAGTTTTAAATATGAAAAAAAATGTAATAACCTTGTTTTTTCTAGGCGCAGCAATAAGCCTGAGTGCACAACAAGCAAAAGGTAGCAAAAAATCAACTCAAGTTCAAACAAAGAAAATAGAAAACAAAATGGATACTAATGTAATAACAACCCCTAGTGGGTTAAAAGTTAAGGTTACAGAAAAAGGAACAGGTCGTCAGGTACAAAAAGGTGATAAAGTAACTGCTCATTATACAGGTACTTTAGCTGATGGTAAAAAGTTTGACAGCTCAAAGGATAGAAATCAGCCATTTAGCTTTAAAGTTGGAATAGGTCAGGTTATTAGTGGTTGGGACGAAGGTTTCCAATTATTAAATATAGGTGACAAAGCTACGTTTACTATACCACCTCAAATTGGTTATGGTGCTACAGGGGCAGGTGGGGGAGTTATACCACCAAATGCTACTTTAATTTTTGATGTTGAAGTAATTGATGCTGTAGAAGGACCTAAACCTCGTCCGGCAATTCCTTTTGAAGTAGCAGGTTTAGACACTGTTAGAATGCAAAGTGGTTTACGTTTTGTAAAAGTTGAATCAGGTAATGGTGTTAAGGCTGAACAAGGTAAATATGTTTCTGTTCATTACACAGGCTATTTATTGGATGGAAAAAAATTCGATTCATCAGTAGAACGTGGTGAGCCAATTGAGTTTCAATTGGGTAGAGGCATGGTTATCAAAGGTTGGGAAGAAGGCATTGAACTTATGCATGTTGGTGATAAAATGCGTTTTATTATTCCTAGCGAATTAGCTTATGGTGAAAAAGGTGCTCCTGGTGCTATTCCACCAAATGCTACTTTAATTTTTGATTGTGAATTAGTTGATGTACAATAAACAATTGGTTATTTGAACATTAGGTTAAAAGTCGGCTGGTTTTGAATCAGCCGACTTTTTTTGTTGTTAACTTTTAGGTAACATAGCGGTAATTTACACATAACATACAGGTAACATTTTCTTTAAAGGCCAATAGTTCCTTTGCGGCAGGTTAATTTTAGAAAATGAATAAATTATTTAAACATACATTGGTGTTTGCTTTTTTTATTGCAAGCATTCCATTTGTATCTGCACAAACAGGTAAAATTTCAGGTAAAGTACAAGACAAGAATACTGGAGAAGCAGTTATATCTGCCATTGTTAGTATTCCTGCACTAAACTTATCAACTGCCACCGATTTTGAAGGAAAGTACATTTTTCAAAATGTTAAAATCGGAACTTTTACACTAACTGTATCCTATGTTAATTATGTAAAAAAGGAAATTCCTAATGTTTTAGTTGAAGCTAAAGAAACTACGGTAATCAATGTTTCACTTGAAGAGAAAAAAGCGTTAAAAGAAGTTACTATTAGAGGTAAAGTAAAAAAGGAAAGTGCCAACGAAGTTTTAATTCAACAAAAGGCCGCTATCGCTGTATCTAGTGGTGTTTCGGCAGAAGCAATAAGAAAAACTCCCGATAGAACCTCAGCAGATGTTATTAAACGCGTAAGTGGTGCAAGTATTCAAGATGGAAAATTTGCCATTGTTCGTGGATTAGGTGATAGATATAACATGGGCTTTATCAATGGTGCTCCATTGCCTAGTTCTGAAAGCGATAGAAAAGCATTTAGTTTAGATATTATTCCTGCAGCTGTATTAGATAATATGATGATAACCAAAACTGCTACACCTGATATGCCTGGTGATTTTGCAGGAGGTTTTATTCAAATAAACACCAAAGATATTCCGGACGAAAACAATACTTCGGTTCAGTTAGGTTTAGGAACTCATTCATTAACTACTTTTCAAAATACAAACCGTGTAGGTGGTGGTTCAACAGATTTTTTAGGTTTTGATAATGGTAGTAGAGCAATTCCTGCTAGTTTTCCAGGAACAGATGCTTCTAAAGCAATATCTGATAATGCTAAATTAGCTAATTACACAAAAGGCTTTAATAATAATTTTGCTACAGAAAATGTAAGTTTTACTCGCCCTAATTTTAACTTACAGGCTAACAGTAGCCGAAGATGGAAAATTGGTAAAAACGATTTTGGTGTAGTAGGTGCATTAACCTATAGTAATTCGTTGCGCTATATGCCATTTACAATTAAAAATGTAGACGGTGCAAACACCATCAACGAATTGGCCAACAATGCTAAATATGATGGTTCAACACTAGATTACAATAATTATAGAAATACCGTAAACCTAGGCGGTATTTTAAATTTTAGTTATAAAATAGGTAAAAATACAAAGTTGGTATTTAAAAACTTAATTACTCAAATAGGAGATGACCAAACCATTACTAGAAATGGAAGCTCAATAAAAGGGGTTAACGATCCAATAGAATCACAAGTAGAACGTAAGTTTGAACACTACATTTATCAATACCAACAAAGTAGAATGATTAGCTCACAGTTTGGTGGCGATCATTTTTTCACTGGCTCAAAAATAAAAGTTAATTATACTTTAGGTTATAATAACTTAGATAAGCAAATGCCAGATTTCAAACGTTTGTTTTACCAAGCCGACAGAAACCAAGCAACTGATTTTGGTGCAACAGAAGCCCAAATCTTAGATAATCCTAGTTCGTTTTCGGTGGCTAACAGTGGAAGATTTACCTCTAATTTATCAGAAAATAGTTTTAGTGCAAATTATAGTGTAGCAATTCCATTTAACTTTTTGCCAAAAGTATTTGCTCGCAATGAGGTAAAAGTAGGAGGAATGAATATGTATAGAACACGCGATTTTAATGCAAGAAACTTTGTATATGCATTTAATGGAAATGTGTTTGATAGAAATATTTTACAAAGTGGGGTAAACACCTTATTTAACAATATTGGTGAAAATGGAATATTTCAAAAGGAAATGACTCAAAAGTTTGACTCATACAATGCAAACTCAACTTTAGCCGCAGGTTTTATAATGTTGAATCAAAAATTAAGTAACTTAAGGTTGATTTATGGTGTAAGAGTTGAAAATTTTAATCAACAAGTAAATTCATTTGATAACAGTGGTGCTCCTGTTAAAGTTAATAATACAGTTTTAGATTTTCTACCTTCGGTAAATGCTATTTATGAAATTACAGGTAAACAAAATTTACGTTTAGGTTATGCTAAAACAGTTTCACGCCCTGAATTTAGAGAATTTGCTCCATTAGCTTTTTTTGAGGTAAACTATAATGGTGTAGTAACAGGTAATCCAAACTTGGTTAGAGCCACCATTGATAATTTTGATTTGAAATGGGAAATGTTCCCTTCTGCTGGTCAAACATTTTCCGTAAATCCTTTTTATAAAAGATTTACCAATCCAGTAGAGTTAATTGCTAATCCTGCCTTGGATGGAGCTTTGCAATTTACATATGGTAATGCAGCAGCAGCTTACAACTATGGTGTGGAATTAGAAGCAAGAGTTACTTTAAGTACTTTTACTAAAAGCAAAAATGGCATTTTAAATAGGTTTACTGTGTATTCTAATTACAGTTATATTCAGTCTGAAGTTAATGTAGGTTCTTTAGGTGGGGCAGTAACTGACAGACCTTTACAAGGACAATCACCTTATGTGTTTAATGCAGGTGTTAACTATAGCAATCCTAAAAAATTCTTTGATATTACTTTAAATGCAAATAGAGTAGGAAGACGTATAGCATTTGTGGGTACTCAAGATAATTTTACTATTTGGGAAAATCCAAGAACAATATTTGATGCAAGTATTTCAAAAACATTTAAAAAGAAATTGATAGCTAAAGTAACAATGGGCGATTTATTAGCTCAAAACTTAGTTTTCTATCAAGATTTAAATAAAAACGGTAGTTATGATGAAGGTAAAGATATAGCCACTTTCAATTACCGTTATGGGTTCTCAACTTCATTTTCATTAACCTATAATTTTTAGTTGTTTTTGTATTCAAAAAAATAGCTATTTAAACTAAACCCTGTAAGAAGTTGCAGGGTTTTTTTATGCCCCAATAGTGTAGTTAACATTTATGTAATATTACATTTACCTAAGCATAACCTTGAAGTAACATACACACAACAACGGTAATCTACTTTCGCAGATATTTATATTATAAAAAATGAAAACAAAGATTTCCTTATTAATTCTAGCTGTAATGATTTACAGTAATGGTTTTGCCCAGTTTTTTGATTCAGTTCCCTATCGTGGAGCTTTTGGAGTAAACGGAACTACTAAGAATATTTCATCAGGATACAATCCTGATCCATCAAATAATTCAGCCGATTGGAGTAAACCTTGGGCTAATTGGACCCCAAATGCTACTGCTTACCCAGGCGATGCAGGTTACAACTCAAGCAACCCTCAATTTTACACAGTGGGAACTGCTGCAGAAAAAGTGGTATTAAGTGGCGATATTGCTTCTGACTTAACTTTATCGAGCAATAAATGGTACGAAATTAGTGGAACTATCCACGTTTTGAATGGTGCTACTTTAACCATTCCTGCAGGAACTTGTTTACGCGGTAGTACTTCAAACATTGGTGTTTTAATTGTTGCTAAAGGCGGTAAATTAAACGCAGTTGGTACTAAAGATCATCCAATTGTTATAACATCAGGTAAAGCGGCAGGTTCACGTGTTAGAGCTGATTGGGGTGGATTATTACTAATTGGTAATGCACATACCAATACTCCTGGTGGTGCTCGTCAATACGAAGCTTTACCTTCTGATCCATTAGCTAATTATGGTGGTGGTTTAAACCCTAACGATGCTGACAATAGTGGAACAATGCGTTACATGCGTTTTGAATTTGCTGGATTTAATTATTTACCAGATCAAGAAATTAACGGAATTACTTTTGCTGGTGTTGGTAGTGGTACTAAAGCTGATTATTTAATGGTTAGTTTTTCTAATGATGATAATTTTGAATGGTTTGGTGGTGCTGTAAATCATAAATACCTTATTTCTTTTGCAAGTACTGATGATGAATTTGATATGGATGAAGGTTACAATGGTAAATGTCAATATTTATTAGGTGTGCGTAACCCTGCTGTATTTGAAACTTCACCAACCGGTACATCAAATGGTTTAGAACATGATAATAATACAGGTTTAGGAACATCTGGTGTAATAAATCCAAGTACTCCAGTGCCTACGCCAACAACTGCTCCAATTATTTCTAACATGACTTTGATTGGACCAATAAAAGCTGGTTCAAATAGAACAACTTTATCAACTACCGCAAATTCACGTTTTGGTAGAGCTTTAGAATATAGAACAAATGTTTCTACATCAGTATTTAATTCAGTAATTTGGGGTTATCCAACTTTATTCCAATTAGGAAACCCAACTGGAACTTTCCCTGCTAGCACTCAAACTAGAGCTTTCGATGATCAATTATCGTTAAGAAATTCAACATTTATTTCAACTGCCACCGGCAGTGATGTAAGATTTAATAGTCAAAATGCTCCAACATATAATAGTGTAAGTTTAAATACTTCTTGGATGCGTAATTGGTTAATTAGTGGTCCAACTGTTGGTTTTACAGGTGATACTGACAATGATACAGTTAGAACAACTTTAACTGTTGGTACTGAATTTACCAACCCAATTTATGCTGGTACTACTAACGGTGCATTAAATCAATTAGATTTTAGTGGTGTGGATTATACTTTAGCTGTTGGAAGTCCATTTGCTAATGCATCTAATTTTAGCCATCCAAAAATTGCTGTTATTCCTTCTCCAATTGTTGCTATTTCGGCTTCAAGCTTAGCGCCATTTAATATTATTTTGGGTCAAACTTTACAAGTAAAATGGGTTGTTTTAACTGCAAGTGCTTTAGCAGGTAATGTAAATATAACTGCACCAACTAATTTTGAAATTTCATGGAGCAGAACTACTGGTTGGGCTTCAAATATTTCTAAAAATGGTCCTTCTGTAAACGATACTATTTTTGTTCGTTTCAATAGAACAACTACTGGTTCTAATAATGGTTTCTTAAATATTTCTTCAACTGTTTCAGCTGATTTTAGTCCATTAAATATTGCTTTGAATGGAACAGCTGTGGCGCCTGCTGCTGCTTATTTAAGTGTAACTGAAAGTTCTTTAAATTTTAACAATGCTGTTGGCGCTTCAACCACTGCTATGTTTAGCATTTTAGGTAAAAACTTAGTTGATACTGTATCTTTAATTGCACCAGCTAATTTTGAAATTTCGTTAAATGCTACTTCAGGTTTTGCTCAAAGTTTAACTTTAAATAATCCTGTTAAACCTTCATTTGCATCTACTTTGGTTTATGTAAGATATAACCCTGCATCTGCTTCAACTCACAGTGGAAACTTGGTTATTTCATCTAAAACTATTGATGCAATTAATATTGCTTTAGCAGGTAATTCAGCTGCAACTTTAACTTCATCTCCTGCTCAGTTAACTGAAATTGCTACTATTGCTGGAATTCCATCATTGGCTTACCCTATTTCATTATCAGGTATTAAATTAAGCGATACTGTAAAAGTAGTTGCTCCTATTGGTTTTCAATTATCAATCGATTCAGTATTTACAACTCCAGTTACTTCATTAAACTTAAACATTCCTACTGCTGCGGTATTAGCTAATACTAAAGTGTATGTTCGTTACAGTCCAATTATGACAGGAACTAATTCTGGTAATGTTACCATTTCTAGCACAGGTGCTACTACTAGAAACATTGCTGTTACTGGTAGATCTTTAGCTCCTTCAGCAAAGGCAGTTTTTGCTTATTCATCTGCTTTCTCATTGGTATTTACAACAATATTTACAACCCCTGCTGTACCATCTGCATCACAATTAATTACAGTAAGTGGTATGAATTTAGGAACTGATTCATTAGTTTTAACTGCACCTTCTGGTTTTGAAGTATCATTAGATAATTCAAATTATGTATCGGTAATTAAATTAGCAAATACTGCTGGAATAGTTTCTCCAACAATGGTATATGTGCGTTACAATCCAGTTGTTCAATCAGCGTTAAACCAACAGTTATATGTTCACGTTTCTTCAGCAAATCCTTCAATTAATTCAAGTGCTACCAATGTTGTAATGTTTGTAAATGGTAACTCATCTCCAGCTATTACAGTTAACTCTACTGTTGAGCCTACTTTATATACTACTTTTGGTAAACCATCTGTAGCTTCTTCAGTAGTTGTTAGTGGAACTCGTTTGGTTGATAATGTAATTGCAACTGCTCCTACAGGTTTCGAATTATCGTTAGATTCAGTAAACTTTACTGCATCAATAACTATTAATAAAACAGGTACTACTTTAGCTAACACTACAGTTTATATTCGCTTTAACCCAAGTGTAGCTGGGGCTTCTGCTCCAAATAGCTTTGTATCGTTCAATACAGTGAATGGTGCTGCTGTACCAGTTGCAGTATCAGGTATAGCAGTTGTTCCTGCTACTCCAATTGTATCATTATCTACTGCTAATTTACCAATCTTCACTACCAATGGTGTAGTGCCAACTACTCCAGTTTCGTTTACATTTAATGCACAAAACTTAGTAGCTGATTTAGCTATAACTGTTGGTAACGATTTTGAACTTTCTAACGATTCAGTAACTTACAAAAACACTTGGAATATTACTCCAGATGTTGATGGTAATATTGGAACTACTAAATTATTCTGCCGCTTTAAACGTGCTACTACAGGTTCAGTAAGCGATAGTATTAAGTTTAATAGCTCTAATTTAGTACAACAAGCAATTGCTTTAACAGGTAAAAATACTACTAGTGTTGTAGAAGTAAATGCAGTTTCAGCATTAAAATTATATCCAAACCCTGCTAGCAGCCAAGTTGCAGTTGAGTTTGAGTTAAACGAAAATAGCCAAGTAACAATTGCTATAGTTGATTTAACAGGTAAAATTGTAGGAACTACTTTATCAAACCAATTTAACAAAGGTTTTAATAGTGTAGAAATCCCTACTAGCGATTTATTAAATGGTTTCTATTTTGTAAACATTGTTTCAGAAAAAGGAGCTAAAACTGCTAAACTTTCAGTTATTAAATAAATAGACTTTCAATTATAAAAAGCAGTTTGTAAACTGCTTTTTATAATTTGTTTAAGATTTATTTGTAAAGCATCGCTTATGCGATGCTTTTTTTGTTCGTTAATACTTCATAAAAAAACCCTTTAAACTATTTGTTTAAAGGGTTTTTTATTTTATTGGTGCTTTTAATTAGCCATTTCACTCACAAAATGAATATGCATTAAGTGCAAGTCTTCTCTGCTAAATTCATCTCCAAACTCACCTAATGCGGCTTCCACAGGATTGTCATTGGTTTCTCTGAAAAAGTCTATTACATAACCAATTGTTTCTTCATCTGCTAAATCGTTTACATACTTCTTTAAGTTCAATTTAGTGCCCGAATAAACTATATTTTCAATTTCGGTTAATAGTTCATCTAACTTAATATTTTGGCTACGAGCAATGTCTGCAAGCGCAATTTTTTTATCAATATTGGTAATGATAACTACTTTTTTAGCCGATTTGTTTACGACAGATTTGATAACAACATCTTCAGTTCTTTCAATGTCGTTTTCTTTAACATATTTATCAATAATGGCTAAAAATGGTTTGCCATATTTTTGAGCTTTTCCTGGATTAACACCTACAATTTTGCTCAATTCATCCATGGTAATTGGATATTTAAAAGCCATCTCTTGTAATGATGTTTCTTGGAAAATGATGTAAGGTGGTAAGCTTTTGGCTTTAGCTTCTTTTTTACAAAGGTCTTTTAACATAGCAAAAAGCACCTCATCGTATACCATTTCTGCATTCCCGCTGTCATCATCATCATCTGTAAAGCGTTCAAATTTGGTGTCTAAGGCTATTTCAAAAGGAGTAGGGTTTTTAATAAATTCTTCGCCTTTTTCGCTTACACTTAATAGTCCGTATGTTTCAATATTTTTGGTTACTTGCCCATTTAGTAATAAACCGCGTAAAACAGATTTCCAAAAATTTTCTTCTTTATCTTTTCCTTTTCCAAAATAGGTTGATTTATCCAAACCTCCCAATTGAACTTCATGGCTCTTTTTACCCACAATCATGTCAACTGTAATTTTAAGGATTTGTTTACTTTTTGTAGAGTTAATAGTTTGTAAAGCTAATACTGCATCCTCTCTAGCATCCATTTTTTCTTTTGGATGTTTACAATTATCACATCTACTGCTGCATCTGCTTTCTGCATATTCCTCACCAAAATAGTTTAATAAAAATTTACGTCTACAAGCCGAGGTTTCTGCAAATGCTTGCATTTCAAAAATTAATAACTCACCAATTTCGCGTTCAGCTACAGGTTTATCTTTTAAGAATTTTTCTAATTTTTCAGCATCAGCCGGATTGTAATACATTACACATTCTCCATCTAATCCATCTCTACCTGCACGGCCTGTTTCTTGGTAATAACCCTCAATACTTTTAGGAATATCGTAATGAATTACAAATCTCACATCGGGTTTATCAATACCCATTCCAAAGGCAATTGTTGCCACAATAACATCTGCATCTTCCATCAAAAATTTATCTTGATGGTCAGCACGCATTTTAGCATCTAGTCCAGCGTGATAAGGAAGCGCTTTAACGCCATTGGCTTGTAAAATACTGGCAATTTCTTCTACTTTTTTACGGCTTAAACAGTAAATAATTCCCGACTTGCCGTTCATTCTTTGTTTAATGTACGATACAATGTCTTTCATTGCCTCGCCTTTTTTGCCTTTTGAACGAACTTCGTAATATAAATTATCTCTATTGAAAGATGATTTGAAAACCGTAGCGTCCAACATTTGTAAATTTTTTTGAATGTCTTGTTGAACTTTAGGTGTGGCAGTAGCTGTTAAGGCCATAACCGGAACATCTTTTATTTCCTTTATCATGGCTTTAATTCTGCGGTACTCAGGCCTAAAATCATGTCCCCATTCCGAAATACAATGTGCTTCATCTACTGCAACAAATGATATATTGATTGACTTTAAAAAGTCGATGGTTTCATCCTTTTTCAAGGTTTCAGGTGCTATGTAAAGTAGCTTGGTTTTACCGTCTGTTATATCTTGTTTTACAGCAGTAATTTCTGTTTTGTTAAGTGATGAATTTAAAAAATGTGCAATTTTATCGCTTCCTAGTGAGCGTATAGCATCTACTTGGTTTTTCATTAAAGCTATTAATGGTGAAATAATAATAGCTGTTCCTTCTTTCATTAATGCTGGCAATTGATAGCACAGCGATTTTCCGCCTCCTGTTGGCATTATTACAAATACATCATCCCCATTTAATAAGGTTTGGATAATTTGTTCTTGTTCGTCTTTAAATCCCTCAAAGCCAAAATATTTTTTTAAGGCCTCCTTCAAATCCACAGTGCTGGTATTTTTGTTTGCCTTAGCTACTAATTTCTTTTCGCTAACGGCTTTCTTGGGGGCACTTTTCTCTTCTTTCATTTTTGTATTATTTATTTACTAAAAAGTACGCTAATTTACAGCCACCTTTTGATTTTTGAAAATTTTAATTCAAAAATATTTTATATCATTTATTTATAATGACTAAGGGTGCAAAGTGTTGTTAAGATTGAACTTAGCGTATTTTGTTGAAAGAAAGCAAGTAAGAGATTAGTAATATTATCGGAAATGCAAACCTTAAATTAAAATTATATTAATAATTTTAAGCTTAAAAATGCTTAAAAACTATTTTAAATCGAATAGCTTGGAGTATTTTCGTTTTAGTTAAGCAATACAACAACCTTTTTATTTCCATTTATTTAGTTCAAATGTTATAGAAGCATATGCCATTCGACCAACATAAGGTCCTCCATAAACTTGATAAACCGTATTATTTAATATGTTACTTGCACCTAATTTAAATACCGCATTAAGTTTCGAAATAGTACTATTCCATTGTACATCTAGCATTCCATAAGATGGAACAACGCCAGTAAATTGTGGCGAGCCTTCAAAAAGAAAGCCTTCCTGCCATTTAAAGTTTACCCCATAGCCCCATTTTTCTTTTTTCTTTAAATAACTAATATCGCGGCCATTTACACCTAGGTTAAACTTATGTTCTGGGGTGTTAAATGCTGGAATAATAGGATCCCTACTACCACCTCTATCTAATTTATTCCAACTATAATTGCCACTAAATCCTAAGTAGTTTTTATAAAAATAATTCAATCCAATTGTAAATCCTTGTGTTGTTACAATGTCTTTTGAGTTGGTGGTTACCCTAAATGCGTTTACTGATGTTGGGAAGAGGCTAACAGAATCCCAAACTACTTGCGCACCAATTTTAAAACCTAAAAAATCTTCATACCAACTGTAATAGTAACTTGCATCTACAAATAGTTTTTCTGTAATATTTCCTCTGTATCCAAATTCAACTGTTTTGCAGCGTTCTGGTCTAATTGCCTCAATGTCGAAAGAGGACGTTTTAAGTCGGTCTTCTCCATTTCTGTAGCGGTTATTATTAACCAAAATATCGCGCAAAGTATCAATGGTAATAAGTCCTTTATAACCTGATAAATTTCCTAGAAGTGTTGCTCTTCCTACGTTTAAGTTAAAATACTGATCGGTTAAAGTTGGATTTCTAACTGCTGATGAAAGTGAAAAACGAAATACATTTTTCTTTTGAGTATATACCAATGTAGCAGCTGGCGACCATAAAAAGTTAAAGTTTTGGTTTTTATCAACCCTATTGGTAACACTTACTTTTAATTTGTTTTCAATAAACTTTCTTTCAAATCCAATATATGCGCCAAATTCTTGATTGGTAATTTGAATAAAACCAACATTTTGAAATCCTGAAATTGAGTCATCTCCAACAAAACCTGTTTGAGTTCGTTTAAGTGTATTACCTAATGAATCTTTAACAAAAATTTTTTGTATTTCTTCCCCATCCTTAAAAATAGTTCCTTGCGAGTATGGAACATAAATTCGGTAATTTCCACCCAAAGTAATATCAATATTTGTTTTGCTGGCATTCTTTTTTGAAAGTTCATCAGTGTTAAATTTTAACTCTGCAGCCACATGGTATAAAGCCGATTGGTCAAAAAAGCGTGAGCCTCCATTTTGATTGGTGCGTGATGTAATGGCTTTAAAAGCCGAATCAAATCGAGCTGTGCCAGGAACAAAACGGTCAATTCCATTTACATTGCCAACTCCACCTGCATTGGCAATATCGCGAGCTAAACCGTGGTATTTATTTAAAGTATCATTGAAATTGTTTTTCCAATAGTTATCAATAAAGGATAATAGTTCAGTTCTTTTATAATTATTGGTATCACTTAAGTTTAATCCTGAGGTCCAATTATTTTGTATCCATTGATTAACTTTAGGCGATAAATTAGCGGTTAATGAATTGTTATAATCTTTACCCCAGTTTTCATCACTTTTTGCTGCTTTTTGTAATAATAAAGCAGTGTTGTAAGCATCGTAACTATTACCTGCATCTTCGTTAGTAGCATAAGCACGTATAAAAAAACGATTGTCTTTTTTAAGTTCCAATTTATTTTGGAAGAATAAAATATCTCTTAAGCTAAAGCGGTTTTCACCTTGGTAAACGGTGGTTCCTGTTCCAAAGCTTGTGGCATAAATTAGTTCAGTATTTTTTGTTACTTTATAATGTGCAGCACCACTTAATTTTAAGTTTTTCGAGTTGTAGTCCACCAAATCTTTTTCATCATAACCATTTCTTAAATAATATCCTTTTCCAACGCTTGATGCTAAAGAAAGTGGTGTGTAAAAAATATTGCTGGTAAACTCATCTCCATAACGATTAACTGCATCATAACTTCCAGCATTGTTTCTACCCACAGGCGATTGTGAAGTTGCATCCAAATTGGTAGCATTCCAATCGTTAGCTTGCATGTAAAATACGTTCATTTTATAGGCAAATTTTTCTATGCCATCTTTGTTTTTAATTATTTGAGCCCAACGTATAGCTGTTTCGGTTAAACTTCTTTCACCTACTTTAATTTGTGCACTTAATCCAGGATATAAAAACGGACTTTTGGTTTGCATATTAATTACACCATTAAAAGCGTTTGGTCCGTAATAAGCCGAACTTGCACCTACTACTAAATCTACTTTTTGAATATCAAGTTCTGATGCTCCTAAAAAATTACCTAAACTAAAGTTTAATCCTGGAGATTGATTGTCAACTCCATCAATTAACTGAAGGGAACGTACTGGAGAAGTAGAGTTAAAACCACGGGTATTTATTATTTTAAATCCAATACTTGCCGATGTAATATCAACTCCTTTTAGATGAGCTAAACCTTCGTAAAAGTTAGCAGCTGGAGTAGTCTTAATGGCAATGGCATCCATGGTTTCAACCGTTAATGGATTTTGTTTAATTTTTTCTGTTATACGGCTATCGCGCACATTTACTTCCTTTAGTGCTTTTTCCGATTTGCTAAGTTTTACATTTATTTTGGCTTTTACATCAGTTACATTTATTTCTTTGGTTTCGTAACCTAAATATTTTAACACCAAAACCAATGGTAATTCGGTTGTGGTTTTTAAAACAAATTGTCCATCATAATCGGTTTGTGAACCTTTAGTTGAACCCTTTACTAAAACGGAAACCCCAATTAGTTTTTCATTTGTTTTTGTATCTACTACGTTTCCTTTTAAAGTAGTTTGTGCAATGGCGCTTTTAAAACCAATAATTATTATTGAAATAGAAAGTAAAAGTGTTTTCAAATTATACATAATTAATTGCTTCGAAAATATAATTATTAATTAAATAACAAACGCCTTTTATTTAAGTTTATTTACTTTGGGATTTAGGGCTACAAAAACCTCATGATTCTATTTTATGAGGTGTAGTATTTTTAGTATTTTTTTGTGCTTATTGCTGTTGTTACAAGCATTCATTTTTTCATTCATATATATTTCTTTTTAACTAATATTCTCTATATACTGTTATTAATGGCGTTGGCAAATATTAGGTCATTATTGGTTGTTTTGAATAAATCTTTAAATTTAAATCACACTTAATTAACATTTATAAGAATTTTTTACCATAAAATTTACTAAAAGTTTAAGTTTTGCGCATTTAACTGCTTTTGGATTATTAAAATAAATTAATAATCTATATTAATTTATTAATAATTAGTCATTATTCAATAAAAATTCGCATAATTTATTAATAATTATTTAATGCTATGCTTTTTATAAACATCTGTAAATCAATAAAATAATTTTATCATGAAATGAAGGAAAATTTTTGAATTTGCTTTTTTCTGAATTTAAGAAATGGCTTTGAATGGCATTAAAATGTGTTGTTTTTAGTTTAATTGTTGTTTTAAAATTAGTTAACATGGATTGTACTTCATAAGTTTACGTGTTATTAATAATTTCTGATTAATTTTTGATTTCAAATTGAATTAAAAAGTATTAATTCTTTGTTTTGAATAAATTGTAGTTAAAATTCTACTTTTTTTTATGTTTTTAACTTTGCATATTGGGAACCTAAAATTCAATACTTTAAAACAAAACAAATAAATAATAAATAACAAACAAAAATGAGAATGAAAAAACAACTACTAAGTTATGCGTTAAAAACCTTTCTGTTTTTAACGTTAGTGGTGCCCAAACTGTCCATAGGGCAGGTTGCGGGTGGTACCTACACGGTACCCGGCTCGTATGCTTCAATTGCTGCAGCCGTCACCGATCTGAATGCTGCGGGTATTTCAGGAGCTGTTACTATTAATGTGGCTGCAGGAAATACCGAAACGAACACTTCTGCTGCCGGTATTACTTTAGGTAGTGCTGCATTGAATGCTACATTAAACAGTACAAACACGCTAACCATTCAAAAGGACCCTAGTACTTCAGGTGCTAATCCTAGAATTACTGCGTTTGCTACTGCTAGTACTACTACGCCTGCTGCTACTACTGCTGCCTTAGATGGTATTTTTAGAATAGCTGGTGCCGATTATGTAACAATTGACGGAATTGATTTAGCTGATAATGCTGCAAATACAACTGCCGCAACTGCTATGGAATTTGGTTATGGTTTACTAAAATTAAGTGGTTCGGATGGTGCTCAATTCAATACCATTAAAAACTGTACTATCACATTAACAAGAGCTAATGCTACCGCTGGTGGTGGTGTAGCTGGTGATGGTTCTACTGGTATTTGGGTTGGTAATACTTTAACTACTAATAACATAGCTTTAGCTGTTAGTAATATAAGTGGTACTAACTCTAATAACACTTTTATATCAAATACTATTCAACAGTGTCATACTGGTATCATGTTATATGGTGCTGTTGACGCTACTATTCCATATAGTTTTTATGATCAAAACAACTCTGTTGGTGGTGCACCGGGTGCAGGTACAGGTAATATCATCAGAAACTTTGGTGGTGGTGGTGCCCAAGCATCTGCTGGTATTAGAATGTATTACCAAAATAACTTAAATATTAATAACAACACTATTAATAATAATAATGGTAGTGGTGTAAATAATGCAAGTACTTTAAGAGGTATATTTTTACAAACTGCTTTAAATGCCAATGTTACTGTTAGGTTAAATACAATTACTATAAAAGGTGGAGGTACTACTCAGCAAATAGCAGCAATTGAAAGTACTACAGGTGGTACTGGAACAAACAATACTATAAATATAAGCAATAACACCATTACAGGTTGTACTTATACTACCGCTACTTCGGGCGTATTTTATGGTATATACCATAGTAGCGCTGCTGCTTTTAATTTAAAAATGAATGGAAACATTTTTAATAACAACTCTACAAATGCTACAAGTGGTACTTGGGCATCTGTTTGGAATTCTGCTGCCATTATTAACTCAATTAGTATGGATAGCAATACCAATGATATCAGTACTACTATGTTTACGGCTGCCTCTACAAGTGCTACCGTATATTATGGTCCTTATAACTCGGGTGGTGCAGCTACTGCAGTATTTAACATGAATTATAATACCATTACAGGTACCACTACTCCTGGTGTAACCTTTAATGGTGCAACTGGTGGAACAGCAGCTCAATACTTTTTATACAATACTTCGGCTGCCAATATGTTAGGCGATAGTATTATTGGAAATACCATTAATAATGTATCTTTAAAAAACACAGGTACTTGGTACTTTATATGGGATGCAGGTGGATTACAAGCCAATGGTAAACGTAATGTAAGAAACAATACAATAAGTAATATTACCAGAACAGCAGGTACAGGTTTTACTTACGGATACTACACCAGTGGTGCTGGAACTTTACCGGGTACTCATGTTATTACTGTTTCGGGTAATACCTTTACCAATTTTAGTAATAATAATGGAACTACTTATGCAATGTGGATTGCTGAAGGTGGGTCAAGCCCTTATCCTGTAAAATATGTTTTTAATAATGAAGTAAATAATGTAACCAATGCTTCAACATTTTATGGTTTATATGTAGCTAATTTAGGTAATAGTACTTCTGGGGTTCGTTCACAAAAATATAATAATAATGTGCGTGATATTACTGCTTCAGGAACTATTTATGGAATTTATACTAACACTGCTACTGCAATTGATGCCTATCAAAACCAATTATACAATGTAACCTCAACCGGTGGAACTATATATAGTTGGTATATTAGTACTGTTAACTCTACTGCTAATTTTTACCGCAATAGCATTCGCGAGATTACAACAGGTAGTGCAACTGGTTTTGTTTCTGGTTTTTATTTGGTTGGTGGAACTACTACCAATATTTATAATAACTATGTAGGAAATCTTTCAGCAACTGCTTCTACAAGTAACACTGCTGCAAATGGTATTCATATTATTGGAACTGCTAATGCTAACCTATATAACAATACTGTATATTTAAGTTTTGCCAATTCAAGTGGTAGTTCTTTTGGTACATCATGTATTTGGGTTACTTCGGCTACACCAATTTTAAGAATGCAAAACAATATTTTTTATAGCAATGTAAATCCGGGTCCTACTGGAGGTGCTTGTGCTGTATTCAGGTATTCAGTTGCTCCGGGTGCTTCTTATTCATCTTTATCAAATAACAATTGTTTCTTTAACAATGGTGCAGGTGGAACTAAGCCACTTTATTGCGAAGGTGCAACTGCTACAGTTACTAATGCATTAAGCTCTATAGCTGCTTATAAAGCATTTATGTCAACTAAAGATCAGTCTTCGGTTTCAGAAGATGTTGGACCTTTATTTTTAAGTACTACTAGTTCATCTACTAATTTCTTACGCATGGGTTCAGGTATTGCTACGCAAACTGAAAGCGGTGGTGCTAACTTAAGTTCAATATTCACCAACGATTATGATGGTGATGCTAGAACTGGAACTGCAGGTTATGCTGGTTCAGGTACTGCTTACGATATGGGTGCTGACGAATTTGATGGTATTCCTTCGGATCAAACTGCTCCAAATATTGACCATACTGGTTTAGGTGTTACTTGTTCTACAAGTGATAGAACATTTAATGTTACTATAACTGATGCAACTGGTGTGCCAGTAGACCCTGCAAGTACTGTTAAACCTCGTGTTTATTTCAAAAAAGGAATTGCAGGTACTTATACCAGTACTCCTGCTACTTTTGTTTCGGGCGATGCTAAGACCGGTGTATGGAGTTTTAATATTGAAGCTGCCGGTATGAGTGGTTTAGCATTATACGATACTGTATATTATTATTTAGTAGCGCAAGATTCAGCTGTTTCAAATAGTGTAGGTGCTAATCCTTCATCAGGTGCAGTATTATCGGATGTGAATACAGTAACTACCGATCCTACTTCACCTTACAGTTATGTAATCAGTGCTCAGCTTAGTGGTGTTATTAATGTAGGTTCAGGCCAAACATTTGCTACCTTAACTGCTGCAGCTGCTGCATACAGTAATTCATGTATAAGTGGTGCGGTTACTTATAATTTAACCGATGCTGCCTACAATTCAACAACTGGTGAAGTTTTTCCTATTACATTTACAAGTAATAGTACAGTAAGTGCTGCTAATTATTTAACTATTAAGCCTGCTTCTGGTGTTACTCCAATCATTAGAACGGGTAATAAATCAGGCTTCGTTTTATCGGGTGCTGATTATATGGTTATTGATGGTTCAAACACAGTTGGTGGTACTACCAAAGATTTAACCATACATACAGATACTTTTTCTGTAAATATTTGCGGTGTGTTAATGGCAAATCCTAGTACTAATCCTGCTACCAATAATATGGTTAAAAATTGTGTTGTGCGTGGTCCAAGTAATAGACCATTAAATGCTACTGCACAATGGTCATGCGGAATAGCAGTTTCGGGTGCTACATTTACAGGTAGTGGTTCTAATAACGATTCGAATACCATCAAAAACAATAGAATTTATAATTACTTTATGGGTATAACTGTTAAAGGTACAGGTACCACAGGTATGGTTAGAGGTACTATTATTGAAGACAATACCATAATTGATTCTATTGATTATGTAGGTGTAGAATTGCAACAAACTATCTCTCCAATTGTTAGAAGAAATGAAATTGGAGCTTCTAATTCAATGTCAACTTATGTGGCAGGTATTTATGTTAACCCTTCTATAAACAATAATGTATTAATTTATCAAAATACGATACGTAAAGTTAATAACTTCTCAACTGGTGGTTGGTATGCTTATGGTATTTATTTAGGTGCTCCTTTTACTGCTTCAGCAGGTCATCATGTTTATAATAATTTAATTTATGACATGAGAACTGCTAATTACAGTATTAATAGTACATTTAATGCACATGGTATATATGTAGCTGGTAATAATGCTAAAATATATAATAACAGTATTAGGTTTTATGGCCCAGTAACAGTTGGTACAGCTGCTGGTTCATCATATTGTGTGTATATAGAAAATACTAGAACTGGTATTAACTTCGAAAACAATGTACTAGAAAACAAAACAGAATTTGGTGTTTCTGGTTCATTTGCTGTAGCACTTTATTGTTCTCCTGGTGTAAACTTTACCGCAGGTGGTAGCTGTAATAGAAATATTTATTATGCTGCAAATTCTACCTCTAATGCATTTACTACAGCTAATTTGATGTATAATGCTACCACAGCTACTCGTATTAATTCGCTAGCGTTAATTCAAGCTGCTACTTTACAAGATGCAAATTCATCAGTTGATGATCCTTTTTACAATCCATTACCAAGTTTAAAAATGGATCCTTCATCATACGCTAGAAACAATGCATCGGTAGTTTCTACTCCTGCTGTTACTACAGATTTTGATGGTGCAACACGTAGTGTTACTACACCAAGTATTGGAGCTTACGAAACATTTAATGATTTAACAGGTCCTCGTTATTCATTTGCTAATTTGGTTAATCCTACTACTTTAGGAAACGTTTCGGTAACGGGTATTTCAATTACCGACCCTAGTGGTGTAGATATGAGTGCAGGTAATAAGCCTCGTTTATATTATAGAAAAAATAGTGAAGCAAATGCTTTTGTGGGTAATACTTCATCAGATAATGGTTGGAAATACGTAGAACCTACTAATGCTGCATCTCCATTTAGCTTTACTATGGATGTAAGTTTATTGAATTCTGCCTTAGTTCCAAACGATACCATTAGGTATTTCTTTACTGCGCAAGATTCATTGTCAAGAGTTTCTATTAGCCAAGGTGCATATACTACCACTACTCAAGCGTCTATTAGTGCTTTATCAGGTGCTGATTTCCCTGTATTAGGTGCTACTATTAAGCAAATTCAAATTGTATTACCTCCTATGTTTGGTGATTACACTATTGGAACTGGTGCTGATTATAACTCTGTTACAGCGGCTATAAATGATATTAATTTACGTGGTGTTTCGGCAGCTGTAAATTTAAAAGTACAAAATAGCTATAGAGTAAGTAATGAGCCTTCTTTCCCAATTACTATTGGTGTATTGAATGGCGCATCGGCTGTTAATACTATTACTTTAAAACCAGATGTAGGTGCTACTCCTACTATTGAAGGTTCGTTTGCAGGTGCCATTATTAAATTGGCAGGTACTCGTTATTTTACCATTGATGGATCAAATAACGGAACCAATAGCCGCGATTTAACAATTAGAAATAATATCAGAGCAGCAAATGGTGCCACAGCTATTTGGATTTCTAGTTTAGGAACAGGTGCTGGTGCTACTAGAGATATTGTAAAAAACTGTATCATTTCTACTAACCATTTAAATGGAACTGTTAATTTTAATACTTTTGGTATTTATGTAGGTGATAATGCTACTCTTCCTACCACCACTGTTACCTCCAATCCTGGAATAGATAATGATACTTTATCATTTATCAATAACCAAATTGTAAAATCACACTACGGTATCTTCGTAAATGGAACTGCAGGTACTACTTCAATGTCGGATTCAATTGTGATTATGAACAATGATATTGGTAGAGACAGTATTGGTTTTATGGGTGTTTTCTTACAACAAGTAAACAAAGCTTTAGTAAAAGGAAATGAAGTTCATAATATGGCTACCATTGCCCTTAATCCTATTGGTATCAATATCAGTACTCTTTCAAAAAATATAGACATATTGAAAAATAAAGTTTATGATTTAAACTATACTGGTACAGGTGGTTATGGAGCTAAAGGTATAAATATTGCTAATGCAGAGGATACTAGTAACATAAATATTATTAATAACGTTATTTACAATATAAATGGTGATGGTTTTACTGCAACTACTCCTAATGACGCCCCTGCAGGTATTATGTTAACAACTGCTACAGGTGGTATTAATATTTACAATAACTCAGTAAGTTTATCAGCTATAAGAGCAGGATATAATAGTACTACTATATCTGCGGCTGTATTGCTGCAATCAGCAGTTGTTGGTCCAATTAATATGGTAAACAACGTATTGGTAAATACATACGATAACACAACAGTTATTACAGATAAAAATACTGCAGTTTATAATTTAACAGCTACCAGCGTATTTGGTACTATGGATTATAACCATTATTTCGTTTCTGGTCCTCAAGCATTATTAGGTTTCTTTAATGCAGACTTGTCAGATTTAACTTCATATCAAGGCGCATTTGGTGGAAACGTAAATTCTAAAGATTCAAACCCAGGTTTTAATACCAGCACTATTTTGGTATTAAATTTAGGTTCATCAGCTTTAAATACAGGTACACCATTGGCATTGGTTACAGAGGATTACTTAGGTGCTACTCGTAGTGCTACTAATCCTTCGCGTGGTGCTTTTGAAGTTGGTGGTGATGCTGCACCTCCTACCATTGTATTTACTAATTCAAGTAATAGACAATTAAGTGGTAGTACGTTAGCATTTACAGGTATTGCTGCTATTACTGATTACTCAGGAGTAGATACTACTGCTGGTACTGCACCAAGAATGTATTACAAAAAATTCAGTGATGCCAATACTTATGTAGGTAATAGTTCATCTGATAATGGTTGGAAATATGTAGAAACTTCAAGTACTTCAACTCCATTTAGTTTTACTATGGATTTAAGTATATTATCAGGTGGTGCTTATGCTATAGGCGATACAATTCAGTATTTCTTCTTAGCAAAAGATTTGACACCAGCTGGAAACAGTGGTATTTCTCCGTCAATATTAAACACACCAGCTACTTCGCCTAATTTAGTTGCTTTAAACTTCCCTGTTTATGGTACTATTCCTCGTTTTAATCTGGTGGATGCTCCTATGGCTGGTAATTATAATATTGGTGCTGGTCAAACTGCACCTAACTATGCTACCATTAATGCAGCTATGAGCGATTTAAGTTTACGTGGTGTAAATGCACCTGTTACTTTAAGTTTATTAGATGCTTCTTATAGCTTAGCTACAGGCGAAACATTCCCAATTTCGGTTCCTGCTATTAATGGTTCATCAACTACTAATACAGTAACTTTAAGGCCTGCTACTGGTGTAACAGCAAATATTACAGCTGCTGCCAATACATCTACTATTAAGTTCCTAGGTACTAAAAACTTTATTATTGATGGTTCAAACAATGGTACCACAAGCCGTAATTTAACAATTGCTAATACCAATATCAGATCATTAGGTGTTGGAAATACAGTTGCAATTTGGTTTGCTAGTCAAGGTGCTGGTTTAGGCTGTAGCAGAGATATTGTTAAAAACACAATCATTGAAAATCCATATTTTTATAATGGATCTAACCTTACTAGTTTTGGTATATTGGTTGGTGATAATACAAACATTAGTTCTGCTACTGCTGGTATTGATAACGACACATTATCGTTTATTAATAACAGAGTAACTAAAGCTAATACTGCTATTTTAGTAAAAGGTACTCCTGCTTCTATGAGTGATTCAATATTAATTGCCAATAATGACTTTGGTAGTGATAGTTTATTTGGAAATGGTATGTGGATTGAGCAAGTTAGGTACTCTCAAATTACAGGAAATAGTGTTCATAACTTAAACTCAAGCACTGCATTACCAATTGGTATTTATTTACATACTGGTGATTCTAACTTAATGGTAAGCAAAAACATTATTTATGACATACATCCAACTGGTACATTAGCTGGTGGAAAAGGTATTTATGTAAATACTGGTGTAGCGGTTAGTAATATTGATATTATAAACAATGTGATTCATTCAATAGATGGATTTGGTTATATTAATTCTTCGTTAGCTTATGCTAATTCAGGTATTAATTTTGGTCCTGTAACTACAGGTGCTGTAAGGGTTTATAATAACTCAATTAACTTAAATGGTAATTATGCAGGTTATAATGGAACTTCAGTTACTGCACCAATTGTAGTGCAGGCAAATGTTGTTGGTCCGTTAGATATTAGAAATAACGTATTAACCAATACTTATGATAATACTACAGTAACAACAGATGTAAATTGCGGAATTTATTCAGCAGCGGCTAACACTGTATTTTCAAATGTTGATTTTAATGCTTATTATACAGCAGGACCTCAATCAGCAATAGGTTTTTTAACTACTGCTCAAACTACATTAGCTGGTATGCAAACTGCATTTGGCGGCAATACCAATTCAACCATAACTAATCCAAACTTGAACAGTAATACCATATTAGCTCCTCAAGCAGGTTCAGTAGTTTTAGCTACTGGTACTCCTTTAGCTGCAGTTACTGAAGATTTCTTAGGTAATATTAGAAGTGTAACAACACCTTCAAAAGGTGCTTACGAAGTAGGTGGCGATTATGCTGGTCCTTTATTTGCATTCACTTCATTAGCTAATGCCTCTACTACTTCAAGCAGAACTCTAAATGTAACGTTAACAGATGCTACTGGCGTTCCTACTTCAGGTGCAGGTTTACCAATGGCTTATTACAAAATAAATGCTGCTGGAACTTGGACAGGTTCTCAAGGTGCTCATGTTTCGGGTAACAATTACCAATTTACAATTGGTGGTGGTACTGTAAATAATGATACTACTTTCTATTATTTAGTAGCACAAGATGTGTTAGGTAACGTAAGTGCTAATGTATTTAACGGTGCTGGTACTCTAACAGCTACACCACCTGCTGCTGCTTCAGCTCCTACTAATCCACTTTCATACAGAACACTTCCTAGTGTATCTGGAAATTACTTAGTAGGTATTGGACAAACTTATACATCATTAACAGATACCACAAATGGTTTCTTTAAATTTGTAAATAGTTCAGCAGTTGAAGGTAACGTAACAGTAGAAATTACTTCTGATGTTACAGAATTAGGTTTAGTAGAATTGAATGATTTTGGTTCAGCTTATAACATGACTATTACTCCTCAAAATGCAACTGTAACTACTTTACGTGGTTATAACAGACCTACGCATATTATAGGTATCAAAGCTACCAATGTAACCTTTGATGGTTCAGTTGCTGGTTCGGGTAAATACTTACGTATGATTGTTTTTAACACTACACCTGCAAGTTGTAATGCTGCAATCAGAATAACAAGTACAAATAACTTTGTTTGTAAAAACGTAATTTTTGAAGGTAATAGTTCTGTAAATCCATTATTCAATATTTTTGCAACAACTCCTGGTAATTTTAATCCAAAAATTATGGGTTGTATTTTCCAAGATACAGTTTCTGCTGCACCACCTACTTTAGGTATTAATTCTACTTCTACAACAGTGCGTGGTTTAATTGTTGGTGGATTTAATGCAGGTGAAGGTAATGAGTTCAGAAATATTACTACCAATGCTGTTAACTTAAGTGGAACTACAGATTCAGTTAAAGTTGTAGGTAATTCTATTTACAGAACAACTTCAACCGTAACTGCACCTAATTATATTAACTACTCTGGTACTGCTATAGGTTCGGTAGTAATTGCTAATAATCATTTTGGTGGTTCAGATGCTACACGTGGTGGTAATGCACTAAATATCACTACTACTACAGGATCTTCTACCATGATAAGCATATCAGCGGCTAATAATGCTGTTCACCGCATTTACGGTAACACTATTAGTAATTTAGGTAGTGTTTCAGGTGCTTTAGTTGGTATCAACGTATCAGGTACTACTCGTGCTTATATCTATGAAAACACTATTGGTGGAGGTGCTACAGTATCCGATACAGTTAGAAATGGATTAGATAATGGTATGATAACCTCTTCTACTTCGGATTCAGTTAGAATATACAATAATACCATAGGTAATGTTGCTTATTACAAAGCTTCTGGAGACAGAACGGCTGGTATTTATTGTACATCTGGTTTTTACCATATTACTAACAATACTATCAGAGATTTCAAAAGCAACGGAACTGCTACAGGTGTAAGTACTTTATATCCTTTAGCTGGTATCCATATAACTAGCTCTTCTTTACAACGTACAACAGGTATGAATATCATTAAAGGTAATAATATTTACAACTTCACTCAAATAAATCCAGGTGCAGCATCTTATGTTACAGTTGGTATACACATGGGTGGTTCTTCAAACGCTACCGTTGATGGAAATAGAATTTATGGTTTTGCTTGTAATGGTGTTGGTGTTGGTGCTTCTGCTCCTGCATTGTTTGGTATCACTGCATACTCAACCGCAGATTTAGATATAATTAACAATCAAATTTCGATTAGTAATAATTCTTCATCTTTCATTAAAGCAATTGAAATTAACTCAACCGATACAAATAATATTTATAACAATAGTATTTATGTTGGCGGTACTTCAAGTGTAGCTACTAATTCTTATGGTATTTACAGAACAGGTTCTTCTACAACTAATAAAATAACTATTGTAAATAACTTAATTTATAATGGTAGAGTTAGAGCAACTGGTACTTCTGGTAATCATTACGCAATTGGTACATCAACTGGAGCTAACTTAGCTGGAGGTTTATTTACCGTTAGCAATAATGCTTACTTAGACTCTAATAGCGTTGCTTCATTTGATACTGCTGGTGCTTGTAATTATGCAGGTTGGGCAACTAAAACTGGCGATGCTAGTAATTACTACAGTACCGATGTTTATCCTACTTCTGTATTTGCGAACACAGCTACTGGTGATTTAACACATGCTATGATTATTGCTAATGATAGTGGTGCTAGTGTAGCAGCCGATGCATTCTTTGGTGGTGCACCTCTAGATTTTGCAGGTGTTACTCGTTCTGTTACTCCTGATATTGGAGCGTTAGAATTTACTCCAATTACCAACTCTACCTTAAACTTAACGGCTTATTTACAGGGCTTGTATTTAGGAGGCGGAGTAATGAATTCAGCACCATTCTATTCAGATGGAGTAAGTCCATCAACAATAGCAGATACTATTACAGTA
>JBIIBC010000051.1:0-12960 GCA_044239605.1 Bacteroidia bacterium | reverse complement strand
AGAAGAATTTTGCCAATTATTTGCAAATGAATACATCCTTTCAGGTGCTCAAATTCAAAATATAAGAAGGAGAATATTAGCAAAACAAATTGTTTTTCAAGATTACATATTGGATAAATCAAGTCTTGAAAAAATGGCCATGGAGGAGACGAATCAAAAAGCTAACAACATTGTAGGGTATCTCAGGAAAAGTGGATAATAATCTTATTAAATTGAGTCAAATGCTTACGAATAATTTGCAAAATACAAAAGGTCTTCAAATACATGGTCGCGTGAGCTATGCTTTCATATTTTATCTTTTAAACTGAGTATTCATATAAAAATGATAAATAAATCTTCTAATATTTTCTTGAACTTAGGTGTCACTATTGGCACTTGTATTTTTATGTTACCCATTGGATTGATTCTACTTTGGAGGTTTAAAATATTTAATAAGAGCAGCAGGCTTATAGTTTCAATTTTGGGTTTACTCTGTATAAAGCACATCCTTGTTTTGTACATGATAGTTTATGGTCGATTGCTGTATCCGGAGGCATCTATGGTACTTGCCCATTATTGTTTTGGAGATGGGAGTGCACTTCAATTACCTTCGGAATATATCCGAACATCACCTATAGTAATAAAACACCTGAAACAAATGAAAACAGGGGAATGCAAACGCATAACAGCAAAACAACATGAAGATTATAGACTCACCTATGCCTTGAATCCGTTTACCATGACCAAAATGCAAAACTTTGTTTTGATTGAACAAAAAATTGAATTTGATAAGAGTGGACATACCTACACTTACATTGGCCCGTTTCGCATACCCGACAATGTGGTGCACGTATTTAATTGCACACCCTTTGTTGCGAAATGTAAATTTTATTATTAAAATTGTTTTTTAAATTATTAAACTACAAAAATGAATCTCCAAGATATTTTTACGAATAATTCTAAAATTATTTATTACCCATTTAGCTGCACAGATTTTAATTTTATAAACTCATTGATAGACGTACTTCCGTTTACTGGTAATAACTATCTTTTTGTTTATTGTACAATAGAAACTGATGACCAAAAAAGTCAATTGATAGGAGAACAAACAAATATGACCTATTTCCCTATTGAATTTCCAGAGAACAAAATGGGATTAGCAGGACTAGAGATTATTGACAAGGTAGAGATTAATGATAAAGTCAAAGGATGCTATTATGTTTTTAAAAACGACATCAAATTATTATTCATTAGAGAAGATGCTTTCAGGTTTTCTAGTCTTATGAATAGCTTAATCGAGAAGAATAGTATCGTGAATCTTATCATCAAAGGTTGTGGAGAGTTCAATAATATCGTTCCATTGATTGAGCATTATCACCCAAAAGAGGCAGCTTCAATTTCGCTTGATAAGTATATAATTGCTGAAAATATATATATAGATGAAATTGATAAGCACTATTCCTTCAATAATCCTAATAGTTTTTATCAGAATAAAGAACACTTGATGCCATTGGAGTTTGGAGAGTTTTATATTTACTACATCTCTGAGAATACTAAAAAGACTTTAGACAAGATATCAAATTGCAATAAAAGTCTAAGGTTTGGTTAATATATGATATTTTATATACTAATTAAAAAATAAATTTTAAAGATATGGCATTAACAGATTTAAATTACCAGGAATTATGGAACAACTATTTTGGTCCATTTTTACCTTCATTAGCGACTCCTCCTTATTTAGAGTATTTATTAAATGAAATGTTTTTTCAGGATTATCTTGATATTTTCAGAGGGGAAAATACAAGAGGTGATAGAGGAGAACCTGAAGACTTTGTATATCCATATGAACACCCTTTCCCAGTAACATCCATGGAAAAGCCATGTATCAAATATGTCATGGTTGGAGAGGCTGCGCCAATGAATCCCGGCACTTATTTTTATAATGTTACCCACCTAAACGATTCTCGTTGGTATAATTCCCCTATTACCGCTTTTGGTTGTCCTCATGGACGGACTAGTGTTTTAGATAAGACATCTGGATTACAATTTCTTGCAATGAAAGGTTATTTGTTAATTGATTTGTTCCCTTTTAAAATTAGTTACACATCTCAAATAAGAAACAAATTAAACTTAAGTGGTGTTTCCACACATTTTTTTCATCACCATTTGATGTCAATTATCAATTCAATAATCAACGAAAAAAGAATTTGTAAAGAGAAACCGATGACAATGGCATTCAGTGGCCCACCCATTATTCATCACTTTTTAGTACACAATAATCATATAGATGGAATTTTAGGCGGTTCAATCAATTGTTTTTGTTATCCAAATGTTATCGGTGCTTTTCCAGGAGTACATCCCCCTGCTAACCTTCCACACCCGAATCCAATAAATATTCAAATTCATGTAACTTGGCCATTTCCGCATGCACCTCTAAATAATATTTATGATCATCCTAGAGGGAAGCTTAAAAAAATTGCCTATTATAGATGTTGCTGTTATGATGGCAGCAACCAAGGGCCGCATGAAATTCTTATAAAAAATGCTTTTGCACTTTAAATAATACTTCAAACTTAATAACATAATTTTATAACAAACACAAAGGGGGCATTGCTCCCTTTGTATTTATAAGTCTTTCATCGCTTTGCTGTATTTACAATAATCGCAGTTATCCGTATGAGTTGGAGCTTCATTTAGTTGCAATGTTTCAAACATTTCGGTGATGGTTTCATCTATCCAATCTGCATTACCCTGATAAGGAATAACATGTGTTTCGAAATGCAGTGTGTTGTTAAAATTGGGGTGTTTGGTATTGCCAGTGCTATACACAAAATAGGCGGTATCAGAAACTGGTAGGTTGTTTTTGCGCAATAACCATTGGTAAAACTCAACTTGTCGTTTATAAGAGTCAGCCCAATCAGGGATGGCAGTTACTGCATGTTCTTTGGCTGTGGCTTTGTAATCTACTACATAATATTGCCCGTCTGCGCCAATCCATAAATCGTCAATGCCACCATAAAGTGTGCAATCGTATTCTGGTAGATGAAATGAAACACCTCCTCGCAGTGAATCCCTCCATTTGTCAATTTGAGGATGATTGGCAGGAATAGCATCAATGCCAAATTGGAGTTGCAAAGGATGTGCTGTTCCGTTTTTACGATGTGAATCAAATTCCCTTTTTAAAAGTGCATCTACAGCATTGTTGAGTGAAAAAGGAAATCCCGGAGGACGTTTAATGCCTCTTTTTATATCTAAGTAAAAACAACGTGGACAAGCCACGAAAAGGTCTATTTTGGTGCGTGATAGTTTCATATTTCTATTATTTATTTATTTATTGGTTCCTTTAAGGTTAACATTTTATTTTCAGTTCTCAGTTCGGTTTTCCATTCAAAGGAATCTGTCCACCAATAAGCATCTGTCAATAAAAAGTTAGGTAAGAGGTTAGCCTTTTGATAGGTATTAATGAGTGCTTCCTCGTACTTTGATTCTGTCCATCCATAACCCGGCTGACTCAAGACAAAACCTGATTTAATGGATGTATTTTTAATAAGATTCAACAACCAATTCAACACAGCAACTGCTTCATAGCGTATAAAATATAGCACAATGATTTGGTCTTTGTATCTAAGTTCATATCTAACCACTCTTTGGTCAAATATTGTACTGATATAATCATTGTAATTAGGACCATATCTCTTTATCAGCCAAGTTTGGATATCGTTCATTTTTGCAACATCTTTAAAAGAACTCCATTCTATTGAGGAAAGTATTTCAAAACCATTTAAACCTAATTTATTATCCATGAAATTTAATGGCGATGTATGATAATAAAACCTCAATACCTCAGTGATTGGTCTGCCAGCATCGCAATAAATGAATGTGGGGTAATCTCCATTATAGTAATTGGTAATTGATTTCATTACACCAAAGTCGGTTCCGCTGCTAGGGTAGTAAACAAAGCCTTTTTGAAGGTCACTTAAAATTAGATTTTCCATATGTTTTTAAAATTTATGCAATACTAACCTACCCCAGTACAAACTTTTTGTACTATGGGTGCTATATTTGCATCATGAATAAACATGAAGAGCGATTACTAAGGATGCATCAGAAGCTGAGCCAATCAAAGAATGGGGTAAACAGAAATCAACTAACAATGTTTATATTTAATGCTCCAAAAGGTTTAAATAAAGAAGATGAAAATGCTTTTTGTAAGTCAAAGCGAACAGAGTTTTTTAAACTATTAAAGGCATTGCGAACAGGTAACTACAATATCAATAAAAAGACACAGCAATCAACCATCAAAGGATGTAAGATTGATTATGATCCATTAACAGATTCTTATTGTTATGCATCTGAGACTGAAAAGCCTAATTTTAATAATTTAGAAGAGGATGAAATAATGGCATTACCCATTTTACTGGGGGTGTTATTTAACTATCAATACATATCCATATTTGATAAGCTTTACTTGGAACTAACCGAAAAATATTGCATAAATAGAAATGATGAAAATGATTACGTGCACAATAATATTGCCATTACTGCTGCTATTAAGGATTTTAATGGAGAAGAAGTTGTGGACAATGTTTATGCCTTGCACAAAAGTATTCAAGAAAGTAAAAGGGTTAAATTTAAATACGAACCTGTTAGTCAAGTATACGAAATAAAAGATATTGACCTATATCCTATTCAAATATTGTTTCATGAGGGATTGTTTTACCTCTGGGCTATTAATGACGTTAATACTGATAAAATTCAAAACTTCCGCATAGACAGAATTTGTGATGAAATACACGTAGAAACAGATGATAATTTTAATTCAATATATCAACGCAAAAGATTAAATATCGAAAAAAAATTAAAACACATTGTGGGTGTTGTTCCTCCTGAAAAAGACATTGAACCCATAACCATTAAGATTAAATTTTATGATTGGGCAGCGGCCTATGTTAGCAGTGCGCCTATACATCATTCATGGAAGTCTGAAGGATTAAACAAGAAAGATAAGAGTGTAACAGGAAGTATACGTGTATACAAATCGTTTGAAGTTGATTTTTTATTAGGCAGATTCAGAGATTACTGTGAAATATTAGAACCAAAAAATTATGTTATCAACCTACGTAAAGACCTCAAAAAATAAACGCCTTGATTTTAGTAAGTTTAAGGATATGGCAATTTCTGAAGATTTAGTAAAATCAGCTAATATATGTTACCATGAATTAGAAACAGATGGACTTCAATATATTGTTAGTTCTAATATAGATGCCGATCTATTATTCGCATTTTTAATTTATTTTTTTGAGCAAAAAGAGGAATACGAAAAATGCGCATACTTACAAAAATTGTATGAGGTATTTATTTTAAACAGCCATACAAATGAAGCCAATATCAAAATTAATAACGATGAAAAAGGAAATACGTGAATTAGTAAAAAAGTTTACCCAAGTTGAAGTCAACCGTCATAAGCTATCTAAAGAGTTAAGGTCTTTGGCAGATAACTTTGATGCCTATAATAGTAATGGGACATCATTTGTTAAATCAATGAATGAGTTTATTGAAGAAATGAAGTATAATAAAGGGTATATGGCAGATTCAATAAAAACAGGTTATCACGAAATAGATACTCGGTTTGGGGCTTTCAATCAAGGTGATTTAATTGTTGTAGCAGGAAGGCCAAGTATGGGTAAAACACAGCTTATGATAAACATGAGCTTAAACATGTCAAAAAAAGACAACGTGCTTTATGTAACTTCTGACTTAAGCGCCCGCCTTTTGAGTAGACGTTTCTTAGCTACAACAGCAGAAAGTTCAAACATAGAGAAAATGAAAAAGGATTCGACTAAGAAAGAGGAGTATAACTTTTCTAATTTAATCATATCTGAAAATAAAGAATTAAAAGAGATTATAACTCTATGCAGAAACCAATTTAAACTTAACAATATTAAGGTCGTTTTTATAGATTATTTGCAATTGTTAAACAATGTTTACTTGTTAAAGAATCCTGAAAAAAAGCTTTGTACAATGCTAAATAAACTAAAGCAATTGGCAGTTGAGCTAAACATTTGCATCGTAGTATCAAGTCAGCTGAACAAAAAAGCCGAAGCAAGAGGCTTCGCTTCCTACCCACAATTGTGCGATTTACGAGACATGGGAGCATCAGAAAAGCTTGCTTCAAAGGTGTTAATTTTATATAGACCAGAATATTATGGCTTTGAATTAGATGATGAGAATAAAGACACAAAAGGCATCTTGAAAGTTAGTTTTGTTAAGAATAAGAATGGTCCAGAAGGAAAAATTTGTCTAAGAAGAATTGAAAACTTTAACATTATCGATAATATTTAGGTTTGACTTATTTATAATCAATTTGCTAGCTTACTTATTTTATTTAATTTTAGCCAAATGATTTTACAATAATTAATAAATATTTCATTATAAAATAAAACCAAGTAGAATTATGATAAACAGAGTATACCTAGTAGAATGGTTAAAAGATATAACAGAAGAAGAGAAAGAATATGCTAATAGAATTATGAGTCAAATGCATGCAGATTTGAAATATCCTACGGAACAGGACCGACATTTCACCTCCGATGTTATTATGAATAATATAGTATTTTTTAAAAGGATCGAAACCAAAATCCATACTCAGGAACAAATCCAATAGAAATAATCGGATAAATAAGATTCATTAATTATAAATCTAAGGATTTAATCTTTAGATTCATTATTAAACTTTATATCAAATGAATCAAAGTTAAAAATCAATATACTTTTTTAAAAGTATTATTTACAAGGTTTGAATCTCTTATTGGATTAATTACCTGAAAGTTGCAAGCAGAACTTGCAGTGATTTAGAAATAAATTAATATAGAATACTGCTAATCGGATTGTTATCACCTAAAAAAATTGGTAAATAAGGAAACATTTAAAAGCTTTTTGTTTTTTGAAGTGTTCCTTTTATTATTAAACTAAATAATCGCTGTTGTTGATTATTATAATTTAATTGGTTCTGATTTTGTTTATCCTTTTATCCAAACTTTCTGGTTAAATTCTTTTCTAATTTTAGGAATGTTCATTCGTGAATCTGAAGTTATATTGTAATTATGTATTACTATATTTCATTTATTTACTTGATTTCAAAATAATTATCAACCAATAAGTATTTTCGTTCAACTAAATAAAAAAAAATGAAAACAACTAGCCGTTTTATTATTATTAGCACACTATTATGTGTTTTTTTCTTCTCTTGTAAAAAAGAAGAGGCAACAACTACTCCAACTCCAAATTTTAACTATGCTTCATTGTATGGTACTTGGGGCACAACTAAAGCACAATATTTAAACGTTGCTGACAACAAATTGGTTTATGAACAAATTGGAAAAGACGCTATCGTAATTACGTTAAAGCCAGACCTAACCTATTCAACTATTGGTAAGGATACAGTTCCTTTAACAGGAACATACAGTGTTCAGAATTCCAATAACAAATTATACCTTATTACTATTGGCAAAAATGATTATGGTAAAACCTGTATAGAAGAAATATGCGACACTTCTTTTGTATTAAATTTTAAAGAAGATGCAGTTAGTCAAGCGGAGTCAGTATATCAAAAATTGATTTTTAGAAAGAAATAATTTTTTCTGACAATAATTTACAAGCCAAAGTCAATCCAACATTCTTAGCCTAATTTAGGTGAATTTCGGATTTAACCATTTTAAAATTATTAGTTAGAGAGAGTTGAACTCCTTGTTTCAAAAGCAGGGAGTTTTTTATTGCTCCAACATACTATCTCAAGACGCAAAGTAGGGGGGTAAAAATCCATTGAAAATCTTCACTCTTGCACGCTGAACTTGCACTGAAATATTGAAAAATAAATGTATATTACAGATTATCAAGATGTTGTTACCTAAGAAGAAGTGGGGTTTTTAGAAACATCTATTCTATCCATTGAACTATGAGGCCTAAAAAAGAAAAGCTAATATTGAATTAGCTTTTCTTTTTATTAATATTATTGAATGTATTAGTTAGCTTTTAAGCCTAATACTTCAGCCATTTTAGAACCAATTTCTGCAGGCGAATCAACTACATGAACACCACATTCTGCCATAATTTTCATTTTAGCAGCAGCAGTATCATCGTGTCCACCAACAATTGCACCAGCATGACCCATTCTACGGCCAGCAGGAGCAGTTTGACCAGCTATAAAACCTACAACAGGTTTTTTGTTACCATTAGCTTTAATCCAACGTGCAGCATCAGCTTCGTAACTTCCACCAATTTCACCAATCATAATGATGGCATCAGTTTCCGGGTCGTTCATCAATAATTCAACTGCATCTTTAGTTGGGGTTCCAATAATTGGATCGCCACCAATACCAATAGCAGTAGAAATACCCAAACCAGCTTTTACAATTTGGTCAGCTGCTTCGTAAGTTAAAGTACCTGATTTAGAAACAATACCTACTCTACCCGATTTGAAAACAAAGCCTGGCATAATACCAACTTTAGCTTGTCCTGGAGTAATAACACCTGGGCAGTTTGGACCAATTAAGGTACAACCACGAGATTTGATGTATTCTTTTACTGGAATCATATCAGCCACTGGAATTCCTTCAGTAATACAAATAATTACTTTAATTCCAGCATCAGCTGCTTCCATAATTGCATCAGCAGCAAAAGCTGGTGGTACAAATATAATTGATGTATTAGCACTTGCTTTTTCTACAGCATCTTTAACTGTATTGAATACAGGTCTATCTAAATGAGTTTGACCACCTTTACCAGGAGTAACACCACCAACTACGTTGGTTCCGTATTCTATCATTTGTTGGGCGTGGAAAGTTCCTTCGCTACCTGTAAATCCTTGAACAATTACTTTTGAATCGTTATTAACTAAAACTGCCATTTTTATTATTTTAAAAGTGTGGCAAATATGCTATTTTATTTAAATAAAACTAGCGTTTTTATAAGCCACAAAATATTTTTATTAATTTTATTAAATCTACAGTTGTTTGATTTATAGGGCTATATATTTAAAAAAAATTAAAATCATGAATTGAAATTTCAGGTTTATTTAACTAATTCATTCATTTTACTAATCAACAACTCTTTATTTATAGGTTTTGTTAGGTATTCATTAATTCCAACTTTTACGCAATCTTGCATTTCTATTGGGTCTGCATTAGCCGATAAAGCAATTATTGGAATGTCTTTTTCTAGCGAAAATTCCCCACCTAGCCTGATACATTTGGCTACTTCTAATCCGCTCATATCAGGTAATCCTAAATCAATAAGAACAATATCAAAAGATTTTTTTACCAATTCGGTAAATGCATCCTTTCCTTTATCCACGCAAATTACGCTATATCCCTTGCGCTCTAAGATTTTTTGTAGAGTATAACTATTTGTTAAGTCGTCTTCAACCAATAGGATAGACAATTTTTTATTTTGAGTATTGCTATTTAAATTAGAAAATGTGTCCTCGCTATTTTCTTTGTGATCAATGGTTGACTCAAACTTAACCTCTGCTTTACAGCCTATTGTTTCGTTGTTACTTAATTCAAAAGAACCTTTAAGTTTTTCAACATATTTTTTTACGATAAATAAACCAAGTCCAAAGCCATTATGACCTTCCTTTTTGTTATTTAATACTAAATCCTTTAAAGTTTTTCCGTTAAGACCTTTTCCTTCATCAGTTACCGCAATTAAAATTAAGCATTTACTCAAATTTTGAATATTATCTTGTGCGTGATGTTTGATTTCAATTTTAATAACACCTTTTTCACTAAATTTAAGGGCATTATTTAATAAATTTTGAATTATTGTAGTAATTTTTGTTTTATCAGCTTTCAAATACCTTGGTAATTCTGGTGAGATTAACTGCGAGAATAAAATTCCTTTTTGATTGCATTGAACTTGAAATGTGCTAAATATTGATTTTAAAACATCCAAGAAATCAAAATGCTCCTCAAAAATCAAGTCGTTTTTTGCATCAATTTGTAAGTAGCTTACAATATTATTCATACTAAATAACAAATCATTGCTTGATGCGTTTATACCTGATAAGTATTCCCTTAGTTCAGTTAAATTTTTACTTTCATTGGCTAAATAGCTGTAGTTAATTAATGAATTTAATGGAGTTCTTAATTCATGATTTATTCTATTAAGAATATTACTTTTAGACGCAGAAGTAATTTCTAAATTTTTAGTCTTTTTCTTTTGAGTTAAAAAGTAGAAAAATAGAATAATTATCAATATAAAAAAAACAATTACACATACCAAAACTAGCATAACAACATTCTTTTTTTGTGAATTTAGTTTATTTTCATTGGCGGTGCTTTTACTTTCTTTATTTTCAGCATCAAGTTTAGTTAATACTTCATCTTTTTTTGCCTTTTCAAAATCAGATCTTATGCCTTCTATTTCTGCACCTTTGTTTGCACTCAGTACTTGCGAATTATTACCTTCATTTAAATAAAAAAATGCTCTTTCTTTATTTCCTTTTGAATTATAAATTTTACTTAAATGCAAACAAGCCTGTGTATATTCAAGACCAAAGTTGTTGTTTTTTGCCGTATTTAAGGAAATTTCTCCATAAAAAATGGCACTATCTATTTTTTTAGTTTCGAAATAATAGCTAGATAAGTTCATGGAAGATACTGCTAATGAAAGCATATCATTAGATTGTAAATCTATCAAGTATGATTCTGCTATGAAGGGGAATGCTTTTTTAATCTTTTTTTGTGCCAAATAAATTGTACCTACATTATTCAAAACAGTTGATATATCCGTAAGTAGTTTATGTTTTCTAAAAACTTCTAAACTTTGGTTGTAATGATACAAAGCCCTTATATATTCTTCTTTATTTTTATAAATATTTCCCAAATTGGTTGCTATACGGGCGTATGCTATTTCGTCTCCAAGATCCTTTAATATGTTGTAAGCCTTCTGATAAAAAAAAGTAGCTTTATCTGTATCATTTATATTTGAGTATAATGAACCAATTTGATTAGAAGCTAATGCAATTCTCTTTAAATTACCAGCCTCTTCTCCTTTTTTTAAAGCACCTAAATAGTAACGCATGGCTTTAGGGTAGTCAGCTTGTATATAATATAAATTACCCATGTTTTGATAAGCCCAAGCAATTGTATTTAAATCATTTGATTTTAATGCATAAGATACCGCAAATAAGTATCTTATTTTTGCACTTTTATAGTTTCCATTGCTTCTATCAATATAACCTAAAATGATATTAGCACCGGCTATACCCTTGTCATAACTTAATGAATTGGATATTTTCAAAGCTTGTTTTGCGTAACTAATAGCATTTAAAGTGTCATTTTGTTTAATTGCTTCCGCTAATCCTATATAAATATCTGCTCGCTGATTATCTTTGGCATATGGTAATAGTGATTCTAAGCTATCTTTTTCACTCTCAACCTGAGCCTTTAAGTGCATAAAAGTTGAAAGGAGCATTATTAATAAATAAATAAATTTTGTCTTATATCTCAGCATAATAATGTGTTAATTTATAGAATGTATTTTATAAAAATAAAAAACAAATATATTTATTTTATTTTTACATGCTAAATCTTAATTGAACGGAATTATTTTAATGTAATTGTAAAAATTATTATCCTAAAGCATTATGTTTAATTATAAACGATTTTAGAAAACTAATTATGGCAAAAACTTCAACATCTTTTTTTTGTAAAAACTGTGGTGCTTCTTCGAGCAAATGGGTAGGTAAATGCAATAGCTGCGGTGAATGGAACACTTTTGTTGAAGAAGTAATTCATAAAGAAAAACTTGATTTTAAAAGTACTTGGAAAGAAACTAGCAATTCACATCGAGCCTTAAAACCTGTTCCAATTAATCAAGTTGAACAAAAAAATGATGTTAGACTTTTCTTAAAAGATGGAGAATTCAGTAGGGTTTTAGGTGGTGGATTGGTTCCAGGCTCTGTAATATTAATTGGTGGCGAACCTGGCATTGGGAAATCAACTTTATTATTGCAAATTGCCTTGCAATTTAAAGACTTAAAAGTACTTTATATTAGTGGTGAAGAAAGCGATACGCAAATAAAAATGCGCGCTGAACGCTTACCTTTTAACAATGATAATTGCTATTTATTTACCGAAACCTCTACTCAAAAAATTGGTAAAGCTTTCCAAGAATTGCAACCTGATATAGTCATAGTTGATTCTATTCAAACATTGCAAAGTGAATTAATTGATGCAACCCCGGGCAGTATTTCGCAAGTAAAAGAAACAGCAAGCGATATGATTCGTTTTGCAAAAGAAACAGGAACCCCAGTTTTTTTAATTGGCCATATTACTAAAGACGGAACGATTGCAGGCCCCAAATTATTAGAACATATGGTAGATACTGTTTTGCAATTTGAAGGCGATCGACATCATGTTTACCGAATATTAAGAACTACTAAAAATCGCTTTGGGAGTACAAGTGAAATTGGTATTTATGAAATGCAAAATGGCGGTTTGCGAGAAGTTTCAAATCCTTCGGAAATATTAATTAGCCAGCGCGATGAAGCATTAAGTGGGGTAACCATAGCTGCCACCATTGAAGGTATGCGTCCATTACTCATTGAAACACAAGCATTGGTAAGCCAAGCAGTATATGGAACTCCACAACGCAATAGCAATGGCTACGACACCAAAAGGTTAAATATGCTTTTGGCTATTTTAGAAAAAAAATGTGGTTTACGAATGGGCATGCAAGATGTTTTTATCAATATTGCAGGTGGCTTGAGAGTAGAAGATCCTGGAATTGATTTAAGTATAATTGCTGCTATTGTTTCAAGTTATGAAAACATAGCCATTGATAGTAAAATATGTTTTGTAGGGGAGGTTGGCTTAAGTGGAGAAATAAGAGCTGTTAACAGAATTGAGCAACGTTTGAGTGAAGCTGAAAAACTTGGTTTTACCACCATTTATTTATCAAAATTTAATAAGCTTCCTA
>JBIIBC010000028.1:0-42914 GCA_044239605.1 Bacteroidia bacterium | reverse complement strand
TTGCATTTAGTTTTGATGGTTTATCAGGTTCAAGAATTACAAGTGTGAGTGGAAATAAAATATTTACTCCAAATCCACATACTTTCGATGCCAATGGAACTGAAGCAGGTCAAACAGATGCTCATTTCGTAGTAGTTTCAAATATTTTTAAAGTACTTATTCCACAAGGTGGAGGTTCAGGAGGTGTTAATACTAATCCTACTGCGGTAAGAGTACCAAATGATACTACAAGAATGACAATTTCATTCAACACAACAACCAACACTACTAATTTAAGCGAGGTTACATTAGCTAAATTTAACCCGTACTTAATTGTTAACCAAACTAGAGGTACTGAAATTCATTTAGCTGATAAAACTCCAAGTTCATTAGTTAACTCAGCATTATTAGGAACTGCTGATGATAACTCAAATGCTGGTTCAAACAGATTTTACAAAACAAAAAATAACTTACCTTGGGCTATTAATGTAACTTCTAGCATACCTTACATGAAAGAAACCATTGATTTCACTAAAGGTTACAATAATTTTATTGATTGGTCAGTAAGTAACGGAACTACTAATACTGATTGGTATTTAAATTTATCAAATTATAGAGACAACAATAATTTGTATTAATCTATCAAATTAACAATTTGTAAAACTCCTTTTATTCAGTTAAAAGGAGTTTTTTTTATGCATACAATTAAGTTTATTTGCTTTACAAAACTTTACACTGATGAAAGTAGAGAACGAATACAATGATAAAAAAGGTGAATTTTATATTTTAGAAAATAGCAAAAAAATTGCGATGTTAGAATATGTTTTTGCTGGTCCCAATAAATTTATAATTGACCATACTGAGGTAGCAATAAATCAAGAAGGAAAAGGTTTAGGAAAAATTTTGGTAAAAGCTGCTGTTGATTTTGCAAAAAAAACTCAATACAAAATATTGCCTTTATGTCCTTATGCTAAAAATGTTTTTGATAAAACTCCTGATTATTCCGAGGTATTGTTTTAAATTATTATCAGAAGTTTATGTTTGAACAAATAAACGCTCAGGTTTCCAAACTTGCCGATTTTACTCCTCATGAGTTGAAAATTTTTAACCAATTATTGGAGTTTAAATCGGTGCCTAAAAAACAATTTTATTGCACGAAGGGGAAATTTGCAACTTTGAAGCATTTATTAATAAAGGTTGTATCAGAACTTTTTATATAAATGAAAATGGTTTTGAGGTTACCTTACAGTTTGGCATTGAAAATTGGTGGGCAAGCGATATGGCAAGTTTCCATGAACAAACGCCAAGTAAAGTATTTATTGAAACTTTGGAAGATTGCGAAATTTTACTTTTACAGCGCGAAACCAAAGAAGAATTACTTAAAAAGGTTCCTAAATTTGAACGTGTATTTCGTATTATGGTACAACGTAATTTATGTGCTACCCAAAATAGATTAATTGGAAGTATTTCGAAGTCAGCACAAGAAAAATACTTGGAGTTTATTGAAAAATAACCAACCATTCCGCAGCGAGTAGCCCAACATTATATTGCATCTTATTTAGGTATTTCGGCAGAGTTTTTAAGTAAAGTTAGGGCAAAATTGAATAAAAAAAATTAAAGGGAGTAAACTCCCTTTTTTAGTTTATCGGTTAAATCTTAAACGATTGCCTTTTTTTGTTTCATTAAAAATACCATTTTGGTAAGTTAAATGTCCACTCACAATGGTAGAATCAATACTGGCCTTAAAAGTATATCCTTCAAAAGGACTCCAACCACACTTGTATAAAATATTTTCTTTGGTTACAGTTTCAGGTTTGTTCATATCTACCAAAACCAAGTCAGCCCAGAAGCCTTCACGTATAAATCCACGTCTGTCTATATCAAACAAAATAGCTGGATTGTGACACATTTTTTGGACCACATTTTCTAAAGTAATTTTACCTTGTAAACTGCATTCAATCATGGCTTGCAAACTATGCTGAATTAAAGGACCACCACTTGGGGCATTTATATAAACTTGTTCTTTTTCGGCAATGGTATGTGGCGCATGGTCGGTAGCTATTACATCAATTCTTCCATCATTCACCGCTTTCCAAATAGCATCTCTATCTTCAGCAGTTTTTACCGCAGGATTCCATTTAATATAATTTCCCTTGGTTTCGTAATCAGCATCGCTAAACCATAAATGATGTACACAAGCCTCAGCAGTAATTCGTTTTTCGCTTAAAGGTTTATTGTTTTCAAATAAATCTAGCTCCTCTTTGGAACTAATGTGTAAAACATGAAGGCGTGTATTGTGTTTTTTTGCCAATTGTACTGCAAAACTCGATGATAAATAACACGCTTCTTTGCTTCTAATTAAAGGATGATGTTTTGCTGTTAAATTATCGCCAAATTCGGCTTTAAATTTAGCTGCGTTTTCTTTCACCAATGGGTCGTATTCGCAATGAGTAGTTATAATTGTTTTTACTTGACTAAAAATATTTTCCAATGCAATAGGATCGTCCACCAACATATCGCCTGTGCTGCTTCCCATAAATATTTTCACACCACAAACATTGGTTTCATCTACTTTTAGCAATTCATCTAAATTGGTATTGGTAGTACCCATGTAAAACGAGTAATTAGCTAATGAAACCTCAGCAGCCCGCGTATATTTTTGTTCTAATAATTCATAATTGGTAGCACTTGGAACGGTATTTGGCATTTCCATATAAGTGGTACATCCACCAGCTACTGCTGCTTTTGCTTCGGTATAAAGTTCACCTTTATGGGTTAAACCTGGCTCTCTAAAATGAACTTGATCGTCAATCACACCAGGCATTAAATATTTACCCGTTGCATCTATTACTACATCGGCAGGCATGGCAATGGCATTGGTATCTATTTTTTCAATAAAACCATTTTTTATCAAAACATCAGCGCCAAAAATTTTGCCTTCGTTAACTAATGTAGCATTGCGAATAAGAATTGTTTTCATAAAAAAGATTTATTAATCAATAGTAGCTATCACCTTTAATTCAATGGCAATAGGTGTTGGTAAACATATAATTTGAATGGTAGTTCTGCAAGGTTGACTGTCTTTAAAATACTCAGCCCAAAGTTGATTGTAAGTTTTAAAATCATCTTTCATATTGGTTAAAAAAACCGTTACATCAACTATTTTATCCCAATTACTTCCAGCATCTTCCAAAATATATTTTATGTTTTGAAATACTGAATGACATTGTGTGGCTATATCGTAACTAATGATATTTCCATTTTCGTCTAGCTCTACTCCCGGAATTTTTTTGGTACCTTTTTCTCTAGGACCAACGCCTGAAAGAAATAATAAATTTCCTACACGTTTAGCGTGAGGATATAAACCTACTGGTTCTGGTGCTTTTGATGAATGTATATCTGCCATGATTGTTTTATTGTTGGATTGTTAAATTGTTGAATAGTTGTCACGCATTGCATGAGTTTAACTGTTTAATTGTTTATTTGATTAATTGTTAAAAAGGTTAATGCCATTGCTTATTGTCTATTGCCAATTATTTTACTTCGCACTTTTGTCACTTCGAACTCCGCACTTTTTTTACTTTTTCCACTCCAAAGTTTCAATTAACCTGAGTATATCTTTTTTCAAAAATGCTAAAACTGGTGCTATCGAATCTTGGTCAGTAGCTGCATTAAAATACAAAGAACCTCTTAAAAAATGATGTGTACTATCGGTTATAAAAAACTGCGCATTGGTAGCGGTACTGCCGTCTAATTCATAAAAAATACCACTTTTACCTGGTTTCGAAATATAGTTTTCAAAAATTTCGTCCGCTTTCATAGTATGTTTATAAACCATTGTTCTGCTATCGTTCAATAATCTAAAAAGCGTATCACGGTTAGCAATTGCCTTATAACTTAAATGCAAAGTAGCATTAAAAGGCTTATACTGTATATTGAACCAACAAGGCTCTGCATTTGGATATTTATCCAATTCTACTGTAGCGTATTGAGGTACATCCATACTGTAATTGCACGGATTTTGAGAACGGTAATATTTTTTAGCTGGTAAATCAATTCGTTGAAAACCGCGAGGTTTTGGTACTGTAACTTCTTCGCTACAAGCGGCCAAAATAAAAATGCTTATGAAAATAAAAATAGCTTTATTCATTATCTTTCAATAATAACTTTTATTCTCTTTATTCTACGTTTATCAACTGCTTCTATTTTGAACGTAAGTGGGTGGTATTTAATTTCTTGGTTTTGTTTAGGCATATCGCCATTTAATTCCAAAATTAAACCCGCCAAAGTATCAGCTTCATTGCGCACAT
This sequence comes from Bacteroidia bacterium, assembly GCA_044239605.1. Lineage (GTDB taxonomy): Bacteria > Bacteroidota > Bacteroidia > UKL13-3 > UKL13-3 > JAAFJM01. The sequence goes on along the minus strand of JBIIBC010000028.1, from coordinate 38,625 downwards.
CATCAAAGATATCAAGCTCTAACTCCATGTATTTGCAGGCATCATTTATAAGCATTTTGGCTTCAAACACAAATGTATTTTCATCTAATTTGCTGTAATAAATTTCATCCTCGTCAAATTCGTCATTTATTTCGCCAAATACTTCTTCCAAAATATCTTCCATTGTTACCAAACCGCTAGTTCCCCCAAACTCATCGACAACAATGGCCATGTGGGTGCGTTTATTTTGAAAATCTTTTAGTAAATCATCAATTTTTTTAGATTCAGGAACATAAAATGCCGGGCGAGCTAACTCTTGCCATTTAAAATCGGCCGATTGGTGAATATGTGGTAAAATATCTTTTATGGATAAAATACCTTTTATTTCGTCTAAACTATCTAGATAAACTGGTATGCGTGAATAGCCTAATTCATCAATTTGTTGAAGCAATTCGGTAAAATTAGTTTCAATATCAATAGCAGCAATATCAGGCCTTTGACACATGATTTCGGTAACATTGGTATTTACAAAATTTACAATGCCCTTTAAAATTGATTTTTCTTGTTTTGGCGAATCGCTTTCGGTTGTAATATCAATAGCATGGCTTAATTCATCAACACTTAAAATATGGCCTCGTTTGGTAACTCGTTTATCAATAATTGAAGTTGAATTTTCGAGCACAAAAACCAATGGTCTGAACAATTTATACATGTAAAACATAAAAACTGCTACCCATGCCGATACTTTTGAATTGTTTTGAACAGCGTATATTTTGGGAATTACTTCGCCAAACAATACAATCATAAAAGTTACAAAAACTACCTCTATTAAAAATCCAAAAACTGGATTGTGTTCAAAGTCGAAAATGGTAGTAAGTAAAACGGTAGAAACCATTACCATAGCCACATTTATAAAAGTATTTCCAATTAAAATAGTGGCTAATAATTTTTTAGGGTTACTGATTAAATAGGTAATTGCCTTGGCAGTAGCCGATTCATTATCAGTTAGTTCTTCTATTTGAGGCTTGTTTAACGAAAATAAAGCATTTTCTGAGCCTGAAAATAAGGCAGATAATAATATAAAAATTACAATAGCTATAACACAGCCAATAATTGCAGGCCAGTCAGACGATTGTAAATTGGTGTTAATGTATGATAATATTACAAATTGTAAATTAAGCGGGGGTTCCATTTATGTTGGTTTATTTTTGTTTGCAAGTATAAATAAAATTTTATTCCAAAATAAGCAATAATTAGGTAGTTGAAACTAAATTTCCTAACAACTGTTAGTTTATTAAATTTCCAAATGCTAAATAATATAAATTGTTTAATTATTTTTGGAGCGTATTTTTAAAAAATAATAATTCATGAGTTCATCAGTTGATAAAGAATTAGAATCGGTAGTTATTCGCTTTGCAGGCGATAGCGGTGATGGTATGCAGTTAACCGGTACCCAGTTTACAAATGCTGCCGCTTTGTTTGGAAACGATTTGGCTACTTTTCCTGATTTTCCGGCCGAAATTCGCGCCCCAATAGGAACACTTGCTGGTGTTTCTGGCTTTCAAATACACTTTGGTTCTACCAAAATTAATACTCCTGGCGACATGAGCGATGTATTAGTAGTAATGAACGTAGCAGCTTTAAAAGCAAACTTAAAAGGTTTGGTTAAAGGTGGCGTTATTATTGCTAATTCTGATGGTTTTGATTCAAAAAATATGCGTTTAGCTAATGTGCCCGAAGATCAAAATCCATTAACCGATGGCTCACTTGCTGAATACGATTTAAAAGTAATTGATGTAACTAAAATTACTCGCGCAGCCTTGGCTGATAGTGGTTTAGGAACCAAAGAAATTGACCGTTGCAAAAATATGTTTGTATTGGGTTTAATTTATTGGATGTACCACAGAAGCATGGATAGTTCTATTGAATTTATTAAATCAAAATTCAAAAAGAACGAAGCTGTAATGACTGCTAACTTAAAAGTTTTACAAGCTGGATGGAGTTATGGCGAAACAACTGAAATGTTTGCAAACCGCTATACTGTTGCTCCTGCTAAAATGAATGCTGGTGTTTACCGCAGTATTATGGGTAATCAAGCAGCAGCTTTAGGTTTAGTTTCGGCTTCAGTAAAATCAGGATTGCCATTATTTTATGGCACCTACCCTATTACACCTGCATCAGATATTTTACACGAATTATCGCGTCATAAAAACTTTAATATAAAAACATTCCAAGCTGAAGATGAAATAGCAGCTATTTGTTCTTCAATTGGAGCTTCGTTTGGTGGAAACCTTGCTATTACTGGTTCTTCGGGTCCTGGAATTGCGTTAAAAGGAGAAGCCATTGGTTTGGCTACCATGCTTGAGTTACCTTTGGTAATTGTAAATGTTCAACGAGCTGGACCAAGTACAGGTTTACCAACTAAAACCGAGCAAGCAGATTTAATGCAAGCTTATTTTGGTAGAAATGGCGAATGTCCTGTGGTTATTGTAGCTGCGCAATCGCCAGTTGATTGCTTTAACATGGCTTACGAGGCTTGCAGAATAGCATTGGAACACATGATTCCTGTTTTCTTTTTAAGCGATGGTTATATAGCCAATGGTTCTGAGCCTTGGTTATTCCCACAAACAAAAGATTTGCAAGATATCAAAGTAGAGTTTGCTCCAGAAAGAGGAAATAATGACGATAAATTTATGCCATACTTACGCGATGAAAAATTATCACGTCCGTGGGCATTACCTGGAACCAAAGGTTTAGAGCATAGAATTGGTGGTTTGGAAAAACAAAATGTAACTGGTAATATCAGTTACGATCCAAATAACCACGAGCAAATGGTACTTTTACGTCAAGAAAAAGTAGATAGAGTAGCTGATTATATTCCATTACAAACCATGGATAATGGACCTGAAACTGGCGATTTATTGATTCTTGGTTGGGGTGGAACTTATGGTGCGTTAAAAACTGCAACTGCTATTTTACGTGGTGAAGGTTTAAATGTATCGCACGCACATTTACGTTATATCAATCCTTTCCCTAAAAACTTAGGCGAAATTTTAAAAGGATTTAAAACAGTAGTGGTGCCTGAGTTAAATAACGGTCAATTGGTTAAAATAATTAGAGATAAGTATTTTATAGATGCAATTCCTTACAATAAAATTCAAGGATTACCATTTATGAGTACCGAAGTAGTTAATAAAATTAAGGAGATACTAGCGTAAATAAATGTTGGATTTTGGATGTTGAATTTTGAATTGATATAATGGAAAAAAAAGAAAATTTAATCTTAGAAAAAAGTTTCTCGTTTGCCATTTGTATTATCGAACTTTTTAAATATTTAAAATCTAATAATGAGTTTATTATTTCAAAACAATTATTAAGAAGTGGAACTAGTATAGGTGCTAATATTAATGAAGCTACTGCAGCTCAAAGCAAAGCAGACTTTATTCATAAAATGTCAATTGCGTCAAAAGAAGCAAGAGAAACAAAATATTGGTTAATGCTCTTAAATAAAAGTCAATTGGTTGAAATAAACTTAGATAAATATATTAAAGAAATTGATGAGATTATAAATATCGTAACAGCTATTGTAAAAACATCACAACAAAATAATAAATAAACAGGATATTGAGCATTCAACATCCAAAATTCAAAATTCAAAATTGAAAAAATTATGAACGAAGTTGTAGAAAAATTGACATCAAAAGATTTTGCTTCAGACCAAGAGGTACGTTGGTGTCCGGGTTGTGGCGATTATAGTATATTAAAACAAGTACAAACGGTATTGCCTGATTTAGGCAGACCAAAAGAAGAGTTTGTATTTATTTCGGGAATTGGTTGTTCAAGCCGTTTTCCATATTACATGGATACATTTGGTATGCACAGTATTCATGGAAGAGCTACTGCAATTGCTACTGGCTTAAAAGCTACTCGCCCTGAACTTTCAGTTTGGATTATAACTGGCGATGGCGATTCGATGAGTATTGGTGGAAACCATTTCATACACATGTTACGCAGGAATCCTGATGTAAATGTGTTGTTGTTTAACAATCAAATTTACGGATTAACCAAAGGCCAATATTCACCAACTAGCGAGCAAGGTAAAGTTACCAAATCGTCTCCTATTGGAAGTGTCGATTATCCGTTTAACCCTATCGCATTAGCTTTAGGTGCAGATGCTACTTTTGTGGCTCGCACGTTAGACAGAGATCCAAAACACCAACAAGCAGTTATAAAAAGAGGTTACGAACATAAAGGAACTTCCATGGTTGAAATTTACCAAAACTGTAATGTATTTAACGATGGCGCCTTTGAAGTTTATACTGAAAAAGGAAGCAAAAAAGAAAATATTTTACTGATGGAAAATGGCAAACCATTAATTTTTGGTGCAAACGATGACAAAGGAATTATGCTTGATGGTTTTAAACCAATTATAGTTAATTTAGCTGATGTTTCTGCCAACGATTTATGGATACACGATGAAACAGATTTAGTAAAAGCTACTATTCTTTCTCGCTTTTACGATGACCCTGCACACCCTGACCACAAACCACGTCCGTTTGGTGTATTTTATGTTAATTCAAACAAAAATACTTTTGATGAATTATTCAATAATCAAATGGATTCAGCAATGGCTAAAGGTTTGGGCGATTTAGATAAACTGATAGCAGGTAACGAAACTTGGGTAGTTAATTAAATTAATACAAATTAATACAAGCACAAAAAAAGCTAAACTTTGAGTTTGGCTTTTTTTATTTCTTTTCCTTAGCATTAAACGCGGTATAAGCAAATACCAAAGCACCTATAATTAATACAAATACAATGGTTAAGTTACTGCCTTTATTGTATTGATCGTAGGCTACATAACCAATGGCGCACCAAGCAATGGAAGTTTTTAAGTATGCATTGGTATATCTACCCAAATTAAGCTTTGGCAATAAAAAATAAACTACTGTTATAATCAATAAAATAAGGCCAATGATTAACACAAAGTTGGATGGTAATGTCATATAAATAATGGGTTTTAGTTATAATAATCGTTAAGCCATTTAAAATAAATTTGGCTACGGTTGTTTTCAAAATAAAGTGATGAAATATGAATAAGCGATTGCACAAATAAAGCTAAGCCAATTCCTTTAACCATTGGGGTATTGGCAAAAACTGTAAACAATAAAATTGATATAGCATTTAACCCTAAAAAAATATAGTTTTTGCGGTTATAATTGGTAAGTATTTTGTTAATTTTAGGTATTTCAATGGTTATTATTTGCTGTGTATTTTCTTTAGCCGAATGCATTACAAACTGGCGTTCTGAATTGGTTTTCATGAAAGTTTTAAAGCCTAAAATAGTTTGGGTTAATCCAAATACAAAAAAGGGAATAGCAAATCCTAAAGAAATGGTATTAATACTAGCAATGAAAAAATAAATAGAAAGTACAGTTGAAAAACTTCCTATTACTAAAAACAATAAACTTTGTGCTTTTTGAGCATTATAAAATTTTTGTATCATAATCCTAAAAAGTTTGACTTGAATATTTTAACTGCAATAGAAATTAATATTACCCCAAAAAACTTGCGGATTAAACCCAAGCCCGCTTTGCCCAAAATGCGCTCTAAAAAAGTAGTTGAGCGCAATACAGCATACACCAAAATAAGGTTTAACAATATAGCAACCAATATATTTTGAAACTCATAAACTGCTTTCATGGAAATAATGGTAGTTAAGGTTCCCGAACCTGCTATGATTGGGAAAGCAATTGGAATAATGCTGCCATTAGAATCGTTAGGGTCTTGTCTAAAAATATCAATTCCCAAAATCATTTCTAAACCCAAAATAAAAATTACAATAGAACCTGCTACTGCAAACGAAGGTAAATCAACACCAATGGCACTTAACAAGGTATCTCCAACTATTAAAAACAAAACCATTAATCCACCAGCAGCCAAAGTGGCTTTACCACTATCTAAATGTTGTTGTTTAGCTTTGATGGTAATAATTAATGGTAACGCTCCTACCACATCAATAATGGCAAAAAGGGTTAAACTAATGGTGGTAATATCGGAAAATGAAAAGGTCATTTGGCTTTTGGTGAGTATGAGGTTACAAATATAGTTTTTGTAAGTTTAAAGGTAGCAAACAAAAAAAATAGATTTAGATTATAAATATTTGCCTATGGTCGGTGTTTTCACCGACCAAATTAACGAGTAGGTTGGTAAAAACAACAACCTCAGGCAAATACAAAGGAGATGCGCTGAATGACAATTTTTGTTGTTGAACTCATGCCGAAAGCTAATAGCAACAACAGGCATAATTGGGGTAAAGTTTGGAAACAATTAATAAAAAAAACACCTTTAAGAAAAAAATAAGTAGTTTGTAAATACTAGTAAAATAAAGCCTTTACAAGGTTATTTTTAAAAAATATACTTACCAAAAAAAATAAAACTTGTTTATTTGAAATAAAAACAAACATATTTGCACCCGTGAAAAATAACCAACAACATACTATTCGATTAATTAAAAATTATTCCTTTAAGGGCATAGTTTTGGGTAATGAGTGTGTGTTAGTGTAATATAAATTTATATAACAAAAAGCCGCTTATTACTTTGTAGTAAGCGGCTTTTTTTATGCCCAAAAATTAAATGGAATTGTAGCAAACGTGGTGTATGCAGCACACTGAAAATGTGATAATGTAGGTTCGACTCCTACCAATTCCACTAAAAAACAAACAAAATGAATAGAGGTGAATTTTTAAGAAATATGTTTGGAGGAATAGCTTTAAGCTTGGTTCCCAAAATAGAAGCAAAAACTATAAGAAAAAAACAACAACTGTTGCAATGCTTTGTGGCAGGTTTTAGGTATTACAATGGCCCGCAATTGTTAAATAAAATGGAAATTGGAGATACTATAAAACTGGTGCGAGAACCTAATAATAAATACGATAACAAAGCCATTGCGCTTTATTTCCAAAACAATAAAATAGGATTTATACCACAAATGGATAACCAAGTAATATGTAACATGATGGATGCAAACTTATTGGAATTGCAAGCTGAAATTAGCTATATAAATCCTAAAAAAGATACTTGGGAGCAAGTGGAAATTATTGTAAATTATTTGCGGTAAATGTTATGTAGAAGAAGGTTTGTGGGATGCAATGGTTTGGAACGAAAACAAAGGTTTTTTCAGTGTTTTTTACCAGTTTGGTAAATACGATTTTTCCGTTCATTTAACTTGGTTAGTCCCGCTGCTTTCATTGCCACAAATAGTCCATTATGTTTTAGATGGATTTATTTGGAAAATAAAAAAAGATGACTTTGCATGGAGCAAAATCATCCTTGAAAAGTAGATTGAGTAGTTAGATAAATTTATTTTTATTCGAAAAATTCAAATACATATTTACCGTCAAAATCAATATTAAACTTTTTTAGTAATCCTAAATATTCTTCCTTAAAAGTTTGATTTTTATGATGCTGTTCTTGATTAATAATGTACTTAATCACGTCATCTCGTTGAGAATGAGAATATGAAAAAGCACCATAACCTTCTTGCCAAGCAAATTTACCTTTAACAAATTGATTATCATTAATCCATTTCGAGGAAGCTGATTTTAACATTTGCATTTGTTTAGAAACACTTAGCGTAACAGGTAGTTCAAAAAAAACATGAACATGATCCTTCCAACCATTAACAGCAAGAGGATAAGACCCATCATTTTTCAAAACACCAGACATATAACGATATAAATCATCACGAAAATTATTGGTGATTAGGTTCTCACGACCTTTTACCGCAAATACACAATGAATATTTAATTGAGAATAAGTGTTAGCCATTATTTAACAAATTTGTTATTTCAATTATAATAAAATTTGATTTATTAATATGGGAATTAAACAAGAAATAAAGCCTCGTAGAGGCGAACTTATGGTAGAAAGAAATCAATGGAATTAACAAAGTCCCGTAGGGTCGACCAATCACAGAATAAGGTCGCCCTTACAGGGCTTAAATTTTTATCTAGCCTTTTCTACCATAAGTTAATCCCTACGGGATTACCCATTTAACAAGATAATCCATTCAATAATTTATAATAATTATGTTACAAAAAGCCTCGTAGAGGCGAACTTATGGTAGGAAGAAATAACCAATATATAAAAGTCCCGAAGGGACGACCTTATTTTCACATTAATTACAAAAACTCGTTAGCTAAATTGGCAAGCTCGCTTCTTTCACCTTTTTCTAGCGTAATATGTGCATACATACTATTATCTTTTATTCTATCCATTAAATACGAAAGTCCGTTTGATTGTGAATCCAAATAAGGTGTGTCTATTTGATGAATATCGCCAGTAAAAATAATTTTTGTGCCCTCTCCTGCCCTAGTTATTATGGTTCTAACCTCAAGTGGGGTAAGGTTTTGAGCTTCATCAATTATAAAAATAATATTCGATAAACTCCTACCGCGTATATAAGCCAATGGCGAAATTACAATCTTTTCATTGTTCACCATTTCGGTTAATTTTTGGTATTCTTTATCGGTTTCTTTCCATTGGTTTTGAATCATTTTTAAGTTATCCCAAAGCGGCTCCATGTATGGATTTATCTTTGATTTTATATCGCCAGGTAAATAACCAATATCGCGGTTACCAAGCGGAATAATTGGTCTTGCCAAATATATTTGTCTATAATCAGAACGTTGGTGTAAAGCGCCTGCCAATGCTAATAAGGTTTTACCAGTCCCAGCCATACCTTGTATGGTAACTAAACTAACTTTAGGATTTAAAATGGCATTTAAAGCAAAGGCTTGTTCTGCATTTCTAGGCTTGATTCCATGTCCGTTTTGCTTATCAACCCTCACCAAATTTTCGGTTTCTGCTTCGTAGTAACACAATACCGAACTGCGTTCATTTTTTAAAATAAAATAATGATTCGCCCTTGGTTTCTTTTTCATTACAAACTCATAATTGATTATTCCTTTGGCATATATTTCGTCAATTATATTTGATTTTACTTTTTCAATAATGGAGTTACCTGAATATAATCCTTCTAAGTTTTTTATCTTACCAGTTTCGTAATCTTCGGATAATAAATTAAGAGATTTTGCTTTTAAACGTAGGTTAACATCTTTAGTAATCAAAACCACTTTACATTCAGGATTTTCTTCCTTCATTACAATGGCCGCGTTGATAATTTTATGGTCTGCTTTCCGTTCACCAAAAACAATTTGCGCGTCAATACTTTTAGGTTTTTCGTTCATGATTACCTTGAAGTTTCCGCGCTTAAGCCCGTTAATTGGCATCCAATTCTGAATGGTGTATTGACCGGAAAGTTTATCTAAATACCTTATAAACTCACGCGCTTCAAAGTTGATGGTGTCATTTCCTTTTTTAAAATTATCCAATTCTTCAAGCACTGTAATTGGTATGGCCACATTGTGTTCTTGGAAATTTTTTATGGCGTTGTGGTCAAATAAAATAACTGATGTATCTAATACAAAAATTTTCTTTTTAGGTTCAGTTTTATTAACCGAAACAGCTTTTTTATCACTTACTTTTTTTGAGGGAATTTTTTTAGCTGCAACTTTTTTAACAGCTTTTTTTGCAATCGTTTTCTTAGCCATAATCGTATTTCAGTTAAAGTGTGTTCATCAAAAATGTAGTTATATCAATTAAATTTGGCAATAAACTTTTAAACATTTGTTAATTGTATAAATTTGAACATTAAACAAGCAAGCAGTTTACAATTACTTAATACAATTAACGTAAATGTTTACTTTTAAGTTTAGCTCGTTTTTATTATAAAATGAAATTACAATTAGATTACAATCCAAAACCGCTTTTAGAGCCTTTAAGCATTAGCAATAACATACTTAGTATTGGTTCGTGTTTTGCCGAAAACATTGCTCAAAAACTATATCAATTTCAGTTCAACATATCGGTTAATCCTAATGGAATAGTGTTTAACCCTAGTTCCATTTTTATGCAGTTAACTAGTTATTTAGCTAACAATTATTTAACAGCAAGTAAGTTGGTTCAATTTGATGGATTATGGCACAGCATGCAGCACCATGGCAGTTTTTCAAGCGCTAACCAACAGCAAGTTTTAAATAATATAAATAATTCTATTACCAATGCTCATCAAGCATTATTAAAAGCTGATTACCTTTTTATTACATTTGGTTCTGCTTGGGTTTATAAATATGAACCTACCAACGAAATAGTAGCTAATAACCATAAAATGGATGGGAAATTGTTTAATAAAATACTTTTAAACACTCATTACTTAAATGCGGAATTTGAGAATTTTTACACCAAACTAAAAGCAGTAAATCCAAATATAAAAATACTTTTTTCTGTAAGTCCTGTGCGATATGTGCGCGATGGTTTACATGAAAATAATGTAAGCAAAGCTGTTTTACACCAATTAGTTTATAATATTATTAATCAACATCAAACTGATTGTTTTTATTTCCCTGCATACGAAATAGTGATGGACGAGTTACGCGATTACCGGTTTTATAAAGCCGATTTGGTGCATCCTAATGAATTAGCCATTGATTATGTTTGGCAAAAATTTGTAAATACTTGTTTAACAGAATTAAGCAAACAATTTATTACCGACTTTGAAAAACACATCATATTAACCAATCACAAACCTTTACATACCGACAGTTTAAGTTATAAAAAATTTGAAGAACAAATCCTTAATTTGCACCAAAGTTTAATGGAAAAATATCCATTTTTAAAATTAGAGAAACATGCTTAAAGATATAATAGAACCAGAATTTGATGGAGTTGGTGTAGCCGCAGTTTATGAAATTAATGAGGAGAGAGCGCATGTTTGGAATGTGTATTTAATTAACTTCAACAATGCTTTGATAAGTGGCGTATTGGTTAGCAGTAAGGGATACGGAACCATAGATGGCGAAGATGTTAAAACAAGTGCTTTACGCCATTTTTTAAAAGAAATTGATGCTTTGGATTATGGTAAAATTGAAGCCATTCATGAAGATGTGTTTGTGTTAAATAACGAGTATTGGGTAAGCTTTTACCTAGATGGAAAAATATATGACCGTAAGTTTATTTTTGTGGAGAACACCATTCAAAAAAGCCGATTAAACCATATCAACATCATTGATAAAAATGGCATTTTGATTATGTAACGAGAGTGCGAAGTGCGGAATGACAAAAGTGCGAAGTAATAAATGTTTGAGGTGCTTAAGTGGTGGAGTGTTTAAGTATAAAGTGTTAGAGTTGTGGAGTGTTTAAGTAGAAAGTAAAAAGTTATATAGAATCATTAAAATCTGTGGCTATTAATTCAAGCTGTCAAATAAAGCATCTAACTTTTGTTTGGCAATAATTTTTTGTCCTTGCTCGCCTTCGGCAATAATTCTATCACCTACTTGGGCTTTATAAGTGCAAATAATTTCGTTTTTGATAATGCTCTTTACTGTAGTTGTAAAAAGTACATTAGAACCAACTAAGGCGGGACTTTTATGGTGAATGGTTAAAAAAGTACCTATGCCTTCTTCGTGAGCTTCCTTCATTTCTAATACAAACAACCTACAAGCCCATTCAGCATCGCGCCCCAAAGCAAATGTGGCATAAACCGGGTGCACATTTCCACTTTCAAACGAAGCGCAATCTTCATTTAAAACTAATTTGGTAAATGTTTTGGTACTTCCTACTTCAAATAAATCAGCCATCATTCAGTTTTTATTGTATCATCTAAATATACCACAATATTATTTTTTTGGGCCACATAGGCACTTTGTTTTTTATAATGTTCGTTAGCTGCATCAAGCGCTACGTTGAGCTCATAACCAAGCAATAAAATAAATGTATTAATGTAAATAAGCATCATTATAACTATTAAAACTCCTATAGAACCATACACTTTATTATAAGCATTAAAATGATTTACATAAAAAGAAAAACCTGTGGTTGTAATTAAAATAATGGCGCAACTAAACAATGCCCCGGCTGAAAAGAATTTCCATTTTCTAACCTTAGCTGGAGCATAGTAAAATATGGCTGAAACAATACTTAAACAAATAGCAGTCGCTACCAAATAATTTAACGATTGTAAACCAAACTTAGCTACCGAGTGAGCAATAATATCTTTTTTATCAAGCCACTTTAGACCAAAACTGGCACCCGTAATTAAAGTAACTGATACAAAAATAAGGATAGATACAAACACCGCCAATCCTATAGCCACCATTCGCTGCTTCCAAAATGGACGAGTTTCTTTAGTATTACTGTATTTATTTAAAGAATCCATTAATGAATGAAAACCATTTGTAGAAAAATAAATTGCAGAAATAAAACCAAATGATAATAAGTCACCACGTTGATGTTTTAAAATATCTTCCAATGTATCTTTTATGGTTTCGTAAGCACTTTTTGGAATTAAGGTAGATATAAAAAATAAAATCTTGTCATGATCTTGTTTTACTGGCAAATACGCAATTACAGTAAAAAAGAAAATTACAGTAGGAAATAATGCCAAAAAGAAAGTAAATGAAAGCGCAGAACTACGCATTTGTATGTCTTTTTTTGAAACAGAACGCACAAAAAATTCTAAGACAGCATATAATGAAATATTTTTGTTACCAGGAAACGAAGTGTTTTGAGTAACTTTATAAAGCCATTTAACAGGTATTGATTGAATTATTTTGTTCCTTTTCATTCTGGACAAATATAATAAACTGAAAAAAATAAAATAGGAATTTAAAACAGTTATGTAAGTTTCTGATTACAATTTTTTGAATACAAAGTTCATTTTATTAGTTTTTGAATCTTTGAAATTTTCTAATTTTAAATTTCATAAATAAAAAATATCGGTGATAATTTGTGGAAAAACAGCTATCCTTTAAAACATAAAACAATAGGAAAACAAGCCATTCTGATATATATTTACAAACTATTTAAACTAAAATATTTTAAATAAATTTAATGGAAGATAAAAGTAATTATTCAGCCGATAATATTCAGGTATTAGAGGGTTTAGAAGCAGTTCGTAAGCGTCCTGCAATGTACATAGGCGATGTTGGGGTTCGTGGATTACACCATTTGGTTTACGAGGTAGTTGACAACTCAATTGATGAAGCTTTAGCTGGCTATTGTAAAAACATTACAGTTACTATTAATCCAGGTGAATCAATAACTGTTGAAGATGATGGACGTGGAATTCCAACAGGAATGCATGCCAAAGAAGGTAAATCGGCATTAGAAGTAGTAATGACAGTTTTACACGCAGGTGGTAAATTTGATAAAGATACTTATAAAGTTTCAGGTGGTTTGCATGGTGTTGGTGTAAGTTGTGTTAATGCACTTTCAACGTTACTGCGTGCCACTGTTTATCGCGATGGTAAAATTTGGCAACAAGAGTATTCATGTGGAAAACCATTGTATGATGTAAAAATAATAGGCGAAACTGAAAAAAATGGTACAACTGTTTATTTTGAGCCTGATGGAAGCATATTTACAACCCTTGAATATAAATACGATACCATTGCTGCTCGTTTACGCGAATTATCATTTTTAAATAAAGGTATTACCATTCATTTAAAAGATTTACGTCCTGATGAAGATGGTAAATTTAAAGAAGAAACTTTCCATAGCGAAGGTGGATTACGCGAGTTTGCATTATATCTAGATGGTACAAGAGAAAAAATTATTCCTGAACCAATTTATGTAGAAGGTGAAAAAAATGGTGTTCCGGTTGAGGTTGCAATGACTTATAATACTGGTTATACCGAAAACTTGCACTCGTATGTTAATAATATCAATACAATCGAAGGTGGAACTCACGTTGCTGGTTTTAGGCGTGCTTTAACACGTACTTTAAAAGCTTATGCTGATAAAGAAGGTTTGTTAAAAAATGTAAAAATCGAAATTTCTGGTGATGACTTTAGAGAAGGTTTAACAGGAGTTATTTCAGTTAAGGTACAAGAGCCTCAATTCGAAGGTCAAACCAAAACTAAATTAGGTAATAGCGATGTTACAGGTGCTGTTGACCAATGTGTAGGCGAAATGTTAAATAACTACTTGGAAGAAAATCCAAAAGAGGCTAAAATGATTGTTCAAAAGGTAATTTTAGCAGCTACAGCTCGAGCTGCTGCCAAAAAAGCCCGCGAAATGGTGCAACGAAAAGGTGCTATGAGCGGAAGTGGATTACCAGGAAAATTAGCAGATTGCCAAGAAACAGATCCAGCACAATGCGAAATTTACTTAGTGGAGGGTGATTCGGCAGGAGGAACTGCAAAACAAGGTAGAAACCGTGTTTTCCAAGCTATTCTGCCTTTACGTGGTAAAATTTTGAACGTAGAAAAAGCCATGGAACATAAAATCTACGAAAACGAAGAGATAAAAAATATGTTTACTGGCTTAGGTGTAACTATTGGAACTGCCGATGATCCAAAAGCATTAAACCTTGACAAACTACGTTACCATAAAATCATTATCATGACAGATGCGGACGTGGATGGTAGCCATATTCGTACCTTAATTTTAACATTATTCTTCCGTTATATGAAAGAGTTGTTAGAGTTTGGATATGTTTACATAGCTCAACCACCTTTATATTTAGTAAAAAAAGGGAAAGACGAAGAATATTGCTGGACTGAAGCACAACGTGCTGATGCGGTGATGAGAATTGCAAAAGGCGCAAATCCTGAAACAGTAGGAATTCAACGTTATAAAGGTTTGGGAGAAATGAATGCTGAACAATTATGGAGTACTACCATGAATCCTGAAACACGTACTTTAAAACAAGTAACTTTAGATAGTGCAGTAGAAGCAGATAGAATTTTCAGTATGTTAATGGGCGATGAAGTTCCTCCAAGAAGAGAATTTATTGAAGCTAACGCGAAGTATGCAAAAATTGATGCTTAATTAATAAAGTCATATTTGGAGGGCACTAAAAAGTATTTTAATTTTTAATAATAAAATAAGGGCTTTAAAAATTAACTTTAAGAATGTGGTCGTTAAAGGACCATAATACTTTGAAGAAAAAGAGGCTGTTTTCAACTAAGAAAACAGCCTCTTTTTATAAATAGCCACTTTTTCAGTGCCTCTCAAAATTGAAGAACTTTAGTTTCTGAATAATAACATAACAATTTTTATTAAGTACTTATTTTTAATAATACCTACTTTTTAGGGCAATAAAAAAAGCCTTCAGAAACATGTTTCTGAAGGCTTTTTAGTTTTTATTTTATTAAAATTACTCAGCAATCATTTTGCCTGTAGTTTTAAATCCATTAGCTTCAATGCTGTAGAAATAAACACCAGCAGAAATATTGCCTAAGTTAAGTTCTAGGTTATTTAAACCAGCTGGAATTTTTTCAAAAGTTTGGCTGTAAACTTCTTGACCAGTTACACTCATTACTTTAACAGTAACATTTGTACTTTTTGTAAAATTAACACCAATATTAGTTGAACCTTTAAAAGGATTAGGGTAATTATTAATTACATTAAACACTTCATTTTTAACATTATTTATACCAACTGTACCATCAAAAATACTAGCTGTTGGAACACTTAAGTGAATAATATCGTAAGTAACTAAACCAGCATCAGGATTGTCTGTTGCATCGTATGCTCCAATTGATGAACTTTGAGTAAATACTAAATGTAAATTTTTATCAGTAGAGGTTGGAGAAATACTCGCATAAATTTGTTCTTGATTGAAACCAATAAATTGAGTTAAATTAATCATTTCAGACCAGCTAAGACCTAAATCAATAGAGTAAGTTAAAAATACATCTCTAAAGTTTTTTCCATTTGCATCCACATCATTTTCTGTCATACCAGAAAAAATTGTAAAAATTGTATCACCCATACTCATTGAATGAGGCATGGTAGCGATTGAATTACCAAAATACCTAGTTCCGTCAGCTCTCCAATTTGTTCCTAAATCTAACATTCCGTTTTTGTCTATGTCAGGTGATTGAGCAACACTTTTGATACTATCAGTTGAAGTACCTTCTCTCCAATATAAAATATCGTTTTGACCAGGGAAATAAGAGTAAGAACCTGAAGCAGTACCTTCAGTTCTAATCATTCTACCTAGAGCCCAAAAACAATGTGCATTACCATTTTTATCTAAAGTTACACTAATACTACCATCATTCGAATAAGTACTATCAATAGTTCTTGTAAAATCAAACGCTGGATCTGGAAAAGAATCAATAATAGTTTTTGACCAAGTATTACCATTATCACTAGATTTGTATAATTGTAAATCATCTGCAATTCCACCAATTAAAATGGCAACATTGCTTCCTTTAGCATCCATGGCGTAATTATCACCACCACCACTATAAATTCTATCTGAAGTATAACCCGGTAAAATAACTTTTTTTACTTCCCATGTATTATTAGTTAAATTTAAACGAGAATAAACTTGTGGAGTTCTAATGCCATTTATTACAACTCTATTAGGCTGAGTAGAACCTGAATCTGTAAATGAAGCAAATACGTGTAAGTAATTACCCGAAACTACACTTCTGTTCCATAAAATACCAGGTATTTTAATATCTGAACTATCTAAAACTGCAGTTCCTGTCCAAGTACCTGCACCTAAACCAGTTTTACGGTTTAACATTAAACCAGTTGCAGCACCTGCATTTGGTGTATTAGGAGCTTTTACAATATGTGAAAGAATCATTTCTTCGTTTGTAACTGAACTATATGCATAGCAAGGAAATCCAGTACGCTCAGGGTCAATTCTTAAAGATGCTTGAGTTGAATTACCCCAAGTTGTTCCATTAAAATGATTATATCCAGATCCACGAGAAGAAGATCCTACAGCAGGACCATCTTGCGATGAAGTCCAAGTAGCTGATACTTTACCATTAGGCAATGAATAAACTCTGGTATAAATTGAACCATTAGTTTGCTGATTATTGTTTGTTTCTCCAATTTTTGTAGCTTTTGAAAAACTTGCACCTTTTCCAAGTGATGTAACTGAACTTTTTGGACGTTTGTTGATATCAGTCCTTACAACTGACGGCTTACCATCATCAGTCACACTTTTTTTAGCTGGCACTGCAATATTTGAATATGCAGGATTAGCCTTCTGAATAGTTTGAGCATTAGCCAAAGTGCTGGCTAATACAAAACTTAAAAGTAAAATTTTCTTCATGTTTATTTGTTTTATTTATTTGTTTGTTTTCTTTTAATAGTTGCATAATTAACTATTACATAACAATAATGCAAGTACGTTTGTTTTTTGTTATAAAATTTTAACCAAAATTTCTTTCAGCATTTCTTGATTTGTCATAGCTATAGTATTGATTCCTTTACTTTTCAAATCATATTGTGAGCAAATTGAAATAACCTTTTCAATTTCTCCCAAATTGAAATTTTTTACCAAATTCACATAATCGTCCGTTTGATAATAACCCAAACCAAATGCTTTTGAAATTGTATTTTTATCCGTTGTATTGGTTTTTTTAATTATATATCCTTTTGAAAACATATTACTTAACAAGGCAACAAAAGGAATAATTGAAAAATCTTTAGCTTTAGCCAAATGGTGACCAATTTTAAATGCTCTTTGTGGGTTTTTTGCAGTTATAGCACTTAATAATTCAAAAGGATTAAAATCTTTGCTGATTCCGATATAGGTTTCAATGTCTTTATCTGTTATTTCCTTGTCAACACCAGTTTTATTGATAAAAAGTTTGTCTAATTCATTGGCAATTTTCGACAAATCATTTCCAAGCGAATCAGCAATTAGTTGAACGGAACGTTCATTAATGTTAAAATGGTGCATTTGAACATAACTTTTTATCCATGGAGTTAAATCCTTTTCGTAAAGTTTACTGCTTTCAAATGCAACATGTTTGGCAGCTTCTTTGTAAAACTTCGTTCTTTTATCTAATTTTTTGCCTTTTATGCAAATTACCAATAAAGTGGTTGGAACAGGTTTTAGCAAATAAGATTCAAATGCATCTAACGATTTAAAACCTTGTGCCTCTTTGACTATTATTACCTGTCGATCTGCCATCATAGGGAAACGCCTAGCCGCCTCAATAACCTGATTTGGTTCCACATCTTTTGCATAAAAAATGGTTTGATTAAATCCTTTTTCACTCTCTGTTAGTGCATTGTGTTCTATAAAGCTACTGATAGCATCTACAAAATAAGTTTCTTCGCCATGCAAAATATAAACTGGAGCAAATTTTTTTGCTTTCAAGTCTTGCATTATTTTGCTGTATTGATTGGTAAAATCGGTAGCCACTTTTTGTTTAAAATTTAAGTTTGCAAATAATTAAATTTTTTCGAGCCTTTTTACTTCATTTGTGAACATTTGTATAAAAAACTTTGCACCTTAACTTACCCACATATCAATTTAAAATTACCAAACAAAACGAAAAACCGTTTATTTACGATATCATTAGGCGCAAATTGGTAAGCTTAACGCCCGAAGAATGGGTTAGGCAACATATAATCAACTTTTTGGTTAATTATAAAAATTTCAACAAAACGCTTATTGCTGTTGAGCGTAAGCTCAATTATTTAAATAGTTTTAAACGTTTTGATATTTTAGTTTTTAATAATAAAGCAGAACCGGAAATTTTAATTGAATGTAAAGCACCTACAGTTAATTTAAATAGCGAAACGGCATTACAACTAGCTCTTTATAACCAACAATATAAAGCTAAAATTATTATTATTAGTAATGGAATTAACCATTTTGCTTGGCAGCTTGATATCAACTCCGAATATCAATCATTTTCTTTTTTTGAATAAATAGCGGCCATGAATTATTTTTTTTTAGCTTTGCTTTTTTGATTTATAAATATAGTTTGAAACTAAAAGTCTGCCATTTTTCATCGGTTCATAGTATTATAGACACACGTGTTTTTTATAGAGAATGTGTGAGCATGGCTGTATATTTTGATGTAACTCTAATTGCCATTGGTAATTTTACAGGTTTAAAAAATGGTGTTCAAATAATTGGTATTCCCAAACCTAAAAATAGGTTACAACGCGCTTTCGGAACCATTTTTAAGGTTTTTGCTTTAGCTATAAAACAAAATGCAGACGTGTATCATATACACGATGCAGAAATGTTGCCCTTTGGCTTAATACTTTCATTTTTAGGCAAGAATGTAATTTATGATATTCATGAAAATACCAAACAAGATATTTTATTAAAACCTTGGATTCCGGCAAAACGCAAGCAAAATATTGCAGAATTGTATGATAAACTACTCAAATTCTCGAGCAATTTTATTCATTATATTCCGGTAGTGGCTAATGATAGTTTTTTGCCCATTTTTCATGTAAAAAAAAACCAATATACTGTAATTCAAAACTACGCAGATAGCCAACAAATGGCTAAATACAAAATTATGGAAAGAAGCATTTCACCCGGAAATCATATTTTTTATATTGGCATGATAAAAGATATGTATTACGATATCAACCCATTGATTGATGCTTTGTATTTGTTAAAACAGCAAGGTAAATCATATTACCTGCATTGTGTTGGTTATTTTGGAGCCAGAACCGACCATAGTTTTGAAAGCAATCCCAATTTTGAAGCCATTAAAACCCAAATTCATTTTTACGGATATTTGGATATGGATACGGCTTATAAAATAAGTATGCAATGTAAAATAGGCATTTGCCTAAAAAACCAACCGGTTGAAATGTTGGTAAGCCATGAACGTAAATTTTTCGAATACCTGGCAATTGCCTTACCTTCAATTTTTTGCAATAGTAGGATTTATACTGAAATTACCGATAAACATCAAGTTGGAATTCCTGTAGATTTAACTAATGCCAAACAAATTGCAACGGCTATTGAAAAACTTTTTACCGATTCTGAATTTTACCAAAATTGTATAGACGCTTGCCAACAAGCTACAAATCAAACCTATAATTGGGAAAATGAATCTTTAAAACTGAAGAACTTATACACTCAATTAGTAAACAACTAATATCATTTTTTAAAAATTTAGTGAATATAAATTAATCATTTATTTTCGCTCAATTATTTACTCAATATGGAAAGAATATATTTTGATAATGCTGCTACTACCCCGCTTGATAAAGAAGTAGCCGATGCAATGTACCAAGTAATGTTGCACGAATACGGAAACCCAAGTAGCACACATGCCACTGGTAGAACAGTTCGTACCATTATAGAAGAATGCCGCAGAACAATTGCCAAATTAATCAATTGTTCGCCAGGTGAAATATTCTTTACATCGGGCGGAACTGAAGCCGATAATATGGCTATCAGAAAAACTGTGGAGGATTTTAAAATACAAAATATCATTACTTCCGCCATTGAGCACCATGCTGTTTCACACACTATTGAAGAATTAGCACATGCCGGCTTGGTTAAAATGCACTTTGTTAAACTAACCGAAAATGGCCATATAGATTACACAGATTTAGAGAATTTATTACAAAATAATCCAAATGCTTTAGTAAGTTTAATGCATGCCAACAACGAAATTGGTAATTTGTTAGACGCTGAAAGAGTGGGTAATTTATGCGAACAATACAAAGCATTTTTCCATAGCGATACGGTTCAAACAATTGGCCACTACCCAATTGATGTTCAAAAACTAAAAGTTCATTTTATAGCTTGTGCAGCACATAAATTTCATGGTCCAAAAGGGGTAGGATTTATTTATGTAAGTAGTAATGCTAAAATACATCCTTTTATAACGGGCGGTGCGCAGGAAAGAAATATGCGAGGAGGAACTGAAAATGTTTATGGCATTGTTGGTTTAACCAAAGCATTAGAAAAAGCTTATGCCCATTTAGATGAAGAAATGGCTCATATCAGTTCAATAAAAAAATATATGATTGAGCAACTTAAAGCCAATATACCTGGTATTCAATTTAATGGTGATGCCGAAGGAAACTCACTTTACACTGTTTTAAATACCTCTTTCCCACCAAGCCCTATTGGAGAAATGTTATTATTTAAATTAGATATTGCAGGGATTTCGGTGAGTGGTGGAAGCGCATGCAGCAGTGGTTCAGATGTAGGGAGTCATGTTTTAAAAGCCTTAAATACAGATAGAAACAGAGCAGCAGTTCGTTTTTCATTTGCAAAACAAAACACCAAAGCAGAGGTAGATAAAGTAATTGCAGCTTTAGTAGAAATGTTAACCGCCACAGTTAAATCAAATTAATTCAAAAATTTAAAATCTTTTTGGCTGAAATCATGTTAATAATTTTAGTTTGATAAGTTTTTATAAACAATAAAACCAACTATTTTCGCAATCTTAAAATAAAAATATGAACGTATCCATTGATTATTTAGCAATATTTATCCAGTTTTTGGTAGGTTTTGGTTTTGTGGCTACCACCATGGTTGCTACACACTACCTTGGCCCTAAGCGTAAAACGGCAGATAAATTAGCTATTTTTGAGTGCGGAATTGACAGCCAAGGAAATGCACGTTTGCCTTTTTCAATCAAGTATTTTTTAACTGCTATTTTGTTTGTAATGTTTGATGTGGAGGTGATTTTTATGTATCCATGGGCTGTAAATTTTAAAGAATTAGGTTCAACAGGATTTGTTGAAATGCTTATTTTTATTGGAACCTTACTAATTGGTTTTGCTTATATCATTAAGCGTGGAGCTTTAAAATGGGAGTAACTATAAATCATCAAACCTTAAATTCCCAAATCAAAAAATAACTTAAATGTCAGATATAAAAATTTCACAAACACCACCAAGTGTTGAAGGACCAGGATTTCAAGCCACTTCATTAGATAAAATAATTGGTTTGGCTAGAGCTAATTCGCTTTGGCCTTTACCTTTTGCTACTTCGTGCTGCGGTATTGAGTTTATGGCTACTATGGGTTCAAATTACGATTTGGCTCGTTTTGGAAGTGAACGAATTAGCTTTTCGCCTCGCCAAGCAGATGTATTGTTGGTAGCAGGTACCATTTCAAAAAAAATGGGACCAGTTTTAAAACAAGTATATTTACAAATGGCTGAACCACGTTGGGTAATTGCCATTGGAGCATGTGCTTCAAGTGGAGGTGTATTTGATACTTACTCAGTTTTACAAGGAATTGATAAAGTAATTCCGGTAGATGTATACGTGCCAGGTTGCCCTCCGCGTCCTGAACAAATTATTGATGGCATTTTAAAATTACAAGAAATAGTTAAAAACGAATCACTTCGCAGAAGAAATTCTGATGAGTACAAAGCGCTTTTAGGAAGCTACGGAATACAATAATGGTAAACATAGATAACGAATATATTTTAACCGAAATTACCAATCAATTTGGCGATAAAGTATATAGCTCATACGAGCCTTATGGTTTATTAACCATTGAGTTTGATAAAAACAGCATCAAGGATTTACTTTCATTTTTATACAATCACCAAGAATTGCAAATGCAGTTTTTAACTGATGTATGTGGAACACACTACCCTGATGTAAAAGGTAAAGAAATTGGTGTAATTTACCATATTCATAGCTTAATCAATAATGTGCGTTTACGCGTAAAATGTTACATGCCTATTGAAAATCCTAGTATTGATTCGGCTACATTTTTATTCAGTTCTGCTAATTGGCAAGAACGCGAAACATTCGATTTTTATGGTGTTAACTTTGTTGGTCACCCAAATTTAAAACGTATTTTGAATGCTGACGAAATGGATTATTTTCCAATGAGAAAAGAGTATCCATTAGAAGATGGCACCAGAACAGATAAAGACGATAGTTATTTTGGTAGATAAGCATTTGTGCTTTAATTAAAGATATAAACTAAATGATTGAATCATTAGAATTAAATACTAAAAGCAAAGACGAAGATTATAACATATTAAATCTTGGTCCAACGCATCCTGCTACGCATGGTGTTTTTCAAAATATATTGAAAATGGATGGCGAAATTATTCATGATGCTACTTCCACAATTGGATATATTCACCGTGCTTTCGAAAAAATTGCAGAACACCGTCCATTTTATCAAATTACGCCTTTAACAGATAGATTAAATTATTGTTCATCGCCAATTAATAATATGGGTTGGCACATGACAGTAGAAAAACTATTGGGAGTAGAAACACCTAAACGTGTTGATTACATGCGTGTAATTATTATGGAATTGGCTCGTATAGCCGACCATTTGGTTTGTAATGCTGTAATTGGTGTTGATACAGGTGCATTAACCGGATTTACTTACATGTTCCAATGGCGTGAAAAAATTTACGATATTTACGAGCAAGTTTGTGGCGCTCGCTTAACAACTAATATTGGAAGAATTGGCGGTTTAGAAAGAGATTTCACGCCAGAATGCATTCGTTTAATCAGAGAATTTTTAAATGATTTCCCTAAATATTTTGATGAATTTGCTGGTTTGTTAGAACGCAATAGAATATTTATGGATAGGATTATAAACGTAGGACCAATTAGTGCTGAACGTGCATTAAACTATGGTTTTACTGGTCCTAACTTACGCGCAGCTGGTGTTGATTATGATGTGCGTGTAATGAATCCATATTCATCGTACCAAGATTTTGATTTTGCTATTCCACTAGGAACCCAAGGCGATACTTATGATAGATTTATGGTTCGTCAGCATGAAATAAGAGAAAGTTTAAAAATTATTACACAAGCTTTAGAAAATTTGCCTGAAGGTAAATTCTTTGCTGATGTACCCGACTTTTTCTTACCTCCAAAACAAGAAGTTTATAATAATATGGAAGCTTTAATTTTCCATTTTAAAATAATCATGGGCGAGGCCACTGTTCCAGTTGGCGAGGTTTATCATTCGGTAGAAGGTGGAAATGGTGAATTAGGATTTTACATGGTAAGTGATGGTGGACGTGCTCCTTACAGATTGCATTTCCGTAGACCATGTTTTATAGCTTACCAAGCTTATCCTGAAATGATTAAAGGTTCTATGCTTTCAGATGCTATTTTAACCATGAGTAGCATGAATATTATTGCAGGTGAACTAGACGCATAATCCCGATTTAGCGGGAATGAATTTTGAATTATGAATGTTGAATTAAATACATTCAATAATTAGATAATAAAAATATAAAAATTTGTTTGTTGGTATAATTCAAAATCCAACATCCAAAATTCAACATTAGTAGAAAAATGAGTGAAATAAAATTTAATGATGAAACACTTGCCTTGGTGCAAAGTATTATCAAACGTTATCCAGAAGGTAAGCAAAAATCGGCTTTATTGCCACTTTTGCATTTAGCGCAAGCCGAATTTGATGGTTGGTTAAGTGCTCCTGTAATGGATTATGTAGCTTCGTTATTAAATATCAAACCAATTGAGGTATATGAAGTTGCATCGTTTTATTCAATGTATAACTTAAAACCAGTTGGTAAATGCTTATTAGAAGTTTGCAGAACCAGTTCATGTTGGTTAAGAGGTGCAAATGAAATTGTAGCTCATATTGAAAATAAATTAGGTATTAAAGATGGTGAAACTACTGCTGATGGTAAATTTACCTTAAAAACAGTCGAGTGTTTAGGTAGTTGTGGTACAGCTCCAATGCTTCAAATTGGTGCAGATTTCCACGAAAATCTAACTTTTGAAAAAGTGGATGCTTTAATTAATGATTGGAGCAATAAAACTGAACATAGCAAATACTTAGATAACAGTACTTTTAGAAAAAACTAACAATTAAGCCACTGATTAACACAGAGCAGTATTACAATGAGTAAAAAAATATTATTAGAACATATAGATGTACCCGGAATTGAAACTTTAGCTGTTTACCGCGAAAAAGGTGGTTATGCCTCAGTGGAGAAAGCTTTGAAAACAATGACACCTGATGCTATTGTGGAAGAAGTAAAAAAATCAGGGTTACGCGGACGTGGTGGTGCTGGTTTTCCTACTGGCATGAAATGGAGCTTTTTGGCCAAGCCAGAAGGCGTTGCTCGTTACTTAGTTTGCAATGCCGATGAAAGTGAACCTGGTACTTTTAAAGATAGATACCTAATGGAAAAAATTCCTCATGCTTTAATAGAAGGAATGATTACATCAAGTTTTGCTTTGGGTGCCAATACCTCTTACATTTATGTGCGTGGTGAGTATTTTTATATCATTAAAATATTAGAAAAAGCCATTGCCGATGCTTATGCTGCAGGTTGGTTAGGTAAAAATATTTTAGGAACTGGTTATGATTTGGATTTGTATGTACAAGCAGGTGCAGGTGCATATATATGCGGAGAAGAAACTGCTTTATTAGAAAGTTTAGAAGGCAAACGCGGAAATCCAAGAATTAAGCCTCCTTTTCCAGCTATTGCAGGTTTATATGGTTGCCCAACTGTGGTAAACAATGTAGAAACCATTGCAGCAGTTGTGCCAATTGTAAATAATGGTGGCGATTGGTATGCAGGCATTGGAATTGGAAAATCAACAGGAACAAAATTAATTTCAGCTTCTGGACATATTAATAAACCAGGTGTTTATGAAATTGAAATGGGAATTACGGTAGAAGATTTTATTTACAGTGATGAATATTGTGGTGGAATAAAAAATGGTAAAAAACTAAAAGCGGTAGTTGCTGGAGGTTCATCAGTGCCAATTTTACCTGCTGAAATGATTTTAACCACTGCCAATGGCGAAAAACGTTTGATGAGCTACGAAAGCTTGGCTGATGGTGGTTTTGCTTCTGGCACTATGTTGGGTTCAGGTGGATTTATCGTTATGGATGAAACCACCAGTATTGTTCAAAATTTACACACCTTTGCTCGTTTCTACCACCATGAAAGCTGCGGACAATGCAGCCCATGCCGCGAAGGAACAGGTTGGATGGAAAAAATATTGCATAAAATATTAGATGGACATGGAACTTTAGAGGATGTAGATTTACTATGGGAAATCCAACGTAAAATTGAAGGAAATACCATTTGTCCGTTAGGTGATGCAGCAGCATGGCCAGTAGCAAGTGCTATTCGTCATTTCAGACATGAATTTGAAGAGTATGTTAAAAATCCTTCGGCTATAAAAGATGTGAAGCATTACCATAATATGCATAATTTAGCAACAGCATAGCCACAGATTTCACAGAAAAAATTAAAAATATGAAAACAAGACTAATTCTAATTGCAGTAATTACCATCATATGCATTTCTTTATTTAGTGCTTTTAAACAAAGTGAAGGTTCTAAAAAGTATTTGACAATGACAATTCTAAGAGCGGATTTAATTATCGTTGACGAAAATGGAGTAATTACTGAAAAAAAAATTAGCAATTACGGCAATTTGAATGGAAGAGCCATTGTTTTAACCAAGGAAATCAATTCTATTTCATTGAAAGGGTATAAGTTGATCTCAGCATCTGATGAAAGTAATCTTTCGTCAAATTACATTTTTGAAAAAGAATAAAAAAACAGCTTAAAATTATTTAGTGAAATCTGTGTATCCCGATAGCTATCGGGATGTGGCTAAAAAAAATAATAAAAATCGCCCTAATGAATCAGAGAAATCTGTGTAATCTGTGGCTTATAAAATAAATTGTAGTTGGTGAGGACACCAACCACGGACAAAAAGAATAAAAATTATGAAAACAATTTATCAAACATTAAACATTAAACTAATTTTTTTTAGCGCTATTGTTATTCTAGGATTATCGTTATTATTTGCTTTCAAACAATCGAATAATAGTTCAAATAAAAAGTTCTTAACTGTTCATATTTATTATGGTTCTTTTAGTTACATGTTGAGAACATGTGATGAGAACAATAAAATTGAAGAGTCTAAATTCGATGTGAATGACATAGAATCAACTATTAATAGTAAAATCAATAATTTAAGTGCTGCGGGTTATAAACTAATTTTTTTTTCAAGTAGTCCAAAAGCATATGGAAAAAGTTCTTCTGATGATATTTATGCAATTTTCGAAAAAGAATAAACAAAACCGCCAAAAGAGAATCAGAGAAATCTGGGTAATCTGTGGCTTATAAAATGAATTTAATTCAACAACATATAAAATCAATTAGTGAATTATGTATAAAACATAAAGTGAAAGAATTGTATGCTTTTGGGTCGGTTTTAGATGAAAATAGATTTAATGCAAATAGTGATGTAGACTTGTTGATTGAATTTGATAACGTTCCTTTTGATAATTATGCTGATAACTATTCAGAATTTGAAGAAAGTTTAGTGAAGCTTTTTGGACACAAAGTTGATTTAATTTCACCAAAATTTTTGAGAAATAGAATTTTTATCAAACGCTTAAATGAAACAAAACAAAAGATATTTGGATCATGAGTGAAGATGAATTAAAATATCTTGTAGACATTGAAATGGCAATTATTGATATTCAAGAAATAATTGGAAATGTTAAAAATTTCCATGATTTTAATAATAATAAGGAAAAAAAGTATGCAGTTGAACGTTGTTTTGCAGTTATAGGTGAAGCAATAAAAAATTTTAAGAATATTAATAATGAAATTGAAATCTCTCATACAAAAGAAATAATTGGATTGAGAAATAGAATTGTTCATTCTTACGATTCAATAAATTATGAACATCTTTGGGCAATAGTAATTAACCATTTACCAAAGTTAAAAATAGAAGTAGATTTTTTAATTAATAAATTTGAAAAAAACAATTAGTCTAATTAAATAAAACCGCCAAAAGAGAATCAGAGAAATCTGTGTATCCCGATAGCTATCGGGATGTGGCTAAAAATAAAATATAAATGGCAAAAGTAACAATAGACGGACAAACAATAGAAGTAGCAGACGGAACTACCATTTTACAAGCAGCCCGCATGATTGGGCCTGAGGTGGCTCCGCCAACTATGTGTTATTATAGTAAGTTAAAAACCAGTGGTGGTTATTGCCGCACTTGTTTGGTTGAGGTTAGCAAAGGCTCAGAAAAAGACCCTCGCCCAATGCCTA
Organism: Bacteroidia bacterium; assembly: GCA_044239605.1. GTDB lineage: Bacteria > Bacteroidota > Bacteroidia > UKL13-3 > UKL13-3 > JAAFJM01. The sequence continues at coordinate 10,776 of JBIIBC010000028.1, read as the reverse complement.
AACTAGTGGCTAGTTGCAGAACTACCATAATGGATGGCATGGAAGTTAAAAACATGACATCAGACAAGGTAATTGATGCACGTAAAGGTGTGGTGGAGTTTTTATTGTTAAATCATCCGCTTGATTGCCCAGTGTGCGACCAAGCCGGTGAATGCCAATTACAAGACTTAGGTTACGAACATGGTTCAGCTAAAACCCGCACCGATTTTGAACGCAGAACGTTCGATAAAATTGATATTGGTAATAAAATTCAGTTACACATGACACGTTGCATTTTATGCTACCGTTGTGTTAAAACTGCTGAACAAATTACTGATGGACGTGTGCATGGTGTTTTAAACAGAGGTGATGCCAGCGAAATTTCTACTTATATTGAACAAGCCATTGATAATGATTTTAGTGGAAATGTAATTGACGTTTGTCCTGTAGGTGCTTTAACCGATAAAACTTTTAGGTTTAAAAGCCGTGTTTGGTTCACTAAACCAGTTGATGCACACAGAGATTGCGATAAATGTAGCGGAAAAACAGTAGTTTGGTACAAAGGCGAAGATGTTTTACGTGTTACAGGTCGTAAAGACCAATGGGGCGAAGTAGAAGAATTTATTTGCAATACTTGCCGTTTCGATAAAAAGAAAACAAGCGATTGGACTATTGAAGGACCAAGAGCCATCAGTCATCAGTCAGTTATTTCGGCTAATCATTATACCAAAATGGTTAAACCACGAGAATTGACCTTGAATAATATTAAAACAATTGCTTTAACAGAGGGAGAAAATAAATAATGTTTTTATTGATTTTTAAAATAGCGCTGATTGTCATTTTATTTTTAATCAGTTTGGGTGTAGCTGCTTATGCAACTTATGGCGAGCGTAAAGTTGCTGCATTTATGCAAGATAGAATTGGTCCAGACCGTGCAGGTCCGTTTGGATTATTACAACCCATTGCCGATGGTGTTAAAATGTTTATGAAAGAGGAAATTATACCAAATGTTTCCGATAAATTATTATTCATTTTAGGCCCTTGTATTTTTATGATTACGGCTTTAATGACCAGTGCAGTTATTCCTTGGGGAACTGCTATGGAATTTGATGGTGTAAAATACGGATTGCAAGTAGCAGATATCAATATTGGTATTTTATATGTTTTTGGAGTAGTTAGTTTAGGTGTTTATGGGATTATGATTGGAGGCTGGGCTTCTAATAATAAATTTGCATTATTGGGTGCTGTTCGCGCATCAAGCCAAATGATTAGTTACGAATTAGCTATGGGTATGTCGTTAATTGCCATTATCATGATGAGCGGTTCATTGAGCTTAAACGATATTGTTGCACAGCAAAAAGGATTGAATTGGAATATTTGGTACCAACCTTTAGGTTTTATCATTTTTTTAATATGTGCTTTTGCAGAATGCAATAGAACTCCATTTGACTTACCTGAGTGCGAAACTGAATTAGTTGGCGGTTATCATACCGAATATTCATCAATGAAATTAGGATTGTATTTATTTGCTGAATACATCAATATGTTTGTATCTGGAGCCATTATTTCATGCTTATATTTTGGGGGTTACAATTTCCCTGGATTAGAATATTTAAGTACCGTTTTAAATCCTAATTTAGTATCAATTATTAGCTTTGGTGCTTTATTTACAAAAGCTATTTTCTTTGTATTTTTCTTCATGTGGATTCGTTGGACAATACCGCGTTTCCGTTACGACCAATTAATGAAATTAGGCTGGCAAATATTATTGCCACTATCAATTTTAAATGTATTATTAACTGGCGGAGGATTAACCCTTTTTAGTAAATAAAAAAAGTAAAGACGTTGCATGCAACGTCTCTACAAAATACAAACAAAAAATTAATAAAATGCAATTAACCAATAGATCAAAAGTAGTAAGTAATAAGGAGATGAGCTTTAAAGAAAAGCTTTATATTCCTGCTATATTATCGGGTATGGGCGTAACTTTTAAACACATGTTTAAAAAAAGTGTTTCTTTACGTTACCCTGAAGTTAAACGTGAGTTTAGCCCTGTGTATAGAGGTCAGCATGTATTAAAACGTGATGCAGAAGGACGTGAAAATTGTACGGCTTGTGGATTATGTGCAGTATCTTGTCCGGCAGAAGCTATTACAATGGATGCAGCCGAGCGTAAAAAAGGCGAAGAATATTTATACCGTGAAGAAAAATATGCTGCTAAATACGAAATAAACATGTTACGTTGCATTTTCTGTGGCTTATGTGAAGAAGCTTGCCCTAAAGATGCTATTTATTTAACCGATAGAATTGTAGAATCTAATTACAAGCGTAACTCGTTTGTGTTTGGCAAAGATGTTTTGGTTGAAAAAATTGATGACAGAATTGACATTACTAAACGCAAAAAAGAATATCATATTGACTAGTTATTAGTTAATTGGTTAATAAAGTTGATTGGTTGTTTTTAGCCAAGAAAAAAGCTGTGATAATATACTTATTACAGCTTTCTTAATTTTAAGTAAAGGAAATATTCGCATTCGCTCTTACAATGTCCTCGGTTGATGTCCTTACCAATCCGATTTGCCAACACCTAATTTAAATAAAAAACTAAAATCGAATAGTGTCCTTTTTACGGCAAACTTTGCTTTAGAATTATCACTTTTCATCAGCTAAATTCTGTTTTGGTTTAAAAACAGAATTTGACTTTATCGTGCATTACAATGACTTTATTTGAAAATCAAGTGGATTGTGAGGACATAAGCTTAGGTATTTTCTTTAAAAAATTGGAGAAATGCCTCAGGAATATTTACCGTTTTGTGTTCGTTATAATCAAAACAAACCATGCCTGTTTTGGCTTCAGCTGCTAAAATATCGGTATTTACTTTTGTCAACCTATAATATAAATCAAAACTGCGTGTACCAAAATCAGCGGCTGTAACTTCTATTAATAATTCATCACCATAAAAGCATTCAGCCTTGTAAACTATGGCCGAGTCGCCCATAATTACTGAGCAACCAGCTAAATTCATTTCAGAGTATCCCATACTTGCAAAAAACTGTATTCGCGCTTCATGCAAAAAAGCCAAATACACATCATTGCTTAAATGATTGCCATAATTTAAATCTGTTACACGTAATTTTATTTGGGTACTAAAATTAAATGTGTTTGGTAAATCAAGTTTAATTCTGCTCAAAATATATTTATTTTTCGGCTATAATTTTTGAAACTACGCTATAGAAAAATGCACCATCGTTATTTCTAAAAGAACAGTTATTACTAATTGAACCATTATCGTTACACTTACAAGCAACTACTTTGCTGTTTTCAATAAAAAACTGACAATCAGTGCAAGCTCCATTGCTACATGTTCTCATCTCAGTATTGGTAGCTATATTTACTATATTATTTATAATTAAAATACTTACTGCAGACCTGCTTTTAACATTATTCTTTGAACCTAAAATAACCAAGTATTTTATTTGTCCTAGTTTTTCTATAAAGGCTGTATCAAATTTTCTTCCATCGGTAAATGAGCGTAAATAAGCTATTTTAATTGCCCTTTTGCCCTTTTCCGAAAATTCAATTTTATCTTCACTATCAATAGTTCCAATGGCTACTTGCTGTGCAAAAACCATTTTAAAACTTAGCAAAAATAAAACTACCGTTAATATTCGCATAACTAAACAATTAAGTGTGCTATAAAATAAGCACTTGCAGCTGCTGCTGCACCAATTCCTAATACTTTAAAAGCACCTTTTATTGGCGGTTGACCAATAATTTTGGTTTTAAAATATCCAAACACAAATAAACTGATAGCAGTAATCAAGCAACTATAAAACAATGCCATTTGAGTACTTAAACCAAAAATGGGAAAATAAGCCGAAAGCGGAATAATACCACCAACAATATAAGCCAAACCAATTGCTGCCGCGCTATTTCTAGCTGCATTGATATTGGGTTTTTCTAAACCTAACTCAAACTTCATCATAAAATCAACCCAACGATCTTTGTCTTTAGCTATATCATCTACAATTATATTTTGATGCTCCATGCTTAAACCATAATCAGCAAAAACTTCGGCTACTTCTTGCCTTTCGCGCTCAGGATAATGATCTACTTCGTAATACTCGCGAGCAAGTTCACTGTTGTAATGGTCTATTTCTGTTTTACCAGCCAAATATCCACCTAAACCCATGGCAATGCTTCCAGCCACAATTTCGGCAATACCAGCAGTAACAATAACTGAATTACTAACAATGGCTGCGCCACTTAATCCAGCTGCTAAAGCAAACGGAACAGTTAGTCCATCGCTCATTCCAATTACAATATCTTTAACTAATTGGCTGCCTTCAAAGTGTTTTTCTTCATGCATAGGTTTGGGGTATTAGAACAACTTAGGTTGATCGGGTTTTACTATAATTTTCTTTTTAACTTTTGGTATTTCGGGCTTATCAGTTTCTTCATCATCTTCCAATAATTTTTTAACCAACTCCTGCTCTTCTTTTATAAATTCATCGTTAAATAGTTCGGGTTGTGTATTTAAATCATCGGCCGAATCATCGGTTTTTACTTCCTCTTCTGGCTCGTCTTCGGCAGGAATTAAGTCAATGCTTAAAATTTCAGTTCCACCTAATTTATTACCAATGGCTTTCCATCCTTTTACATCAATAAATTCAGCTAAATTAATGGTTTCTTCAGTAGCATCTTTTTTAGTTTTTCCTGTTAGAACGGTTATAGCTGGGGATTTTAAATCGGTTGCAACTAAACAAGTATTTTTTTCACCTTCACTTATAAACAAGAACTTAGAATTAATGGTTTTGGTTTCAATTAAGAACCTTTTTACATAATACGTTTTTTGTTTAGCCTCATAATAAACAACACTTAGAGGTTTATCGTATCTAAATTTATTAATAAGCAAAACATTCGGTGCATCGTAATGATTGGTAAGTTCAAAATTGGTTAATTCATAATTTCCATCCTTATACATTACTAAAATCAAATCATCGTTACTAAAAGAACCGATAAATTTACCTCTTGAATCGCTGTTTAAACGCCCAATTACATCATCGTAATAAATATTTCGTCCACCAATGGTGCTGATACCTTTGGTTTTTTGTTTAATTGATTTAACCAAATATTTTGAAACTATATTTCCTTGAACGCCTCTTCCTTTAATGGCTAATTCAGCAAAATCGTAATCAAAAGCCAGCTTACGTGCATGGCTTAATGGGCTTAATGTTACAGCCACAATTTCGGCTTCGCTATTGGCATTTGCAGTAAAATACAATATTTTTGAATTAGGTGTTCCTAATGTTAAATCGTATTCTTTATCGCGGGTAATACCAGTAACGTTAAAACGTTTAGCATAAGTAATTTTGGTTTTTCCATCTATGTAAATCATATTGTAAGTCATGCGTTCATCATTCTTTTTAAACACATAAGCATACAAAATATCTTTACCAAAGAAAGTTTTATCGGTAACCTTACTCACCTGCATTTTACCGTCTTTCCTAAACACAATTACATCATCTAAATCAGAACAATCGCAAATGTATTCATCCTTTTTCAAACCAGTACCAACAAAGCCTTCGGCTCTGTTAATGTATAATTTTTGGTTGGCTATAGCTACCGTTTTTGAATCAATGGTATCAAACGTTTTTATTTCTGATTTACGCTCACGGCCTTTTGAATATTTTTTCAATAAACCTTCAAAATACTTAACAGCAAAAGCTTTAAGGTTAGCTATATCGTTTTTAACTTGATCCAATTCAGCTTGAATTCTAGCAATATAGTCATCTGCTTTAAAACCATCATATTTTGAAATACGTTTGATTTTTATTTCAGTTAATTTTAAAATATCATCTTCATTCAAATCGCGAATGAATAACTTTTTAAATTTATTCATACCACGCCAAATGGTATCAATTACATCTTCAAAAGTTTCACACTCTTCAATATCACGATAAATTCTATTTTCTATAAATATTTTTTCTAAAGAAGCATAATGCCAATTTTCCTCTAATTCACCTTTTCTAATTTCAAGTTCACGTCTTAAAAGTTCTAAAGTTTTTTCAGTACTCATTTTAAGCAACTCATTTACTGGCATAAAATGAGGCTTATCTTCAATAATTACACAAGTATTGGGCGATATTGATATTTCGCAATCAGTAAAAGCATAAAGAGCATCTATAGTAATATCAGGCGAAACACCAGGTGCTAACTGAATTTCAATTTCTACATCTTTGGCTGTATTATCAATTACCTTCTTAATTTTGATTTTATTGTTATCATTAGCTTTAATAATACTATCAATCAAACTGGTGGTGGTAATTCCATAAGGAATATCCTTAATAATTAGCGTTTTCTTATCTAATTCTTCAATTTTAGCTCTACAACGAATTTTACCACCTTTCATTCCTTGATTGTAATTACTTACATCAATAGAACCGCCAGTAGGAAAATCAGGAACTAAATCAAATTTACGGCCTTTTAAATAATCAATGGAGGCTTCAATTAACTCAATAAAATTATGTGGTAAAATTTTGGTAGCCAAACCAACGGCAATACCCTCCACTCCTTGCGCTAAAAGCAAAGGAAACTTCATTGGTAGCGTAATTGGCTCTTTTTTACGTCCATCGTAACTACTTTGCCAAAAAGTAGTTTGACCATTAAATGCAACTTCTAAAGCAAATTTTGATAAACGTGCTTCAATATAACGAGGTGCAGCAGCAGAATCTCCTGTCCTAATATCACCCCAGTTACCTTGGCATTCAATCAATAAATCTTTTTGACCAATATTTACCAAAGCATCACCAATGGCAGCATCACCATGCGGATGGTATTGCATGGTTTGCCCAATAATATTGGCCACTTTATTAAATCGGCCATCATCCATTTCCTTCATGCTATGCAATATTCTGCGTTGAACTGGTTTTAAACCATCTTCAATTGCAGGAACTGCACGCTCCAAAATAACATAACTAGCATAATCTAAAAACCAATCTTGGTACAAACCATTTACCGCAGTAACATGATATTCAGTACCATTATTGTTTTCATTATTCTCGTTTATGTCGTTATTCAACTCGTCCATCAATAATTTTTATAGTATTTAAAAGCAAACAAATTTATTTAAAATATACAATGTACTATCCACAATTTTAGAATTATTATGCATAACTATTGTGATTAACTCAATTTATAGATTATTGCCCTATTTAATTTTAAGGCAAAAAAAAAGCTTAGTTTTCACTAAGCTTTATTGGTATAAATTTTTAATCGTTGACCTTTTTTTACTTTTGTACTTTTTAGCCTGTTCCATTTTTTTATTTGCTTTACTGTTACATCGTAATCATTGGCAATACTTGCTAGCAAATCACCCTTTTGTACTCTGTAAAAAATGGTTTCAGGAACAGGTTTAACTTTTGGTTTTGAATTAGCCAAGGCCATTAATTGGTCATCAGCTAAATTTAAGTTTTCTAAATTATTGATTGCCGAAAACTTAATGATTTTATTATATGGTAAAGTTAAAGTTATTTTACTGCCAGTAAAAGGAATATAACCTCTTCTTAATGATGGATTTAAAGTTTTAAGTTCAGCTAAAGGAATTTCTAAAGCCATTGAAAGTTGATCAAGTGAATATCTATTATCAACTTGAATAGTATCGGTATGGTAATTTAACTCAAGATCAGCAGGATAAATATTATGTTCAGAAGAATAATTCATGGCATAAGCAGCAGCTATAAAAGCCGGCACATAACCACGTGTTTCGCGAGGTAAATAAGGCATTATGGCCCAGAAATTTCTTTTACCACCACTTTTCCTGATTGCTTTATTTACATTACCAACTCCACAGTTATAACTTGCAATAACCAATAACCAATCTCCATAAACTCTGTATGAGTTTTTAAAATACTTAACCGATGCCTCAGTTGATTTTATAAAATCTCTTCTTTCATCTAAATTACTGGTGGTTTTTAAACCATACATATTGCCTGTAGGAGCCATAAATTGCCACATACCTGCTGCTCCAACGGGGCTAGTAGCAGCATGGTTTAAAGCAGACTCAATAACTGCCAAATATTTCATTTCTAAAGGAATACCTTCTCTATCGAAAATTTCTTCAATAGTTGGAAAATATAACTTTGATAAGGTTAGTACCTTTGCTAATAATTTACGTTTTCTAACGGTATATAAATCTATATAAGGTCTAACTTGTTCGTTATAATCTAATGGTATTTCTGATTCTAATAAACTTAAACGTGTTTTTATATCTTCATCAGAATAAACAGGAACTTCATTATCTTCAAATCCATAAATGTTTAAATCACCTTGCCAAACAGTAGGAAATAATTTATTTCTTAACTTAATTGTATTTGAATCTATGGTAGCTAAAAACGAGCTATTTTCGCTCATTATTGCTTGACCATTAGTGATGTTACTTAATGCTAATCCAATTAAAATATATGCTACTTTTTTTATCATTTATTATTTTTTACAAAAACCAAATATATTATATAACGAATTGTACTGTGATTTTATTATCAACAAGTTGAAATAATAGCCTTTTAAAGTGGAATTAGTTTTCACAAACCATATTTAGCTTTCCGTTGGTAATGCTAATAGTAGTTGTATCAATATCAATAAATAACTTACCATTCATAGTACCAACTATAGAACCACCTTTAATAAAATTAAATTTTGAAAAATTAATCTTATAAGGAGTTTCATCCACTAAAATATTACTTGAAGAATAAACTCTTCCTGCTTCGTTAGTATACTTGATGTAAGTACTTGCATTTTCAATATTTAATGAGTAGTTAATATTATCGCTCCAACCAGCAACAGGTTTTTTTATATTAAATTCAATGGATGGTTTCGCTACATTATTTGGAAGACCAGCAACTACTAATAATGATTCATCACTAACATCTTCATTTCTGTAAACCACAAGGTTTGTAAATTCTTTATATACTCCGTTTACATTTGCACTTACATAATAAGTTGCACCTGTTGTTCCACCTCCTGTTGTTGTTGTTGTTGAACTTGGATTTGTTGTTGATTTTTCCTCGCAAGCAAAAAATACAATTGTAGATAATGCTATGATTGATAATGCTATTTTTTTCATTTTATTTTTTTGTGCCGCAATTATGCTTGATTATAGTTAAAAATACAAATAAAAAGCCCACATAAGTGGGCTTTTTACAATTTTAAGAAAATTTATTACAAATTATGCTTCAACTTGTTGTTGCATTTTTTGTTTATATGCCGCACGAATGCTTTGCATACGATTTTTAATACATGGTTTTACAAATGATTGGCGTGCGCGCAATTCTTTTACAACTCCTGTTTTTTCGAATTTCTTTTTGAACTTTTTTAAAGCTTTATCTAATGATTCGTTTTCTTTAACGTTAATATATATCATATCCCTTTACACCTCCCTTCATTGGGTGTGCAAATGTAAGATTATCAATTTAAAATACAAGCTATTTTTTTACAATTATAAAAACATCTTCATCGTCTCGTTTCATCAAATATTTTTCACGAGCATATTTTTCTAAATTTTTTGCATTAGAAAATAAATTGATATGGTCGTTTTGAAGCTTTGTAATTTCTGTTTTGAAGTATTCATTTTCCTCCAATACCTTGTTATACTTATCTCTTTGATTAAATTGATTAACCAATCCGTTTCGCTCGCCAAATACTAAAATAAATAAGAATACAGTAGTTACAACCGTGTATTTATTTAAAATATATGGATAATATTTAATGATGAAGTTTTTCAAGGTATTGATCTTTGATCTTATAACTTAATTTTTAGCTAATTGATTGGTCAAAAATAATGGAATAATTTTAAAATTTCATCTAATTTTTGTCCCACGCTTGTGGAATGATTAAATGATTATTAGGGCAGATTTGGAAATATTTGTAAGGAGGAATTATAAAATAATCGTTCGGTTAAATAGGCTGACCGTAGGTTTAACAATCTCTGGTTTTAAAATGAAGTGTGGTTTTTCAAACACAAGCTTAATAAAATGAGTTACAAACTCTTTTTCATTTATTAATTCGTAGTCAACAACGCTAATGGCTTTCACACAAGACTACGAATAGTAGGAATTACAAAAGGAAAGTATTTTTAACTTAAAAATATCGGTACAAAGTTTCCAATAACTCAAAACCTTTTCAATATTTTATATTATTAAACAATTATTTATATAAATAAAAAAAGAGGCTTCCTTTAACAGAAAGCCTCTTTTAAATTCATAATATCTAACTTTTGCCCGTGGTTGGTGTTCTCACCAACCACAAAAAAATACATTTATTTTTTTATAAATTTAAAATCTAAACCAGGGTAATAAGCGTTTCCGCCTAATTCTTCTTCAATGCGCAATAATTGGTTGTATTTTGCAATTCTATCAGTTCGGCTAGCTGAACCAGTTTTAATTTGACCACTGTTTAAAGCTACTGCTAAATCAGCAATGGTTGTATCTTCAGTTTCACCACTTCTATGGCTCATAATATTAGTGTATGAGTTACGAGTAGCTAAGTTAACGGCATCAATGGTTTCGGTTAAACTACCAATTTGGTTTACTTTAACTAAAATAGAGTTTGCTACACCTTGTTTAATACCATCGGCTAAACGTTTGGTATTGGTTACAAATAAATCATCACCTACTAATTGAACTTTGCTTCCTAAAACTTTAGTTAATTCAGCCCAACCAGACCAATCGTCTTCAGCTAAACCATCTTCAATGGAAATGATTGGGTATTTTTCGCACCAAGTTTTCCAATAGTTAACC
>JBIIBC010000027.1:0-42932 GCA_044239605.1 Bacteroidia bacterium | reverse complement strand
AAGCAAACGATTTAGAATTTATAGATTGATTTTCTACCATCCCTCTTTTAAGGGATATTTTTAAAACCCTACAAAAAGGGGATGTTTTATTTTTTAGTTAAAAATAACTTTGAACCATGTTGTTTATGTCCTCAAGTCATTTCATTAGGGGATTAAAAACTAATTATAAAATAATAAAACGCATGAAAAAACGAATTTTATTCAGTTTTGAGCCAATAGATTGGCTTCCCTTTTTGTCTGTCTTTGGGCTAAAAAAAGGCACTGTAGGCAAACCCGCTTTGGTACTATTTCTTTTATCTTTTGTTACATGCACGCTTCATGCACAAATAAGTCTTCAATGGGTTAAGCAGTTGGGCGGGGGCTTCGATATGAATCGCGAGCTTGCTCCTGGCCCAGAAGCTGATAATAATATTTCAAGGAAAGTGCACTCTGTAACAACGGATGCTAATAATAACATTTTGGTAACTGGTTTTTATTCCGACTCTACTGATTTTGGCAATGGCGTTTGGATGATTCCTCCAGCAAACCATAAGAATGTAATGTTTCTAGCCAAATACGACAGTGCTGGTAATTTTCTGTTTGTAAAGAATTTTTATGGAATAGGTAATCCGACTTTTGCAAATCTAGGACACATGTTTGAGAATACTTTTGTACGAACTGATGAGGCAGGAAATGTTTACATGACTTTTTGGCTTTATGGCGGCCAAACTGATTTAGATCCTGGAGTAGGAGTAATCGCTGGGCAAGCAGGTAAATATTATCTTGTGAAGCTCACGGATAAGGGCAATTTTGTTAAAGCAACTATGCTTCCTATTTTTTTCGGAGGACGCAGCTCTTCCAATACCATAGAAAGTGCTTATAAAATTACAGCCACTCATTTTTATGTAATGTTTCAAAATAAGATTTACCGCTACAGCCTGAACTTGGATTTAGATCTAATAATTGACGTTTGGGTTTCTTCTGGCTTAGAATACAATGAATTCTCTGCTTACGGTTTAACTTCATTTGATGTGGATGATAATGGAGTAATCTATTGTACTTTTCTTCATGCCAAAAATAATTGCGAATTGAGCAGCAACGTTGGTCCAAAAGCATCGCTGCTAAAGTATGCTGCAAACGGCTCACACATATGGACTAAGCCTTTCATCAGCTCAGATATTAGCCTTTATAAAAATCGCTTAAAGGCTACTGGCTATTTACCCTACCAAAGGCAGATCGATGTTGATCCCGGTATCGACTCCTTTTTTGTTTCTGGTTCGGCAGAATTCCCAGGCTTTGTTGCCGACTTTGATACAGCAGGCCAGTTTCTGCATGCCCGCACAGTGAGCCGTTTTATGAGTAAAAATTACAACCGCAGTGGTTCTGCGGCAGCAATAAGTATACTAGGAACTAACTCTATTAGTGACATGAATAATACCAATGATTCGTTGCGCTATTACTATGAAGGAAAATCAGGATCTAGCACTTTTTTGGCAAGAGGTTTTACAGATTTTATAGTAAGCCTTAGCGATGATTACGACAACCTCATTTCCTTGACTCATTTTGGTGGTGTGGGAGATGAAAAGCTTTACGACTGGACTGTTGACAAATCAGGCAACATGATATTGGTTGGCACCTTTAGCCATGCCGATGATTGTGATTACGATCCCGGACCGAATACGGTAAAACTCATCAATACCAACATGGTGCCTCATCCTGTTTTTCATGATCGTGTGCGTACTTCAATTTTTGTTCTTAAACTAAAGTTAAACCCTTAAAATATAATCCAGATGATACGTTATTTATTCATAATTCTAGCTGCAGTGGCATTTCAAACCAAATCCATTGCACAGCCACCAACAAAAGTTCGTGCCTTGTTTCTCGGTAACAGTTATGTTACGGTCAATAATCTCCCGCTGCTTATTAAGAATGTGGCTTCATCAGTGGGTGATACCTTAATTTACAACAATAATTCTCCCGGAGGATATACATTTAATGATCACTCAGGCAATCAGGTGAGTTTGGATATGATGGCTGATCCGCAATGGGACTATGTTATTATCCAACAACAGAGCGTAATGGGCGCAGCGGTTTGCAATGAACCCTCCATTATTGCCCCCAATAGTTTCGAACCAAACAACATTCAAAGTGTTCAGGATCTTAAGTTACTGATTGACCAAGAAGGTGCAATACCGATGCTTTATATGACCTGGGGAAGAAAAAATGGCGAGCCTTCACTGTGTGCACAGTTTCCTAAGGCGGGTTACTATTGCACCTACCAGGGCATGGATTCGCTGCTGCAACAAAATTATATGCAAATGGGAGGCCCAAACATGTCGTTTGATGAGCAACTTCCTGTAGCTGCTGTTGCCGCTGTGTGGCGATATGTGCGCACCAACCATCCGGAAATAGAACTTTATGACGCTGATGAATCGCATCCTTCACTTGCCGGTTCCTATTTGGCTGCGTGCACATTCTACAATATGCTTTTTAGAAAATCACCGTTGGCTATTACCTATAATCCGGGTCTTTCAAGCACAGTTGCATCCAAGATCAGACTAGCAGTTAATCAAATAATCCATAGTAATCTTCAAAACTGGAATGTGGGCTATTACGATCCCGCCCCAGATTTCATGGTATCTGCTTATGATGCGGCAACGCAAAAAGTTTCTTTCAAAAACGAGTCGAACAAACTGTTGTTTTTTGCCAATCAGTATTATCAGAATTTCAACCGTTACAAGTACCGTTGGAGTTTTGGAGATGGCAGCTTTTCTGATGAGGTGCATCCTACCCACAAATTCAATACACCGGGCGTTTATCCTGTAAAACTATACGCCACCTACAAAAATGGCAGTTTTAAAGATAGCCTTACCCGAATGGTGCGTATTGGTGGGCCATTGATTTTGCTTAATGCTGCATTTGATAATGAATTGGAAAAAGGATTGGCCAACAACGACAGCCTTTTGTTTCCTTCTGTTATGGTGGGCGATACGGTGTTTAGGACCTTTCATGTATACAACCAAGGAAACCTGCCACTTACGATTAATCAGGTACTATTAAGCAATAATATCGGCTGGTCATATTTGTTAGATAGTAGTACAGTAAATCCAGGTGGGATAGCAACACTTACTATCAGATTTCATGCTGCGCTTAACGGCCTGTCAACATCCTTATTAAGCCTCGTAACAAACGACAATTATACTGGTAATTACACACTTAGGCTATTTGGAAATGGAATTGGTCAGAACATAACCTATGAAGTACACAGAAATAAAACACTTTTGCCAAATGAGGCAGTTATTAACTATGGAAACCCAGCTGCTGGGCAAGAAATTGAAACCATGCTCGAACTGAAAAATACGGGTAATACTCCACTAAAAATTAACTCCATGCACCTAACCGGTGATACAGCTGCTTTCTCTGTAGTAAGCAGACCGAGGATACTTAACACTAAGAATAGCCTATCTATTCCAGTGTTATTTCGCATATCTGATACACTTTCCCGCACTGCATTCCTTAATATTTCCACAAACCACCCAACCCAGCCACTTTACCGGATTAAACTCACTGCATGGCAAAAAAATACCACAGGACTTAATGAGGTTATTGAAAATAAGTTTTCTATTTATCCCAATCCTTCAAGAGATGAACTTAATGTTACACTAAGTTCTGAGCGCATTATCGGATACAAAATTACCGACCTGCAAGGAAGAAGGATATTAGAGGAACAAGTTTCAGCAACCCACTTACTTAAACTAAATTCCTTGTCTTTTGGGCCAGGTATTTACCTGATGGAGGTGACAAGTGAAACTGGGAAGAAGTATGTAAGTAGAGTGTGTAGACAAAATAATTGACAATTCACATTGGCACTCAATATTTTTAACAGGACAAATTATAGTGACGGAATGAAAAGAGCAGCCTATAACAGCACCTACAAGAAATTGGCGATTCAGTGGTTAAATGAAGCTTTGTGCTTCGTATCAAGTTCAGTTCTGGCAGACAGTTTTCGTCTCCGAAATCGCCAACTTCTTGTAGCTGCAAAACGTTATTGACTTCCAAAACACCCCTATCAATAATTTTTGCAACGCGCTCTCGGATTTATAATGAATTTAGTGTGTTAGCTATCAGGCTTCAGCACTGTCCAAAAAGTATAGTTATCAAAAAAAGCATTATGGAACTTCTAAAGAATTAACCTTTAGAATTGCTATTGATAGCGTTGAAAATTTGGTAAAAATAAAAAAATTGAGCATTTTTAAAAACTCATAAGGCTTTATTAGCTCTTTGCTTTGCCAAAGTATTAAACTTTGACAAAGCCATTATCTGAAAGATAAATTTTAAGAATAGAAATGGTTGAACATTTAAAGTGTGAATTAGTTTAGTATTAACTAAACCTTCTATTAATCAATTTTTCTAAATCTTTTACCAACATATTTTCGCTGTTCCAATTGTGCGCTATTTTTAGTTCATTCCATATTAAAAGTGCATCATCTAAATTAGCTGAGCTATTAATTTTATCAATTGATTTGGCATACTCCACCACATTTTCTTTAAACAATTCATTTACAAATGCGATTTTTTTATTAAGTGAAATGGCTGTTTTTAAACTATCAATTTTGGGTTCTACAATTTTTTCGGAAAACTGAAACTCGTCTAATTTTTGAGCTATTTTTTCATTTAAACTTTGTGATTCAGATTGTGGTAAAACTGTTTTTCCAATGCTAAAAAAAGGTGCAGGTTTTGTTCTAGTATCTTCTATTACTATAGGTTTATTTTCTACTATGATTGGCTGAATATCTATAGGTAATTCCTCCTTTATTTCAGGTTCAATGATTTCTTCTTCCAATTCAATAGTAGAAATAACCTCGGTTTCATTTATAAAAGTAGGCTCTATTTCAATGTTTTCAACTATTTCAGTTTCTTTAATTACTTCCATTTTTGGTTCCGAAAAATTAAATGAAAAATTGAATGGTTGTTCTGTTTTTTCCTTTGCTAATGGTTCATTAAAATCAGAAATTATATCCTCTTGGTTATCCTCCAAAACCACAGCAGGTAATTCAATAGCCTGTGCTGCTGTTTCCAAAACTTCTTCAGTAATTACTATTTCGATTTCAGGCTCCTCTAAAGGAACTAAAATGGGCTCTTTTTCAGACTCGGCTTCCTTTATTTCGCTCGAAACATTGGCCAATGAATTTATTGTTAAATTATCTTCTGAGCCATTATTGCTTATAATGGCTTTAAAATTAAAATCGTCTTTACGTATTTCTTGGCTAATATTTTCTTTAATGGCTATTTGCTCTTCACTCAAATCGTTTGATGTTTTTAGTTTAAGCATTAACTCAAACAACTCGCTGCAAGTTCTTTTCAGAACCTCTTTCTCTATATTGCTTAAATTACTGTTTGGTAGCAGAATTTCATGGCTTAATGAGGCTAAATCTTCTATTCTTGCGTTTATTTTACTAATTAATTGAATTGAATTCATTCACAAAAATTAAAAATATTGAAACAAGAAACAATATTTAGTAATGAACAATTGTTATTAAATAGCTCGTATTTAAAAACTATTAAAAAAAAATACACCTTTTACAATTTAATACCAATTTATTCTCCATACGTTTTAAAAACTGTTAGTTTTAAAAATTTAAATTAATAAATTACGTTTTTAATTATTAAGTACTTTAAAAGCAAATTATGCTTTTTAAAGTAGCTAAAATAATTACTATTTTGAATAAATACACCTAATTAAAAACTAATAGTTAAATTCTATATGCTTACAGATATTAGCCCAAAACTACCTATGCGTAATAAAGAAATTACAAAAGATTTTTACATTAACAAACTAGGATTTAATGAGTTTGGAAGTGCCGACTTTGAAGGCTATTTAATGGTAGAAAAAGACCTTATTCAAATTCATTTTTTTGAATTTAAAGAACTTGATCCTCGAAAAAACTATGGACAAATATATATTAGAACTGATAATATTGTAGAATACTACCAAACACTATTATTTTACAATGTTATAATACATCCAAATGGCCATTTAGTAATAAAACCATGGCACCAAAAAGAATTTTCAATACTTGACCCTGATAATAATTTATTAACTTTTGGACAAAGTTTGTAGTACTTAGTTAACTGCATAAATTTATTTACACAGTCAACTAAGTATTATAAAATTAATGTTGCAAAAAAAATTGCTAACTCAATATATTATTTTAGTTTTTAACTTTTAATTTAGTCAATATATCATCCATTAAACACCATTTGGTTATAGATGATTGAAGCAAGTTAGCCCCAACAAATAAGGTAAACCACAACCAATTTTGATTGACAAAAATTGAAAGTAAAACACTTATTATTATAAAACTACCTGCTATTGCGGTTATTATTCTGCTTTTCATTTTCTTAGTATTTAGTTAAATTTTTCAATGTTAAGAACCGCAACATGTATATGCGAAAGGGTTTCTTGTTGGTTATTAAAAACATTTACGGCATCGCAAACAGTTTCTACATTTTCAGTTGGAACAAATGCATAAAATAGTATTGACTCGTTTTCATTCATTTCAGTTCCAAACCAATTGGTAGCTAAAGCATCTTGCATGGCATTTCTATAGCCAACTACATTGCTGTAAGAATATGTTTTTACTTGTGCTTGCTTTAAAATTTGTTTTACTTCTTTACCAAATTCGGCTACCGAAGTTATAATTAATAGTTTCATAGTGTTTAGTTGCTTGGTTTGTTATTACTTTCAATTGTTGGTTTTTCCCATTTTTTTCTTTCGGTTACATAATAAATAATTGGTACTACCAAAAGAGTTAAAATGGTTGAAACAATGGCTCCAAAAACCAAGGAAATGGCTAAACCTTGAAAAATAGGATCGAATAAAATTATAGATGCGCCAATAACTACCGCTCCCGTTGTTAATAAAATTGGTGTTGTTCTGACTGCACCTGCTTCAATAATGGCTTGCTTTAAAGCCACTCCTTCGTGTAACCTAATTTCAATAAAATCAATTAGTAAAACGGAGTTTCGAACCATTACTCCGGCTAAAGCAATCATTCCAATAAATGAAGTAGCTGTAAAAAATGCGCCCAAAGCCCAATGTCCAAATACAATTCCAATTAATGAAAGCGGAATTGCCATCATCATTACCATTGGAGTTTTAAAATTTTGAAACCAACCAACTATCAGCATATAAATGATTACTATAACAATTAAAAATGCAGCTCCTAAATCTCTAAATACTTCTAAAGTAATTTGCCATTCACCATCCCACTTTACTGTAAAATCGCTTTCATCTGATGGTTGTTCCATATAAAGTTCATTTACTTTATAGCCTTTTGGCAATTGCATTTTTTGTAATTTTTCGTTCATTCCTAATATGGCATATACCGGACTTTCTAAAGCTCCAGCCATATCGGCTGTTACATAAACCACACGTTTTTGGTCTTTTCGGTAAATGGTTTTTTGAAGCGAATCGTTAACAATTTTCACTAAATCGCTTATAGGAACTACATTACCCCTACTTCCTTTTATTTTTATATTTCCAATGTCTTGTAAACTTGTTTTATCTTTATCCTCAAGCGACAATACAATTCCAACACTGTTATTTGAGTTTTCATCGTATAAATTAGAAATAGGATATTCTTTTAAAAGATAAGTTAAGTTTCCAACTACTTGCTGCGGAGCAATTCCATTTAACATGGCTTTTTCTTTATCAATTTCTAGCTTATATTCTGTTTGATTATCTTCTGTCATCCAATCTACATCTACTATATCGCTAGTGATTTCTAAAATGGTTTTTACTTGATTAGCTACTTTAATTTGCTCTTTATAATCAGGTCCATAAATTTCGGCAACCAAAGTTGAAAGTACAGGTGGGCCGGGCGGAACTTCAATAATTTTCACATTAGCACCATATTTTTTGGCTATTTTTTGAATCATTGGCCTCACCTCTTTGGCTATATGATGGCTTTGTAAATCGCGTTCTTCTTTATGTAATAAATTTACCTGAATATCGGCCATATTACTTCCACCACGTAAATCGTAATGACGAACCAAACCATTAAAGGTAATTGGTGCTGAAGCTCCTATATAATTTTGATAATTAACTACTTCTGGAACAGTTGAAAGGTATTGAGCTATTTCTTTGGTTACAGCAGCAGTTCTTTCTAAAGTGGTTCCCTCGGGCATATCAATTACCACTTGAAACTCATTTTTATTATCGAAAGGCAACATTTTAACCACTACCGATTTGTTGAAAAACATCAATACAGAACCAATTAGAAGTACTACAGTTCCACCTACTAAAAGTCTTCTTTTTTTGCTACTTTCAAGCAATGGTCTTTCTAGTTTATTGTAAACCTTATATATCCAATTAGTTTCTAAACCTTGCTCTTCTTTGTGTTTTTGTTCTTCTTTTTCTTGTAATAAATGATAACCTAAATATGGTGTTACTGTTAATGCTACAAAAAGCGAAAGCAACATAGCTATAGATGCGCCAATAGGCATTGGGCTCATATATGGACCCATCATTCCTGAAACAAAAGCCATAGGTAAAATTGCCGCTATAACAGTAAATGTGGCCAAAATGGTAGGATTACCTACTTCGTTAATGGCATAAATAGCTGCTTGTTTAAATGGCAATCGTTTCATTTTAAAATGTCGATGCATGTTTTCGGCTATAATAATACTATCATCAACCACAATTCCAACCACAAATACCAAAGCAAAAAGTGTAATTCTATTTAAGGTATAACCTAATAAATAATAAGCAAATAATGTTAAAGCAAAAGTTAATGGCACTGAAAAGAAAACCACTAATCCACCTCGCCAACCCATAGCTAATATTACTAAAAACGTTACCGCTATAATGGCTATTCCTAAATGTAGTAATAACTCCCCTACTTTATCCGAAGCAGTTTCACCATAATTACGAGTAACTTCTACATGTACATCATTGGTAATAATTGTTTTCTTTAAATGTGCTACCTTTTCTAAAATTTTTTCAGAAATTTTCATTGCGTCAGCACCTTTAACTTTACCAATTGAAATAGTTACTGCAGGATATTCAGAGTTAGCAGTTTTGTATTTTTCGTTAGCTTTTCCATATCCAAACGAAACATAGCTGCTATTGGTAGCCGGCCCATCTTCAATGGTAGCTACTTGTTTTAAATAAACGGGTAAATTTGCATTAACACCCACTACTAAATTTTCAATATCTTCAACTGTTTTTAAAAATTTACCTGTAGTTATCAAATATTCTTTATCGTTATTTACTATACTACCCGACTGAGAACTGCCATTATTAGCTTGTATCATCTGCATAATACTTAAGGCATCTATACCGTTTTCAGCTAATTTATCTTTATCTAATATTACTTTTAATTGGCGGCTTCGACCTCCAATTTCTTTTGTAATAGCTACATCTTTTATTTTTTCAATTTCTGAAGTTACTTCCTCAGCTATTTGTTTTATTTCAAAATCATTTAATTTTTCACTCCAAAGTGTTAACCCTAGCATAGGCACATCGTCAATAGAGCGGGTTTTAACAACTGGCTTATAAATTCCAGCTTGAAACATGTTTTCGTGTTTTGCTAATTCATCATATAATTTTACATACGAACGCTCCACATCTTGACCAACATAAAACTGAACAATTAGCATGGCTTGACCATTCATAGCCATACTGTGTACATGTTCCACACCTTTTATATTCGAAATAACTTTTTCTAATGGTTTAACTACTCTGTTTTCAACCTCAGTTGGATTTGCTCCAGGATAACCTACCATTACATCGGCCATTGGAACATTAATTTGCGGTTCTTCTTCGCGCGGAATTAAAAACGAACTATATACGCCTATTACCATCAACCCAACCATTAACAAAATAGTTAACTTTGAATTGATAAAAAAATGGGCAATTTTACCTGAAATACCTTCTTGCATTTTATTTTTTGATTATCTTATTTTTGAACTTATTGATGTAATTTATTTCACACTAACTTTAGCACCATTGTACAATTTACCTTCGCTTGAAATGATGTATTCTTCATTAGCTGCCAAACCCGACAATATTTCTACCTGATTATCGTAAATCTTACCTGTTCTAACCCATCTTAAAATGGCTATTCCATCATTACCAATTGTATAAATACCTGTTAACTGTCCTTGTTTTACCAATGCACTTAAAGGAACTAAAATTTTGTTTAATAGCTCGTTACTTTCAGTTTTTGTAGTGGTTTTAAATAATACATTTACAAACATGCCCGATAAAACTTTATTGCTTGGGTTTACCAATCCAATTTTAACCAAATATTGTCCACCAGTATTTTTAGCCGAAGCACTTACTTCAACCACTTTACCCAATACCGTTTGATTAATTGATTTAACCAAAACAGAAACAGACATTCCATTTTCAATATTGGTAATATCGGTTTCAGAAACCATGGCTGTAACTTGTAAATGAGCCTCGCCTTCCAAACTTACCAAAGGCATTCCAGGATTTGCCATATCGCCTTCTTTAACAAAAGTGTTAGTAATTACCCCAGCAAAAGGAGCTGAAATAGACGTATAATTAAACTGAGCCATAACCTCATTACGCATTTGCTTGGCAGCCTCAAGACCTGCTTTTGCCATTTCATACCTTGTGGTCATATCATCTAATTCCTTTTGCGATGCACTTTGTTGGTTAAATAAAGCTACAAAACGCTCATAATCTTTTTTAGCATTGTTATAACCCGCAGTGGCTTGTTGTATAGCTGCTTCTACTTGAGCTTTTTTAGCTTGTAAATCAGTATTATTTATAGTTACTAATTGTTGACCTGCACTTACCTTTTGTCCAACTTTTACATTCAATTTGGTAACATAACCCATCATTCGGGTGCTTATGTTTGCACTATTTTCGGCTTCTATTTTTCCGCTTGCGGCTATAGATTTTCCACTATTATTATTAGCTGAGGTGCTAGTTTTAACTACTATAGCGGCTTCATTATTTTCAATTACTTTTTTATCGTTGCTGCAAGCACTCATGCCTAATAAGGCTACTAAAACAAATACTACTTTATTTATATTTTTCATTTTATTATTTCTAAATTTAAATTGATTATTCAATACTTTATTTTGTTAAAAACTGTTGGAATTGTTTGGTAAAATTGTATTCAAAAATGGCTTGTAAATGAGCCAATTCCTTTTGAAGCAATTGTGTTTCGGCTTGCAGTAAATCGGTAGTTTTTTCTAGTCCTTGGTTAAATCTATTTTGCCTAATTCTACATACTTCTTGCGATTGCTCAAAGGCCAATTGAGATAAAAACACTTTATTTTCAGCATCTTTTAATTGGCGATTGGTTTTATTCAACTCTAACTCACTTTGTTTTTTATATAAATCAACTTCAGTTGATGCTTTTTCAAAATCGGCTTTAGCTTTACTTACTTTGGCTATTGATTTATTGCCATCAAATACATTCCATGATAGTTGTGCACCAAGCAAATAACCCGTTGCCGATGTTCCAAAAATGGTTTTATCGTACATTTGATAATTGCCAAAAGCATTTAACCTAGGCAAAAAATTCATTTTGCTTAAGGTAACCATTTTACTATAAGCCTCGGTCGATTTTTCAGCTGCCTTTATATCTTTTCTATTAGCTAATACAAAAGCGTTTGCTGGTTCTATTATTATATTTGTTTCTAATGCTTCAGTAGGTTTATAAGTTTTACCCTTGGTATCATCGTTCAGTAAAAATGCTAGGTAATCCGATGCGTTTTGAACATTGCTTTTGGCATATTGCCATTGATTTTCAATTTCATTAACACTTACCTGTACATTCAGCAAATCAGTTTTTTGTAATAAGCCTTGCTTGTAATAGTTTTCAACTAATTTTAAATTGGCTTTACCCGTAGCACTAGCATTTTCAAATACTTTTAAGGCTTTATAAGCCAATTGTAGCTGCATGTATGCCTTAGTTACCTCTAGTGCCAAATATTCTTTGGTACGCTCCGTTTGAAATTGATAAGCTTGCATTTTACTTTTAGCAGCCTGCCTGCCATAAATTCCATCTATATTAATTAAAGGCTGCTGAATTTCAATTAACGTAGCAAAATTTTGGGTTCTTTCAGGGTTGTTTAATAAGGTAGGATTAAAATCGGCTGGAGTTAAAATGGCTTGATTTAGCTTTGAACCAAATGCCATTAAAGGATTGGTAGTGGTAATACCCGTGTGCGAAACATTGATATTAGGTAAAAAAAGTGAATTGGATTGCTGGTAATCAGCTTTGGCCGATTGATAGTTGTTTTCAGCAATTTTTACTTGGAGGTTTTTTTGTGCTACTTGAGTAAGTAGCTGATTTTTGGAAATAAGTAAGGTATCTTGACCATACAAACTGGCTGATAAAACAGTAATACCCAATAAAGTTAATAAGTGTATTTTTCTCATATTGATTGCTAGCTGACTAGCTAAAAGTTTTTGTTTATTGTGGTACAAAAGTGGGGATGCATATTTTAGCAAACAGCTACTTTTGTTACACAACTAACAAACTATCTTTAAATCAATAATTTTAAACCTTAATGAATGAACAAACTGCCACCATTATTTGCCACGACTGAGTGAATTGCCACGATTAATTGCCACGACCTTTAGGTCGTGGATAAAGAGATAACAAACAAACGGCTTTAGCCAAAATCTTCTTGATTGAAACAAATGGATGTATAAGTTTCGCCATTGTTTGTGTTTTACCAAAACGACACCAACAAGAAATACCATTTTAACCAACTTGTAAATTCAATATTTCTAGGTAGACAAAGAAGATGCGCTGCATAACGGCTTTTGAAGTTGGTCTGAAGCTGATAGGTATTGGCAACAAAACGGACGGCAAAATTATAAGGCGCATAAAATTCTGCGTTTATCAGCGAAATCTGCGGGAAATATTTGTTGCTGGTACAAACTTAAAATTGCAAGGATAAAATCAGACGGAGGCTGCTTCATAACCTCACTAGCGGGACACTAGCGAGTGCGTTATTTTTTTCTCTATACTTTTTCTTCGTCTTGTTTTTTTACTGTTCCATCGTCAAAAAGCATGCGAACAGAAGGGGTGTAATCATCGTCAATTTGACCATTTTTTACCATCCAAATAAATGCAATTAAAAAGCCAATGGCTAATACAAAACTGCTTCCTATTAATACAAACATTATTTTCATAGTTTCTTTTTTTTGGCTGCTAGCTACTAGCATCTGGCCTCTAGCCCCTAGCATTTTTTTTATATTTATAAATCACTTTTTCTGCTAACATCAAGATGCTAGTCGCCAGTTGCTGAAAGCCAGCGGCCAGATGCCAGCAGCCCTTTACCTCATTTTCTTTGCCAACAAATACGTACTTATACTAGTAAATCCTATTACGGTTACTGAACTTATGGGCATTAATATGGCTGCAATTACGGGCGATAAAGTGCCACTAACAGCATAGCTTAAACCAATTATATTGTATAACAACGATAAGCAAAAACTTACATAAATTATTTTCATGGTGTTTTTGCAGTATTGCAAGTATTTTGGTAATAATTCAAAGTTAGCAGCATCCATTATTATATCGCTACTTGGCGAAAAGCTCGAAGTATCTTCACTTAAACTTATTCCTACATTGGCCGTTTTTAAAGCACCTGCATCATTCAATCCATCACCCACCATTATTACCTTTTGATTGTTGCCTTGCAAGGTGTTTATGTACATTAACTTATCTGCTGGGTTTTGTTTAAATAATAACTCAGATGAAGTTGGAAAAACAGTTTGTAAAAAGGTTTTTTCTTGCTCGTTATCTCCTGAAAGTAAATGCAATTTAAATTGGTTTGCCAATTGATTAATTACTTGTTTTAAACCTGTTCTGTAAGCATGTTTTATTACAAAACAACCCACATTTTCACTGTTTATTTTTATGTAAATGCGTGTGTTTAACGCATTGCTTTCATTTTCGGTAATATTTAAAAATTTAGCAGAACCTACCTCCACATCATTACCGCCAACATTGGCCTTGATGCCTTTTCCAGTAATTTCGTCAAAGCTATTTAAAATAATAGCCGAACTGATATTTAAATGCTGTGCAATTTGTTTACTTAATGGGTGAATAGAGTTTTGGGTAACTGAAAAAATGAGCTCTTTTTGTAACTGCGATAATGGATTACCCATAAACTCAATTTGCGATTCGTTGCTTTGGGTAATGGTACCCGTTTTATCAAAAACGATGGTATCCATATTGGCAATATTTTCAACCACATTAGCCGATTTTAAATAGAATTTTTTTCTGCCCAAATTACGCATGGCATTTCCTAAAGCAAACGGACTTGATAAGGCCAAAGCACAAGGACAAGCTATGATTAACACAGCAGTAAAGGCAGGAACTATTTTTGAACTATCGTATACCGCCCAATAAATAGCCGATGAAATGGCAATAGCTAATAATGCCACGGTAAAATATTTGCTTACTTTGGTTTGAAAAGTTTCTACTTTGCTGGCATTGTCTTTTGCAAAAATATCGTTGTTCCAAAGTTGGGTTAAATAACTTTGTTCGGTTAGTTTTTTTACTTCCAACTCAATGTTTCCGCTAGTTTGTTTGCCTCCGGCAAAAATAATTTCGCCTAGCTCTTTGGCTATTGGTTCTTTTTCGCCCGATACAAAACTAAAATCAATATTGGCTTTGCCTTTTAATAAAATACTATCGGCAGGTATAATTTCATTGTTTCTAATTAAAATTCTATCTCCAATTTTTAGTTTATCAATGGCTACAGTTGTAGTTTGATTATCAGCATTGATTTTTATAACCGATATAGGAAAATACGATTTGTAATCGCGCTCAAACGAAAGTGAATCATAGGTTTTTTGTTGGAACCATTTGCCTATTAATAAAAAGAAAACCAAACCAGCCAATGTATCGCAGTAGCCAAGGCCTGTATGGGTTAATATTTCGTAAAAATTGCGCATAAATAAAACCACTAAACCCAAGACCAAAGGCACATCTATGGTAATGAGTTTTTTGCGTAAACCTTTGTATGCCGATATTAAATAATCTTGTCCGCTGTAAAAAAATACAGGGATAGAAAGTGCTAAGTTGATATAACCAAATGCTGATGATAAGTAATGTCTAGTAGTATTATCTAACCCAAAATATTCAGGAAAGCTTATCATCATAATATTGCCAAAACAAAAGCCTGCTACTCCTATTTGAAACAATAATTTACGATTGATATTTTTAGGTTTTTCTTGGTTAATATCGTTCATGGTAAACGATGGTTCATAACCAATGCTGGCTAATAACTCCACCAATTGGCGCAACGACATTTTATTTACATCGTAAACTATATTGGCTGTTTTCTTTAAAAAATTTACACGTACTCCTACTACTGCATTGTTTATTTTGTATAAATTTTCTAATAAATAAATGCAACTGCTGCAATGTATATTAGGAATTTGAAATTGTAAACGCGCTACTTTATGGTCAATATAACTAATGAGTTTTGATTGTATATTGGTATCGTCTAAGTAAGCATATTTATTGCCAATGCTTTGTTTTAATGATTTTCCAGGAGTTTTTTCTATGCTGTAATACGATGTTAAGTTGTTTTCAGATAGCAACATAAACACATTTTTACAGCCGTTGCAGCAAAAAGTTTTATCGTTTAAAACAAGTGTTTCTTCTGTGCAAAAATCGCCACAGTGGTAACAAGTAGTTTTGGTATTTTTATTTAAAGTTTCAATCATTGGGTAAGCTTATTATATCATAAAAACACTTCTGTTGCCTTGCATAAAATACGATTCTTCTTTTTTTAGTAAATCGCTTATAACATCATTTCTATTGCTACCTGCTACCAATAAAAAATTATCAAATTGGTTTAACATTTTAAATAATTCTTCTTCGTAATAGTCAGGATCAATGCGGGTTACCGAAAAATTTAATCGGTAGGTTTTTATGTAGTTTATCAATAAACGCTCTTCTTTGGTAGCTTCGGGCGTGGTTTTAATAATTAATTGTACGTTGGCATTTTTGGTTTGATTACTAATTAAATAAGTAAAAAGTTTAATAGCATCAAACGATTCGACTGTTCCATCAAATAATAAAATAATATTTTTTAAATCAAATTTTTTAGATGGAAGAATTAAAAGCGGGCATTTACTATCAATTAATAAGTTTTCAATTTTAGAAATACCATCTTCGGTTTTAAAGTTTTTTTCAATGGCTTCTTTGCCAATTATAAACAAATCGTTGTACTTCGATTTATGTTCAAACGAGTTGCTATTAATAATGTCTTGGTTAAAAATTACATCAATTTTTAAGTTTAATTCGGAACATTTATCAATGATGCTATCCACTATTTTATCATCATTTAGTGGATTGTCACGCATCACTTTTTCTATAATTTCCGAGTACGTTAAGTTTTCTAATTCGTGGTTTTCGTTTAAAAATAATTTGTCAATTCCATTATGACTAATGCCATCAATAAATGCTCCCGTTGATGCTTTTAAATATTGGGTATCAACAATGGTTTTACTTTGTTCTATCAATGCTTCAGCATTGGTATTGTCTTCTAAAAGAATAAGTAAATTTTTTGACATAACTACTTGAAATTGAAACTTTAAAAATGAATACTTTATGTACTTCAAATGTATTTTGAATGACAAGGCGTGCCAATGACTGCACTCAATCCAAAAACTGACAATAGTTTTTATTTATAAAGACTTAGGTTTGTTTTGGTGAAGTGTGATTTTTGAATTGTGAATTGTGAAGTGTGAGAGGTGAGATGGGTAATGAGATTTGGGAGGTGGGAAGTGTAATCTGTGAAATTTGTGCGGGAAATATTCCCCATGTGCCAAGGATTGGCAAGGCGAAGGGGGTTAGGGGGATGTTTTTATTTGAAAATTACGCAATAAGCAAGTTGAGATTGGAATAGTTTAAACCGCAACACAGAAACCCGCAACTCGTAAACCTTCAACCCTCCAACTAAAAAAACAATTCAACAATTTAGCAATTCAACAGCAAAAAAACCACTCCTTTTTACTATCATGCGCTTGGTTTTAAACTGAATTTTTAAATGAACAAAAAGGTTAATTTTTTAATTATTGTAGCTGCATTGGGCTACTTTGTAGATATTTATGATTTGATTGTGTTCAATGTAGTAAAACAAGAAAGTTTGCTCGATTTTATCACAGCCGATCAAATGGATAAAACCGATACTTTTTTGTTTAACTGCCAAATGACTGGAATGCTTTTGGGTGGAATTATTTGGGGTGTTTTAGGCGATAAAAAGGGTAGAGTTTCGGTTCTTTTTGGTTCTATTATTCTGTATTCGTTGGCTAATTTAGCCAATGCATTTGTTACCGATATTCCAAGTTATGCAGTGGCAAGATTTTTGGCGGGCATTGGTTTAGCAGGTGAATTAGGTGCAGGTATTACTTTGGTAAGCGAAACCATGGAAAAATCAAAACGTGGTATTGGTACTATGATAATAGTTTCGGTTGGTGCTTTAGGTGCCATAGCTGCCGCTATTGTTGGGAAAAACGGCCATCATTTGGTTTCGTTTTTAGATTCAGCTTTTGCTATTTCATTAAAAAACTGGCAAGTAACTTATATTGTTGGTGGTGTTTTAGGTTTAATGCTTTTATTACTTCGTGCTGGCACCTACGAAAGCGGTATGTATAAATCAGTTGAAACTAATAAAACTGTTAAAAAGGGTAATTTGTTAAATTTGTTAAGCAATAAAAATAACCTCATCAAATATTTGGCTTGCATAGCCATTGGCTTACCCATTTGGTTTACCATTGGGGTTTTGGTTAATAAATCGCATTTGTTTGCACGCAGTTTAGGTGTGGAAATTAAAGTAGCTGATAGTGTCATGTTTGCATATATTGGACTTTCCTTTGGCGATTTGTTAAGTGGTATGTTCAGCCAATGGTTCAAAAGTCGTAAAAAGGTAATTTTTGCTTACTTAGGATTAAGTTTGGTATTGTATTTTATTTACTTGTTTAACAATCAAGTTTCAGTTAGTTATTTTAAATGGATGTGTTTTTTATTGGGAACAGCCACAGGTTATTGGGCGCTTTTTGTAACTGTAGCTTGCGAGCAGTTTGGAACCAATATTCGTTCTACTGTTACCAATACAGTTCCTAATTTTGTTCGTGGAGCAGTTGTTCCTATTACCTTAGGTTTTGCTGCTTTGCAAAGTAATATCGGTTTGAATATTACCTCATCGGCTTTGGTTGTTGGACTAATTTGTTTGGTTTTAGCAATTGTTTCAACCTTATTTATTGATGAAAGTTTTCACAAAGATTTGGATTATGTAGAGGAGTAGAATAATGAGTATTACAAACTAGGTGTAATGTTAGCTTCTAGTAAAACAATTCAAAATAAAAGAACTATTTTAATAATAACGTCTCAATTATTTTAGGGAAATTATCCATTTCCAAGGTATGAATTTTCTGGGCAATAGTTTCTGGAGTTTCAGTATTAGTAAGCATTACATTGGATTTGAAAATAATCTCCCCTTCGTCAAAATTTTGATTTACATAATGAATAGTGATACCCGTTTCGGTTTCATTAGCCTGTTTTACTGCTTCATGAACATGCATTCCATACATTCCTTTTCCTCCAAATTTGGGTAATAATGCTGGGTGAATATTGATAATTTGTTTTGGAAAAGCATTTACTAAATATGCAGGAATTAGCCACAAAAACCCCGCTAATACAATTAAGTCAGGTGCAAATTCATTTATCTGCTTTAAAAATAGGGTGTCATTTTTATACTCATCACGGTTAAATATTACACATGGAATATTGAATTTTTCCATTCGTTTAATTACACCTGCATCTTTATTATTTGTAAATACTGCCTTTACCTTTATGGTTGAACTATTGTTAAAATATTGAGCAATATTTTCGGCATTGCTGCCACTTCCTGATGCAAAAATGATGATGTTTTTCAAACTAAAATCCCAACTCGTTTTTAAATACTTTTTCTAAAAAAACACTAGCATTATTATTGCCATTTAAATTTTGAATAGGCAAACTCATAAATACCATAGCTGTTTTGTTATACTTTAATGAAATACGTTTGGCCACCACAGTTGATTGTCCATTAAAAGGCTTAACACCACTTGGGCCTAGTGTAATTAATTTGGCATTGTAAATAGAATCAAAATTACTTGTTCCGCTTGAAGCCGTTTGAGTGTAAAATGGTCTAGCACTTGAAATAATAGTATTGCATTTTAAAGTTGGCCATGTATTATCAAAAGGAGTAATTTCGTCATTTATATTCATTCTTATTGCTAAGCCACTTGAATCAGTAACAAGTTTTTGAATAGGAGTGAAACCAAAACTTTCTAATTCATTTGGTATATCTGATCCAAAATTACACATCATAAACATTTGACCACCGTTTTCAAAAAAGTCAACTGTACTTTGTTGCGCCAAAGATAAACTTGCAGCAGTTGCTCCTTCATCGCTCACCCAAATTATTTTATTGAAGAATGAGAAAACCCTTGATTGTGTTAATGCATCAGGCGATTGTTCAAAGTTATTTTGTTGGGCATCGCGATTATTTAAAAATAATGTATCAAATAACGGTACAAAAGTATTTATTCTGTCATTGATAAATTTCTGTGGTGTATTTCGCGAAGTTAAATAGGCATTTACAAATAATGTTTTTGAAACTGGTTTTTTTATAAAAATAGAATCGTAAACAAAAGCAGAACGTAAGCCAGCTTTGTCAAATGCTTTGATATAAAAGTAGTTCCAAGCATTGTATTTTATACCTTTAATTCTACCCTCTAATGCTTTATTTTTAGTGCCAGGAAATACAAAACACGAATCAGTAAAGGAATTATCGGCCATTATAGTAACATCTAGTATATTACCCGGAATACTGTATGATTTACTGTTAGTGTCATTTAAAAAAATATCAAAACCATTGATGTCTTGTAGCCCATCTGCATCACTTGCTGTCCAAAAAAAATGAACTGCAGGAAACGATTTAGTAGTTTTTTTACCAGCAATATTAGATAAACTAACATTGGGTGCGGAGTTACGAACAGGGTAAGCTAAACTAGCCGGTGTCAAATCTTTTTGTCCTAGGTTATCAATTGCTCTCACATAAACATTAATATTCGCTGTATCGCTTCCAAAAGGTATTGTAAGCAAAAGAGTACTATCAGCCCTCTTGGTATAAGTCCAAGTTTTCATACTATCAATCGAAACCTCATAACCAACTACAAATCCATTCTCCGAAGTTCCCCACCAATAAGCATCTACACGTGTAGTTAAACGATTAGTTCCACTTCGTTCAATTTTACTAACAGCCATAAATGTTTCAGGATTTGGATTATTGTTAAAATTACCTTCGTAACCTTTTTTACAAGCAAAAACTGTTATTATTGTTAATACAAAAAATAAGTATTTAATATTTTTCATTTTATAAAATAGATAGCATCAAACATACAGTTTTAAAATAAACGATTCACTATTTGATGTAAATTTAACTTTTAAATAAATTAACTCATTCCGCCCTCTTTTAGCTTTTCGGCATTTTCGGCTATTTGTAATTGATCAATAAATTCTTGAATGTCACCATTAATTACATCTGGTAAATTGTATTTTGTTAATCCTATTCTATGATCGGTTACTCGTGCTTGAGGGTAGTTATAGGTTCTGATTTTAGCCGATCTATCTCCTGTAGAAACCATTGTTTTTCTTCTACTCGAAATACCATCTAAGTGTTTTTTCAATTCAATTTCGTACAATTTGGTTCTTAACATTTGCATTGCTCGTTCGCGATTTCCTTTTTGGTTACGCTCTACTTGACAAACAACCACAATACCCGAGGGTTTATGAGTTAACTGCACTTTTGATTCTACTTTATTTACATTTTGACCTCCAGCACCACCAGAGCGCGAAGTTTGCATCTCTATATCAGCAGGATTAAGTTCTACATCCACTTCTTCAGCCTCAGGAAGAACCACTACCGATGCAGCAGAAGTGTGCACTCGCCCTTGCGATTCTGTATCAGGAACGCGTTGTACGCGATGCACACCACTTTCGTATTTTAAAATTCCATATACATCCTCACCACTTACTTCCATTACAATTTCCTTGTATCCACCTACTGAACCTTCTGTAAAATCAACTACTTCAGTTCTCCAACCCTTGTTTTCGCAATAACGACTGTACATTCTAAATAATTCACCTGCAAATAACGAAGCCTCATCACCACCAGTGCCACCTCTAATTTCTATGGTAGCATTTTTTTCGTCTTCGGGTTCTTTTGGAATTAATAATATTCTAATTTCTTCTTCCAAAGGTTGAACTTTTGGCTCTAATTCGTCTAGTTCCTCTTTAGCCATATCGCGCAAATCCGAATCTTTTTCGTTTTTTAAAATATCACGTGCATTGTCCATATTATCCATTAAGTTTTTATACTCATGGTATTTATTTACAATACCTGTTAAGTTTTTATACTCTTTATTTAAATGTGTGAAACGTTTCATATCACTAAGTATATCAGGTTGACTGATTAACTCTTCTACATTTTTATATCGGGTATAAATGGCTTCTAATTTATCTAACATTGCTTATTAAGCTTTAAAATTTGAGGCGCAAATATAAGCCTCGTATGGATTATTACCTAAGATTTTGATTTTTTGTTAATTGGATAATTTTTTTCAATGATTTATAAATTGAATGCTAACTGTATATTAGCTGCTTTAAAACAAACATTTTTTATTTAATGAGTAAATTTTTTTTCTTAATAATCGCATTCATCTTTATGCTGAGTTCTTGTAATTGGAAATCAGAAACCAATTATACAACTAAATACACCTATTTTTTTACTAAACGTGATTTAGTAAACGATTCGTTTGTAAATGAATTATGTAAAAAACCATGGGTTATTTATCAATTTGAAAATAGGAGATTCAATAAAAGGAAAATGATTTATAATGATTCAAGAGAGTGGTTAAATACTTTAAATGCTTTTGAAGTTGAGTTTAACAAAGATAGCAGTATAACAACCCATAACCCCGATGCCAAAGGAACTTGGAGTATTAATAATAATTATTTTTTAGAATTCGATTTTAACAATGCTGATACAAGTATTCATTTAACTGGAAAGTTTGATGTGAAAATGAGAGGTGATGACTTGATATTTAACAAAGGTATATATACCAATGATACATCTAGCGAAACAATTAAGCTTCATTTTTTTAGAAATGGTGGTGAAATAAAGATTTTTTAAATATTTAAGGCAGTTCTTATCATTCCAAAAATTGATAAGTTTATTGACAACAGAAACATAAATAAAATAAAAAACCTTTTAGTGTTTGCTAAAAGGTTTTTTTATTTTATTCAGTTGTAAAATTATCAATGCCGAGTTTATTAGTTAATAAAGTAATAATATCCTCATTGTCTGCAAATTCATTTGCTACATAATGAGGTTTGCCGTTTTTACCAAATGTGATTTCAATTGGATTTTCAATTGTTTCTTCTATTAAATATTGGCTTGTTTCAAAATTAGCTGGAGTGTTTAATCCAATACTTAGTGCATAATTATTGGCATCCCTAATTATTTGGCTGCAAAGATTATAATCAGCTTCTGCAAAAGGTTTTCCTGCTCCTAATTTTGAAAAAATATCAGCAAGTTTTTTCTCATTAATGCCATATCCCCAAGATGTTTGTTTGATTCCTAAACACCATAAATCAATTTGAAAGCTACCAATTATATAGTTTGTTCTTGGAATATTTTTTACTATTAAAATAGTGGCTTTGCCCGTTTCTTGCCAATCTGTATTAAGGTAGCACGCTTTTATAGCTAATGTGCGGCCTCTGTCTTTTATATATTTTTCGGGTTTAATATGTTTTGTCATTGTGTATTTATTGTTTTGTTTGAAAACAAAAACAGCCAAGCTTTTCAGTTTGGCTGTTGTCTTCCTTTTTTATTATTAAATATTTATTTGCTTGTAGGGCGTTTAATTTCAACTTCTTCGTAAGCTTCTACAAAATCGCCTACTTTCATATCATTAAATTTATCGATTGTTAATCCACAGTCGAATCCATAAGCTACTTCTTTAACATCGTCTTTAAAGCGTTTCAATGAAGAAAGTTCACCTGTATGAACCACAACACCATCGCGTATTAAGCGTATTTTTGAATTACGGAATACTTTACCATC
Source organism: Bacteroidia bacterium (assembly GCA_044239605.1). Taxonomy (GTDB): domain Bacteria; phylum Bacteroidota; class Bacteroidia; order UKL13-3; family UKL13-3; genus JAAFJM01. Next base: position 19,763 of record JBIIBC010000027.1, on the reverse strand, counting down.
GGTAACCATACAACCTGCAACGGCTCCCACTTTTGTAATTTTGAATACTTCACGTATCTCAATATTACCAGTAATTTTCTCTTCCATTTTAGGCGTGTGCATACCTTCAATAGCCGATTTAATTTCACCAATCGCATTGTAAATAATTGAATACATGCGAATATCGATTGATTCATTTTCTGCCAATTTACGAGCTTGTGGTGAAGGACGAACTTGGAAACCAATAATGATTGCATCAGATGCTGAAGCTAACATTACATCGCTTTCCGATATTTGACCAACTGCTTTGTAAATAACACTTACCTGAACTTCTTCTGTCGATAATTTTATCAATGAATCTGCTAATGCCTCTACCGAACCATCCACATCACCTTTAACAATAATTTTCAACTCTTTGAAGTTACCAATTGCTAACCTACGTCCAATTTCATCTAAAGTAATGTGTTTATTGGTACGTAAGCCTTGTTCGCGTTGTAACTGTTTACGTTTATTAGAAATTTCTCTTGCTTCAGTTTCAGTTTTGGTAATAATCAATTTATCACCTGCTTGAGGTGCTCCATCAAAACCTAACACAACTGCTGGAGTTGAAGGACCGGCAAAAAGCATTTTTTTACCACGTTCATCAAACATAGCTTTTACTTTACCCGAATTTGTTCCAGCAATGATTGGATCACCAACTCTTAAAGTTCCGTTTTGAACCATTAAGGTTGCTACAATTCCACGTCCTTTATCAAGCGAGGCCTCAATAATTGAACCTACAGCTCTGCGGTTTGGATTTGCTTTAAGATCTAGAATTTCAGCTTCAAGTAAAACTTTATCAAGTAATAAGTCAATGTTTAAACCTTTTTTAGCAGAAATTTCTTGGGTTTGGTATTTACCACCCCATTCTTCTACCAATATATTCATTTGGGCTAATTGCTCTCTGATTCTTTCAGTATTAGCACCATCTTTATCTATTTTATTAAATGCAAAAACTATAGGAACACCGGCTGCTTGTGCATGACTGATAGCTTCTTTAGTTTGAGGCATTACGCTATCATCGGCAGCAATCACAATAATAACAATATCTGTAATTTTAGCACCACGAGCACGCATAGCTGTAAAAGCTTCGTGACCGGGAGTATCTAAGAATGCAATTTTTTTGCCATTATCTAATGTTACCTCATAAGCTCCAACGTGTTGTGTTATACCACCCGCTTCGCCTGCAATTACATTTGCTTTACGTATATAATCCAATAAAGAAGTTTTACCATGATCTACGTGACCCATAACCGTTACAATTGGTGCACGAGGTAATAAATCTGCGGGATCATCAATATCTTCTTCTACAGCTTCTTGTACTTCAGCACTAACAAAATCTACTTCAAATCCAAATTCTTCTGCTACAATACTGATAGTTTCAGCGTCTAGACGTTGGTTAATGGAAACCATCATACCTAAGCTCATACAAGCGGAGATAATTTGGGTAACAGTAACCTCCATCATTTTAGATAATTCGTTAGCAGTAACAAATTCGGTAACTTTTAATACTTTGTTTGCTAATTCAGCCTCAATTGCGGCCTCCTCACGCTCACTTCTTGCATCATCTCTCTTTTGTTTGCGTATTTTTGAACGAACAGCTCCAATATTTGGATTTTTACTTCCAGGATTTAAACGAGCTAAAGTTGCTTTTAATTTATCTTGAACTTCTTTATCAGTAATTTCTTTCTTTTCACCTGGTTTGTATGGTGTGTTATTACCAAAACGATTTCCACCAGCAGTATTATTACCACCTTTATTAAATGGCGGACGTGTACCACCGTTTGGATTATTTCCTTGATAACCTGGGCGATTATTATTGGGGTTGGTTCCTTGATAACCCGTTCTAGGCGTACCTGTTCCGTTATTAGGATTATTTCCTTGATAACCAGGTCTATTTCCACCTGTATTATTTCCTTGATATGGAGGGCGAGTAGTACCGTCTGCAGGTTTGTTAAATTTATTTAACTTATCATTAGAAGTATCACTTCCACCTATATAATTATTGCGTTTACGTTTTTTCTTGTTATTAGCATCACTTGATGCTACCGGTTTATTGCTACTTTTTGGTGGGTCAACTGGTAGAACAATTTTACCCATAACTTTAAGGCCGGAAAGTTTTTCGTAATTTGTTTCCATTACCTCTGTAGGTTTAACCTCAGTAGCTTCAATAATAGGAGCTTCAGTTACAGGAGCAACAGTTTCAATCTTAGCTTCTATTTCTTTTTCTACCTCTTTAGCAGGAATTATTGGTTTTTCAACAAAATCAATTTTAGGAGTTTCTTCCTTTTGAACTTGAACTTTTGTTTCCTTTTGAGCTGGTTTTTTCTCAACCTCTTTAGATTTTTTTGTCTCTTTCGGACGTTTATCAGGTCGGGTTTTTGTATTTAATGAATCTAAATCAATTTTACCTAAAATGGTTAATTTAGGTGCTTCAGAGTCATTATCTTCACTAGTAACTTCTGATGATTTCTCAACAATTGGTTCAACTTTGGGTTCTTCAATTGGTTTCGATTCAATTTTAATTTTCTCTACAACTTTAGGAGCTACTTTTTCAATAACTTCAGAAATTGTTTCCTTAATTGGAGCAATAACAATTGGTTCTGGGATTATTTCAACAGCTGGTTCAGCTATTTTTTCTGAAGGCTGTTCAACTGTCTTTGAAGTTTTAACTTCAATAGGTTTTTCATATCTATTTGATAAGCCTGATTTTACAACAACAATTTCGTCCTCGTAATCATCTTCGCTAACATTAGCTTTTGGTTTCAGTTGTTCAATGGTAATATCTTTAGGCTTAACTTTGTTATGGCTAAGTTGTTTAGATTCTTCCTTGTTTTTCTTTTCGCTTTGAAAATCACTAAGCAACACCTTATATTGCTCTTCTGAAAGCTTTGTAGTTGGCTTAGCCTCAATGCTATGACCTTTTTTGGCTAAATGGTCCACAAGGGTTTGCATTCCTACATTCAGCTCTTTTACTACCGCATTTAATCGTTTTGTTCCTGTGCTTTCGCTCATTAAAATTGTATCGAATTCTTTATAAATTTGTGCGAATATCGTTATTTTTACTGAAATACATTGTTTTCTGTAAAAACTATTTTAATATTTAGAGAAATTGTATCAAAACTGTATGGTAATTTTAAGCGCTACTTTAAATTGAAAATGTGGTTTAATGTAGCGATAATAGTTCAGACCTAGCCTTTTTCTATAGTAATTGTTGGAAATAATATTTTAATTTATTGTTTTAATTTTAATAAAAACATGACAAAAAATCTTTATTTATACTAAATCTAAATTCTTTAAAATAATTTCAATTCCAATACTCAATTCATTTTTAGTTATTGTTAAAGGAGGTACAATTCTTATTGAGTTATTGGCATATAAAAACCAATCAATGATTAACCCATCTACCAAACATAACTGACATAATTTTAAGGTTTGATCAAAATTGTCTAATTGTGCAGCAAGCATTAAACCTTTCCCTCGTATTTCTTTTATTTTGGGGTGAATTAGATTTTCTCTAATAAAAATTTCTTTATCTGTTATTTGATTTATCAAATCGAGGTTTTCAATTTCAATTAGTCCGGCCAATGCAGCAGCTGCTACCACTGCATGTCCACCAAAGGTAGTAATATGCCCCAAAATTGGATTGTCTGTAAACACATGCATCATTTTTTTTGAGGTGATAAAAGCACCAATTGGCATACCTGCTCCTAATGCTTTTCCCAATAATAATACGTCTGGAACAATATTCCAATGTTCAAATGCAAACATTTTTCCGGTTTTTCCAATTCCGGCTTGTATTTCATCAAAAATGAGTAATGCGCAATTTTCTTTACATTTTTGTTGCAACGCACTCAGAAATTCAATGGTTGGTTCAATATATCCTGCTTCACCTTGAATTGTTTCTATAATCACACATGCTGTTTGTTTGTCAATTATTTTTAAACTTTCAATATTGTTAAACTCTATAAATTCTACATCGGGTAATAAAGGACGGTATGGTTGTGTGTAATATTCATTACTGTTTAAACTTAAAGCTGCATGTGTACTGCCATGATAAGCATTTTTGCAAGCAATTATTTTTGATTTATTTGTAACACGTTTGGCTAATTTTAATGCTCCATCTGTAGCTTCTGCACCCGAATTAACTAAATATACGCAATCTAAATTTTTGGGTAAATAGTCTGTTATTTTTTTTGCTAATAATGCTGTAGGTTCTTGAATAAACTCTCCATACACCATTAAGTGAAGATACTTGTCTACTTGGTTTTTTATAGCTGTATTTACAGCTTCATTTCCATGACCTAAACTGCTAACCGAAATTCCCGATATGAAATCTAAATATTTTTTACCAGTTGAATCGTATAAAAACACACCTTCAGCTTTCGAAACTTCTAGCATAAGTGGGAAATTAGTTGTTTGTGCCTGATGTGAAAGAAATAATTGTCGGTTTGTAAGCATGTTGCAAATTAATTGAAAGTATCGGAAAATTTATAGACATAACTAATGCTGACAATAGTCAATATTAATAGTGACCGAGTGATTATTTTGTACACCACATTCAAATTAATTTTGAGTATTAAATAAGTAAAACTTATAACATAATTTTAAATCCCAATGTGTTTTTACTTATAATATTGTATTTATAAAACCTTGACTATAATGATAAATAAAATTTTAGTACCAACCGACTTTTCTGAAGTTGCAAATAATGCATTGCAGTATGCAATAAGTTTGTCTTTAAAAATTAATGCAGAAATTCATCTTTTGTATGTTAAGAATTTACCATTGGTTGATAGCTCTTACCCTGATACAATCTACCAAAGTTACATGAGCGAAATTGATGACTACACCACAGATAGATTTGCTCATTTAAAAAATAGTACTTTGGAAATGAGTGGCGTAAAATATGTAACTCATTCGGCTTTTGGATTTATTAATGATGAAGTTCAGGAGTTTACCAGCCACAATAAAATTGATTTAATCATATTAGGTACAACCGGAGCAAGTGGTATTCAGGAAGTGTTAATAGGTAGTAATGCAGCCTCGGTTGTTGCTAAGTCTGAGGTGCCAGTTTTGGTAATTCCTCCATCGGCAAAGTTTGAAGAGATAAAACATATTGTATACTCAAGTGATTTCAATGAGCCTGAATTTCCTGCTTTATCTCGTTTGGCATATTTTGCAGATTTATATAATGCTGAAATTAGTATATTACATGTTAAATCTGAATTTGATAATTATTTTGATGAAGAGCATAACTTTTTTGTGAAAAATAAAGATCAAATAGCTTTAAACAATTGGAAAATTGTGAAAGTAGAGGAAATAAGCAGTATTATTGATAGTATTAATAGTTACATAGAGAATGAACACACCAACTTACTAGTTATGGCTAAGCACAATCGGAATTTTTTTGATAGATTATTTCACCGAAGCTTAAGTAAACAAATGGCTTATCATACTAAAATACCTTTACTAGTTTTAAATAAATAAAAGGGCCTTGATTTTACACTAAAACATTAGATTACATAATAAAAAATGCCATTTATCAAGTGTTAAATGGCATTTTTAATTATATAACTATATTAGAAATTATTTGATAATTTTAAATTCTACCCTTCTGTTTTTTGCCCTTCCTTCTGGAGTTTTATTATTTGCTAGAGGATTTTTGCTTCCAAATCCTTTGGCTGTTAATCTAACAGAACCTAACCCTTTTGAAATTAAAAATTCTTTCACAGCATTTGCCCTACTTTGACTTAATTTTAAATTACTAGCCGGTTTACCTACATTGTCTGTAAAGCCATTGATATTTAACTTATATTCTGTTTTAACAATCAGTAATTCGGCTAATTCAGCTAAACTTACTAATGAATTTTCCTTAATTTTTGAAGTTCCAGTTTCAAACTCTAAATTACTAAAGGCTTCATTCAATACTTTGCTTTCTTCTGGTGTTAATATAACGGCTTCAGGAATGGAATTAATAGCAGCAACAGGACAGCCTGCATTAGAAATAGGACCAGGTTCATTAGGGCAATTGTCTTCAAAATCGGTTAAACCATCTAAATCACTATCAGGACAACCATTTAACTCTTTTAATCCTTTTTGGGTAGGGCATTTATCACGTTTGTCTATAACACCATCACCATCAGAATCTGGACAGCCATTAAGCATTTTTAAACCATAAACAAGTTTGCAAGAATCTTGATAATCGGCTACACCGTCATTATCTATATCTGGGCAACCATCAAGTTCTAATTTACCATATTCATTAGGACATACATCCTCGTTATCAATAACTTTATCTCCATCTGTATCAGGACAACCATTCATATCTATTCTGCCTGAATCTAATGGACACTTATCGTCTTTATCTGCTACACCATCATTATCTTTATCGGCACATCCCTTCAATTTAGCTTTTCCCTTTTCATTTAAACAACTATCTTTATAATCAGGCACACAATCATCATCTTTATCAGGACAGCCAAATGCACAAGGCTTACCTGCAACATTAATGCAACTGTCTTTGTTATCAGCAATCCCATCTTTATCTTTATCAGGGCAACCGTTCAATTCAATAGTGCCATACTTTTTAAAGCACTTATCTTTTTTATTTGGAATTCCATCACCATCTCTATCGTTATTGCTACCAAAATTCCAATTTACTCCCGTTCTTATATTGATAAATTTTGCTTCATCATACTGGGTAACTGCCATTAAATTATCACTAAATAAATAAGTTTGAAAAGGACCAAGATTTATAGATAAACCCAAACCTGCATTGTTAATTGTTTTATTGTAATAAGTACCACTAATTCTTAAATCTAAAATTGACCATACTTTTTTGGTAAAAGCCAAACTTAATGCAGGGTTAAATGTTTTTATGCCAAAATTATTAAAAAACACAAAGTCGAAAGTATTATTGTAATTGATAGCATATTGACCTCCTAAGTACATTTTTGTACTTAAACTTGTTGAATAACTTCCTGTTGTTTCTTTGGGCACAAATACATTATTTAAAAGAGAATCTTGCAAGGTTTTAAATCTATTCTCAATGAAGTTTGAATCATTAATTTGATTCAATTCTTTTATATCTTGTCCTTTATAGTTAAACTCTGCAACTGGCATATCATAAGATCTAGTATTTTTATTCCAATTTATACTTCCTATGTCAATTATGCTTGCAGATACTGAAAAATGTTGGTTGAATTTGTAATTTGCACCAATGTCAAAACCCCAACCAGAGCCTGAAACAAGGCCTCTTTTATCAAAAAATTTAGATATATCGTTCATGAAATTATAACCACTTGGAACATTTTGACTGTTATATAAAGTAGAGTAAAATAACTTTTCAATATTAAAATCATTTTTCCTCAAGTCATCAATTCCGGCAGTATTGGCTTTGAAACCCGCTTTCAGATAAATAGAATCCATATTGGATGATATATTCAAAGTGCTTTGGTCAATATTTAAATTATAAATTCCTTGCAAATATTTTACCCTAAATCCAATACTTAATTTTTTACCAAATTCTCTAGTATAACCTAAATGAAAGTTATATGAAGCAGTGGAATTAATATCAATATTTCCTAAATTAGCTTGACGATTCAATGTATTTTGAAAAAAAGTTGACCCTTGAGTAAAACCTAAAATATCTTTAGGGGGGCTACCATAAAAGTCAAAGTTAGTTTGCACTCCTAGGCTAAAATAATTTTTCTTAATTGCAAAGCCAATAAAAATTGGATCAAAAGTGGCAGATAGTCCTATGTTATTGAACGACAAATTATTATCGCTAACTATGCGCTTAAAAGTACTATCTGGATTTTCATTTTTGTTAAAAATATCTGCCAAAGTAATTTCGGGTGTTTGGACACTTAAATAAGAACCCATAAGGCCAAATGTAAAATTAGCTTGCGGTCTAATTCCTGGATTTAGTAAATTACTTTGACCAACATTTCTGAAATTATATAAGTTTAAATTAGTTTGAGCTTTTACAACGACACTCAAAATAAATAACTGAAAAACAAAATTTAATAAATATTTTATCTTCATAATAGTAAATAAATTAATGGTAAAAAATAAATAGAATTAAAGTTTAAAAGACGTAGTTACACCAAGAGATACTTTAATAAAATAATCACTAAAAACTTTAACAGTTTTGTTTCCATTATTTTCTGTTTTTAAAGTTGATTTCGTAATAATTTTATCTGCTCCACTTTCCTTTAATTTTTTTAATAAAATTTCATTTATTCCTATTTCGCTCCTCGATTTTGTGGTTTGTATAACTTTACCATCGGCATCGGTTATTGCACTCAGTAAAATTGTTTTGTCGTTCAATGAGTCGATAATGGTATTGGTTTTACTATTATAAAAATATAGCTTTAAAGTAGTTTCAAATGGAAAACCATTTTCGGTATTTAAACCTAATGTAAATTTTGTAAATTGATCTAAAGAACTAATATCGAATTTGCTGGTATCTGAAAGAGAAAAATTAGTTGTTCTTATTGCCAAAGGCAAATCCAACTCTACATCAACACTTATTTTTGAACCACGTTTTACAAATTGATTTTTTGATTGATCTTTAACAGCATTAGTAATAGCTTTTCCTTCTACTTTAATACTATTTGGCGGAAGCGACATGAGCTCATTAATTTTACCATTACTATTTTTATTGCTATACACCTGAGTAGTAAGTTTTGTTAAATTGCCTTCATTCACCGAAGGATAATTAGCCTCAAATGGCAATAATTGGGCATCTTGACTTAAACCATCGTTGTTTTTACCAATAAAATTATAATTAAATTTAATTGGTATCCCAATCGAATTATTCACTTTTAATTTAAGTTCTCCATCGTAAAGATTTAAGCCACCTTTTATTTTATCTAAAAATGAAAGGTTGATGAAATTATTATTATCTGATGGAACTTCAATTGTCCCTGGATAACCTTCAAAATATTCAAGTTGTAACTTGGTAGTTTCAATTCGTAAATTTATGTAATCCGAAGAGTCGAAAGCTACTGCATTACCACTAGAAATAACCTTGGCAGTATAATTTACTGGAATATAATTATATGGTTTATTTGGATTCTGTGTTAAATCAAAATCAACATTTGATATATCAATAGATGAATCAATAATGTTAGTGCCATTACCAGTATATGGAATGTTGATAATTTGACTAGGAAATGGCGAACCATTTTTTTTGGCACCTGGAAAATTAACGGTTAATTGAATTGGTTCTTTTATAGTGGATTGAGCCACAAACTTTAACTTACCAGCAGCCAAGTTCAACTTTCTGACCCTTTGTGTTGTATCGGATGGTGTAAAATCTATTTCAGTGCTCTTGGCTGGAATATCTTGATCAGGGAATTTAGCTAACCCGCTAATTGCACGTAAATTCTTACCAATTGCATTGATAACGATTGAATCTTGGTAATTAATTAACACAGCAGTTGGGGCTGAACTATTGGTATTTAAAATTGGTAAATTATATCCTAAAGTATTGCTCAAAGATTTATTTATTAATTGTATAGAGTCCGACTTACTGGTACCTGGGGCTATATTAGTATAATTAAATACGCCTAGTAACGACTGAGAAGGTGTAAGGTTATATAAGTTTAGCCTAATAGTATTTAAGTTAACAGGTAATTTATTGGTGATTTTAATTATTAAGTAACCCTCCGAAAAAGTTATAGACGAAAACTCTGTAAAAGCTTCAAAAGAAGTAATATTTGAAATGTTTTCGCTTATGGCAGGAAAAATACTAACTGTACCTGCTAATGCATCAAAAGCAGCCTTGGATGCTGGGTTAAAACTTGTAGATAATTCTTGTAAGGTAACCTGTTTTGTATTTCTAACTTCTGAAATAAGAATTGAACCCAATTTATTATTTATACTAGTAGCATTTTGATTGTCAAACTCAAAAAAATCAGCTACATCATATTGGTAAAGATTATCCTCTCTGTATACAAAACGAACCAATCCGTTTGCATCAACCTTAATACTGGCACTATCTTCTTCAACATAATCAAGCATACTTATTTTAGTGTTTACCAATGGTATGGCAAATTCAGGCGTGGGTTTATAAGTATCAAATTTTGAAAAATCAGTAGTGTCTTTCTTACATCCATTTAAAAAAAATAGACCAAAACTTAAAACTAAAATTAAAGAGTACTTGTTTGTCATAAATTTATTTCATTTACCACAAATTAAGTCATAATTATGTAAAAAAAAACATTCGAGTAAGTTAACTCTAATAACTAATACAAATTACATCCTAAAACTTCTCAATTCAAAAGTAAAAACAGTGCCTTGTCCTTTTTCACTTTCGGCATAAATGGTTCCATTATTTTGTTTGATAAAATCATGGCAAAGCATTAAACCCAAACCTGTTCCTTTTTCATTAGCCGTTCCTTGAGTGCTTGGGTTTTTATGTTGGGTAAAAAGTTTATTTAATTTATCTTTGTCTATGCCAATTCCATTATCAATTACAGATACTTTGGTTACGCCATTTTCAGTAATGCTTGCTATACTTACTTCTCCCCCATCGTTGGTAAATTTAATAGCATTTACTATCAAATTTCGTAACACCAAATTGATAGTATTGCCATCTGCAAAAACCACATCTTCTTCATTACATAAGTTTACCAAATTGATATTTTTTTGATGAGCCAAACTGGCTGCTAAAGCAATATTTTTATCTACCAATTCTATTACATTCAATGGTTCAAAAACCAATGGCATTCCCTTTATTTGTGCAGCTGCCCAAACCAATAAATTTTCCAATAAATCAATATTATTTTCAACCGATGAAGCAATTTGCCTTGTTAGTTCTTCTGTGTTTTCTGGCTTATATTTTTTATTACTCATCAAGTCAAAGTACAATTTCATAGTAGTTAAATTATTGCGCAAATCGTGACTGATAATACTAAAAAATCTATCCTTAACATTGTTTAATCTACCTAGTTCTTCTGTTTGAATTTCTAAGGTTTTATTTTGATTAGCCAATGATTTACTAATGCGTTTATTATTGATAAAAAAATAGAAAAACACAATTGCCAAAAGCACAAATAATCCAACTATGGCCAAAAGCATATTCCTGAGTTGTTTTTCTTTTATCAATTGCGCTTTACTTAACTCTTCATTTTGTTTCAGCAAGCTCAATTGTTGTTGTGCTTTTTCCTTATCATAAATCAATTGTGTATTAGTTACACTGGCTAAAATAGAGTCGTTGAACAATGAATCTTTTATTTGATTACTTAATAACGAAAATGTTTTAGAAGCAAAACCTTGATTCTTTGATTTTGAAATAATGGCCAAACCTTCATAAGCTTCTTTCAACTCAAAACGTTGGTTTAACAACTTGGCTTTTTGTAAAGCTTGTTTGTAATTTTGCTCCGCAACTCCATAATTATTGAGCATTAACTCGGTATTTCCTAAGCCTAATAAAATACTTGTTTCCAATACATCCGAATTGGCTTGTTTTGAAATATTGTACGACATTTGGTAAAATGTCAAAGCACGCTTATAGTCCATTTGCGCGTAATAAAGTTTGGCTATATTTTGGTAAGTAATAGCCTCACCTGCTTTATTGCCAATGCTTTTATAAATGCTCAAAGCCTTTTTATAATAAACCTCCGACAACTTATACTTTTTTTGCAAAGCATAAATTTTACCAATATTTTCATATACTGTTAAAGTTCTAAAAGTATTCTTATTGTTCTCAAAAATTTGAGCAGCTTTTAAGTTAAACTCTATAGCTTTAGTAAAACTATTTTGTCTTTCGTAAATACTTGATATGAGCACATACACATTTATCAATTCATTGGGCAAGTTTAATGCTTCAAATATTTTTAGCGCTTCTAAGCTTAATTTGATGGCATTGGGTAAATTACCAAGGGCATAATTGCAATCGGCAAGTGCGTAGTAAATTTGTGCTTTGGCTTTATTGTTTTCAGTAGTTAATTCTAAAGCCTTTTGGTAATTGGCTATGGCCAAACCAAAATTAGCCGATAAGTAATAATAAGCTCCTAAAGTTCTGTAAGCCTTTACTTTTAATGGAATATTATTTGAATTTTCTGTTAAAGCAACTGCCTTCTTACTTAGTTCAAGCGCTTTAATTATATTCTGTGTGCCTAATTTATTGGCTGCATCTATTAAACTATCAGCTCCATTTGTAGCATCTTGACAAAACACATTGCCAACTAATAACATAAAAACAAATAGATAGATATAACGCATGAAAAAAGTTTATAAGGCAAATCTAAAATAAAACTACTAAGTTTTTTCTTAAAATGAAAATGTGAAATGGAATTTATAAAGTATTACATAATCTGATAAAAATTAAACATTACCATGTAAATGCTATTTGTATTTAATTCGCATAAAAATTTTAAAACCATGTACAAAACATTACAACCCATTTTACAAACCGAATTAAAGGAAATAGAAGAAGCAGGTTTATTTAAACGCGAACGCATTATTACCAGTCCGCAAGCTGCCGAAATTAAAGTAAGTACTGGAGCCGAAGTGTTAAACTTTTGTGCCAATAATTACTTAGGTTTATCAAGCCATCCTAATGTTTTAGAAGCTGCTAAAGCTACTATCGATACACATGGTTTTGGGTTAAGTAGTGTGCGTTTTATATGTGGTACACAAGATATTCATAAAACTTTAGAAGCTAAAATATCAGAGTTTTTAGGAACTGAAGATACCATTTTATATGCGGCAGCTTTTGATGCAAATGGTGGTGTTTTTGAACCATTATTCAATGAACAAGATGCTATTATTAGCGATGCATTAAACCATGCAAGTATTATAGATGGGGTACGTTTATGTAAAGCAGAACGCCATAGATATGAGCATAACAACATGGCCGATTTAGAGGCTAAATTACAAGCTACTGCTCATTGCAGAAACCGCATTATTGTTACCGATTCGGTATTTAGTATGGATGGAACCATAGCACAGTTAGATAAAATAGCTGAATTAGCCGATAAATATGAAGCATTGATTATGATTGACGAGTGTCACTCAAGCGGATTTATGGGTAAAACCGGAAGAGGAACTCATGAGCATTGTGGCGTGTTAGGCAAAATTGATATTATAACTGGTACATTGGGCAAAGCTTTAGGCGGAGCAAGTGGCGGATTTACAAGCGGTAGAAAAGAAATTATTGACATGTTGCGTCAACGCTCACGCCCCTATTTATTCAGTAATACTTTGGCTCCAAGCATTGTTGGTGCAAGTATTGCGGTTTTAGATATGTTAACCGAAACTACCGAATTACGCGACAAATTATGGGAAAACACCAAATACTTTAGAACCAAAATTGAGGAGGCAGGTTTTGATGTAAAACCTGGCGAACATGCCATTGTTCCTGTAATGCTTTACGATGCTAAACTTTCGCAAGACTTTGCTTCACGTTTGTTAGAAGAAGGAATTTATGTGATTGGGTTCTATTACCCAGTAGTTCCAAAAGGGCAAGCACGTATTAGGGTTCAAATTTCGGCAGGACATGACAGAGTCCATTTAGACAAAGCCATTGCCGCATTTACCAAAGTTGGCAAAGAGTTAGGAGTAATAAAATAACTTATAATCAATACAATAGAAAAGCGAAAACTAAAAATTTTCGCTTTTTTTATTTTAGTACATTAATTTTTTTTCAGCCATACTGACATTGGTTTGATTTTTGTTAAGTTTGTTTCACAAATATTTGTTAAATGACAATTCCTTTTAGCCAAATGCCGCCAAACGCCAAAGTTTGGATATATGCTAGCGATAAAATTATCAATGCTTCGCAATTAGAAACCATCCATCAAATGTCAGTTCCATTTATTCAAAACTGGACCGCTCATCAAAATCAACTAAAAGCAGAGTTTGCAGTTTTGTATAATTGTTTTTTGGTTTTTATGGTTGATGAAGGCTTTAACGAAATTAGCGGTTGTGGTATTGACAAATCGGTTAAATTAGTTAAAGAAATAGAACAAGCCACAGGCTTAAATTTATTTGATAGACTAAAAATTCAATTATTAGAAAATCAAAACATACACATTTATTCGAAAGCAGAAGCGGTAAAAAAAATAGAAAACAACGAATTAAGCACAGGAGCCCAAACATTCAATAATCAAGTAAATGTAAAATCACAATTTGAGGCAGAATGGATAATTGACCTAGAAAAAGCTTGGTTTTATCCAAAAACAAAATTACAATCAGTTTAAAATACATTTTGCTAGGTCAAAACTATTTGTAGTTTTGAAAAAATATAAAAATTAATCATAAATAAACAATACCTTAAATGGCCGATATCAATTCAAACGATTTAAAACCTCAAAACGAAAACAATCCCAGTCCACGCAAAAACAGCAATTTACCTAAATTCAACTTTTATTGGATTTATGCAATTATAGCTATTGTAATGATTGGCCTGTTTTTTTTACCAAAAGATTTTGCACAAAAAACAACTTGGCTTTCGGTAAGAAATAACATGATTTTAACCCACGATGTTGAGAAAATTATAGTGGTTAACAAAGAAAAGGCAGAAGTTTTTATTAAGAAAAACTCCCTATCAAACACCAAGTACAAAGATGTAAAAGGCCAAGGCAGTTTTGGAGAAACAGGACCTCAATACTATTTTGAAATAGGCGATTTACAGCAATTTGAAAAAAACATGGATGAAGTACAAAAAGACTTTGGCCAAAATGAAAAAATTGTTGTTGAGTTTGCCAATACACGCGAAACATCTAACTTTTTAGTTAATTGGTTACCCATTTTATTATTAATTGGTTTTACCTTTTTTATGGTACGCAGAATGAGTGGTGGCTCAGGCGGAGGAGGCGGAGCTCAAATATTTAATATTGGCAAAAGCCGTGCACAACTATATGACAAGGAAACCAATGTAAATATTACCTTTAAGGATGTAGCTGGTTTAGACGAAGCCAAAGAGGAGGTAATGGAAATTGTTGATTTCTTGAAAAATCCTAAAAAATATACTGTTCTTGGAGGAAAAATCCCAAAAGGTGCTTTGTTAATTGGTTCACCAGGAACAGGAAAAACATTATTAGCCAAAGCTGTAGCTGGAGAGGCTGGTGTTCCTTTCTTCTCACTTTCGGGTTCCGATTTTGTGGAAATGTTTGTAGGTGTTGGTGCTAGCCGCGTTCGCGATTTATTCAAACAAGCAAAAGAAAAAGCTCCTTGTATTATATTCATAGATGAAATTGATGCTGTTGGTCGTGCACGTGGTAAAAATGCCATGCAAGGTGCTAACGATGAGCGTGAAAATACTTTAAACCAATTACTAACCGAAATGGATGGTTTTGGAACCGATATTGGCATTATTATTTTGGCAGCAACCAATCGACCTGATATTTTAGATTCAGCTTTATTACGTCCAGGAAGATTTGATAGACAAATTTCAATTGACAAACCAGACTTAAAAGGCCGTGCCGCTATTTTTAGAGTTCATTTAAAACCATTAAAATTAGCTGCTGATGTTGATGAAACCAAATTAGCTACCCAAACTGCTGGTTTTGCTGGTGCCGAAATTATGAATGTTTGTAACGAAGCAGCTTTAATTGCAGCCCGTAGAAATAAAGAAATGGTTGACATGGCTGATTTCCAAGCAGCTGTAGACAGAGTTATTGGCGGTTTAGAAAAGAAAAACAAAGTAATTTCTGACCACGAAAAACAAATTGTAGCTTACCACGAAGCAGGCCATGCCATTTCAGGATGGTTCCTAGAACATGTAGACCCATTGGTTAAAGTAAGCATTGTTCCGCGTGGAGTTGCAGCTTTAGGATATGCGCAGTATTTGCCAAAAGACCAATATTTATACACTACTGAACAAATGATAAACATGATGTGTATGACATTAGGAGGACGTGTAGCTGAAGATATCATTTTTAATCGCATTAGTACGGGTGCGCAAAACGATTTAGAACGTATTACCAAAATGGCTTACGCAATGGTTACTATTTATGGTATGAACGACAAAGTAGGTAATTTAAGTTTTAATGACCCTAATAATGAGTATGGTTTTACCAAACCTTACAGCGATAAAACAGCTGAGTTAATAGACCAAGAAGTTAGAACTTTAGTGGATTTGTGCTACCAAAAAACAAAGGCCTTATTAATTGAAAAGAAAGAACTTCTTGAAATTTTAGCACAAGAATTATTGAAAAAAGAAATTATTTTCCAAGCTGATTTAGAAGTAATTTTAGGTAAACGTCCTTTTGAATATCGCAACCAAGAAATTGAGGCAATGGATGCTGAAAAACTAAAATTAGACGAAGAGGCAAAAGAGTTAGCCGATAAGAAAACAGATCCTACGGAAATTACAGAAACTACAAGCGAATCATTAGCTGATTCTAATATTTAAATTTAAGATAAATAGTTATTTAAGGCAGCTTTGAAATTCGATTTCAAAGCTGTTTTTTTTATTTATGGCAATTAGCATGCAGATAAAAAGCAAATAAAAACCTGCTTTCTAGGAATTTACATATTTTGGTAAAATATTATTTCTACATTTCATAATTAAACTAAAAAACTATATTGCACGTTCAAAATTCAACCAATAGTCTATAGAATATACATTTTACTTAAACAAACTTTATTTAGTAATTAATTTTATAATTAAGTTACTAGTTATAAATATAATGTATAGATGAAAAAGCAAACAATGTTAAATTTTAAAAAACTTAGTTTATTTGTTGCCGCAAGTTCAGTAATTACAACTGTTTTTGGGCAAAAAACCATTACTACCAAGGACTTACAAAATGGTCAAAATTCAATAAGTACAGCTGTTCCTTTTTTGGGTATTTCGCCCGATGCCAGGGCTGCTGCCTTAGGAGATGCGGGCGTGGCAATGCCCGATGATATTAACGCTATGCATTGGAATTTAGCCAAAACACCTTTTAATACTAAAAACGGAGCAGTTGCAATATCATATACACCTTGGTTACGAAACTTAGTTCCTGATATTTCATTATCGTATTTAACTGCTTATTATAAACTTGATAAGCGCTCTGCAATAGCTGGTTCATTACGTTATTTTTCTTTAGGTCAAATTCAATTTACAGATAATTATGGTGCTAGTACTGGTAATTTTACACCAAATGAATTTGCTATTGATTTAGGCTATGCTACTAAGCTAAATGAAAAATTTAGTTTGGGTGTAGCTTTTAGATACATTTATTCAAATTTAGCTGGCGGGTTTAATCAGTCTCAAACGCCAATAGATGCTGGCGTTTCTTATGCAGGTGATATAAGTGCATATTATAAGGATAATACTGTTTTTAAAGATAAAGCAAGCGGTAAAAAATACAATGTAAACTATGGTTTTGGAGCTGTGATTTCAAATATTGGTTCTAAGTTAACATACACCTCAGCTCAGTTTGAAAATTTTATTCCAATTAATTTACGTTTAGGAGGTTATGCCAATGTTGATATTGATGAATATAATAGTGTAGCATTTATGTTAGATTTAAATAAGCTATTGGTTCCTACAAATCCATATTACTTAAGAAATTCAAGAAATACAGCAGATTCATTGGATAGGAACAGAAAACCATTGATTTCAGAAGGAATGGATCCTAATGTACCTGTTGTGCAAGGAATGATTCAATCGTTTTATGATGCTCCAGGAGGATTTAGTGAGGAAATGTCAGAAATTAATATTTCAACAGGTTTAGAATATTGGTACAATAAACAATTTGCCTTAAGAGGCGGTTATTTTCATGAACCATTTACTAAAGGAAACCGCCAATATGCTACATTTGGCGTGGGATTACGTTATAATGTATTTGGTTTAGATGTAGCTTATATTTGGCCATTTCAGCAACGCCATCCATTAGAAAATACATTACGATTTACACTCACATTTGACTTTGATGCTTTTGTAGAACAAAAGGATGAACCCACCAAGAAAAAAACAAAAGTAATAGAGGATGATGCTCCTGCTGAATAATAAAAATTAAATGAGAATAGGTTTTGGTTTTGATGTGCATCAATTGCAAGAAGGTCGTGACTTTTGGTTAGGAGGTATTAAAATTCCTGCCGAAAAAGGAATATTAGGCCATAGTGATGCAGATGTACTTTTACATGCTATTTGTGACGCAATATTGGGCTCGTTGGCCCTAGGAGATATTGGAAAACATTTTCCTGATACTGATAATTCTTTCAAGGGAATTGATAGTAAACTATTACTTATAAAAGTAATAGAATTAATCACCAATAAAGGTTATAAAATAGGAAATATTGATACAACTGTAGTATGTCAAAAACCTAAAATTATGCCTTTCGCTGATGATATGAGAAGTTGTATTGCAAAAATTTGTAATATTAATTTGGATGACATTAGCATAAAAGCAACTACAAATGAAACCATGGGCTTTATTGGTAGAGAAGAGGGAATAGTTGCATACTCAGTAGTACTTTTACTGCCTATTTAATTCCATACTTTTGTACCTTCTGTACAGTTGGTGCATATATCAATTTCTTTTCTGCTTTTTAAAATGGCCTTTCTAAAGTTATTGTATTGTTCTCCGGTCCAAACACTTTTAAAACTTTGTTTACTAATATTACCAAATCGATGAGTTGCATCTTTATCAAAACAACAGGGAACAACTAAACCGTCCCAAGTTATAACACTTCCTCTCCACATTCGCCAGCATTGATTTAATAATTTATTTTTTATTTGATACCCCGTTTCGGTTTTTGAATACCTGCTCAAATCTTCATTTTCGGGTATAAACTCGTTACTTGTTTGGTAATCATATATTTGAGCTGTTTTTATCCCAAGCTCATCCACACCTATTTCTTTGGCAAGTTTCTTAATTTCAGGAATTTGATGCTCATTGTGCTTAAAAGCAATAAATTGCCAAATAATATGGGGTGTTTGAATGCCCAGCTCCTTTTTCCATTTTAAAAGATTTTCAGTACCTTCAGTCACTTTACTTAACTGTCCTCCTTTTCTATATTTACTGTAAGTTTCTTGATTGGTTCCGTCTATTGATATGATTAATCTGTCTAAACCCGACTCCACAGTGGCTTTCGCCATATCATCAGTAAAATAATGGGCATTACTACTTGTGGCTGTATACAAATTTTTAGAAGCTGCATACTTTACAAACTCTAGAAAACTTTTGTTTAAAAAAGGTTCACCTTGAAAATACAAAATAAGCCAAACTAGTTCGGGGTGTAATTCGTCAATAATTTTTTTGTAAAGTTCTAGATCTAACATGCCAGTATCACGAGTAAATTCTCGTAACCCACTTGGACATTGGGGGCAACGAAGATTACAACTGGTAGTTGGTTCAATTTCCATACTTAATGGCATACCCCACTGTATAGGTTTTTTAATGGTTTTTGAAATATAATAGCTGCTAAATAATTTGGCAGCATTCAATATTCGCCTACTATTTAACTTAGAAAATAAGTTCAAACCATCTTTTAAATTTCTATTCATGTATTATTTCAAAAAACGACATAATTTTATTGCTAAACAAGTACTATTAACGGATTATTGGAAAGAGATATCAATTAAATGTTTATAAACATTAACCAAATAAAAAACTAAGCATTTCTTCAATCTTCCCTACTTGAATAATTTTTATTGATAAGCCTTTAGGAAGCTTATTAAATTTTGATAAATAAATGGTGGTAAAACCAAGTTTTTCAGCTTCACTCAAACGTTGCTCAATTCTGTTAACAGCTCTTATTTCTCCACTTAAGCCAACCTCCCCTACAAAACA
>JBIIBC010000080.1:0-3278 GCA_044239605.1 Bacteroidia bacterium | reverse complement strand
CCTCCGCCCACTTCTACTCCATTTATAACCATATCGTAAGCATTGGCTCTTACTTTGGCGTAATCGCCATTAGTTAAATGGTCTATATCTTCAGGTTTTGGCGAAGTAAACGGATGATGCATTGTAAATCAACGTTTTATTTCTTCATTAAACTTTAATAATGGAAAATCGGTTACCCATTAACATGAATAGGTGTCACTGTTTTTTAGTTCCAAACTTGTGCCTGATTATAGTCTTAACTCTTTCAACGACTTGCCTGGACAGGTGGCATGAAATTAGCTATGTTGATATTTAGCTGAATTTAATATGTATAATTTCCATTCGGAAAGTGAAATGGTGTTTTAGGAAATTGATACTGTCAAAAAATTTAATTTAAACGTAATTCGAATAAACAGATATGGATATAACTCATTTACTAACCAATTCAGTAAACATCGTTTTACTGCTAATTATTATCATCTTGCTGCTAATTGAATTTAATAACAAACTTAAATATTTAATGAATGGCAAACTTATTTCAGAGCACACTATAAATAACTTACTACAACATGCAGCATATTTGGAGAATAAGAATAACCTGCAGCATTATCTTGAAAAAGTTGGTAGGATTATTCGATTTGGATACCAATACAGCCAAAAAATGTCAGTTTCTCTAGAGGATGAATTAACTTGTTGCGAAGATATTGTTGCTGCATTTTGCTGCCAACATAAAAAGTATGTAAAGCTAAAATATAGTATTCCGGATTCTCTGATGCGCAGTAAAATTCCGCCATATACTATTGGGGTATTGATTGAGAATGCGCTCAAACATGGCTTGCACGATAATACAGCGCATGAAATTGAGGTATTGGCAAATAGTAACAATAATCATCACCTTCAGATTTCTTTATCAGGATATAAGGTCCCTGAAAGACTGGTGATAAAAAAACCAGAAAAAGCCCATGGTTTGTTTTATTTGATTAATAGGGTGAGCTATTTTAACTATTTTCATGGATGCAGTTATCTCGATGCTATCTCCGTTTACCAAAATAAACTGTTATTAAACATTGCAAAAACAGCATGAAGGTACTAATTATAGAAGACGAACCTGAACAGTTATTCGGATTAATTAATTTTTTCAGGAAAGAATTTAGTGAATTTGAAGTAGTTGGAATCAGAGATTTAGATGCTGCCAAGAAAGCCCTAAAGAAAAACGATTTTGACCTTGCCATTTTGGATATAGTTATAAATGGTGTTACGATATTTAATGCTTTAAAGGATATATCGCTAGAGGGCAAGCAATTCCTATTTATTACAGGTAATCATAATTTTGCAATCAAGGCATTTGAGTTTTATGCGGTTGACTATATCATGAAGCCATACTCTAATAAAAGATTGAAAGAAAGTATAGAAATTGCATATCAACGGAGAAGAATACAGCAATCTGCCTCTATAAATCCTTATAAACTGATGCTTGATGACTTAAGCAGAAACGCCATAGAAGCCATTGCCTTGCCAGTATCAAACGGACAAATCCTAGTAAAACTTAAAGATATCATTGCGATACAAGCTGACCGAAGCTATTGCGTAATTTTTACGCTTGAAGCGGGAAAAATTATTATAAGCAAGCCTTTGGCATGGATGGATAAATTGCTAACTCCTGAGGGCTTCTTCAGGGTTCACCGATCATGGTTAATTAATCCGATACATGTTAGGCAATTTATCAAACAACAAGGCAATTCTTTAGAACTATCTGGTCAGCTCATTGTTTCCATAACCGATCGAGCAAAAAGCAAACTGATAGCTTGGTTTAAAAATACCACCTTGTTTGGCTAGGAAGGTCAAAGCAATAGAAAGGAGATTCAAACATATATTTGGGATGAAAGTAGCAAACTGAAGATAAGCAGTACATAAGTTTGTTGCAAAAAACATGAAAAAAAAATTACTATTCATCCTGTTATTTTCAGGAATCATTCAATTTACTTCGGCTCAGGTATTCAAAAAAGGTAATATGAGTTTATTTTTCGGAGTTGGGGCTTCAAATACCCTTGCAAACGCAATAAGTAGTGTTGGTGAGGGAGCCTCAAATACATTTGGGCCATATATTATTGGATACCAATATCACCTAAGCGATAAATTAACAATTGGATTAACTTACACCAACCAAAGCGCCTCTACAGGTAAAGTTACAATAGATAACGGAACTGATAATGTTTCATTTAAAACAAACTTTACCTTTTCAACCTTTTTATCTCAATTAAACTACAGTTGGTATGACAATGAAAATGGAGCATTTGTGCTTTATTCAGGATTATCTGCTGGCACATTTACAGTGAATGCAGAATTGGAGGTTATATCAGGTAATAAAGAGCTCGCAAAAATAAATTCAGACATTTCAGAAGGCCTGGCTTATCAAATAACTGCAATAGGTTTTAAGGGCAGATTTACCAAAACATCAAAACTAGGTGCATTTGCAGAACTAGGATATGGATATAATGGTGTATTTAATGGTGGTATTCAATATACGTTCAATTAATAAGCAATTCCTGGCAAGAAATAGAGTTAATCAGTTTAAAATATATTTTAATAAACACAATATATAAAAAAGATATGAAAAAAATAAAATCAATACTTTCTATTGCACTCATCATTATGGCAGGCTTTTTAGTAAGTTGTTCTAAGGATGACTCCGGCACAAAGCCAGTTGAAACTGATGCACGTGACCTGGCCATCGGAACCTACACAGGATTATCCAGTCTAAAGGACACCACCGGAGATTCAATTTCAGATACCACCGTAACTTTTATTGTTACAAAGGGCTCAGGGAAATCCTTAATAATCACTGAGGATGACGGAACCAAAATATCGACAGGAAATATACTTGTTTCAGGTAAAGATTTCATTGGCAATATTCCGCTTCAGACTATAAATAAAGATGGATTTAGTACATCATTAAAAGGAAGAGGAAATAACAGTGAACATTTTGGTTTTATTGAATCCACAAAAGTTTTTGTCTATAATATTGAGTTTACAGATGGCCTGCTTAAAGGTTACAAATATGATGTATTTGCAACGAAGAAATAATCATTGTTAGACAAATAAAACAATAAAAGCCGAACAAATAGCATTTGTTCGGCTTTTTTATGTTCAATTATTTATAAACTATTTATATTAATTCCCAACTCATTCAATTGTTTTTGATCAATTGGGCTTGGGCCATCAATCATTACATCGCGACCTGAGTTATTTTTAGGGAAAGCTATAAAATCTCTGATAGAATTTTCGCCTCCAAAAAGTGA
>JBIIBC010000079.1:0-3309 GCA_044239605.1 Bacteroidia bacterium | reverse complement strand
AGAACAAATGGCTTGGCTAACAGAATAATTTTGATAGTTTTTCCATTTTTCAACTACTTGTAAAGCATAAACACTATCAATATAACTTAAACCATAAAAGGCACTTACCAATACTTGGTTTGAACTATCGGTTAACGCTTTTTCAAAATTAGGTTTGTATTTTATATTGTTCCAATTGTATAACAACAATAAAGCATTTGCCCTTACGCTAGCAGTTTTACTGTAATTGGTTAAAGCCAAAATTTGAGGTTCAAATAGTAATTGTTGTTGCTCAGTAATTGAATTTAAAGTCATGTAACCTAACTCAATCACACGCGAATGGTTAAAATTTAAACAATACAAAATGGCATTTTTAAATTCTTGACTCAAATTAACTGTATCTAAATTGTAGTTATGAACCAATCCTAGCATGGCTTGTTGTTTGGCTTTCCAATGGTTTTCTTGGGTTAATTGAGCATACCAAGTAGCGTTGCTTTGCACCAAATCTATTTTAGCTACTAAAGCTTTGGCTGTATCAAAATTAATTAAGTAAATTGAATCACCTTTAAAAGTAAATGTTTCGGTAGCTTTGGTAATTTTTACTGGCCAAGTTTTTACCCCATTTCTATCAAACACATTGGCATAAACTGGCAATTGGTACAATCCAAATTCTGTTGAATCTTGTTTTTGAGATACCGTTAAATTGGCTGTATTTCCATTATAAACCGTGTTTAAACTTAACTCAGGATGGCCCGCTTTTAAAAACCATTGGTTAAAAAACCAGTTTAAATCGCGGCCTGTAGTTTCTTCAAAAGCCAAACGCAAATCGTGAATTTCGGCACTTCTAAATTTGTTTTTGGTTAAATATAATTGCAATGATTTAAAGAAAGCATCATCGCCAACTTCCTTGCGCAGCATGTGTAAAATACGTCCTCCTTTGCTATAACTAACGCCATCAAACATATCTTCTTTGTTGTGGTAATGGTATCTAATTGGAATTTTATTGGCATTGCCTTTACTGCGTAAGTAGCCTTGTAAATTTCTATCAAAAACAGCATCAGCTTCTATGGCACCATGTTTCCATTCGTTCCAAATATATTCTCCATAAGTAGCAAAACTTTCGTTTAAAGGTAAATTACTCCAACTTTCGGCTGTGGTTAAATCGCCAAACCAATGGTGAAACATTTCGTGTGCAATAATATCTTCTTGGTCGTTGTCAAAATGTTCTCTCCTGTCGTGTTGTACAAACTCACCATGAATTACAGCGGTGGTATTTTCCATAGCTCCACTCACATAATCGCGCACTATAATTTGGCTGTATTTATACCATGGATAATCAACTCCTAAACGTTGGCTAAAACACTCCAACATTTCGGCCGTTGGACCAAAAATTAAATCAGCATATTGATGGTAATCTTTTTCTAAATAATAACTTACCTCTACAGAATCGCGCCATTTACGCTTGGTTATATTAAATTCACCAATAGCCATCATGGTTAAATAAGGCGCATGAGGCAAAGTTTGTTGCCAATAATCTGTATGTGTTCCATCCGCATTTTTGGTAATGGAAAACAATTTCCCATTGCTTAAAGTTACCTCATTAGCCTGTGCTGTAATAAATAATTCTTGTGTATGTTTTTCATTTGGAGCATCAATAGTTGGCATCCAGCAGCTATTACTTTCAGTTTCGCCTTGCGTCCATATTTGGCGTGGTTTTTCAGCATCTTCTTTTTTAGGATTTATAAAATACAAACCTTTGGCTTCTCTAATTGCTGCGCTTCCTTCAAAATTTAACTCATTTGGTTTTGAGGTATAATCAATAAAAATATTAAAGGTTTCGTTTCGGCTATAAGTTCTATCTAAATTAGCTGTAATTTGAAGCGAATCGTAAGTAAATGAAAGATTGGTAGTATCCTTTCCTTTTATTACAGCCACGCGATTTAAAGCCATTCCTTTGGCATCAATTACCACTTTGTTGGTAGCATAAAAATAAGGTTTAAACAATAAATTTATTTTGCCATAAGCATGTTGTAAATCGTAATTAAATTTTATTTGTAAATGGGTGTGCAATAAGTCAACCTCTTTGGTTCTAGTTGGCTGATAATTAGCCGCATTTTTATGAGCTATGATATTGATTGGTTTTGCCAACAAACTAGCATCTTTGTTTTGAGTATCGCTATTTTTATTTACCTTGCATGCCGCAATAAACGTTATTGCGCTTACTATTAATACATTAACTTTATTCATTGTTACAATAATAAGGTTATGAATTAAATAGCAAAAAAATATTTAAAAGCTTATACAATTTATGTTGCGCATTACCTTAAACCAACAAGAATATTTGTTTGATAAAAAAGCTGGAACTGTATTGCTTAACGGCAAGCCTGTAAATGCTGATGTGGTTAAATTAGACAGAAATAAATTTCATGTTTTGATTAATCATAACTCATTCAATATTGAACTTTTAAACAAAGATGAAAATGCCAAAAACCAAACCATATTGGTTAACGGACAAAAGCAAACCATTGAAATAAAAGACAAATACGATGAATTGCTAAAGCAATTGGGTATGGATAAATTAATGGGTAATAAAGTTAATTTATTGAAAGCACCTATGCCAGGCTTGGTTTTAAAAGTATTGGTAACCGAAGGACAAGCAGTAAAAAAAGGTGATGGATTATTGGTATTAGAAGCCATGAAAATGGAAAATATTATTAAAGCCAGTGCCGATGGAATGGTTAAAAAAATTCACATTGAAGAAAAAAATGTGGTTGACAAAAACCAAAAAATGATTGAGTTTGAATAGCGTACAATGCGAAGTGCGAAGTGACAAAAATGCGAAGTATTTAATTTCGCAATTTTAATTCCGCATTCCGCATTCAAAAACAAATGGGGTTGACCGGTTTTGACGGGGTGAGCAAGGGTTATGTTAGCATGCCGAGCGTGGAGAATTTAGCTCGTAAATATCAAGTCTCAAAATTTTATCTGGCGAGTCTAACTTTGCCATGGCTGCTTAATCTGGGATTAAGCAATTGCCATTGTCTCGTAAAATGTTAAGTTTTGTTTCGTTTTACATCAGAGGCATCATTTAAACCAAACCTTTGAGCAGTATGTTTATGGCTGCTTGGAGTACATAATAAACTATAAATTAAGCCGGTATGAGGAACAACCAACTTAGTTCGAAAACTAATGTTTCTATAAGCATGTAGAAGGCATAGCAATTCCATTTCCGGACGAGGGTTCGAATCCCTCCAGCTCCACAAAAGAACAGAAACTGACCTGAACAACGGGTCAGTTTCTTATCCTTTTATAGACCCGTAGGGATTATCT
>JBIIBC010000078.1:0-3385 GCA_044239605.1 Bacteroidia bacterium | reverse complement strand
AAGCGGGTATGAATTTCCATAACTTCTTTATTCATGCGTTTATAAATTTCAGCACTATCAGCATCGGGCATGGCTTGCTCATTGGCAAGCATTCCTAAATCATTGCCAGTAAGCACCTTGCTTAACCGAATGGCATCAGGCAAACTATTTACACCCATTCCTAAATTTTTATTAGGTTTTGGTACTTCAAACAATGCATCGCCATTGGCTCTAACATACCAATCACTACCCAAACGGCCCACTAAATCCATTTTATGTTGATCAATTTTACCATCAATGGTTAATACCGATTCATCAATATGCATCAAAATAATTTCAGCAATCACCAAATTTCCAGCACCACCTTCGTTACCTGTTTCAATAATTTCGCGCACTTTACACTCAAACTGCACCGGACTTTCTTTAACCCTAAATGGTTTTACTTTTTCTGATGCTAATGCAGTAAAACCAGCTTTTTCAAATTCATTTACACCCTTTGGATACTCACAACTAGCCAAACTCATTTGCTGCACCATATTGTAATTAACCATATTTATTACCACTTCTTTAGTAGCCATTACATTTTCTAAAGTATGTTTAATGGTATTATCGCGAACCCTGCGAGCAGGCGAAAATATTAACGTAGTTGGATTTGAACCAAAAATATTAAAGAAACTAAAAGGACTTAAATTAGGATTACCTGCTGCATCAATTGTACTTGCAAAACAAATAGGACGAGGCGCAATAGCAGTTAACAAAGCGTTGTGAAACTCAGCTAATGGAAGTTCTTTGGGTGTTATGGTTTTCATTTTGGTTGATTGAAAGATTACAAAATTTAATGATTGTTTTTTGAATTGTTGTCAGTTCGAGCGTAGTCGAGAACGGTTCTCGTCCGATAGCTATCGGACTTCGCTCGAACTGACTTTGGCACTGCTCGAACTGACTTTAGATTATTTTAAATTAATTGCCAGAAGCTAACAGTTAGTTGCCAGAAGCCCTTCTAACTCACCGTTATTAAAAAATAATTCTTTTTACCTTTTTGAGCAATTAAGAATTTGTTATTTATCAAATGATTGGTAGAAATAGTTTCTGCATCGTTCTCCACTTTGGTTTTGTTAATGCTTACTCCGCCACCTGCAATCATTTTTCTAGCTTCGCCTTTTGATGGAAATACTGCTGCTTTTTCAGCCAATAATTCTACCACATTTAAGCCATTTTCTAAATCAGTTTTAGCAATGGTAAATTGAGGCACGCCAGAAAAAATATCTAAAAAGGTTTCTTCATCTAATTGCGCAAATGCTTCAGCAGTAGCGTTTCCAAACAAAATATTGGATGCTTCTACAGCAGTGTTGTAATCTGCTTCGCTGTGCGTTCTTATGGTAATTTCTTTGGCTAATGCTTTTTGTAAAATGCGTAAATGTGGTGCTTTAGCATGTTCTTCTTTTAAATTTTCTATTTCTTCTTTGGTTAATAAAGTAAAAATATAAATCCAATTAGCTGCATCGCTATCGCTGGCATTTAACCAAAATTGGTAAAACTTGTATGGCGATGTTTTTTTTCTATCTAACCATACTGCACCGCTTTCGGTTTTTCCAAACTTAGTACCATCGGCTTTTTTAATTAATTGCGTGGTCATGGCATAAGCCTCACCAGCATCTTTACGCCTAATTAATTCGGTACCAGTAACTATATTTCCCCATTGGTCGCTACCGCCCATTTGCACTTGGCAGTTTAGGTTTTTCCATAAATAGTAAAAATCGTAGCCTTGTACCAATTGGTAAGTAAACTCAGTGAAACTCATTCCGGTATCGCCTTCCAAACGTTTTTTTACCGAATCCTTAGCCATCATGTAATTTACAGTAATGTGCTTACCAATATCGCGAATAAAATCAAGGAAAGTAATGCCTTTAAACCAATCGTAATTATTTACTAAAATAGCTCCATTTTCGCCCGCATTAAAGTCTAAAAAATGGCTCAATTGTTTTTTCAAACAATCTTCGTTGTGGCGTAAAATATCTTCAGAAAGTAAATTACGTTCATCGCTTTTACCTGATGGATCGCCAACCATACCAGTAGCACCGCCCACCAAAGCCACAGGCTGATGACCAGAACGCTGAAAATGAATCAATGTCATTATTTGGGTTAAATGTCCCACATGCAAACTATCGGCAGTTGGGTCAAAACCTATATATCCGCGCGTAACTTGTTTACCCAGTAATTCTTCCGTTCCAGGCATTACATCGTGTAACATGCCGCGCCATTTTAGTTCTTCAATAAAGTTCATCTTAATCTTAAAAAAATCGAAGTGCAATTATAAGGTTTATTGCTTAATTGAACTACTTACAATTTGATTTGTTGCCACAATAAAATTACTTTTTTTGCTTTTAAAATTTATTTTTGATAATTAATTCAAAACCAATGAAAACAAGATTTTTACTTATTAGCACCTTTTTGATTATTTCATTAAAAATCAATGCACAAGTATTTGGCTGCACCGACCCTTTAGCCAATAATTACAATGCTAATGCTACAAAAAACAATGGAACTTGCACCTATAATGCTACCACAGCCGATGTAGTTAGCAGTAGTAATTTGCCTTCACAATTATTAGAAACATCTGGATTGACATTTTGGAACAATTTACTATTAACTCATAACGACAATGATGATTTAAAAATTTATGCCATTGACACAACGAATGGCTCAATAATTAACAGTTATCACCTTAATGGAACAGCCAATATTGATTGGGAAGAAATATCTCAAGATGAAAACTATTTGTATGTAGGCGATTTTGGAAATAATAGCAGCGGAAATAGAACCAATTTAAAAATTTTAAGAATTGAAAAAAGCAGCATTTTAAACAACAATTTAAAAATTGATACTATAAATTTCTCTTACTCCAATCAAACTGATTTTACTGCCACTGCCGCCAATAAAACCGATTTTGATTGCGAGGCTTTTGTAGTAACTAACGATAGTATTTATTTGTTTACCAAACAATGGAACACCAATCAAACAAGTTTATATGCATTGAGTAAAACACCAGGTACATACACTGCTCAATATAAAAACAGTTACGATGTACAAGGTTTGGTAACAGGAGCTACCCTATTAGAAAACAAAAAATTGGTTGTGCTTTGTGGTTACAATACCCTTTTACAGCCATTTACATTACTGCTTTATGATTATGAAACAAATGATTTTTTTAGCGGAAACAAACGTAAAATAAACCTGAATTTAGCATTTCATCAAGTAGAGGGAATAGCTACTAATAACGGTTTGAAGTATTTTATTAGCAATGAATTTTTTAGTAAAAGTGTAGTTACTGTTAATCAAAAACTACAAACGTTAAACTTTTATCCATACTTGTCAAATTATTTGGGTTTAACCAATACAAGTACAA
>JBIIBC010000026.1:0-44140 GCA_044239605.1 Bacteroidia bacterium | reverse complement strand
AAACAAGGATGTGCTTTATACAGAGTAAACCCAAAATTGAAACTATGAGCCTGCTGCTCTGATTAAATATTTTAAACCTCCAAAGTAGAATCAACCCAATAGGAAACATAAAAATACAAGTGCCAATAGTGACACCTAAGTTCAAGAAAGTATTAGAAGATTTATTTATCATTTTTATATGAATACTCAGTTTAAAATATACAAGATGAAAGCATAGCTCATACGACCATGTAATTGAAGACCTTTTGTATTTTGCAAATTAGAAGTAAGCATTTAACTCCATTTAAAAAGGTTATCATCCACTTTTTCTGAGATAACCAACAATGTTGTTAGCTTTTTGATTCGTCTCCTCCATGGCCATTTTTTCAAGACTTGATTTATCTAAAATGTAATCTTGAAAAACAATTTGTTTTGCTAATATTCTCCTTCTTATATTTTGAATTTGAGCACCTGAAAGGATGTATTCATTTGCAAATAATTGGCAAAATTCTTCTGATAATTCGGGGAATTGTTTTTGAATAATTTTATATCTTGTTTCAACATTGGGCAATTCAAATTTAAACTTCATGATAAATCGCCTGTCAAATGCCGGATCAAGATTCTCAGTAAGGTTTGTGGTAGCCATTAAAATACCTTCAAAATCTTCTAACTCTTGTAGTAATATATTCTGAATATTATTCATGGTTTGATCAATACTACTATTGATTCTAATTCTTGTACCTAAAATGGCGTCTGCCTCATTTAATAATAAGATTGGCTTATTCTCATAATAATGGCAAGCAGCAGCATACTCCTTAAAAATTTTTTTAATGTTTTTCTCCGACTCACCCAACCACATGCTCTTAAACTTAGAAATATCAACCATCAATAGCATTCTATCTTGTTCTTTGGCCAATTGTTTGACCGTTTCTGTCTTACCTGTGCCAGGTGCACCTGACAATAAAACTGCAATACCCGATGACATTCCATGCTTTTTAAAGTTGGTTACTATCCTTTCGTAAGCTTCAGTATTTGTTATTGCCTTTAGCTCTTCTATATGGGAAGTATTATTTGAGTTAAAAAACAATTGCATCTCTTGGGTTTGAGTTGGCAGGATGTTATCACACAAATTAAAAATGGGCTTTCTTTTAATCTTTTCCTTTGACAAATCAATCAATTCAGTCACTGCATCTCCTAGAAAAACATTACTAAAATCAGCAAAACCAGTATCATCAAAAGCGATGTATTTTTGATGAATTAAGTATCCATCTGTAGAAATTCTATTTTTGAAATTTTTTAGCCAATGAACAGAGCCAAATATTTTCTCAACTGCCCAGGCAATGTCCATAATGAAAAAACCAAGAACATACTGCGAAGCCATCCAAATTAGAATACCTTTCTCTGCCGAATCAAGCTCCTTGTCATTAAATATTTTATCAAACACAGGAAAATGCTTATAACAACTTATCTGTTCAAAAAGAACTTCTAAGATGATGTCTTTATCTTCTTCATGGCTATATAAACTTAGTAATTTAGATGTTTCAACCAAAGCATCAACCTGTGATGTGCATGTTGGCATAGAAAGATCTTCTTTATTTCCTGAAATAACAGCTTGTAAAGCATTTGCGGAAAGCTCGTAACTATTATTGTTAGCAGAAAATCTGTTACGAGATCCTATTAACCAACCTCTAATTTTCAATGTCCTAATTTCGCCCAAAATTTCAATAGCCTGTTTTGGGGTAAAACCCAATCCTTTCAATAGCTTTTTAAAAGGAATGGTTTCACCTAATATTTGATTGTAAGTAATAACAGATACCACCAAGGCCATTGGTTTAGTAATCTCAAAAAAATCTACTACATATTGTATGTTTTGACAAAGTGATTTTTCAGATACATTATCGGGCTGAAATTCTTCTTTATGCAGAAAAACAAATTCAATAGCATCAATAATTGTAATTTGTTGATTTGGGTGATTCATCTTGAAAGGGTAATTAGTTAGAATGATTAAGTATGCTTTAACCCAGCTATAAATACACGTCATTATATAGACATCTAACCTATATATTTTTAAATAAATAGATAGTCAATTTAATTGAATCTTCTGAAAGGAAAATCAATCAATTTTGAATCTAACTATATATAATATAGCGAGGATTAGGTGGCAAGAAATTCGTAGGGGTATATTAAATAAAAGCGGTGCAATTATACTACTCAATATGCAATTATTTTGTTTAAAAACAAGACTATTTTGATGTTTTTAAATAATAAAAAATCAACTATTTGAATTTCAGATACTAAATTTTATTTATCAACTCTGAAACTAGCATAACATAAAATGTAGACTCCCAAAAAATCATCATTAACTTTGATAAATTGTAAGTTGAAAACATCATTTTGGGTTATAAAAGAATTGTGTCGCGTAAGATATTATCCTAATTGTTTGCAAATAGGATGATAGTTTTTCAGAACAATCAAACTATATTCATATCATTTGAATCTATGTTCTTTTGTTATTTTTGTTATTGAATTTATGATGGTGCTTGGTTTTGAGGAAGCATTTACATAAAAGTATTTTTTTGAAAGGACGTGTATATGTCCACGTAAATTTGACTTTTTTTTATTGCATAATATATTTGTCAATAATTTCTCGCAAGTAGTTTTATCAATTTATTGCTAATTACCAAAATCATTAGTAGTTGTAAAACAAATGTTCATTGACATGGAGCCAAAATTTATTTTTTAGTTGATTGGCGATTTTATTAAAACTAAAAAAGAAAATGAATATTACACAAAAAAGAAGCCCTTTAAAATCCCTTTTAACGAATTATGATTTCCGACATTATCTTAAAGATGGGAGAGTTAAAAAACTAGTTTGGTATTTGCTAGAGCTTGACAAAAAACAAAATATAGAAATAAACGAAGAAATAATTCTAGAAATTTATGATAACTTGACGCATTATAAAACTCAAGAAATCTCAGTTCCAAGATTTGTTTATCATGGAAGTCATAATCTGAACAGAGAATCTATACTTTCAAAAGGCTTAATTGCATTTGAGAATCGTTGTACAGGAGTTTTTGCAAGTATTCCCAATAGTTTCAATCCAATGGAAGCTTCTCATTTTTATCCCTCAGTTTGTGGCGATACCGACTTATCTGAATCTAATTTAGATTTTTGGCAGATAGATACATTTCAACTACCCCCATTGACTTGGTTTGTCGACCCATATACACCTTCGCATAGAAGTCTATGGATTTTCACATTCAATAATATTCCTCCTTTTGCATTAAAACTATACAAGGCAAAAAGAATTGGAAATTACTTAGACAGGTTTTCATTATATCCGATTGAAGATGTAAACAGCGAATTGAAAAAAATAAAAAAGAAGAAAATTGAATTGTATTACTAAAAAAACAAATAGATATAATATGGAAAATCAGAAAAACGAAAGAAAAATTTTATATATAGACATGGATGGTGTTCTAGCTGATTTTGAATCATCAATTAAAAGATATTTACCTGAATGGGATAACTTATCTGATGAAGAAAAGGGAGATATAACCGATGATATTTGCGGTTCAGTACCAAACTTTTTCCTTGATTTGGAACCTATTCATGGAGCATTAGATGCTGTTAAAAACTTATCAGAATTTTTTGATGTTTACTTTCTATCGGCAGCTATGTGGAATGTGCCTGAAAGTTATACAGAGAAAAGACTTTGGATTGAAAAACATTTTGACAGCTCTTTTAGAAAGAAACTAATCCTTACACACAGAAAAAACTTAAACATTGGAGATTACTTAATTGACGATAGGACATCACATGGTGCAGGCGATTTTATGGGTGAACACATTCATTTTGGAACCCAAAAATTTCCCAATTGGACAGTAGTTGAAGAATACCTGAGCAAAGTGGTAATAAACAATCAATAAAAAATAAATTATATGAAAATAATATTTCAGCATCCGCCAACAGGAACTAAAGATCCTTTTAAAGATTTTGAACCGTGGAATCCTCGCCATTATCCGGAAGGCGGGGGAGTATATATTTATGGATTAAGAACAAAAGTAAATGGGGTGCTAAAGTTTATACCATTGGTTGTAGGCCAAAGCGATGATTTGCAAAATAGGCTTCATAAAGATCATTACATGGGCAAATTTGCCAATCCACTTGCAATTATTTTAGGTAATGGAAGTTTACATTCAGGAGATGCAAAAGAAATCTGGGACTTTTCAAATAGTTTTCTAACAATTCCAGAGTTAGTAAAAATTTATAAGGACATAGATTCATATGACAATACTTTGGGTAAAAAAAACAAAGTAGCACATGTAGCTCTTTTAAAAAATTTAATATTCTTCCAAGATTGTAATTTTTTTCATTTAAAACATGCCGTAAACCCATTATTTAAAAAGAAAAACATTAAAACCGAGCAGTCTGTCAAATACTTAGTTAACATGCTTACCGGAGGTTTAACTAAAAACACAAATGATATTATTCAACATATTTCAAAAATATTGCTTTCACTAAATTGTTTCCGTGATAGTTTCTATTTTGTTTATGCTATTAAATCGGAAGGGATAAACCTCCTAAATATGCACGATCGTGAAAGTGCCGAAAAAGCAACAAAAAAACAGCTTAAATCAATTAAATTATATACAACTGCAGATGCTAGGAAAGGAAAAGAAATGCCAATTCAAATTGATTTGACAGAAATACAAGATGAATTGGTGAATGTTGGCAGCCGCCAATACAACGATTTAAATGGAAACTATAAAAACCCTTTAATAATTAAATAAAATGAATATGAACGCAGAAAAACTAATGTCAAAAATTGCAGATGCAAGTTTACTAATTGGAAAAGAATTCAAATTCAATGTCTATGTCATTGAAGTCGATAATCTAAATAGAAACGTTTTTAAAACACCCTATTTTATGGCCCAAGTGAATTGCGAATTAATGCCTAGAGGAGGTTCCGCAATATACCAGCACGCTTTTCAACTTGATTTAGCTTCTGTAAAAATTGAGCTAGAAAAAATTGATACAGACTTGGCTAAAAATATTACACCTCATCGAATTGCAAACGTTTTGAATGAATGCTATCATGAAATTACAGAACACCTAATAGGCTATAATGGTATAAAGGACAACTACGAAGAAATAGCGAACCTCCTATACAAATATAAAGGAACATCCGTTAGTCCAGATTTTGGTAATTGAACTCCCTTACCCTCATAGAACAATCTGGGTTCAAAATCAATCCACCTAAAATTGTATTTGTGCCATTTACAGAAGAAAAACTTCAAGGGATTAGCACTAGAGAGTTTGGTAGTCCTTACGAAAATATGGATGACAAAATTGGTGGCAATTTGTATTTATGGCTGCAACAAACCAATTCGGTTTTATGGCAAATAAGTGATGAAGATGAACAGGTATTGATTTTTGCAAATACAGTTGAAAAGTTAGGTGAGCGTTTTGCCACACTAATGAATTTACCAAAAGAAGAGGGTAAAGCGGTATGTATAGAAATGGTTAAATCCTTAGCCATTTCTGCTTATATTATTGAAAATATTTTCTTTAAAATGCAAGGCAATTGGCTGTTAAAATACCGCAATAATGAACTAGGGGGTACTCTTCAATACTTCTTGCTTTGGCTCACCAAACATGAGCTTCAAGGGAATATTCAAGCCAACAAAGCCTTGGATATCTACATCGAAAAATTTGCCAAGAATGTTAATTTGGATATGTTTAGTAATTACTCTTCAAGTGATATTATGGAGGCATTTATTTATTGCTTTTTTAGAGGAAATAACGAAACAAAAATGCTATTTGCTAAACTAAAAAATCCTAACTATTCTCTAAATGAACTCATTACTATTCCATAATAAGAGCACAATGAATTCAGATAAATGGAAGATTTATGTTAATGGCTATAAAAATGAAATAGACCTATACCATCGTATTGATAGTGATTGGCTAGAAGGGGGTATAAAATTATATTTGGGAAATGAGGAATATAGTATTCCCTTAAGTCTATTATTAGTAGAAGAGTTACATGATTTTCTCAATTGGTTAATAAAAAAACAAAGTGGTATTGAAACCAATCCAATTTTTCAATTTATGGATACAGTACTTTGTTTTGAAACAGTTACTTCAGATAATGAATTTTATCTAAAATTGAATTTAAACAGAATCAATAAAAAGCAAATCTCTATAATATCGCAAATTTCAGGACCTCAGTCGGAAATGCGTTCAATCATTGAAGAATTAAACTCGCTACTAACTAAATATCCTTGCCGTTGTAACAATCAACATATTATACTTACATAATAAGTTTCCCTTTATTTTTTGGTTCAAATGTTTCAGGCCAAAACACTTCATAATTATCAATTAGGTATATCAATACTTTGTCCCAATCTTTGAACTCCTCACTGCCTAAAGGAATGAGTTCATTTATAAATTTATCCGAACCATTATTTCCTTTGCGGTCTATCAAATAATGGCCCACTTGCAAATCTTTTCTGTGGCTTAAAATTAGTTTTTTTCTAAAGTTTTCTCCAAAGTGATTTTCAACCCAAATTCTCTTATCAGTATACATATTGGGTATATCCCAACAAGGCGCAGAAATAAAATAAATATCGTAAAAATTACTCAAGCTATTAATGGATTGAATAGCAAGATTGATAGGTGATAGATTTTGATAATAATGAGGGTATTCTAAATATACGTTTTTAAGGGCAGCTTCTTTTTCTGTTTCAATTAAATGCTCCCAATTATTTACTCTTTTCTTTATATTATCAGAAAGATCAACCACTATATCGTCAAGTTCTATTAAGAGTAGTTTTTTACGTAAAGTTACTTTCTTTATCATATGGCTAAGTTTTAAAATTCGATAAAATTCTGTAACCAGATAACTTTTGCTCTTCCCATTATTAAATCTGCTCGACAATTATAATTTCCTAGATTTATTTTTCTAACTGAAGTGTGAGTGAAATTCTCACTTAAGATATTAGTCCTGTGGCCTCTGATTGAGCTAGAAGCATCTATTAAAAGTAGTACAACATTGACTCTGATACTAGTTCCGTAACTAATATTCTCAGATAGATCCTTGTAAGGAATATTCAACCAAGAGAAAGTTAGATCGTGCTGTATGAATATCTTTGCACTATCAACAGGGTGTTTGATTGCTTCTTTATAGAGTTCTTCAGAGATTTTTAAAGCAGGAAGAGGTTTCATTGAATCCAACAATGGGATAAGTTCCTTGATAGCTATTTCTTTTTCCTCTTGAGCAGTAAAATATGGCTGTGCTAAAAGAGATTTAATAATCTCGATGTATGCTTTAGGGTTTGTTCTCGCCAAGTTAATTTCCTTAATGAACTCTTTTTCTTCTTTGGTATGTTGTGCCAAACAACAAATAGGTGTAAAAAAAAATATAACTATAATTCTTATTTTGTCCATGGTCTGTTAATGTATATGTGAAAATCAGTATAAATATCCTTTAATAACTTAATATCTCTTCGCAAGGTTCTTTCAGTAACTTGGTTTTCTTCACAATATTTATCTATGTCTAATTGTCTATTTTTTAACGTAGAAACATATAAATTAATTATTCTTCTATACTTTTGAAGCATTAAGCTCTGCTTATTTGAATGTTGCCGCTATCATATGGCTAAGTTTTAAAATTTAATAAAGTTTTGCAACCAGATAGTGGCACATTCAAAACGATTTTTAGAATTACCTAAAACTACTTTTCTAACTGAAGTGTGAGTTAAGTTGGGGTTCAAGATGTTTGATCTGTGTCCTCTACTTTGTGAAGAGTAATCTATTAAAGCTATTAAGATTGAGGCTCTAATGCTAGTACCATATGTGATATTTTCACCTATACTTTTGCAAGGGATTTTCAACCATGAATAAGTTCTATCGTGATCCATATCTCTTTTTGTGCTATCCGCTAAGTGTTTGTTAGCTTCTTTACGAACTTCCTCAGAGATTTTGTAAGCAGGAAGGGGTTTCATTGAATCCAACAATGGGATAAGTTCCTTGATAGCTATTTCTCTTTCTGGTGCAAATCTTGTTGAATTTGCGTAAGCTTTAACATATTGAATGTAAGCTTTAGGATTGGTTCTTATCAGGTTGATTTCGTTTATGTATGCCAGTTCTTCTGCTGAATGTTGTCCAAAACAACAAATAGGTGCAAAAAAAATAAATATAACTATGTTTCTTATTTTGTCCATGATCTGTTAAGGTATATATGAAAATCAGTATAAATATCCTTTAATAACTTAATATCTCTTCGCAAGGTTCTTTCAGTAACTTGGTTTTCTTCACAATATTTATCTATATCTAATTGTCTATTTTTTAACGTAGAAACATATAAATTAATTATTCTTCTATACTTTTGAAGCATTAGGCTTTGCCTATTTGATTGTTGCCGCATAAAATCTTTCTTATTCATAATTATCTTATCTAAACCCTCCAATTTTTCATTTATTATAATAGTATATTTTTTAATTGAACTATCTAATTTTAAATGAGGTGCTCCAATAAGGACTATTGATAATTCGTTAATTTGTTCATAGGGTACTATTTGATTAAAGACTTCGAAAATTTTTTCATTTAGTAAATTAGAATCTACAATTATCAAAAATGAAGGAACGGCAATAAAATCTTCAATTTTGGTAACTTCATAGTATTCAATGTCCCTTTCTGATTTAATGGTTTTTAACTGTTCAATTAATAACTCATTTTTACTATAAATAAGGATTGTATTCTCTTTGTTAAATTGATTCATATTTCAAAAATAATGCTATTTTCAATTATTAAAAGTTTATTAGGTCCTATATTTGTCCATTATACCATTCTATAAACTATTTTTCTATTACCTTCCAACAATATTGGTGTAGGAATGGGGTTGATACATGATAAATAATTATGAAAAGTTATCTAATAGTGTAACTGATTTAAAACAATAAGGATTAATGTATTTTCTAAAAACACTTGAAACTTTATATCATTTGAGTATAAGTTATCCAAAACTATCCCCAATATTAGCCAAGCAAGCATAAAATATATAGTATTTAGTGTTTTACGGGCAGTCCTATTAAAACGATACATTTAACTTTTATATAGTCAGATATTTTCACCTAATAATTATTTATCGGGAAGTAATTCCCGCCTGCACCTTACCTGCTAATGATATGGTTGGTGACGCTGCGCGAAACGCCAAACATAGGAAAATAAGATTAGTGATAATACACTATAACACCAAGTATAGGTAAATATTTAAGTTAGTAATAGCTTATTTTTCTTATTTTAGTTGTAATTTCTCCATTACGTTTTTCAGTGAATTTAATCCAGTTACCAAAAGAGTCGTACTCATATTCATAAATTTCATCAAGATCTTTTTCATCTGTATCAGGAATTGATTTTATTAAACAATTATATTTATCGTATTCATAAAACTCAATTTTATGTAATCTTCCTTTATCTTTTCTTTCTCCACTATTCCCCCAGTATTTTTCGGTTTTTGATAGTAGATTATTGTCGTTAAAATAATATACATCGTAAAATGAGTATTTTTTTTCATTACCGAAATAATTGTATAATGCTATTTCATTTTTTTTTTGATACTTTATGGTAAATCTGTCTATTACGGTATCATTTTTAAACTCTTTCCATTCAATTAAATCACCATTCTTATTGTAAAAACAAGTATAACCCGAATTATTTTTGGTGCTTTTATTATAACTAATTTTTGTTTTAAGTTTTTTATGATTCAAATACCAGATGAAATCTATTCGTTCAAATGGAGAATCTTTTAAAACCAAATCACCATTTTCGTTATAAAAATATTTAGTGTATTCTATTGTACCATCATCATTATGGTGAATTTCATTCTTTAATTTCCCAATACTATCATACTTATATTCGATTGAATCGATGATTCCAGAACCATCTTCATAGTAATATTTTTTTTGAATTACCCCTTCAATACTAAATGAATCAATTTGGAATTCGGCTTCAAAAAAATTTGATTCGCCTTCATATTCAATTTGTTTAATTGTCTTTACTTTCCCTATTATCTTGCTTGCTTCGATGCTGTTGGACAGGTGAGGATAAAATTTAGTCCAAGGCTTAATTGGTTCAATCTTGGTTTGGGCGCAAATTTGATTAATTCCTATCCATATGCAAAATAGTGAAAATTTAATTACGTTACTCATATTTGTGGTTATACATTTTTTCATATTGTTTAGATTTTTTATTGACAAAAGCTTCCTCCATCATTCTCAATACAACCTGTTCGGGTATTAACTGTTATATTAATTACCCCATCAGGGTTCGATAAGGATTCTCCTCTTACTCTTCCTAATGTTGGAGATATAACTGAGAAGGAAATATTGAAATACCTATTAACCCCATCAATGTCTATTGAGGAAGGATTTATCTCTATGCTTATGTTGGTTCCGTGAAATGTTTTTCCTGTCAAATATGTTATCAAAGATGATTCATCACTCAATAAAACTTGTTCTTCCTTTTGTTTTAGTTGTTCATTCTCTATAGTTGTATTTACTTGACTTGATTCATCTTGGTAATTATTATATTCTACTGCTGCTAAAGAATCTTGGTATCTTGTTACAATATTTATGGAATCTGCAACTCTATTATCTTCTGCTTTCTTTTTTTTTCTAACGAAGGACCACATGCTAATAAGAAAGTCATACTTGTAAATATTAAAAAATGTAGTTGTAATTTGTGTTTCATAAGCACTGATTTTGATTGGTTTAAAATTATTTACTGTGTTTAATTTCTTATTATCATAAGAGACGGGAATCTTAACTCTTGGATAGCAAGATTAGATTTTGGGAGTATTTTCGTCATAATAAATTTTTAAATTTCAAAACCATTTATTTTCATCAAGTTATTTAGTTTTTTTACTTCAATATTTTCTTTAAAAATAAATGCTAAATAATTAACAATTTCCAAAGTTTGAATCACCTCTCTTTTTTTTAAAAATCGCCAATTAATTTCATTTTCTATTGAGCTATAATTTGTTTGAGGGGTTCTGCTAGTTTCAAAATCAACTAATTCTAATAAAAGAGTATAATTTTGTATACTTATTGAATTATGTAATGTTTCATTTTCATGCATAATTCTAATATTTCTTAACATAACTTCTGCAGCTATACAATGTAATTTACCATGTTTTGATTTGAAAATTTTTTTCCAATTTCCTACAAAATTATACACTTTATTTTTACTCATATATGGAATGTCAGCAAGTCTAAATGGACAATTAACAGTATATTGAAGTATAATAGGATTTATGGAAGTAACAGGATTGTTAAATCTTAAAAGTGGAATAGTCTCTAATTCATAAATTGCTTGTTGAAAATTAGTTGATACTCCTAATTCTCTTATAAAATTCCCACAATTAAAATCTCTCAATGCAGCTTCTTTAGTAATAAATCCCCAAATATGATCATCGAATTCTTCTGTATCAATAAAGCCATATGGATAGTATGTTAATCCGCAACCTTTTATTATAGTATATGTTTTTTTTATTTTATTGTAATTTGCAATTAAACTTCTACCATGCAATGGTGATGCTGTTTTTTTTTCAATTCCATTATTATTGCGTGTTTTAAGAAAAGGAAATAATTTAATATCTGGATTTCCTGCAATAAAATTTACAATTTTTTTTTCTTCAACTATCATTTTCATTTGTGATAATGCTGTTTATTTTATTAACGATATTTTCTATTTCTGAAACTTTTAAACGTATTATTTTATTACTTGTATAATCATTACTTTCATGACCAAAAGCATATTGGTTTTTGTAATTATAAGGAAACCAATTTTTAATAGAAGCAAATTTAAATAAACCTACTAAAGGAATTCCGAATGAAGCCGCTATGTGCATGAATCCTCCTTCACTAGCTATTATAACTCTTGATTTAGATAAAATAGATATAGTGTTTTCTATGTCATCAGTTTCTATTATTTCAAATTTTAAAGGAATTAGGGAACGAATACTTTTATCATTGGGTCCTAATATAAAAGCAATGTTTTTATTATTTAAATAATTACTAATTAAAATGAAATCATCTATGGAATAACACCTAGAGATGTTACCTGCTCCTGGTGCTATTAATATTTTTGTCTGATTATCTGACTGCCATTTTTTTGAACAAGAAAAATCTAAATTAACTGCTGAATCTATACCCATAACTTCCAATGCATATAAAAAAATAGATGAGGCTGGAAGTTTATTAAATTCCGATGGTTGTTTTAAAAATAAGTCATATTCCCAATATCCATCCTTAAACCCAACTGTTAATTTAGTTTTATGATTTTTAATGTAAGTGGCCGTTAAATCATTTGAAAGGAAATCAATTATGATTTTATTTTTAATATTGTCAACTAATAATTTTTTTGACTTAAGAGGATGTTGCAAAAAATTTACTACACTATACACATATTCATTGCATGATAATGTAACATTGTATTGCAATTTTAAAAAATTGATTATGGGGAAGACCATTATACAATCACCAATCAAAGGTGGCATAATTATTTCAATTAAATCATTCTTAGTATCAATATATTTCATTTCAAAGCAAATGAATTTAAAGGATATATGGTTTTTACACCATACATCCTTTGTGTTGGATTAACCACCACGATAATTAATACCGCAGCTGCTTGTGAAAGCTTTTGAGCAACCACCCATTTTTATGGTGCTTGAAGCTCTGCTGATTTTTAGGCTTTTTTTCATTGCTTAAAATTTATTTTTGATGCACTTTACTAGCTTTGGGTGAAAATGCACAACCCTAGTTATTCTATGCCTAACTATTAGCTTTATTCAAAATCAACTCTTTGTTACGATTATTGATTTCATTTTTATTTGAAACAATTTCATTAATAGGAGTTGCATTAAATTTTTGGAGTCTTTTTTCTAATGAGTTTCCATTTAGCGGATCATTCCCGTTAATTAGTTTTTTCGCTAAATTCATTCTAGCATTGGCATTATAACAATTTGCAGTACTGGCCTTTAATGGTGTACCATGTTCAATAAAACTTTGACCAGGACATCTATTACAGAAGCCACATCGTTCATGTGTGCCACATTCTTCATAATCAGCTATTACTGTATGTTGCCATGCATCAAGTGATTTTGAATCATTCCAAATTTCTAAAAACGATTTATCTTTTAAATTTCCAAATTGTGTTGGAAACGAGTTACAAGGTGTAACATCACCTTCGGGTGTAATATTCATTAAAACAGTTCCCGCACCGCAAAATGCCTGACTTTTATTTTTTTCTTGGCTTCCATAATTTGGCGCCTCCTTACCGACATACAAAGGAATATTAGGATCTCTTAAGATAATTTCTAATAATTCTCCATCCACTTGTAGCTGCTCTGATATAGCATTGTCACCATCTACAGAATCAGTTAAGGTTATATCTATTTGTGGCGTTGCACCATATTGCTTAGCTAGATCTACTATTGTATAATAACTAGTGGCATTATGATTCATTATAGGACATTTAAAGTACATGGGAATTCCATAATTCACAAAGTCACTTGCTACTGACAGTGTTTTTTCTAACGAGCTTTTTACCCTAGTAATACTATCGTGTATTTCATTTTTTGCACTATATACAGATAAACCTACACTTCTAGGATAAAATTTTGCAAGTTTTTCGGTTCTTCCAAGCAATGCTAAACCATTGGTATAAATATCTAATGCAAAATCTCTATTGTAAATCATTTCAATTAATTTCCAAATGTCTTTTTTTACAAATGGGTCACCTCCTGTAAGTATAATTTTAACTACACCCATTTGTTGTAAGTCATCCAGGAGTTTTTCATAATGTAAAATATCTATTTCCTCTCTGTCTGTTCTTGTAGATTTTTCATTCTCATTTCTAGCTGCACCTGGATTGAAACAATGTACACATTTTTCATTACAACTATATGTTAACTCAAACATTACAACAAATGGAATTCTTTGTTTTTCTATTATATCCATATAAGAATCCTCGGCATCATTTTGGTGAAATGGAAGCCGTTCCTGGACTGTTTTCGGGATTTCAATAGATTGTTTTTTTCTATATTCTCCTATTTTTTTTCTATTTTGTTTAATAAATTCTTCTGATAATAGACCTTCTGTAAGTAAGCCCGCATTGATTAATTCGTTGCAAAAATCTAATATTTCTTCTTCAGTAAATTGATTATTAGTGGATGCAACTAATGCTTTTATTGGAATTAGCGTATTCTTGGGGAATTTTAAAATCGCCCCTATAATATCGGCAGATTCTTCTTCAAAAAAATATGCCATACCCTCTATAAGGTTATAAAGTAGAGCATGACTCTTTAAATCTGCTTGGTTGTATCTTCCACAATTCCATTCTGGTCTATATATTTCTTTCATATTTGAACTATTTTTTTGAAATAAAAATTGTATTGTTTGTTTTTTATTATACTTAATAAAATACTCCTGAAATAATTATTTTGCAACAAATTATAACAGTTATTTACAAAAAATTAAATAGTATTTTTGCTATCACTAATCCATCAAAAATCTTTATTTTGTATAAATAATTTTATTGCTTCTTCCATATTAATATCCCATTCCGCATTTATAATATCAAGGTATTGCTCCTGCAATTTACTGACATCATCATCAACATAAGCAGCTGCAATACATATTGCCATGCATTGTGTTTTTTCTTTTTCGTTCAGTTGTGACAATAAGAGAATTGAAGATCCTACATTGAGCTCTCCTGATTCTA
Organism: Bacteroidia bacterium; assembly: GCA_044239605.1. Lineage (GTDB taxonomy): Bacteria > Bacteroidota > Bacteroidia > UKL13-3 > UKL13-3 > JAAFJM01. The sequence goes on along the minus strand of JBIIBC010000026.1, from coordinate 29,370 downwards.
ACTTTTCATTAAAATCTGCCCCTGATTTAATGCCTTCTTTACCGAAGAATTTAACACTTAATTTATGGATTTGTAAAAGATTTTCAGAATTTAAGACGCCCCCGTTTAAACTACCTATATCGATTGTTAGCAAAAATATTGCACTTCTTTCATCACTATTCATATTTTTATGTTTTTTTGAAATTTTCCCTACTCATAAGGATTTTCAGATTAAGCATCGTTTTTATAGTAGTCGCTGTTCTATACTTTTATTTTTTACATTACAATTTCATCTCCAAAAAGTCCGGATCCATTGAAATCAATGTAATTGTTTTGCTTAACCCTGCAATAGGGGGGGGTAGCTACCACCATCCTCTTACATTATAAGTAATAGTCTTAGGTTGTCCTTTTCCGTATGCTACACCAATGTCTCTATATGCTTTAATTCTTTCGCTTACTTGAGCTTGTTCTTTCAATTTATAATTCCATTCACGAGTATCAAGTTCTTTAACTTTTGTTGCAATTTTATTTGATAGCGTTTTTACTTCCCCAAAACAAGCAGCACCAGGTTCTATTGTTGAAAGAATTTCACCTGCCTGATTTCCTGCTTCAACAGTTTGATTAGCCGACCATAAGTTTGTTGCTTCTGCTAATTTTAATTTACAGTCTCTATCAATTTGTTGTTTGTAAATCGGGGCAATAGCATCCATACATTTATCGTAGCAACCTCTGCAAACTTCAGGAACACCAGTTAATTTAAAAATAGCTTCTTCAAATTTATTCTGACTCACAAGTGTTTGCGCTTCCTTAATAATAAAATCACATTTACTATTGTAGTATTCAACAATTTTAGTCTTTCCAGTTTCAATAAATGATTGATAATTTGGATCGTTGGTTTTTAAATTTTTAAGTGCTGAGATATAGGCTTTCGTTTCATTCTCGCCAACTCCTTTTAAAGTTGTCGAAATACTTGCGAATTTTGTTCCATCAATACCATCACCAATATACAAAGTTACATCTAATGTAAATGCTTGCATTGGCGGTGCAGTTGGGGTAATATCTTTGGACATTACATTGATATTTGCAGTTAAAATAAATCGCTGATTTAATACATTACCACCCATTCCGCTTTGTGTCACAATTTGACTTAATTTATTTGCCAACATACTGCGAGCAGCCTCTGGCATTTTATCAATTTGTTGGGGAACGAAGGTAGCTAAAGTAATTCGCGCCATATCATCACTTTTTCCAGCAGTGTTCTGTGCATATATATTGTAATTTATTACAATTAAAATACTTAAAATTATTGATTTCATATTTTTGTATTTTAAAATATTATTTTTCTCCAAGAACTATCGAGGCTTGTCCTAAACCTTTCATCATTAATTTATTTGTAATTAAAAAAGGCTCCTTTTTTAAATAGCTTTGAAGACCTTTACAAAAACCTTTAGCATCAATTGCCACGCCTGCTTCGTTATACATTGGAATTCTTACCTGTTTAAATAGCATCATATTTTCAGTAGATTCAGTAGTGCTAAAACGCCCTTTAACACAATTTTTTGTAAGCCACTCTTCAATATAACTATTTAATTCCTTTCCATCATATTCTTTTTCTAAGTCACCATCCCAAGAATCGAATTTTTTTATTCGAATTATTATTTCTCTCCCGTTTGCAAACATATCATCAAAATGAGCCATTAATTGAACATTAAAGTTGTCAAGATGAGACAGAACAGCTGTTTGAAGCATTACAGGCAAAGTAGCACCTATAAGTTCATTACCAGTTCCAGACGCCCCCGCTATTTGTTTGTCAGTATAGGCGTCTAAGCCTTGAAGAATAAATGTGATTGATTTTTTGGGACCTATTTGATTTATAGTCCAAGTCACCTGCATCCAAATATCAGCTTTCGCTGTTTTTTTTAATTTATCAATCGGGCTTTCGCTAATACCTGCGCCTGATTTACTAGTCAATAATGCATCTTCTGCACTCTCGGATGCTAGTGTTTTTAAAGCGCCTTCCATTGACTCTAAAGGAAAACCTCTTTCTGCCATTAATTCACCAAGTTTAGCAATTACCAATAAAAGATCTGCGTTTTCTTGAAATGCTCTTTTGTAATCAGGTATTTTAACTTTTGTACCTTGGTTGTCAAACTCCATCATATAACCATTTGTATTACACCATACATCACTAGGTACTACCATTAAAGTTGGTTTTTTAGCTTGTGAAAAAGCTAACGTTGTTGCTCCAAAAATCACCATGGTAAATAGGAGTATTTTTTTAAATATTTTTTTCATTTATCTTAATTTTAATTGTTTAAAATTCCTTCTATTATCATTTGTTTTTTTAATTCACTTTTCATTTTAAAAACCTGAATTAAGTGACTTTACTATTCCTTCATCCTCTAAATATTTTCTAAGTAAAGAAACATTTACAGAAACTACTACACCAATTTTAAATTCATTTCCTACTTTCATTCTATCTTCTGCTGCAACAGCACCATCATTTGATGTAGAAACAAATTTCATATACTTACCCCCATCAACAAAAAATGTTTTAAAAAAGGCAGCTTTTTCATTTTCTAAATTTGAATTATTTGTTAATGGTTTTTGACCTTGAACTGCATCTTTGCCAGCATAACCTTTAAAAATAATACCATGAATTGCATTTTTTTTTGCTTGTTCTATAGCTAAATCAGGTTTTTTAGAATAGGACCAAACTTTTATGAGGTATGTTCCTTGGACTCCTTGCTGAACTGCTTCAACTTCATATCTCCAATTATTTACCTCTTTATTCGTTTTTTTTGATGATGTTGAACAGCTGCTAAATTCAAATAATGCTATAGTTAGCAGTAAAATTATTTTAATATATTTCATAATAGTCTATTTAATTTGTTTAATCAATAATCCAGAATAGAATTTCTTTCCGCCTTTAAATGTAGTACGATCAATAATTGGATTTGCAACTTTTCCATCAGTATTTGTTTCAGAAACAGGAACTTCTCCATCGTTTATTGTATTGTCCCATATTAAATTTTTATCTACCTTAATTTTCCCAATTTTTTTGTATGTGGCTAGTCCGGTTTTAGGGTCTATGTTTTGTTCAAGTACTTCAAATTTTTCACCGCCTTCTAAGCCCTCCTTCTTTCCTATTTTTGCTGTTATAGGATAACCAGTATAAAGAGGTGTCTTGGTTTTAAATACATCATATTTTTTCTGAAGTTTAGCAAATATATTATCAATAATTCTTTGGGTAGAAAGGGTAATTATTTGCTCTTCGGTTCTTTTTTCTTTTAGAGAAAATGTTATTAATCCCATAGCATTTTCATCTCCAACAAATTCAAGCTTAAATAAATCTGAATTATCAAAAGCTGCTTTCTTAACAGGATTTGCATTTCCTTTCTCCATATACATATCAGTAAAGAATACATTTGATATTGTATCGTTCCATACCAATTTATAAAGAAATGATTTAGCGAAAATAGAATACCCTTCTTTTGTTTTTTCGTAAACAGCATCAATTCCAATATTTGCTTTATCAATCAAAAACTGTGGTTGTCCTGCCATACTTCTCACTACTTCTAATTTCGCTGCATCTCTAATCGCCCTTGCTACTGGCTCATTTGAAAAAAAATTAACTTTATTTATTACTACAAATGTGTTCGGTATTAATTCAAAGCCTGCCGTTTTTAATAATGCTTGGCCATCCGAAGATGCCTGTGCCGCTTTTGCATCTAAAAATGAGGCGTTAAATACTCCTCTTTCAGCTACTAAATTCCAATCAAAACTTCCATCAGCTTGTCTGTTAAACCATTTAGCAACCAGTTTATTAGCTATTTTTTCCTTTGAGAGATATTTTTCAATTCTAAATGGCAATTCTTTATCAACAGAATCAATTTTTATTTTTGCAGAAGCCGCAATTATACTATCCATTTTAGAAAGCTTATAGATTCGTGCCTTTTCTACAGCAGTTAAAGTATAATTAAGTGGGTTAAATGTTTTATCACCAATTGAATGGTTGTTATACTTTTCAGGAAATGGGGCATTGTAATACGCATTAATTACAACTTCCTTTTTAGGGAAATTATCTGATTCAATTAACATTGTATGTAAAGAACTTCTACGATACTTTACATCTACTGGTTTTTCTTGTGTTTGGGCAAATGAGCTTAGAACAAATGTAAATAAGCTAAATGCGAGGATTGATTTTTTCATTTTATATGTTATGATTATTTATTTAAAAAAAAATTAAGAATACCTGAGTTCATTTTTCATCTTATTGAATAGCCATGATAACTAGGATAAAAAAAATTACGGTTACAAATAAAACAAATTTATTATCATTATGACAATTTTTTTATCATTAGGTAATTATATATAACATAGTGACAAGATATTATAACCTAACATTGTATATGCATTTAGGTTTAAGAATCAAATTAGCTAGAATTAGTAAAGGAATTAAGCAAGATGAGTTGGCTTAGAAGATAAATAAACACAACATCTCAAACTAATATTTAACAAATAGGTAAAACTATGATATTAATGTGGAGTTGAGGAAACGATTATAAAAATAGCTATAGGTATTTCACAAGTGATGAAAAAGTCAAGTAAATAATAAAAAAAAATCCTACCTAATGGCAGGATTTCTTTGAGTTAAAATCGATCTTTCAAACTTATCTTTTGTTGTTAAATTAGCAGAAAAAAATTAAAATAGGATTTTCGTATTGAAGTGTATAACTTGAATTGGTAATCAATTCTCATTTTTTGGATCTGCGCCATATTTGTTTTCACCTTGTGTTCCCGAAGTAAGCACCAATATTAAATTATAAAAAGGAATAAGGATAAACCATCCACTTTTACCTAAATCGTGCATTCTTCTTACAGCAACAGCTAATCCAGGAACTAAAACGGCTAGAATATAAATGTTTAACAAAATAGTTGATTTTAACTGTAGTTCAATTAAGCCAATTACAATTGCAATAATAAAATTGAATAACGCAAAATACCAATATTCGCTTCTTCTTGCTCTTCCACTAAAGTTGGCATAATTTTGTAGAACTTTTATATAATATTTCATTAAATGTAATTATTTTTTTACACCAATAAATTCAAATACAACATCAACATCATTTGTTTTTGTTGTATAATAAAATGTTAAGGTTTTGGTTGCGGTAATATATGCCCCATTGTATTTTACAGTTCCTAAAGTAAATCCATTGTAACCTTTAATTGTAGTTGAATTTTTAGTTTGTTCATTAATATCAAAAGTAAAACCATTGGTAGCAGCACCAATTTTACTAGCAGTAATAACGTCTGTTGATGACCCGTTTTCGCTAAACAATAATGTGTTTGAATTTCCTTTTCCAACTGTTAATGTTGTATTAATTGTTGAATCAGGAATTGGTGTTAAAGTTCCATCACTTCCTAAAATGTAAGTTTTGATTGCAAAATTGTAATTTCCAGTTGCTTGGTCTCTTGCATCGGTTCCAGTTGCTGTTTGAGTTGTTTCATCTTTACTGCAACTTGTAATTGATAAAATACTTGTAGTGGCTAATGCCATGATTAAATAGATTTTTTTCATTTTTTCTTTTTTTTCTTTTTTGCCTACTCTTTCAGCTTTTCGGCATCCGCTATTGGTTTTGTTATTACTAGTTAGTCATATATAACTAACAAGTAATAATTCAATTGGTTAATAATATTAACGAATGCTATAACTTAAGCCAGCATTAATTAAGCCATTATAACCGTAACCCAATTCGGCATAAGCTCCAAAACCTGCACCTAAAGTACCATGGTAACCAATAGCAGTTACATGGTAACCTAGTCCACTTGCTGCTGCAGTAAATTTAGGTGCTTCACCAGTTCCAGTTGTTATAGTAGCAGAAGCTGATACATTTACGAAACCTAAACCTAAACCAGAATAAAGATTATACTTTTCACCACTCTTCCATGAATAATCTACATTTGCTAAAAAAGTAGAAAATACCGCATCGTAATTATAGGCAAATGCATTAATGCCATCATTGTAAAGGTATGGTTTTGTGGTTGCATCAGAATAGTTATAAATTAATCCAACGCTTATCTTATCACTAAAAAAATGTTTAACACCAAAATGAATTGGTCCTGTTTGTTTGTCAACGTTTGACAATACTGCTGCTGCAATATTGGGCGCACCCCAACCTGCAATAATTCTTGTTGTTCCTTTTTCTGCTTGCGCAAAACTTGCTAATTTAATCGCGAACAAGGCTCCTAAGGTTAAAATTGTTTTTTTCATTTGTGTATGTTAGTTTTTATTGCCTACTCTATTAGCTTTTCGGCATCCGCTTTTGTTTCTTTTAATTCAAAATTTGTAATAAGTATTTTCCATTCAATCATTGACTGATTTCACAGCCATGCCTCTTATTCCAAACACCAACGAATTATCAGATTTTGATAATTTTAATTGTTATTGATGGTAAAATAATTTCAGTATTGACTATTTTTTAGCTTTAATTTTATACAAAAATACAAATTAATTATCATTTTTATAATAATTTTGCCATTAGGTAAATAAATATAACATAGTGACACATATTTATAATGTAACATTGTATATGCATTTAGGTTTAAAAATTAAGTTAGCAAGAATTAGTAAAGGACTTAAGCAAGAAGAGTTGGCTGAAAAGATAAATAAGACAAGACCGCTTATTTCCAATATTGAACAAACTGGTAAAGCCAACCACTATACTTTAAAGAAAATATGTGAAGTATTGGATTTAGATATCAATGAATTAGAGTCTTCAGTTGTAGCCGAACCAACAAAATTAAATGATGGTTTTCAACAAAAGCAATTAAATAATTTAACTAATAAAATTAAGGATATTGAAGAAGACAACCACAACTTAAGATCACTTGTTTCCGCTCAATCAGAGTTAATAAAAAAACAAAAGGAATTCATTAATAAACAAAGTAAAAAGTTTAAATTTTAATAATTCAGTTTATTATCAAAACCATTTATTCGTTTAACTTCCTATCTATTGACACCAAGTCAAAAACCCCTTATTAATTTTAATGCACCTTACTTAATTTTTTTGCATTCTTGGGTGCAAATTGATTACTTTTGAAGACTAAAAGTGCAATAGTGCAAGAAAATTAGGGAAATAAGGAAATAAGCAAACTCCTAAATTACTCTTTTTCAAGTTTTTATATGGCCTCATAGTTCAATGGATAGAATAGATGTTTCCTAAACATTTGATATGAGTTCGATTCTCGTTGAGGCTACTATTATTAATTAGAGTACATGTATTTTGTTTACATACTATATTCTAAAGCTTTTGACAAATACTATGTAGGCCATACTAGTTCTATTGAGCGAAGAATTAAAGAACATAATCAAGGGTTTAATAAGTCAACTAAACCTTATATCCCTTGGGAATTATTGGGTTCGGTTACCAAAAATGAAAAAGCTGAAGCCTATCAACTTGAACTAAAACTCAAGAATCTTTCGAAAGTCAGAAAATTAGATTTCGTAAAAAAATATTGTAAATAACTTTCATTAGTTGATGTTTTCACTGACATGGCAAAGCCAGTCAGGATGCTGACATGCTTCGCTTCGTCAGCACCTAAACATTTGATATGAGTTCGATTCTCGTTGAGGCTACCAAAAAACCAATAAGTTAATTCAAAAAAAGTGAAGGGTAAAATCTTCACTTTTTTGTTTAAAGTGGTCCTCAAGAATAGCTCAAATTCTTTGAAAAATTCAAAAACAAGTCAATTTTCCTGTAAACAATTCTTCTGTTCTAAACTGACCCTTTTCTACTTCAAATATACTTTATGAAAGAAGACAAAACCCTTCGTTTCACTATAAAATCATGCCTCCTATATGAAGAAATGATTTGATTCGGCCAAAACAAAAAAGACTTTAACATTTAGGTGTGAAAATATTAAAATGGGACAAAAACAAAGGGGAAACAATTGCTTTCCCATAAGCAATTTAAATATAAAAAAAGCCGATGTTCTTTTCAGAACACCGGCCTCTATAAAGCAAAAATCAAAACGATTATTTTGAATAAATTTTTGTGTTATTTCTATACGATGGTAAATCTAAATACCAATCTGTAAAGTTTTTACCTCCACTTCCTGCCCAAGAAGTAAATTTTAAGAATGCTTCTGTAAAGTCTGTTTTTTCTGTAGCGTAAGGTATTGATTCTGTAACCTCTAATGCCCAAGGTAATCCTGCTTCAGTTTTGTAATAAATGCCTTCGGTAGGAATACTATTATCTTGTTGGGTACCGAATAATTGTGCATTAACCAATGAACTTGGAACACGGTTTGGAAGGTGTACTTCTTTTCCTCTAGTTTGTCCAACAATTAAGTATGGGTTAAACTTGGCATGTGTAAAGTCTTCTATCGCGGTAAACTCTTCTACTGGCGAGATTCCATCTTCTAAAAACTTAACAGTAACTACAGTAGTATCGGTTCCTACATTAGGAGCATCAGCACCAACATTTATAAAGCTAACACCACCAGTTTGTTTTAATAAATCATAAGCATTTTTGAAAACAATAATGTTTGCAAACGTTTGATTAGATTCGGTTCCATTATTACTGAAGGTAGCATAAGTTATACCGTTTGTTTTTGCACCACTAACCGATGCAATTCTATTGGCTGGAATTCCATCTAATTGGAAAGCAAAACCATTGTTTAATGAACCACCAATTGCTCTGGTTACAAAAGTGTATTTTACTTCTACTACATTTCCAGCTGCATTACTTATTACGTTATATCTGTAGTTTAAAACTAAATCGTTAAAATCGTAATCACCTTTTCCTGGCCATAAATCTTCGAACATTAAAGTTCCAAAGCCTGCCGCAGGGTAATTAGTATTAAATGCCATGTGTTGATTTTGTGGGTATTCATCTTCTGCGTCTATAACGCCATCGTTATCTATATCAGATTCTGAAGTTTTCCAATTGGTGCCTAACTTTAAACCGTTTGCATAATTAATTGTGCCAGTACCTAAATTGTATTCAATGATAGTAAAATAATAAGCGCTTCCAGCTTCTAAGCCAGTAATATTAATTGTGTTTCCATCTCCATTGTAAACTACAAAACCATCTCCTAAAGCACTGCCTGAACCAAAGGTACCGTTTGCAGTATAAGATTGTCCGTTACTTGGATCTGCACTAGGTGCTGAACCTTTTTTAGCAATAACAATTCTATGCGTTCCGTTTCCTTTTGTCCAATTCAAGGTAAGCGTATTAGATGTTACAGTTGTAAAGCTAACATTGCTTGAAGCTACTGTTGGAGTTAATACCACAGGTGTTGCTGTAGCATTTGCACTTAACCTGTTATTTACTGCATAATAGGTGTATATTAATTCGTTGTAAAATTCGTTCATTTCATATACATGGAAGAAATAATTTCCATTTGGATCAAGGTTGGTTAATGAAACATTGTTCTCTGTTCCATTATAAACCACAAACCCTTCACCTAAACTCGAACCTGAGCCGTAAGCAGCGTTAGCATTATAGGTACGTTGGCTATTAAGAGTATTAAAATCTGCAGTATTTATTGCTCTTGGTAATGAATCTTTTCTAGCTACAACCATTCTTTTGTTTCCGCTGCCATTTGTCCATGACAATTTCATACTGTTAGTTGTAATGTTTGAAAAAACAGGATTAGTTGCACCAGTTGTAGGTGAAAATCTCTCTGGAATTGTTAAGCAATGGGTAAATGGTGTGGTATTAAACACAGCAGTACCCGCTGCAATATCGCCATTAAATTCAAATACATCTACACAATAATTAGCACCAGCAATAAGGTTAGGCAATGACAAGGAACGACTTCCACTATTTAAAATATTCCTAACAAAACTATTGCCTACTTTAGCATTTACAACCGGTGTGGCATTAGCATCAAAAACTGAATAAATAGTGTTGTTGCTAGGTACAGAAATTGGGTCGCTACTTAACCTAGAAACAACCATTCTACCATTTCCATTTCCGGCATTTGTATAAGTTCCATTAATATTTGTAGATGGGGCATAAGCATGTAACAACCAAACCTCACCAGATGGAATAACAGTTGGTGCAGTTAAGGCAATGGTAGAAGTATTTGCGGCTAATCTTACATCTGTGTCGTAATAAAATTCATTATTTAATATATTGTACTCATAAACATGAAAATAATACTGCGAAGATGCACTTAAATTAGTTAGACTAACGGTATTAGCACTTCCATTATAAACAATGAAACCATTACCTATAGCAGTTCCTGATCCAAAGGTGGAACTAGGAGCTTTGCTGAAATCCCAATAATCTGGTAAAGTATTAGGTGCATTGTCTTTACTTGCAATAACTAACCTCATAGTGCCATTACCTTGCGTCCAACTTAGTGTAAGTGCTTGATAAGTTACATTTGTAAAAACGGGATTACTAGGCTGTATAGTTGGGACAGCAGGAGGTGTTTCTTGGCTAGCACTTAATCGTAAAGCACTTGGATTAGCCGTATTTACATAATATACGCCACTAGTTATATTGTATTCGTATATGTGAAAATAATATGTAGAACCCCCATCCATATTTGTTAGAACAACAGCTCTGCCTGTTCCATTGAATACTACTTTTCCATTGCCCAATGATGGCGATTGGAATAAATTTGCGTTTCCTACTGTTGCATAATCCGAACTTGTTAAAACGGCAGTAGGGGTTGCGTTTTTGCTAGCTATAACAATCCTTCTGCCACCATTTCCATTTGTCCAGCCTAATCTCATAGAATTTGGCGTAACATTCGTAAAAACTGCATTACTTGGCGCTACTGTTGGCACCGAGGCAAATGTATTTAAGCTTATTAATAACCACAAAAAGGTTATACTAAATATTTTTTTCATTTCGTTTATTGGTGTTTATTATTTTAAATTAATAGTTAAGGTTGGTGATGTGGTGTTAAACTCTTTTTCAATACCACCGTAAACGTATTTCAAGGTTTTAACATGGCTTGGTACATGAATGGTACCTGCAAATTTTTCATTGGCTTTTTGTAACCTCTTAAAATAAACATTGCCACTTGCATCTACCACTTTTAAAACCGCTACACGTGCATCGTTGGCTGTTGCAGTAAAGTTAATTTCAATTGCTTTATTGGTTGCCCACGTAAATTCTTTACTGGCTTTAATTTCAGAGAATTTCTTTGCATCTTGGCTAGTTGAATCTATATTTTTTTCAAGCTCTACCTTTTTGCAACTTGTTAATCCAACTTGCCATATTAGTATGGCTCCAATTAATAGTTTTGTACTTTTCATTTTTGATATTGATTTATGCAAATCCTCAAGCCAAAATAATACCACAACAATTACTTATGTTTATAATTATCTATTTATCAAATAATTAAAGCAAAATAAACTTATCTCGTTTTTTAAAATGTAGCTCCAAAATGGGAATTTGAAAAATACACCAACAAATTCGTTCAAAATACAAGCGGAAATACCGTAAATACTGATAGATACATAGGTTCAATCTGGGATTATAGCCTATTTGGGTACTGAAATTTAATGGCTAATTTACTTCATTACTAGGCCAAAATCCCCTATTTTAAATAAAGACGGTCAAAAAAATTTAAAATAATATAACTACTAAAAACACCTAAATAATTACATATAATAAACAGATTACCAATGCAATAAAATTTAAAATAAGAAAAATTGGGCAAATAAAGCAAATTACCTAAAAAGTAAATTATCAAATAATGCTAAATAAATACATTTTAATACCATTTAGCAGGTAAAAACAATCACTCGAAAGTTTTAAATAGGATAAAAATAAAATTTGTGTCAAAATGGGATAAAAAAAGTAAGTTTTACAAAAAGGAAAAAGCAACGCCCAAAACTAAAGAATTGTTAAAGTGCTTACAATACAAATTCCTACTTGTATTAAAATAACTTTGGATAAAAAAGGTGTTTCCTTAGTTTGATTCATAATAAGGCTAATGAATACTATTGGGTTAAAGTTTATACATTTCAGCATAAACTTTGCTTAAATCCACATAACTTTGAGCATTGAGTTTAATTTTTTCAACTTGCTCAGGTGTAATTTGTTTAACCACTTTTGCAGGTGCACCCAATACCAACGAATATGGCGGAATTTGTGTGCCATCAGTTACCAAAGCATTTGCACCAATGATGCTAAAATCGCCAATAACAGCATTGTTTAAAATGGTGGAGTGCATACCAATTAAAACATGATTACCAATTGTTGCACCATGCACAATGGCCGAATGACCAATGATACAATCATGTCCGATATGAGTTGGGCAATTTGGATCTACATGTACTACCGCATTGTCTTGTATATTACTTCTATCGCCAATAACTATTTCGTCACCATCGGCACGTAAAACGGCACCAAACCAAATGGAAACCTCATTACCTAAATGCACATTGCCAATAACCGTAGCTGTAGGCGCAATAAATACTTCCTTACCTTTAACAATTGGTTTGTTTAAAGTTAATTTCATTTTCTCTTTATCAAACATTTTATTTTATAAGGCTAAAGCAATATCTAAATACACAAAAATATCATCTGGTAATTCATCTCCTTTTTTATTGGCTCGTTTATGGCCTGTTCGTACCACTATTAAGTTGCTATCAGGCACTGCAAAAATGTATTGCCCCCTAATTCCTCTGCAATAAAATATATCTTGACCTTTGTGTTTCATAATCCACCATTGGTAACCATATTTATCGTTTGGCTTACCATCAATATCCTTTAAATCTGCCAATATAATAGACTCTTGAATGTATGAAGAATCTAGTAATTGCTCACCATTCCAGTTTCCTTTGTTCATATAAAGTTTAGCAAAACGCGCAAAATCGCGGGCGGTGGCATACCAACAGCAACTAACTTTTTCCATTCCATTTGCTTTATCTAAACTCCAAAAAGCAGGTTGTTCTGCGCCCATTTTTTGCCATAAATTTTCAGCAGCAAACTGCGAAACAGTTTTATAGCCCAAAACTTTTTTCAAAATTATTCCAAGCAATTGCGTATCGCCTCCTTTGTATTTCCAAGTAATTCCAGGTGTTTCTTTTACTACTGCTTTTAACGTTAATGCATTTACATCGATTCCGTAATACGCCTCACTTGGCCACGCCCAAGGACTTGAATACGTTTCATCAAAATCAATTCCGCTGCTCATGGTTAATAAATGTTTGATGGTAATTTTTGCTTTATCACCTTCTTTATAACTATCAATATAATTGCCAACTGGTTCATCCACACTTTTAATCAAACCTTTTTTAATGGCAATACCAATTAAAGCAGCAGTAAAGCTTTTGGCCATACTGAACGAGTTGGTTACACTTTTATCGTTATACTGTTCCCAATAATTTTCGTAAATAATCGAATCGTTTTTAATCACCAAAAATGAAGTGGTTTTAAAAGATTCCATTTTTTGCATCAGGCTTGCATCAATTTTAGCCTTGTTATAATTTACCGAAACAGCCCAAGGTTGTGGTTTTGTAGCATCCATTTCTCTGAAGGGAAACAAATTAAGTTCATCAATATCAGGACTCATTTTACCACTAAAAATAGTCATGGCGAAAACACGGTTTAAAAATGTTTTACCACTGATTAGGATTGCAGCTTCACCAATAACCAATAAGCTAATTACAACTATAAAAAACCATTTGATGAATTTCATATTTATTTTTTAAATTACCAATTTAAAAGGTTGTCCTAGTTTAAAAAAATGATTAAGAAAATTTATCGTTGAATTTAATCTTAATATCTGTTGCAATTTGTTTTACTTCTTGTTCTTGGTTTTTATCACAAATTAAAAGCACATCTGGGGTATCAACGATAATAAGATCTTTAACCGATTTTATAGCAATTATTTTATTACCAAGCGTTTCCGCTTTATTTACCAAACACCCATCTACATTGTATAGAAAAACATTTTTACCTTTAACCGCATTTTCGTTTTCATCCTTTGTCGATATTTCATATAATGAGGTCCATGTGCCTAAATCACTCCAACCAAATTCGCTTGGAATAACATAAACATTATCAGCTTTTTCCATAATTCCATAATCAATACTAATACTACGACATTGTTCATAAAATGTTCTAATAGTCTCAGCTTCGTTTTCGGTAAATAGGTTCTGCGAAGCACTTTCAAAAATATCATACTGTTCTGGTAGGTGCTGCTTAAATGCTTTTTTTATGGATGAAATAGACCAAATAAATATACCTGCATTCCATAAAAAATCTCCACTTTCAATAAAAGTTTTTGCTATTTCTATTGTTGGTTTTTCGGTAAATGTTTTTACTTTATGAATATCCTTAGTTACAGTTTCCTCAATAAATTGAATATAGCCATATCCTGTGTCTGGTCTGCTTGGTCTAATTCCTAAAGTAACAAGTGAAGGGCTTTTGTGTGCATACGCCATTGCTTCACTAACATATTTTAAAAATTTTTCTTCATCTAAAATCAAATGATCGCTGGGTGCCACTATACAAGCAGCATGTGTATTTAATTTATGAATTTTAGCGCTAGCATAAGCAATACAAGCAGCGGTATTTTTGGCTGTTGGCTCTCCTAAAATTCTATCTTCAGGCATACCAGGTAATTGCTCTTTAACTAAAGAAATATAAGAGGCATTGGTAACTATAAAAATATTTTCAGGTAAAAAAGCTTTTAAAAACCTGTCGTAGGTTTGCTGCATTAATGTTTTTCCTGTTCCTAAAATATCTAAAAACTGTTTTGGATAAGTACTTCTACTTGCTGGCCAAAAACGACTTCCAACTCCACCTGCCATGATAATGGCATAATTATTCTTATTTTTTTCCATTAATTAAACTTAAAGTTGAAATAGAACTTCTTCTATTTTGGTTGGCAATTTACTTTATTTTTAAAGTTTTATAAAAATTTATTTTACCTAATAAAAATAAATTTATTTGTAAAATTTGGCATTGTATTCGTATCACCACATTAAAATGTTGCCTTAATAATTGCAAAAATTCAAATGGTTATTTGATTATTATCAACTCCTGTTCAATTGTTTTTAGGTATTTTTACCAAAAAAATTTAATACAAATGCAAGAAAAAATTACTATTGTTGGTGGTGGTCTTTCGGGTTCATTATTAGCTATATACATGGCAAAACGTGGTTTTGAAGTGAGCCTTTTTGAACGCAGACCCGATATGCGTAAAAACAAAATTTATGCTGGCAGATCTATCAACTTGGCTTTGTCAACCCGTGGTTTAAATGCACTTTCAAAAATTGGTTTAGATACTGAAATATTAAACGATGCCATTCCAATGGCTGGACGCATGATGCACAGTGTAAAAGGCGAGCTTACCTACCAACCTTATGGTAAAGAAGGGCAAGCCATTAATTCGGTTTCTCGCGGTAGGTTAAATATCAAATTGGTAGAATTGGCTGATGAATTTCCAAACATTACCATTTATTTTAATGCTAAATGTGTAGATGTAGATTTAACCAAAAACTTGTGTGTTTTTGAAATGGAAGATGGCAGTAAAAAAGAAGTTTGGAGCGATAGAATAATAGGAACTGATGGTGCTTTTGCGGCTACTCGTGGTAAAATGCAAATGGGCGATAGGTTTAATTATTCGCAAAATTATTTACATGTTGGTTATAAAGAATTGATTATTCCAGCGGGTCCTAATGCTGAGTTTTTAATGGAAAAGGAAGCCTTACATATTTGGCCTCGTGGTTCCTACATGATGATAGCTTTACCAAATCCTGCTGGGGATTTTACATGTACTTTATTTATGCCTTTTGAAGGTGAATATGGTTTTACAAACTTAGATACAAAGGAAAAAGTAGTTGAGTTTTTCAATTCCAATTTCTCTGATGCAGTGGCTTTAATGCCTACCTTGGCCGATGATTTTTTTACTAACCCAACGTCAAGTTTGGTTACTGTTAAATGTTATCCTTGGGTAAAAGAAGATAAATTGGCTTTAATGGGCGATGCTGCACATGCCATTGTTCCATTTTATGGTCAAGGTATGAATTGTAGTTTTGAAGATGTGGTAGTTTTTGATGAATGTGTAGAAAAGTATTTCCCTAATTGGACAAAAGTATTTGACGAATACCAAAAATTACGCAAACCAAATGCTGATGCCATTGCCGATTTGGCTGTTCAAAATTATTACGAAATGGCCGATAAAGTAGGCGATAAAGAGTTTTTACATAAAAAACATATTGAGCACGATTTAAGCGATTTATATCCTGAAAAATACAAATCGCAATACGAGTTAACTACCTTTAGTTTATCATCGTATAGTTATGCTTTAAACCAAGGAAAGAAAAACGAAGCTTTGATAGACCGCATCATAGCCGATAAAGCCGAAGACAAAATTAAAGATGCCGCATACATGGATACCTTGTGGCATTTATTAGCATAAAATTTTTTTTGTAAGTTATAGCTATCGGATTTGCTAAACACTTTGAAAAAATCATTTTGTCATGCAGCTTTTAAACAAGGAAGATTCTTTCGAAATGACTTAGATTTTCAAAAATAAAAATCGTCATGCTGTAAGCATCTTCCTTGAATTTGGAGTTGTTAGCTAATGTAATGCGGCTAGTAAACAAGGAGGATTCCTACGGAATGACTTCTATTGATTTGCAAAACCAACATCATCTTACTTAAACAAAAAATTTGCTTCTTGTTTACCAAAAACTAATTTCGTCAGTAATTTTTGATTAATGAGTAATTTTGATTTAAACAACTATGTATATATAACTTCAAATCCTGGAAGGACAGTTTTTTATATAGGAGTAACCAATTCATTAGAAAGAAGGGTAGCGGAACATTTCAGTAATAAAGGTAATTCCGAAACTTTTGCAGGAAAATATTACTGTTATGAATTAATTTATTTTGAAATATTTAAAGAATTAAAAGAGGCAATTTGCAGAGAGAAAGAACTTAAATCTTGGTTGAGAGCAAAAAAATTAGATTTGATTAAATCAATAAATCCAAAATTGAAACGATATGATATTTTATAAGTTTATCTTTCAATTAAATAGTTTTAGGAAAATTCCTACGGAATGACTTGGATTTCCAAAGGACAAAATTGTCATGCCGATTGCGTTAAATATTTTTACTTTTGTAACCACTATGAAAAAAATACTTTTTGTACTCACCATATTGCTTTGCCAAAAAGCATTTGCGCAAAATTATACTGCCGAAAAATTGGCTATTTCTCAACTATTAATAAAACAACAAGCTGCTTGGAATAATGGCAATATTGAAGGTTTTATGGCTCCGTATTGGTATAGCGATAGTCTTCAATTTATTGGTAAAAAAGGAATTACTTTTGGTTGGCAAAATACCTTAGATAATTATAAAAAATCGTACCCCGATACTTCGGCTATGGGGCAGTTAACCTTCGAAATTGTTAAAATAGATGTATTGGCTAAAAACAATGCATTTGTCATTGGAAAATGGTTTTTAAATCGCCAAGCAGGCAAAGGAAATTTGGGAGGTTATTTTACTTTATTACTTAAAAAAATGAAAGGTAAATGGGTTATCGTTTCCGATCATTCATCATAAAAAATTTGTGATATTTTTAATTAAAGTGCTAGTTATTATTTTAGAATCAGTGATCTTAAAGAAAAAACCATTTTTACTATTTTGACATTGTATTTGTTTCTTCATACTTTTTGCATCGCCCAAAAAGTATGCAAAAACGCTAGACAATAAAAAGCTACCTGCCCACAAGGCCTGAAGCACGGCTCGCTTTATTGTCAGCCCAACGCTCGCCATATTTTTTACATTCTAGTAAATAATTGGCACTACCTTTTGTTAAATTATTTGCAATATCTTTCATTCATGTCTAATATATTAATTTAATGAATTTATACTTAAAGAAGCAAATTAAAAGCTCCATAGGAGCGATATTATTGTAATGAAAATAAATACAATCAGCATTTAAGCCCCTTCGGGGCGATACTTACTAATTAACCAATGCTTTAAATAAGATTGTTATAGAGTATTGCTCTCAAATAAACCACATAGAACATAGAAAAATATTTTTAAATTATTCGTATAAATTCTACGTGGTTTAAATGCTTTATGCAAAAATAATCAAGAATAATATTGGGAAAACAATACCTGCTAAAGCCAATTTCCAACCTCTTTCCTTAAACGATAATCTCCCTTTCGGAATCATAATAATACCTGTAATGGCAATGGTAGCTAATGATAATCCGAAAATATCAGAATAATAAATCCACCAATTAGAAGTATTTTTATGCAAGGTCATCATTTGGCTAATTAAAGGCGTTTTGTTAAAAGTTATTATTTCGCCTTTGCCGCTAGCTAGTTCTATTTCTACTTCGTGGTTTTCGGCTATAATTTTTAACTTGCCTTTGCGAACAAAATGTTTCTTCACTTTATCTTTAATGCCTAGTTCGGTATTTACATAGTTTTTTACATAATCTTCGGTAATCGAATCTTCCTTGGGCAGTTGCTTTTGAATTTCGGTAATATTTAAAGTGTATTTTTCGGGGTGCCAGCTATCGCGGTGGTTCATCATAATGCCCGATAAGGCAAACGATAAAATAAGTCCCACATAAAAATAACCTAAATCTCGGTGTATGGCTCTGCTTGTTAACTTCATTGTTATATATTAAAATGTTAATCCTACTTGTACTGAATAATTAATGGGGACAATTGGATTTAAACTGTTATCGTCATGTATATTATAACTCATTTCGTTTAATACATTGGCTAATTTTCCGTTCAATCTCCAATTTTTATACTTGTATCCAGCTACTAAATCCAACACAAAATAATCGTTTACTGGAATTAATCTATAAATATCGTTAGCTACTGTTAATCTGGTAGAACGGCCAGCAAAGCGGTTTCCAAAATACTGACTAATTAAGCCAATATTTAGGTTTTTTAGTTTGCCTTTGGCAATTTCGTAATTAACGCTTGCATTGGCTGTGTGGTTTGGATTATAGCGCAATTCGCTACCTACTATAAAAGTATTGCTTTTGGTATAAGTAGTTTGGTTATAGCTGTATCCTGCCATTATTGAAAGGCCTTTTATGGGTTTATACATACCATCTATTTCAATACCTTTACTTTCTGTTTCACCAGCTAGTTCTTTAATATTACTATTGGTATTTCCATTTAATAAGGATGTTTGAGCTAAATTGCTATTTACAATTAAATATACGGTAGCATTTAGTTGCATTTTTCCATTTAAAAAGCGGTTTTTTACACCTACTTCATACTGGTCTATAATGGATGGTTTTATTGCATTTCCGTTAATATCTACACCAGTATTTAAAGCAAATGAGTTAGAGTAGCTACTAAAA
Source organism: Bacteroidia bacterium (assembly GCA_044239605.1). Taxonomy (GTDB): domain Bacteria; phylum Bacteroidota; class Bacteroidia; order UKL13-3; family UKL13-3; genus JAAFJM01. Next base: position 10,064 of record JBIIBC010000026.1, on the reverse strand, counting down.
ATAGTATGGTTAATGGTTGGTTGTAAAATAATTCCCACTTTGGGCGAAAATGGCCTATCAAAAGTTTCGGTATTTACCGTTTTATTGGTCGAATAAGTTAAAACTTCTGATTGGCTTTGAACGTAATTATACCTACCGCCAATAAATATTTTTACATATTTAGGAAAACTAATCAAGTTTTGAGCATACACACCAAAGCGATTAATTGGAGTTTTGGTCAATGTGTTTTTAGTTAAATTAGGTGCGTTGGTTTCATTATTGGCATTGTACTCGTTGTAAATATTTATAGAGTCGTAGTTAGCAAAGTTGTTATAAGCAGTAGTTTGAGTGGTAAATTGTTCTGCATCGGCACCAATTAATACTTTATGAGTTATTCTGCCAGTTTTAAATAATACATTGGCATCTAATTGTTGGATGGTGTAATCATCACCAACTTCCGATTTTTGTATACTACGTTTCCAATTTCCATTAGCTAATACAGCCGTAGAGCTTGGTCTTGCATTGGCAAATAATTCAGTGCCATAATTTCTATAACCTACTAAAGCGCTTAAATCCCATCTTTTATTAAGGCTAATATTGTATTTAGCCGATAAAAATGATTGGTTAGCATTATACCTTCCCCAACTCACGCCTGTAAATCTATCTCTTGGTAAATCAACTATTTGGTAATTAATAATACCTGCTCCAAAATCAGGAACGGTGCTACTTTTGGTAAAATCACCTTCAATTAATAAGGTTGATTTTGGGTTTATTTTAAATAACAATGATGGATTGATGTAAAACGAATTACTTTCCACATATTTTCTAAAACTATTACTCTGTTGGTACGAGGTATTTAACCTAAATGCAATGGTTTTGCTTTTATTTAAAGGTCCAAATACATCAATTTGAGGTTTAAAATTATTGAAGCTAGCGTAGGTAAAATCTATATTTCCACCAAATTCAAATTTGGGTTTTTTAGTAATAATATTCAATACACCGCCAGGAGCTACATTTCCATATTCAATAGCAGTATTACCTTTTAATACTTCAATTTTATCAATTCCGCTCATTTCTATTTTCATTCCATTAAAAAAGCGGATACCATTTTTAAAAGTATTGGTCGATGAAATATTTGAACCTCTTGATGCAATTTCCTCTTGATAACCTCCTGTGTTTCCCATTATATAAACACCATTTACATTTTTAAGTACATCAGTTAAATTACTAATTTGTTGCTGTTGCAATGTTTTTCCATCTAAAATGGTAATAGCTTGTGGTAAATCCATTTCAGTAATTCCGTTTTTCGATATTTTTGGCGTTTTTAAAATGGAACCTTCAATGTTAACTTCATGTAAAACATTGTTTTGTGTAGTATCCTTTTTGTTTTTTTGTGCCAATGCACAAACTGAAATTAAGACTAGAATTGGTAAAATTATTATTCTCATATTTGCTATTTAGAATTGTTATAAATAATGGCAAATATATTTTATTTAGATTTAGTCTAAATAAAAATAGAGTGATATTTATCAAAATTTAATCTAATATTAGTTGCTATTAATTTTGATAATCATCTGAATTGCGTAATGGGCTGATAAGTAATTGTTTGCAATTGGCCAGAATTATAAAGTGAAACTTTGGTGAATTTAATAAATCAACAAGCTAACCCTTTAATTTAGCGATTCTCTCAGAAATATTCTTTTTGAATAAGGATTAGATTTATTCGTCTTAAGCTAAATTATGAAAATACCTTCTGGGACTTATATTCACTTTTCGCTTTTAAAATAAACAAAAAAGTGCCGTAGTTTAAAACTTTGTCTAACAATAAATATTGGTACATTATTTAAATTTTAGGTTTTAATTAGTACTTTCGCTCTCTATGTTTATTGAACCTCGCGCGCATACCGATAAAAGAAAAGGCTGGATTGAAGTAGTTTGTGGCTCTATGTTCTCAGGGAAAACCGAAGAATTGATTCGTAGATTAAATAGGGCAAAAATTGCTAACCTTCAAGTGGAAATTTTTAAACCATCGGTTGATACACGCTATGATGAAATAGAGGTTGTGTCACATAATAAAAATTCTATTCACTCTACTCCAGTGGCTTCATCGCTTAATATTTTGTTGATGTGTGGCGAAGCCAATGTAATTGGAATAGATGAGGCTCAATTTTTTGATCAAGAATTGGTTTTTGTATGCGAAAAACTTGCAGAACAAGGTGTAAGGGTAATTGTAGCAGGATTAGATATGGATTATTTAGGTAAACCATTTGGACCAATGCCTGCTTTAATGGCTATAGCCGAATACGTAACTAAAGTTCACGCCATTTGTATGGTTTGTGGCGATATTGCAACACATAGTTACCGAAAAATAAATAACGATAGTTTGGTTATGTTAGGTGAGCAAGATACCTACGAAGCTAGATGCCGTTTTTGCTTTAACGATGGTATGAAACAACAAAATGGCTAATGGCCATTGAGTAGATTTTACCATAAAACTTTAATTATAATGCTGCTGCGCCTGTACCTGCTAAAAAGCCAGTAGTCCAAGCTGCCTGAAAATTAAATCCTCCAGTAACACCATCTATATCAAGAACTTCTCCAGCAAAAAACAGACCTTTAATTTTACGACTTTGCATGTTTTTAAAATCAACTTCATTCAAGTTCACTCCACCACATGTGACAAACTCTTCTTTAAAACCTGTTTTGCCTTCAATTTGATAGGTATCGTACAGTAAAGATTGTACCAATTTATTAACTTGATCTTTGCTAATTTCAGCCCAATTTAGTTTCGAATTGATTTCACTTTTTTCAAACAAATAATCCAACAATCGAGCTGGTAATTTAAATGGAAACAAATTATTTACCTGACGGTTTGGGTTTGCAGCCTTTATATTCATCAATTCATTTCTGCAAGACTCTTCCTTTTTATCGTTCAGCCAACTAATTTGAATTTCGAAATTGTAATTTTTATCTGCAATTAAACGAGCTCCAAAACTTGATAAACGCAATATTGAAGGACCACTTAAACCCCAATGGGTAATCATAATTGGGCCTGTATTTTCAAGTTTTAATTCAGGAATTCTAACTTTAACTGGATTAACAGCAATACCTGAAAGTTCGTTTAATGGATTATTGGGTAAATTAAATGTAAATAAAGATGGAACAGGTTCAATAATTTCATGACCTAAAGTTTTTATCCAATTAATTTGTTCAGATTTAGGAGCACCGCCAGTAGTTACAATTACTTTGCTACACTCAATATTTTCACCATCAGCTATGTACAATTTGAAGCTTGTATCACGAGTTTCAATTCGTCTTACCTCTTTATTGTTTAAAATTTCAATTTTTAGCTTTTTAACCTCCTTCATCAAACAATCAATAATAGTTTGACTATCGTCCGTAATAGGAAACATGCGCCCATCGGGCTCAGTTTTAAGCTTCACTTTTTTACTTTCAAACCAAGATACTGTGTCGGTAGTTGAAAACCTACTAAAAGCGCTCTTAAGATGCTTTTCGCCCCTAGGATACGATAACGATAATTGTTTCAAATCAAAGCATGCATGCGTAACATTACATCTTCCACCACCCGAAATTTTTACTTTTTGTAAAAGCTTAGCTGTTTTTTCTAAAATAATAACTTCGGCTTCAGCGTTAGCATTAGCAGCACTAATAGCTGCAAAAAAACCAGCTGCTCCTCCTCCAATTACAACAATTTTCACTAGCGATTATAGGTTTAAATAAATTTTGTGAGGATGCAAAAGTAAGTCTTTTTACAGCTAATATCCAAATTTTGCGGCTTTTACGATTTATATCAAAAAAAAGAGCCTGCAAAATAAATTTGCAGGCTCTTTATATGTTTTTAATTAAAGATAAGCTTATTGAATTGCTAAACGCTTAGTTGCGCTTGCTCCATTAGCTAATTTTACATTTACTAAATAAATTCCTTTAGTTAAGTTTTCAGTGTTTAAAACTACTTCGTGAGCTGAAACTGCATTTTGAGTTAAAACTAATTTACCAGTAATATCAAATAAATTTACTTGGCTAATAACTGCTTGGCCTTTATCCATACTAACAGTTACATTTTCTTTTGCAGGATTAGGATATAAACCTAATAAGCCAGAAACATTAACCACTTCGTTTACACTAGTAGTTGGTAATAAATCTAACTGAACTGCAATACGAGGAGATATAAATTGAGCAATAGTATCAATATATGCCTTAGCACGTGCTGCACTCATAAATGGATTGGTTAACATTGATAATGAATCAGCATTTCTTCCTGTTCCTAAACCATAAGTATTATTTGCTTGAACTGATGGTCTATCCCACCATTCCCAAGGCGAACCTTCAGCGGGGAAGTTTGAAATAAATGGATATAAATTTTTAACACCTCCAGTAATTGATAAAGCTCTTGCAGTAATGGCATCGTTGTATACACCAGCACTCATTTTATTATTAATGCCTAATGAGTTTGCATAAGGAATAACAGCACCTGCACCTGAAGCACTTTCTATAACAGTTGCACCAGTAGTAGGAACAATTACATTATTAGTTCTGTAAGGAGCAAATCTATCTGCAGGGCAATGTAACCCAATAATTGGTAGTGTAGATGCATCCATCCAAGTAGAATCACCCATTGCACCGCCATAGTTAAATACCATGTGAGCATTTCCTGAAACAGAAGCATCACCACCATAGTTAAAGAATGGAGCACCACCAATTCCATTCCAATCGCCTAAGGTATCTACACTTACCATTGGAGAGAAATCACCTCTTTGGAATTTCAACTTACCTTCAATATCTAATCTGCTATTTACCGCAGCTAAACCTAAAGCAACATATCCACCTGTACCTTGACCACCAACAACGATTTTTGATGTATCAATTTTATAAGTTCCAGCATTCACACGCATAAAACGAATAGCATTTCTTACATCTTGAATAGCGCGGTAAGTAGCTTGAATCAATTGTTCAGTAGCTGCCGCAGCCGCTGCATTAGGATTCCAGCCTAAACGGTAATTAACTGCCATAACCACGTAACCACGTTTTGATAAACGATTTGCTAATTCAACAATAGAACTATCGTTTTTGTTACCTGTAGGTTGTTGGTTAATAATAGCTGGCAAGTAACTACCAGTAGAAGCTAAAATAATTAAAGGTCTTTTAGCTGCAGTATCACCTTCTGGTTGGTAAATATCACATTTTAATGAAGTTGTGATAATTGGAGGAGTTCTGGGTGGAAAAATATTGATGGCTCTATTTGAGTCATACTCAATATTTGCAGTTTTTAATACGTTTGTAAAAACCTCATCAACATAACGCTTTTGTGCATTTGCATTCATGCTAGTAGCAATCAGTGCAAGGGCTGTAAATAAATTTAGTAAATTCTTTTTCATTTTTTTCTCATTATTGTGTTGTAGCAAATAAATGTTATTTTATCAAAACAAAAAATAGGTTTTTCCTAAAATTGTTAATTAGATTTAAAATTTAATGCCTAATTAATAGAAATCCTCATTTGTGTTCAATTTTTTAAGCAATTTCATCTGGAAATGGAATCAAGGTTAAACATTTTAGTAAATAATTGAGCAATAATTGTCAATTTATAAAGTATAATTTTCACCTTGTAAATTACATTATCATAAAATAAACTTAATTGTTTTTTTTAAACAGTTAGATTTTTTTTAGTATTTATACATTCGTAAAAAATTACCGATATGACCAAAACTATACAAACACACATACTCCTAGTAGAGGATGAAACCAGTCTAGGTTTTTTATTGAAAGAAACATTGCGTTTAGACGATTACTCTGTAAGGCTTTGTAAAGATGGTGAAGAAGGTTTAAACTCATTTATGAACGAACGCTTTGATATATGCATTTTTGATGTAAATATACCCAAACTAAGTGGATTTGAATTAGCTAAAAAAGTAAGAGAAAAGGATGAACACATACCAATAATTTTTTTAACAGCCAATTCCTTGGAAAGCGATAAACTTCAAGGCTTTGCCATAGGTGCAGATGAATACATTACCAAACCTTTTAGCACACCCGAGTTACTAGCACGTATAAAAGCAGTTTTAAAACGTAGCAGTTCAAGGCCAGAAACTGATTTAGCTGCCAAAGAAGAAGTAATTTATATTGGCAATACTTCAATTGATATAGTTAATAACACATTGATAGTAAATGGAATAAAGAAAAAAATGAGCAATACCGAAGCTATGCTTTTAAAACTAATGATCGTAAATAAAAATGCATTATTGCCAAGGGCTAATATGCTACTTCATGTTTGGGGTAGAAACGATTTTTACACGGCTAGAAACCTAGATGTGTACATTAACAAAGTTAGGAAACTGATAAAAGAAGATGAAACCATAAGCATTGAAAACGTACACGGAAGTGGTTTTAAACTAATCGCGAGCTAAAACTATTTTATATAGAATCAAGAATTTCAGCTAGTTTTCTGTCTTTTTCAGTTATGGTATTTCCGGCATCGTGAGTGGTTAAGGTAACATGTACTTTGTTATAAACGTTTGTCCATTCAGGATGATGATTCAATTTTTCGATGGAAAAAGATACTTTTACCATCCATGAAACAGCTTCGGCAAATGTTTTAAAAACAAATGTTTTACTCAACTTATTATTTTCTTCTTTCCAGTTATTCATAGTTAATTTATTTTATATAAAACAGGTTTACTTGGACTAGCATCGCTCTCGAACGAAGCAATTTGCATATTAATTAAATACAAACCATCCACAATAGAATCATCTACAAAAATCATTTCAGTTATAGTTGCGTCCATCCTTGTTTGATGAGGATATTGCCAAAAAGCATGATGAGTAGCCAAAGCTCCACCATCCTCTTCCCTATCTACCGAAGGTAAGTCAACTAATAAATGTTTTATATTATTTTGGGCTAAAAACTGTCCTAATGCTGGCTCTAAATAAGTTGGATTATTACCTGAATATTGTCCCAATTTTTTAGCGTTACTATTTGGCAGGGTTCTTATAACCAAAGCATTTGCGGTTTTATTGTAATGTTTTGCAATGCTTTCGTTGCTAACTATCCAATCGCCATTTTCTATTTGATTTGGCGTAACTGAAATTACCTGAGCAATGGAAAAAAATTGCTTTAAAGTTTGGTTGATGGTAATTCTCTCCTTGCTTATATGGCCCACACATTCAGTATGAGTGCCATTGCCATGCGCATTCAAAAATAAATTTTCGCAATTACAGGCCCCACCTTCTTGTACCGATCCAACAAAACTACCCACTTTTACAGGTTCAAATTTAGGATGAGCTATATGAAATGCGTTTGGATTATGTTCACCGCTAAAAAGGGGTAACGAAATATCTAAAGGCTCGGCTAAATTAGCAGAGTACTTGTTTCCATTATGTTCAAATTGAATTATCATTTGGTTTGCAATATAAAATAATAGCCAAGAAAAAAGCCTGCAAGAAAAATCTTACAAGCTTTGATTTTTTAAAAATATATTTTACTCAACAGTTACACTTAATTCGGAAACGCAGGATGTAAATTCACACCACGAAATTACTGAAAACCAACGACAATACCTCGTTTTGAAGGTACAACTTACCTCGTCAAACCTGTGGATGTCACCGTATTCATCACACCAAACCGAACTGTTCCATTTAATCAAAACCCAACATGAGAATGATGGTAAAAACTTTAAACAGATTAGTGATTGGTTGAACGACCATGGTTACAAAACCACCCGAGGAAAGGTTTTCACCCAAGGTCATGTGTGGAGTATGTATACCAAAAAGACTAAGAGTAACGAGAGATTTGGTAGAGAATTTATTCCAAATTTTAAATCTATCTCCATTGATGTGATGGATTCTGTTCCCAAAACCGACCTTTCAACTTTGTAGGTTGCTGGGTCCATTTTGGTTCCAAATTAGGTCTACAACTGTTGGAGTATTTGGGTCATACATTCAACTTCATATTTGGATGAAACCTCACGGGATTCAATCTCGTACGGGTTTTGTATGTATCCAATATCTTCTTGGTATTGGTTGTATTTCTTCATCATCTTTTTATCCAATGATTGACGAACATGAACAAATTCGTGGATGGTGGTATTGGTTAACTCCAATAGATTCTCGTGGTTGTTCAGATACACCACCAATTTATTGGAACTAACATCGTATGTGCCGTGGTTCTTCTTGTGTTTGTAATATCTGACAACTATAATTGGGTTGAATATTTTACCATTACCCAAGTTTTGGTTACACCAATCCACCACCATTCTTATATATGTGGATTTGGGTATGGTTAGGTGTTTTACCTTGATTTTATTGAGTTTTTTGGATGATATATATACATCAACCATGGTATATAATACCACCGCAACAATTGATAATCCAACAAACAATAGAAGTAATAATACCTTATCCAACATCTTGAAGTAGTTTGTTTACCTTGGTTATTGTCGTTGTACTACACCCCAAAATCTTACCAATCTCGTGGTATGAATATGAATCTCGTTTTAGGTAATCAATGATTTGTTTGTTCTTTGGTTTGGATAGGAATCGTTCTTTGGTATCAACCGTTCCAATCCTACGACCCGAGTACAATCCTTTCTCCTTACGGATTTTAATACCTTCCATCTGTCTTTCACGGATGAGAGATTTTTCAAACTGTGACATGGTTGATAGTATACCCATCATCAGTTCGGAGAACTTGTCAACCTTACCATCTTCGGTTATGTTACGGAGATTTGGATTCTTACAGATAATGGTTATCCCACGTTTGGTTAAATCTTCCCAAATTGTAAGGACATCCAAGGTGGAACGACCAAGTCTATCAATTGAGTGAACTGTCAGTTCTTTTAATGTACCGTTCTCCACCATTTTTTTTAGTTGAGAACCCTGTGGTCGTTCAAACAACGGAATCAAACCCGAACAGTAATCTGTAAGTACATACTGATACTCCTTGGATTTGGTTTGTTGCCGTGATATGTTTTGGTCTTGGGTCGAACAACGGGTGTAGAGTACCTTCATTTTTATATCATTTTATAACTACCCACAAAAGTACCCTATTTCTGGAATATACCGGTATAATATTGATACTTTTTTACTGGTATAAAATGGTATACCCCAAATTTGAAATGGTTGGTTTTATTGATTTTGCCGAACAAATTATGAATCTCACTCCGCAACTTCGGAGTGAGTTGGTTGACACAAAGGGAGAGAACTGAAGATGGATTCTGTGAGAATATCACATTTTTATTTTTATACCCCCCTAAGGTGGTTGATTTTGGTATCCCCCCTCCCTGGGTATAAAAGTATAATAGTTATATAGGGGGTATAATACCCCTTGAAAATGCCGACCCGTTTTTTTGGAAAATTGGAATTTTGATGGATTAGAACCATTTCTTGATGTCGTATCCAACGAATCGAATATTGGTGTTCTCCATTTTATTAATCATTTGGATGACCCGATTAACAGACAGAGAACCCCCGAAAATATCAAGTACCAATGGAGATGAGGTTGGTATATTTTTAAAAGGAAGAACACACACGGAATTTAAGACCAACCACACCAATTGTTCGGGGAACTGTGCCGGATGTTCCTTTATTCCATTATAGTTCTTTTGGTTCGATACTGCGGTACGTAATATATCGTCTGATAGAAAATCCCCAATATTCTTACCATCAATATTTGGGATATATGGAGTAAGTGATTTAACAGTTGAACCGTCTGAGGAACGATGTCTTGGTGGATGGGATGGTTTTGTATTAGATGAAATCTTAGTGAGAGTTCGTTCATATCTATAATCCATGGATTTTGTAAAATGAAACATCATGGAGTATGTGTTGGTCAAGTTGTTTTTTGAAGAAGATGGACGAGGATTGCTTCTGTGACAAACAATTGAATTCCTTTGTATCCACCCTAATTCTTGTAATTTGATTGCTACTTTATGAGGTATATTCTGAACAGAACCATTTAAATACGAATCACCTAATTCCAAGAAGAAACTTCCGTGGTTTGAAAGTACTCTCCAACATTCTTTATGAATGTGTTTTACCAAATTTTCTACGTAATCATCAGGTGTATCTTCATC
>JBIIBC010000050.1:0-14086 GCA_044239605.1 Bacteroidia bacterium | reverse complement strand
TTGCTTACAAGGCTAAAAATAATAACATTGTTGTTTTAGAGAACTTCGTTTTTGATTCGGCTAAAACTAAAAATTATGTTAATGTTTTAAATAATCTAAAGTTAAATAATGCTAAAACATTATTAGTAATGGCAGATTATAATGATTTCATTTACAAATCTAGTCGCAATTTATCGAAAGCTAAAGTTGTAACAGTAGGTGATGTAAATACTTATGAAATTTTGGATGCTCAAAATGTAATTTTAGTAGAAAATTCATTAGGAGCTATTGATAACCTTTTTAATAAAAATAAGTAATGAGTATACTTAAAAAGCCACTTATCACTGAAAAGTTCAGTCGTCTTAGCGAAAAATTGAATCAATTTGCTTTTATTGTAGAGAAAAAAGCAACTAAACCTGAAATTATTAGCGAGATTGAAAAAATTTATAGCGTAAACGTAACTGGTATCAGTACAATGGTTTATGCCGGTAAAAATAAAACTAGATCTACTAAAAGAGGTCAATTCTCTGGCAGAAGAACAGCTTTCAAAAAAGCTATTGTTACACTTAAAGAAGATCAAAAAATTGACTTCTTCCAAAACGTTTAGTAAACAAAATGGGAATTAGAAAATTTAACCCGATAACGCCAGGCACACGTTTTAAGTCTGCTAATACTTTTGAGGAATTAACTGCCTCAAGTCCAGAAAAATCGTTAACAGTATCGTTAATGAAATCTGGTGGTAGAAATAACACTGGTAAAATGACTATTCGCTACGTAGGTGGAGGTCATAAAAGAAAATATAGATTAGTTGATTTTAAAAGAACTAAACAAGGTGAGGCTACTGTTTTAACAATTGAGTACGATCCAAATCGTTCAGCTCGTATTGCTTTAATTCAATATGCTGATGGTGAAAAAAGTTACATTTTATCTCCTAAAAACCTTCAAGTTGGTCAGATAGTTCAAAGTGGTGCTGGTGCTCCACCTGAAATTGGTAATACTTTACCTTTATCTGAAATTCCTTTAGGTTCTTTAATTCACAACATTGAAATGTTACCAGGCAGAGGTGGAAAATTAGTTCGCTCAGCAGGTTCATTTGCCCAATTATTGAATAGAGATGGTCGCTATGCGATTATTAAGCTAGCATCAGGTGAAACTCGTATGATTTTAGTTGCTTGTTCAGCTACTATCGGTCAGGTTTCAAACCCAGATCACAACTTGGAAAGAAAAGGTAAAGCTGGTGCAAATAGATGGAGAGGTGTTAGACCACGTACTCGTCCGGTTGCAATGAATCCAGTTGATCATCCAATGGGTGGTGGTGAAGGTAGAGCTTCAGGAGGTCATCCTCGTTCTCGTAACGGTATGAAATCAAAAGGTTACAAAACCCGCACACCTAAAAAATATTCAAATAGATTTATCATCGAAAAGCGTAAGAAGTAATAGAATATGGCTCGTTCACTAAAAAAAGGTCCTTTCATTGATTTCAAACTTGAAAAAAAGGTTGATGCTATGAATGAGGCAAAGAAAAAATCTGTAATTAAAACTTGGAGTCGCAGATCAATGATATCTCCAGAATTTGTAGGACATACTTTTGCTGTTCATAATGGCAATAAATTTATACCTGTTTATGTTACTGAAAATATGGTTGGTCATAAGCTAGGTGAATTTGCTCCTACACGTACATTTAAATCACATCCAGTTAAGAAAGATTAATAATGGAAGCAGTAGCAAAATTAAATAATTGTCCTACTTCACCTCGTAAAATGAGGTTAGTTGTAGATTTGATTCGTGGTAAAAGAGTTGAAGAAGCCTTCAATACTTTACGTTTCAATAATAAAAAAGAAAGTGCTCACCGCGTTGAAAAATTATTACGCAGTGCCATAGCAAATTGGGAACAAAAAAACGAAGGTTCACGTGCTGAAAACAACGAATTATATGTAAAAACTATTTTTGTTGATGGTGGTGCAATGATGAAACGTGTTTTACCTGCTCCTCAAGGACGTGCACACAGAATCCGTAAACGTTCTAACCATGTAACTTTAATAGTTGATAGCATGGTTGCTAATAATTCAGTAGAAACAACAAACGATAAAGAAAATTCTAAAGTATAATGGGACAAAAGGTAAATCCGATAGCATTACGTTTAGGCATAATCAGAGGCTGGGAAAGCAATTGGTTTGGTGGTAAAAATTTTGCCGAAAAATTAATTGAGGATGAGAAAATTAGAAAATACTTACGTGCTCGTATAGTAAAAGCAGGTATGTCTAAAATAGTTATTGAGCGTACAATTAAACGTATCATCATTACTATTCACACCTCACGTCCAGGTATTATAATTGGAAAAGGTGGAACCGAGGTTGATAAAATCAAGGAAGAAATCAAAAAATTAACTAAAAAAGACGTGGCAATCAATATATTTGAAATCAAACGTCCTGAGTTAGACGCGGTTCTTGTTGGAGAGCAAATTGCTAGCCAAATTGAAGCTCGTGTTTCATACAAAAGAGCTTTAAAAGGTGCTATTTCTAATACCATGAAAATGGGTGCTGATGGTATAAAAGTTACAATCAGTGGTCGTTTAGGTGGAGCTGAGATGGCTCGTTCTGAATCTTATAAAGAAGGAAGAACTCCATTACATACTTTACGTTCTGACATTGATTACACAATTGCTGAGGCTTTAACTGTTTATGGTAAGATCGGTATCAAAGTGTGGATTTGTAAAGGCGAAATTTACGGAAAGAGAGATTTGTCTCCTAACCAAGGTGTAGCTGAAGCAAAAGGCCAAAACCAACGTCCTGATCGCAGAGGAGATAGAAGAGATGACAGAAGAGATAGTCGTGGTGGAGCTGGTAGAGGTGGCGATAGAAAGCCAAAAAGAGAAAAAAAATAAATTAGTTTTATCAATAATATTAAATAACTGTAAAAATGTTACAGCCCAAAAAAACAAAATTTAGGAAACAACAAAAAGGTAAAGTAAAAGGTAATGCTTCAAGAGGTTTTACTGTTGCCTTTGGTTCGTTTGGATTAAAAGCACTTGATACTTGCTTCTTAACTTCTAAGCAAATTGAAGCTGCGCGTGTTGCTTTAAATCGCTTCATGAAAAGAGAAGGTCAGGTTTGGATTAGAGTTTTCCCTGATAAACCGATGACTAGAAAACCAGCAGAGGTTCGTATGGGTAAAGGTAAAGGAGCTCCTGAATTTTGGGTAGCTGTTTGTAAGCCTGGTACAATTATATTTGAAGCAGAAGGTGTTCCAGTGGAAACAGCAAGAGAAGCTATGCGCTTAGCTGCTCAAAAGTTACCTGTAATCACCAAATTTATTGTTAAACCAGATTATAACGGAAACTAGTTATGAATAATAAAGAAATTAAAGAATTATCGGAAAAAGAATTGAATATTGCTTTAAAGGAAGAGCGTTTGAATTTTTCAAAACTATCTTTACAAAATGCAGTTTCACCTATCGAAAATCCAAGATTGATAAACGAAAGCAAAAAAACTATTGCACGAATTCTTACTGAAAAGAAAGCTCGTCAGTTAGCTACTGCTTAATTATACTGTAACAAAATGGAAATAACAGCAGAGAATAGAAATTCACGTAAGGTTATTATTGGGAAAGTAGTAAGCAACAAAATGCAAAAAACAATTGTTGTTTCTGTAGAGCGTAAAGTAATGCACCCAAAGTACGGGAAGTTCATTAAAATGACTTCTACTTTTAAAGCTCACGATGAGAAAAATGAAAGTAGCATGAACGATATCGTTAAATTAATGGAAACTAGACCATTAAGTAAAGATAAGCGTTGGAGATTAGTAGAAATAGTAGAAAAAGCTAAATAATAAAATGATACAACAGGAATCAAGACTAAAAGTAGCCGATAATAGTGGAGCTCGCGAGGTATTATGTATCCGAGTTCTTGGTGGTACTGGAAGAAGATATGCTTCTGTAGGTGATAAAATTGTAGTTACAGTTAAGTCAGCTTTACCTTCAGGGGGAGTTAAAAAAGGTGCAGTTTCTAAAGCTGTTGTTGTTAGAACCAAAAAGGAAGTTCGTAGAGCTGACGGTTCTTACATTCGTTTTGACGATAATTCATGTGTATTGTTAAATGCACAAGATGAACCTCGTGCTACTCGTATATTTGGCCCAGTTGCACGTGAGTTAAGAGAAAAACAATTCATGAAAATTGTTTCATTAGCACCGGAGGTATTATAATCATGGAAAAAAACGTAAACAACAAAATAAAGTTACGTATCAAGAGAGATGATCGCGTAAAAGTTATTGCTGGTGATGATAAAGGTAAAACTGGAAAAGTTTTAGAAATTATTACTGCAAAAAATAAGGCTATAGTTGAAGGAATTAACATTGTTAGCCGTCACACAAAGCCTAATGCACAAAATCAACAAGGTGGTATCATTAAAAAAGAAGCACCTATCAGTATAAGTAATTTAGCTGTTTTAGATAATAATGGTGTTGCTTCAAAAATCGGTCGTAAGAAAGATGCTGAAGGAAAAACTGTTAGATTTTCAAAAAAATCGCAAGATATAATTAATTAAGAACATGACAACAACATACGTTCCTAGATTAAAACAAGACTATGATGCTAAGGTAAAACCTGCCATGATAGAAAAGTTTGGATATAAAAATGTAATGCAGGTACCAAAATTGGTTAAAATTTGTTTAAACCAAGGTGTAGGTGCTGCAGTATCAGATAAAAAAATAGTTGATCAAGCACTACTTGAAATGACTTCAATAGCTGGTCAAAAAGCTGTTGGTACTAAATCTAAAAAAGATATTTCAAATTTTAAATTACGTAAGAATATTCCTATTGGGGCTCGCGTAACTTTAAGAGGTGTAAAAATGTACGAATTTTTAGATAGGTTAATTTCGGTTTCTTTACCACGTGTTAGAGATTTCGCTGGATTAAATGAAAAAGGTTTTGATAGCCGTGGTAATTATACAATGGGTATCACTGAGCAAATCATTTTCCCTGAAATAGTAATTGAAAAAGTTACTAGAATTAATGGTATGGATATAACTTTTGTTACTACTGCTGCAACAGATGAAGAATGTCTTTCTTTATTGAAAGAATTTGGTTTACCTTTCAAAAATCAAAATAAATAATTAACAAATGGCTAAAGAATCAGTTAAAGCTCGTCAACGCAAAAGAGAAAAGTTAAATGCTCAATTTGCAGACAAACGTAAAGCTCTTAAAGAAGCTGGTGATTATGTAGGTTTACAAAAGTTACCTAGAAATTCATCACCTGTGCGCTTACACAATAGATGTAAATTAACAGGTAGACCAAAAGGTTACATGAGTGATTTCGGTATTTGCCGTAATCAATTCCGTGAACTTGCTTCTATGGGTAAAATACCAGGTGTTACTAAGGCTTCTTGGTAATTTAAAATAAATTTGCTAAAGGTGTATAAATACTTATATTTGCACCCCTTTATAAAATATAAACATAACTTAGTTAGTAAGAGTGCCCTTGGCTTACTGCTAACAAGTAAAATAAAAACATAATGACAGATCCAATATCAGATTACTTAACAAGGTTGCGTAATGCTATTAAAGCAAATCATCGCATCGTAGAAATTCCTGCGTCAAACTTGAAGAAAGAAATTACTAGAGTTCTTTTTGAAAAAGGTTATATCTTAAATTACAAATTTGAGGACGTAGTAAATCATCAAGGTTCAATAAAAATTGCCTTAAAATATCATCCTATTACAAAAGCATCTGCTATAAAAAAACTAGACCGCGTTAGTCGTCCTGGTTTAAGAAGATATGCAGGTATGGAAAGTATGCCTAGAGTTATTAATGGCTTAGGTATCGCTGTACTTACAACTTCAAAAGGTGTAATGACTGATAAAGAAGCTAGAAAACTTAATGTTGGTGGCGAAGTTTTATGTTATATTTATTAATTAATAGGAGAACAATTTCATGTCACGTATAGGAAAAGCCCCAATAAAATTGCCAGCTGGTGTTGATTTTAAAATTAGCAATAGTAATTTAGTTACTGTTAAAGGACCTAAAGGCGAGTTACATCAACAAGTTGATGCAGATATTACAATTACTCTCAACGAAGGTGAGATTTTGGTTTCAAGACCAACTGACCACAAGAGACATAGAGCTTTACATGGTCTTTACAGATCATTAATAAATAATATGATTGTAGGTGTTACTCAAGGGTACACTAAAAAACAAGAATTAGTAGGTGTTGGTTACAAAGCAACAAACGAAGGAAATATTCTTGATCTAATTTTAGGTTTTTCACATCATATTTATTTTGAAGTTCCAAAAGAAATTAGTGTAAAAACTGAAACTGAAAAAGGTAAAAACCCAATCATTACCTTAGAAAGTGCCGATAAACAATTGATTGGTCAAGTAGCTGCTAAAATTCGTTCATTACGTTCTCCTGAACCTTATAAAGGTAAAGGTATCAAGTTTGTTGGTGAAGTTCTAAGAAGAAAAGCGGGTAAAACAGCATCTAAATAATAAAAGTTATGGCAACCAAAAAAGAATTACGCAGATCTAGAATAAAAAGAGGAATTCGTGGCCGTATTAAAGGTACTCCTGTAAAACCACGTTTATCTGTATTCCGTAGCAATAAAGCTATATATGCTCAAATCATTGATGATGTGGCTGGAAAGACTTTAGTGTCTTCTTCATCTCGTTCTATTACTGACAAAATTTGTAAAGTAGAATTATCACTTATAGTAGGTAAAGAAATAGCACAAAAGGCAATATCATTTGGCATTACTGAGGTGGTTTTTGATAGAAATGGATATTTATACCATGGTCGTATTAAAAGTTTAGCTGAAGGTGCTCGCGAAGGAGGTTTAAAGTTTTAAATTGCTTTTATCATTTTATGTTGTTATCAGCATAAAGTAAAACAATAAATATTATGTCTACAGAAAATATAAAAAGAGTAAAATCAAGCGACATAGAGCTTAAAGAAAGAGTAGTTGCAATTAACCGTGTAGCAAAAGTTACAAAAGGTGGACGTACTTTTAGCTTTTCAGCTTTAGTTGTAGTAGGAGATGGAAATGGTGTTATTGGTTATGGTTTAGGTAAAGCTAACGAAGTAACTGATTCTATCAGCAAGGGAGTAGAAGATGCTAAAAAGAATTTAATGAAAGTTCCAGTTCTTAAAGGTACTATACCTCACGAGCAACTTGGAAAATATGGTGGAGGAAGAGTGTTTCTTAAGCCTGCAGCACACGGTACTGGTGTAATTGCAGGTGGTGCTATGCGCGCAGTTTTAGAGAGTGCTGGTGTAACGGATGTGTTAGCTAAATCTAAAGGGTCATCTAATCCTCATAATGTTGTTAAAGCTACTGTTGATGCATTATTAAATATGCGTGATGCCTTTACTATTGCAAATACTCGTGGTATATCTATGAAAAAAGTTTTTAATGGAGGAGAAGTAAATAATGGCTAAGGTTAAAATTACATACGTAAAAAGCATCATTGACAGACCTGAAGGTCAGAAGCGTACTATTAAAGCTTTAGGTTTTTCAAAATTAAATCAATCTCGTGAGGTTGAGGGAACTCCTGCTGTATTAGGTATGATCAACAAAGTTGCTCATTTATTAAAAGTTGAAAACATTTAAAAATATTAATTAATGAATTTACATAATTTAAAACCAGCAGCTGGTTCAGTTCATAAAGAAGGTAAAAGAGTAGGTAGAGGTGAAGGTAGTGGAAAAGGTGGAACTGCGGCACGTGGTAATAAAGGTGCTGGTTCTAGAAGTGGTACTAGCACTAAGCGTGGTTTTGAGGGTGGTCAAATGCCTTTATACAGACGCTTACCAAAAATTGGTTTCAAAAGTTTGAATAGAGTTGAATATGTTGGTATCAACTTAGATAGATTACAAATTATTGCTACTGAAAAAGGATTAAAATCAATCGATTTTGATGTTTTAGTTGCAAATGGTATAGTAAGTAAAAATCATCTTGTGAAAATATTAGGAAGAGGAGATATTAGCGTTGCTGTTGAAGTTAAAGCTCATGCTTTTTCTGCTTCAGCTCAAAAAGCTATCGAGGCAGTTGGAGGTTCAATAGTAAAAATCTAATAACGAATGAAAAAACTATTTGATACATTAAAGAACATTTGGAGAATTGATGATTTAAGGTTTAAACTTCAAATCACTTTTTGGTTACTACTAGTATACAGAATTGGTAGCTATGTAACATTACCTGGCATTGATCCAAATCTATTAGATACTAAGCAGGCAGATGGTGGTTTATTTGGTATCATTAATATGTTTGCTGGTGGTGCTTTTGGTCGTGCCTCAATATTTGCTCTCGGAATTATGCCTTATATTAGTGCATCAATTGTAGTTCAGTTATTATCATTAGCACTACCTTCATTTCAGAGGATGCAAAAAGAAGGCGAAGATGGTAGAAGAAAGATTAATCAAATTACTCGTTATTTAACAATAGCAATTACTGTCGTTCAATCTTATGGTTTTATAATTAATTTAAAAAATACAAACCCTTTAGCTGTTATTTCGGCAGATGTTGTTTCTGATTTAATGTTTACATTTAGTTCAATGATAATTTTAACTGCAAGTACTATGTTTGTAATGTGGTTAGGGGAAAGAATTACAGACAAGGGTATTGGTAATGGTATTTCTTTAATCATTATGATTGGAATTATTGCTCGTTTACCAATAGCTTTTTGGGACGAATTTAACTTTAAATTGTCAACTGGTGGTGGTGGATTAGTAATTTTTGTAATAGAGCTTGCTGCTTTATTCGCTGTAATTATGATAACTATCTTATTAGTTCAAGGTACAAGAAGAATTCCTGTTCAATATGCAAAGCGTATAGTTGGAAATAGACAATTTGGCGGAGTAAGACAGTACATTCCTTTAAAGATTAATGCAGCTGGCGTAATGCCAATAATTTTTGCTCAAGCTTTAATGTTTATTCCAGGTTATATTTCCCAATTTGTTTCTAATGTTGAAGCAAATAGTTTTTTATCTTCTTTTGCTAACCCCTTATCGTTTGCATACAATATCACTTTTGGCTTATTAATCGTATTGTTTACTTATTTTTATACAGCAATTTCGGTGAATGCTAATCAAATTTCGGATGATATGAAAAAGAATAACGGTTTTATACCAGGTATTAAACCAGGTAAATCTACTGCAGATTTCATTGATAATGTAATGAGTAGAATTACATTACCAGGAGCAATTTTCTTAGCTTTTGTTGCAGTTTTACCTTCATTTGCTGGTGCTTTTAACATTAACAGTCAATTTGCACAATTTTACGGAGGAACATCTTTACTGATTTTAGTAGGTGTTGTTTTAGATACTTTGCAACAAATTGAAAGTCATTTGTTAATGCGTCAATATGATGGGTTAATGAAAAGTGGAAAAATTAAAGGTAGAAGCGGAAATAATACAGCGGCTTAATTAGTTGTTGATAAATAAAAAAAAAATATTATTTTCGCAACCCCAATTAAAAAATGTCAAAACAATCAGTTATAAAACAAGACGGTATTATTGTTGAAGCCTTAAGTAATGCAATGTTTAGAGTTCAGTTAGAAAATGGGCACCAAATAATCGCACATATTTCTGGTAAAATGAGAATGCATTATATCAAAATTTTACCTGGTGATAAAATTGCATGTGAAATGAGTCCATACGATTTGACAAAAGGAAGAATTATTTATAGATACAAATAAAAAAATAAATAGAAGAAATGAAAGTAAGAGCTTCTGTAAAGAAACGCAGCGAGGATTGTGTAATTGTAAAACGTAAAGGTAGAGTTTACGTAATTAACAAAAAGAACCCAAAGTTTAAACAACGTCAAGGATAATAATATAATATGGCTCGTATATCAGGTATAGATTTACCAAAAAATAAAAGAGGTGAAATAGGTTTAACCTATATTTACGGAATAGGACGTTCAACTGCTACGTTAATATTAAACACAAATAATATTGATGTAAACAAAAAAGTTAATGAGTGGAGTGATGACGAATTAAGCGCTATTCGTAAACATATCACTGATTTTGTAACTGTTGAAGGTGAGTTAAGATCGGAAAAACAATTAAATATTAAACGTTTATTAGATATTGGTTGTTATCGTGGTCTTCGTCACCGTAAAGGTTTACCTGTTCGTGGTCAAAGAACTAAAACTAATTCACGTACCAGAAAAGGTAAGCGTAAAACGGTAGCAGGTAAAAAGAAAGTTACTAAATAATAAATAGCATAAAAAATAATAATGGCTACAAATAATAAAAAAGTTAGTAAAAAAAGAGTTGTTGTAATTGACACACATGGTCAAGCCCACATTAAAGCTTCTTTTAATAATATAATTATCTCTATTACCAATGCAACTGGTCAGGTTGTATCTTGGGGCTCCGCTGGTAAAATGGGATTTAGAGGTTCTAAGAAAAATACTCCTTATGCAGCTCAAACTGCTGCTTCAGAATGTGCTAAAGTTGCTGTTGATGCAGGTATGAAAAAAATCGATGTTTTTGTAAAAGGACCTGGTAGTGGTAGAGAAAGTGCAATTCGTACTTTACAAGCTAGTGGTTTGGAAGTTCTATCTATTAAAGATATTACTCCACTTCCACATAATGGTTGTCGTCCTCCAAAAAGCAGAAGAGTATAATTATTTAAAATAGAATATAAAATGGCAAGATATATAGGTCCAAAAACCAAAATAGCAAGACGCTTTAAAGATCCGATTTTTGGAAGCGATAAATATTACGAGAAACGTAGTACTGTGCCTCCTGGACAACACGGTAATGCTAGAAGAAGAACAAAACAAACTGAGTATGCTATTCAGTTAGGTGAAAAACAAAAGGTAAAATATACTTATGGCGTTTTAGAGCGTCAGTTTTATAAAATTTTTGAAGAGGCTGTAAGGCGTAAAGGTGTTACAGGCGAGAACTTGATTAAATTTTTAGAAGCTCGTTTGGATAATACTGTTTACCGTTTAGGGTTAGCTCCAACAAGAGCAGCAGCCCGTCAGTTGGTTGGTCATAGACATATTACTGTTAATGGTAAAGTTGTTAATATTTCTTCTTACACTTTAAGACCAGGCGATATTGTTGCAGTTAGAGAAAAATCAAAATCAGTAGAGGTAATAGTGAATAGCATATCTAATTCTAATGTTAAACGTTTTAATTGGTTATCATGGGATTCTTCAACACTTACTGGTACTTTCCTTTCTTTACCCGAACGTGATCAAGTTCCTGAAAACATCAAAGAACAATTAATAGTAGAGTTATACTCTAAATAATAATTTAAAAAAAGAATATTATAAATGGCAATACTTGCTTTTCAAAAGCCTGACAAGGTTATCATGCATAAAGATACTGATTTTTTTGGTCAGTTCGAATTCCGTCCTCTTGAAAAAGGATACGGAGTTACTATTGGTAACTCTTTAAGAAGAATTTTATTGTCTTCACTTGAAGGTTACGCAATTACTTCCGTAAAAATAACTGGTGTTGACCATGAGTTTTCAACAGTTAAGGGTGTCATTGAAGATGTAACTGAAATAGTTCTTAACCTAAAACGTGTACGTTTCAAACGTACAATGGATGGGGTCGATAACGAAAAAATTTATATTAATATTAAAGGTCAAGAGCAATTTACCGCTGGCGATATTGCAAAACATACTAACGCTTACAAAATACTTAACCCTGAGTTAGTAATTTGTAACATGGAAAGTTTTGTTCATTTAGAAATTGAGCT
Organism: Bacteroidia bacterium; assembly: GCA_044239605.1. Classification (GTDB taxonomy): domain Bacteria; phylum Bacteroidota; class Bacteroidia; order UKL13-3; family UKL13-3; genus JAAFJM01. The sequence goes on along the minus strand of JBIIBC010000050.1, from coordinate 2,401 downwards.
TGTTGTAGAAAAAGGTCGTGGATATTTACCAGCTGATGAGAACCGTACAAAGGACTCTATTGTTGGTGTTATTCCAATAGATGCTGTTTTTACTCCAATAATAAATGTAAAATTTTTAGTTGAGGATTACCGTGTTGAACAAAAAACTGATTACGAAAAGTTAAATATTGAAATTAGTACAGACGGTTCAATTCATCCTGAGGAAGCTTTAAAAGAAGCTGCTAAAATTTTGATTCAACACTTTATGTTATTTAGTGATGAATTAATTACCTTAGATACTCAAGTAAAAGAAGTTCCGCAAGAGGTGGATGAGAATTTACTTCATGTTCGAAAAATTCTAAAAACTCCTTTATCTGATTTAGATTTATCTGTTCGTGCTTATAATTGTTTAAAAGCAGCTGATATTAAATCTTTATCTGAATTGGTTAGTTTTGATATAGCTGACTTATTAAAATTCAGAAATTTTGGTAAGAAGTCACTTTCAGAGTTAGAAGAGCTTGTTCGCGATAAGGGTTTAACCTTTGGAATGGATGTTGCAAAATTTAAATTAAACGAAGACTAGTCGTATTAGTACGATATAATAAATAATATAATGAGACACGGAAACAAACTTAATCATTTAGGTAGAACTGCACCTCACAGAAAAGCAATGTTAGCCAATATGGCCTCATCATTGATTTTGCATAAAAGAATTACAACTACTTTAGCTAAGGCTAAGGCGCTAAGATTATTTGCTGAGCCTTTAATTACCAAATCAAAGACAGACTCTACACATAGCCGAAGAACTGTTTTTTCTTACTTAAAGCAAGCTGAAGCAGTTAAAGAATTATTTGGACCTGTTGCTGCTAAAGTTGCTGATAGACCAGGTGGTTATTTAAGAATTTTAAAACTAATGAATCGTCAAGGTGACAATGCTGAAATGGCAATCATTGAATTAGTTGATTTTAATGAGGCTATGCTTTCAATGAAAGCTGCTAAATCTACAGCTAAGAAAACAAGACGTGGAAGAGCTCCTAAGAAAGATGAAGTAACTACCGAGGCTGTTACAGAAACTGCAGAGTAATTTGATAAATTTATTAGAAACTCCGATTATCTTTTGATTATCGGAGTTTTTTTTGTTCAAATTTCTTTTTATCATTTCTTTTATTATTCTTTGTATCTCATTTATTATGCTAAATACTACACTTCTATTTATTACCTCATTTGTAATTGTCCTTTTTGGTATTCCATCAATTATAACAATTGCTAAACTTAAGGGTTTGTATGACTCACATAATGATAGGAAATTACATACTAGTAAAATACCAAGGCTGGGAGGATTAGCTATTTTTGCAGCTTTTGCAATCTCTGTATGTCTTTGGGCCGATTCGAACGTTCCCCGTTTACAATATTTAACAGCTGGTCTAATTGTTCTTTTTTTTTCAGGATTGAAAGATGACATTATTATAATATCGCCTATTAATAAATTAGTAATGCAAATTTTTTCTGCAAGTTTGGTGTGTATGGCGGAAGGAATTAGAATAACAAGTTTTCAAGGTTTATTTGGAATTTATGAGGTTTCCATTTTTTTAAGTATACCTATAAGTATTTTTACCCTTATTGTAATTACTAATGCCTTCAATTTGATTGATGGAGTAGATGGACTTGCTGGTGGTCTTGGTTTGATAATTTCATTAGCTTTTGCAGGATGGTTTTATTTGATTGGTGAATTTGGCTGGGCTACCATTAGTTTTGCTTTAAGTGGTTCTCTTTTAGGTTTTTTGTTCTTTAATTACGCTCCGGCTAAAATTTTTATGGGTGATGCAGGTTCATTAACTATTGGTTTTTTGATTTCTATTTTTACTTTAAAATTCATTGAGTTTGGAAATATTGTTAGAACAGATGAATTGTCTTTAACTACAGCTCCAATTATTGCAATTGCAGTTTTAATAATTCCTTTGTACGATACCTTGAGGGTTTTTATTTTAAGGATTGTGAACAAACAATCTCCTTTCAAGGCAGATAGAAATCATTTACATCATTGGCTTATAAAGATAGGATTGACACATAATCAAGTTTGTTTAACACTTTATGGAACTAATGTGCTTTTTATATTTGTAGCTGTACTGTTGAGAAATACAAATATTATGGTATTGGCTTCTGTAATTGTTGGTATGGCTTTAATATTAGGACAATTACCGGTTTATATACACAGGCATTTGATAACTGATATTGATGCTGACGCGAATGAAATTGAACAAGAAATTGAAGAGTTATTAGGCAAGCAAAACAAAAAATTTTAAATATTATATTTATATTCTATTTTAATAAGTTTTTACTGTAATTTTTTCCTTAATATTTTTTCAACTTAATAATTGCTAAATTTTTAAGTGGTTTTTACCTTAATGTTTTTATTTCATTT
>JBIIBC010000049.1:0-14169 GCA_044239605.1 Bacteroidia bacterium | reverse complement strand
ATAAATCATCACCCACTAATTGAACTTTGCTTCCTAAAACTTTAGTTAATTCAGCCCAACCAGACCAATCGTCTTCAGCTAAACCATCTTCAATGGAAATGATTGGGTATTTTTCGCACCAAGTTTTCCAATAGTTAACCATTTCTGACGAAGTCATTTGTTTTCCATCTGATTTTTTGAAAGTGTACAAACCAGTTTTCTCATCGTAAAACTCAGTTGTAGCAGCATCCATAGCTATGTAAATATCTTGACCAGGTTTAAAGCCAGCTTTTTCAATGGCAGTTAACACAGTTTCTATTGCTTCTTCGTTCGATTTGATATTTGGAGCAAATCCGCCTTCATCGCCTACATTGGTTGAATATCCTTTTGATTTTAAAACCGATTTTAAATGATGAAATACTTCAGTTCCCATTTGTAATGCGCAGCTAAAGCTATCAGCACCAACAGGCATAATCATAAACTCTTGGAAATCGATTGAATTATCGGCATGTGAACCACCATTTACAATGTTCATCATTGGTATTGGCAATGTATTAGCATTTACTCCACCAACATAACGGTATAAAGGCATATCAGCTTCAATAGCAGCAGCTTTTGCGCAAGCTAACGATACTGCTAAAATAGCATTTGCACCTAAAACAGCTTTGTTATCTGTACCATCCAAGGCTATCATAGCTGCATCAATATTATTTTGTTCAAAAGCATCAACGCCTAATAAAGCATCTGCAATTTTACCATTGATATTTTCAACTGCTTTTAAAACACCTTTACCTAAATAAACATTTTTATCACCATCGCGTAATTCTACAGCCTCGTGCGCCCCTGTTGAAGCACCACTTGGAACAGCAGCTCTACCTAATGCACCTTCTTCGGTTGTTACATCTACTTCTACCGTTGGATTTCCTCTAGAATCAAGGATTTGTCTAGCTTTAATTTCTACAATTGAACTCATTTTATTCTAATTTTTTTGGGGTTATTTTTAAATGCAATCTATTATTTAAAATTTAAAAAATACAAATTGCTTCATTTTTAATTCATTAATTTAACAAAATCGTCAAATAAATAACGGCTATCGTGCGGACCAGGTGCAGCCTCAGGATGGTATTGAACCGAAAAGGCTTTTTTACCTTTTAACCTAATACCTTCAATGGTATTATCGTTCAAATTGATATGTGTAACTTCAATATTTTCATTGCTATTAACATCATCGGCCTTTACTGCAAAACCATGGTTTTGAGAAGTAATTTCGGCAAAACCTGTTACTAAATTTTTAACTGGATGGTTTAAACCACGATGACCATTAAACATTTTGAAAGTTTGTAAACCTTGGCTTTCGGCTAAAATTTGATGACCTAAACAAATTCCAAACAAAGGAACACCAGAGTCAACAATTTGCTTAACAGTTTCTACCGCGTAAGACATTACACTTGGATCGCCAGGACCGTTAGAAATCATGAATCCATTTGGATTGAATTTCATCATTTCTTCGAAAGATGTTTTGCAATTATAAACAGCCAAATAATTATCTCTATCGGCTAAGCAGCGTAAAATATTTTTCTTAATACCTAAATCTAACACAGCTACTCTGCGACTAGCTTCAGGATTTCCAATATAATAAGTTTCTGTAGTTGATACTTTGCTCGAAAGTTCTAAACCTTCCATTGAAGGAGCTTTAGCTAATTCGGCTTGCAATTCTTCAATTGATTTTTCCTCAGATGAAATGATGCAATTCATAGCACCTTTTTGGCGAATATGACGAACAATTGCTCTGGTATCTACATCGGCTATTCCTACTAAATTATTCAATGCAAAATACTCTTGAATGGTTTGATTAGCCTGTTTTCTATCGTGAACTATGTTAAAACTTTTGCAAACTAAACCAGCAATTTTGATATCATTGCTTTCAATTTCATCGTTGTGAATTCCGTAGTTTCCAATATGAACATTGGTTTCTACTAAAATTTGTCCAAAATAACTAGGGTCGGTAAATACTTCTTGGTAGCCTGTCATGCCTGTGTTAAAGCAAATTTCGCCAACTGTTGTACCAATTTTACCAATAGAAGTGCCTTTAAAAACAGTGCCATCGGCTAAAAGTAACACTGCAGGAAATTTATTAATTAACTTATTCAAGGTGGTTTGGGTTTTGGCAAAAGTAAACTTTTTTAAGTTTTTGCCAATTGATGTTTTTCAATGTTTGTCCACATTGATAAAAATCGTATTAAACTACCCTGCTTTTATTGATAAATAAAATAAGAAAAATGATGCAGAAAGCTACTCCTAATTGGGTAGTAAGAAAAGCTTCAATCAAAAATGCTACTGTAATAACTAGGTAATGAGCTATTAAATTAAGGTTTTTAAAATGGGTAGCTAATGGATAATAAAAAGCAACAATAAAAACGAGTAAGCCCAAAATTCCTACGGAAGCCAAATAAAATAAAAACTGATTATGAGGAATAATACGTTTGGTTACGTCTGGATATTTGGTTTCAAATAATTGATTATTTAAATCTTCAATATCACCTAAACCACAACCTAAAAGCCAAGAAGAATTTTGAGTAATTTCTATGGCATTTTTATATGAGATAACCCTGCTACCAAGTGACTGATTATTAACGCTTCCACCAGATTTATAATTTTCTATATCATTTTGGGTATTAGCTATTTTGTTACGAATGGTTGGTGAATATAAAAATGTACTTACTGCAATGGAAATACAGAATAAACCAATAATACCGGCTAACAAAAATTGTTTTTTTAAAAAGACTTGCTCATAAAAAATAAGTAAAACCAAAATATAAAAAGCCATTAAACCGGCCCTTACTGAAAATATATGAAGGAAAACAACCAAGAAAACGGTAATTGAAACTAAAAAAAATTTTAAATTTACATTTTTTTCGATTTTAAATGCATTGTACAACAAATAGATAGAAAATGCACACATTAAACTATAAGTTGGATGATGTGAAATGGCCGTTGGCATTACCCTACTTTCTAAATATGCTTGGTTAACCTCACTTTGGTGATTATAATAATACACTAATGCTTGAATAGCTGTTGCCAAAACACCAAAAATAAACGTATATGAAATTACTTTTTTCTGTTTAGCAGAAAATTCTTCAGCTTGTGCGTAAGCAAATGGCATTACCAAAAATGGTAACAAAATTTTTATCCTTATACCAAAATATTCTAAATTTTGAGAGTAAATTACGGAAGGAATAATTACTAAAAAACTTACTATTAATAGCAGTAGTGGTTTGTTTAGCTGTATGTTTTTAAACCAATTTTTAGGGTGAGTTGATAACAAGCCTGTTAAGGTAAAACCAATCATAGCAATACCAGAAAGCGCCCTGAATGTCTCGATTAAAAACAATGAAACAACAGATAGCCATAAAAAAAATAGCATGATTTGTTGTTTGTATGTAATAAATTTTTCCTTCATTAATTTTTGTTATTCATCAATTCTTTGGCGGCTAACAATACTTGCTCTGTTGGATTATTTCCGCTCAACATCACAGCAATTTCATTAATTTGTTCCAATTTATCTAGTAACCTAATATTTGAATAAGTTTTATCGGTTCCACTTTGCTTGTAAACGTTAAAATGTGCATCGGCTTTAGCAGCTATTTGAGGTAAATGGGTAATGGCCAAAACTTGGTGTTTTAATGCATGTTTTTTCAATACCTCCGATACTTTTAAAGCAGCTTCACCACTAATTCCGGTATCTATTTCATCAAAAACTATACTTGGTAAATTTACCTTTTCGCTAATTAATGATTTGATACAAAGCATCAATCGGCTTAACTCTCCCCCACTTGCCACCTTATTAATTGGTTGATAATTAGATCCTTTATTGGCAGCAAATAAAAACTCAATTTTATCTATTCCAATGGCGTTTAACTCATTATCAGTTAGCGTTCCATTACTTATTTGCAAACTTGCATCAGGCATAGCTACTTGCAATAAAAGTTCTTTTACCTTTTGCTCAATTAAAGGAATAATTTCGGTACGTTTTTTACTTAAACGCTGAGCTTTACTAATTAAACCTGCTTTTAGCTCCACTAATCGTGCATTTAAATTTTCTATTTCAGTTTGTAACGAAACCGTTGCCAACAAATCGTCTTCTAATTTTTGTTGCAATTGCAATAATTCAACATTGGTAGCAACTCTGTGCTTTTTTTGCAAATTATTTAATAATTGTAAGCGTTCTTCCACATTGGCTATTTCATCAGGATTGGCTTGTGTTTTATCAGCAATTTCGTCCAACTCTGCAGCAATATCTTTCAATTCTACAATACATTGCTCTATTCTATTACTTAACTCGCCAATGGCTTTGTTATGCTTAACTACTGGAGCTAAACTGCCTTTGATGCTTCGTAATTGATCAATCAAACTTGGCTCTGCCATATCTAAAGATGCGTATGCATTATAAGTAGCAGCTTTTATTTCTTCGGCATTACTTAAAATATTTAAATTTTCTTCTAATTCAAGTTGTTCATTTTCTTGCAAATTGGCCTCTACCAATTCGTTCAAAATAAATTTAAAGTAATCTTCGTCTTGTTTTGATTTCGCCTCTTTTTCAATTAATTCAGTTAACTGTTTTTCAGCTTTTTTGTAGGTATTAAATGTTTGTTTGTAATCTGCTAAAAGTTCTTCGTTTTCAGCTATGGCATCCACTATAGAAAGTTGAAATGTTAAATCGTTTAAAGCCAAAGTTTCGTGTTGACTAACAATATCAACTAACAGTGCTCCTAAATCTTTCAATTGATTTAAGTTTACAGGTGTATCGTTTACAAAAGCTCTCGATTTTCCATTTGCAGTAATTTCTCGTCTTACAATACAGTTGTCATCATAATCAAGTTCAGTATCGTTAAAAAAAGTTTGTAGTTTATATGGCTTAATATAAAATTGAGCTTCTATTACACACTTTTCTTCTCCATTCATAATGGCTTTAGCATCTGCTCTTTCGCCAACTACCAAACCCAAAGCCCCCATTAAAATGGATTTACCAGCGCCCGTTTCACCAGTTATAATATTTAAGCCTTTATGAAACTCAATTTCAACTTGCTTTATAATAGCGTAATTTTTAATACTTAACTTTTGTAACATACTTTGAGGCTATAAAAGTAAGCTTATGGAACTACTTTTTAAAATAAATTTTAAATTAAATCCAAAAAAAATGAGGTTAAAATTGGGAAATAATTACCAAATTATAGTAACATTTTTACTAAACAGCTTATTTACAAACACTAAAATTTAAAATGAAGTAATAAATTTGCCATTGTACCATGGTAATATTACTTTCGCAAGTGTTCACCATTCAAATAACTTTGTGCGAAGTGTAGAAATAATTACCATAGAATCTGATTTTGGTGCAGGAAAAAAAGGAGCCAAGCTTGGCCCTCAAGCATTAATTAGTCTCATAAATAAACAAAATATTCCATTTTTATCAAATGCCAACAATTTGCGAATTGTTGCTGATGATTTAGAAGAAAACACGGAACATCCATTCAATAAAAATATTGAGTCAATTTATGAGGTTCAATTATTAGCAGTAGATGCAATTGAAAAAGTACTTACTGAAAATTTATTCCCATTTATAATAAGTGGTGATCATAGCAATGGTTGTGCAGGAATATCGGCAATAAAAAATTTTTACAGTGAAAAGCGCATTGGAATTGTATGGATTGATGCACATGCCGATTTACACAGTCCGTATTCCACTCCAAGCGGAAATATGCATGGAATGCCATTGGCAGCAGCTTTAGCTGTTAATGATTTGGTAGAAGATGCAAATGAGGTGGACGAAGAATCTATTAAACTTTGGCAAAATTTAGTACATTTAGGAAGTAAAAACATTACGCCAAAAGTATTACCTAGCGATTTAGTTTTTATTGACTTACGTGATTTCGAGGAAGATGAAGAAATTTTATTAAATAATAAAAATATTACGTTTTTCACCCCTCAAACAAGAATTGAAATTGGAATTGAAGCTGTTTTAAATAAAGCTTTATTACAGCTAAACGATTGCGACCTAATTTATGTTTCGTTTGATGTGGATAGTTTAGACCCAAATATTTCAATAGGAACAGGTACTCCTGTAGCAAATGGAATGAGTGAAAATGAAGCCGTATTTTTATTAAAGGCTTTGATCAATCATCCTAAAACAGTAGCATTTGAAATAACAGAAATCAATCCATTGTTAGACAGAGAAAATCCGATGGAAGAAGTAGCAGCGCGCATTTTAGAAAGAGTATTAACCAACTCGTAAAAAATATTGCAAATAGATTTGGTTTCTATCTAAAAATCAAGATATTTGCAGCCCGTTTAATTTTAAATGGTAACCACATAAATTTAATTAATTTAAAAAAATGTCAGTAAAAATCAGATTACAGCGTCATGGACGCAAGCAAGCACCTTATTACCACATAGTTGTGGCTGATGCTCGTGCACCCAGAGATGGTAAGTTTATTGAACTAATTGGTTCATACAAACCACAAACCATTCCTGCAACCATTGAATTAAATAACGAAAAAGCTATTAAATGGCTTGAGAATGGTGCGCAACCAACTGATACAGTTCGTGCAATCCTTTCTTACAAAGGTGTTTTATTACAACGTCATTTAAACGCTGGAATTCGTAAAGGCGCATTAACTCAAGAACAAGCAGATGCTAAATTAGCAAAATGGTTGGATGATAAAAATGCAAAAGTTGCGGCTCACGTTTCAAAAGAGTCATCAAAATTATCTGAGACTTTAACAGCTCGTTTAGCTGCTGAAGCAAAAGCTAATGCTGCTCGTATTGCTAAAATAGCTGAAAAACAAGCTGCTTTAGACGCTGCTGCAACTGCTGCTGCTAATGAGGCTAATGAAGAAGTTGCTGCTGAAGAGCCAGCTACTATTGAAGAAGCTACAGATTCAGCTGAATAATTTTATTTATGAAGTCGCTACAATTAAAAGACTTCATAGTAATTGGTACAGTTGCTAAAACGCATGGTACCTCAGGCGAATTAAGATTAGAAGCTAATCAGAAATTAAAACAAAAGGAATGGGTTATGATTGATTTCAATCAAAAGCCTGTTCCTTTTTTTATGGAACAATGCCGTGAACTTGTTTCTAATGAATATTTAGTTAAAATTCGCGATTACAATACTATTGAGTTGGCACAAGATTTGGTAGGTAGAAAAATTTATTACTATTCTACCAAAGCAGTAAAAAGTAAAAAACAAATTGATGAAAGTATTATTGGCTATACCTTAATTGATTTAGAAAAAGGAACTATCGGACAATTAGAAGAAATGGTAGAAATGCCAGGACAAATTTTGTTTCAAACTACCTATCAATTTAAAGAAGTATTAATTCCAGCCGTGGCTGATTTTATTGATGAAATAGACCACGAAAAACAAACTATTTATTTAAAATTACCAGATGGATTAATTTAAAATTTGTTTATGTAAATAAAAAAAGAGGAATTCACTTTAAGTAAATTCCTCTTTTTGTTTTTTATAAATTTATACTAATTAAATAATTAGCATAGCATCACCATAAGCTAAAAACTTATACTTATGTTTAATAGCTTCGTTATATGCTTCCATTAAAAAATCAAAATCTGCAAATGCTGCTGTTGCCATCATTAAAGTACTTTCGGGTGGATGAAAGTTAGTTATTAAACAATTTGCAATACTAAAATCATGAGGTGGGAACAAAAATTTATCTGTCCAATTTGTTTCAGGATTTAACCTTCTTTTTGATGAAACTGAAGACTCAACCGCACGCATTACCGAATTTCCAACTGCAATTACTTTCTTTTTATTGTCTAAAGCTTTATTAACCATAGTTGCAGTTTCGGGAGTTACACTAAAGTATTCCGAATCCATTTTATGTTTGGTTAAATCTTCCACTTCAACTGCTCTGAATGCTCCTAAACCATTATGTAAAGTAACTTCAGCAAATTGAGCGCCTTTAATTTCTAAACGCATCATTAATTCGCGAGTAAAGTGTAAACCTGCAGTTGGAGGAATAACTGCACCAATATTTTTAGCAAAAATAGTATTGAATCTTTCTTTATCTAACTTTTCTACAGGGCGGTTTAAGTATTTGGGAATTGGCATTTCGCCTAATTTTTCAATAAGTTTCCAAAGTTCTTCATCGCTACCATCATGTAAAAAACGAATAGTACGACCACGAGAAGTTGTATTATCAACCACTTCAGCTACTAAATCATCGTTACCAAAATATAATTTATTACCAACGCGTATTTTACGAGCAGGATCAACTAAAACGTCCCAAAGTTTAGATTCTTTATTAAGTTCACGTAATAAAAAAACTTCAATTTGAGCACCTGTTTTTTCTTTACTACCATATAAACGAGCTGGAAAAACTTTAGTATTATTAACGATAAATGTATCTCCATCGCCAAAATATTTTAAAATGTCTTTGAAAGTTTTGTGTTCAATCTTTTGTTTTTTTCTGTCTAACACCATCATTTTTGCATCATCTCTGTTTTCGGCAGGATGTTTAGCAATCATTGATTCAGTAATATTGAACTTAAATTGTGATAATTTCATTATGTAAAAGCAGTTAATCCTTTATTTTAGTATTGTTTATGCAGTAATAAGGCTAAATAAACTAAAATTTTGGACTGCAAAAGTAACCGTATATCAAAAAAAGTCAAGTCTTATTTTTAATTCCATTATAAACAAAGCATAAGCAGTCAAAAAAAATATACTAAGTCATAATAAATTTATTTAAATTATTTACAAATGCTTTTATATTCGCACCAAATATTTTAAAATAATTAAGATGAAAAAATTAACCATTGCATTAGCTTTAGTAGCAAGTTTAAGTTTAACTGCTTGCCATTACGGACAAGAAGAAGCAGCTAAAACCCTTGAAACAAATGAGTTGTATAAAGGTGATAAAAAAGATTACTCAACTAACCGTGGTAACGATGGAGTGAGACCAAGTGAAGAAACAAATAAAGTAGCAGGTGCAGAAACAACTGCAGCACCTGTCGATACAACAAAAAAATAATTTGTCAGAAACAATATTTATATCTGAAAATAGTAGTAAAGCCGAAAAGTACGAGCAATTAATACCTCAACTTTATCATTTACTATTGCCTTCAGATGATTTGATAGCCAACCTAGCCAATTGTTCAGCCGCTTTAAAAGAAGTGTTTAACTTTTGGTGGGTTGGTTTTTATTTGGTTAAAAACCAAAAACTTGTCTTAGGCCCTTTTCAAGGAACAGTAGCTTGTACAAGCATTCATTATGGAAAAGGTGTTTGTGGTACTTGTTGGCAAAAAGCCGAAAGTATCATTGTTCTAAATGTAGATGAATTTCCAGGGCACATAGCATGCAGCAGTGCTAGTAAATCAGAAATTGTGGTGCCAATAATAAAAAATAACGAAGTAGTAGCAGTATTGGATATTGATAGCGAACACTTGGCACATTTTGATTCTATCGATGATGTAAATTTAACTAAGTTATCTTTAATACTCTCTAATTTATTCTAATATTACCTTAAGGTAATTGTAAAAGTAGTACCTACTCCAAGTTCACTCTTTACCTCAATTTTACCACCCAATGCTTCGATTTGATTTTTGGTTATAAATAACCCAATACCCCTTGCATCTTTATTGCCATTAAATGTTTTGTACATTCCAAAAAGCTTTGCTCCATTTTTCCTCAAATCAATACCTACCCCATTATCAGATATTGAAAAAATACATTTACCATTTTCTACTACTGCAGAGATACTTATTATTGGTTTAATGTCTGGTTTTCGGTATTTAATTGCATTGGAAATTAAATTATAGATAATACTTTCCAAATAAGATGCATTATAATTTACAGTTAACTCTTCATCTAAATTAATGTCAAAAAAAACTTCATTTTTATCTATTTGCTCACATAATATTGTTAGGGTTTTATTTATATAAAAACTTAGTTTTATATCTTGTAAAACCAAATCTACATTTTTCTGAATGGATAATACATCATTTAAATTATTTAAAGTTTCATCAAGCATATTAGAAACTGTTTCCAAATGACCAATTATTTGTAATTGTTCACTATCAAAATCTTCCTCACCTAAAAAACCTACAATAGATTTAATATTACTTGTATGCGATCTTAAATTATGTGAAACTATATATGAAAAATTTAAGAGTCTTTTGTTTTGTTCATTTACCAAGTTAAAGGAATTGGTTAATTCGTTTTCTATTTTTTTAAGTTTTGTAATATCTGTAAAACTTTTTAAATACATTTTCTTTCCTTTAAAATCAATAACCTCAATGGATAAAACACATGATAATATTTCTTGATCTTGGTTTTTAATCTTTATCTCTAAATCTTTTACTTTGCCCCTTTCGGCTATAATGTTTTTTATAATTAACCTATCATTTTTATCTATAAATAGGGTATCAGTTAATTTACCCACTAATTCATTTTCTGACAAATTGAGTAGATTAATTGCTGCTTTATTTGCTAGCACAATTTCCCCATTTTCAGGTTTGGTGATAATAAGAGGTGTTGGTGAAGATGAAAAAATCATTTCAAAGGTTTCTTGACTTTCCTTTAATTCTTGTTCAATTTGTTTTCTACCTGATATATTGTAATGTATACCTATAGAACCAACAACCTCACTTTTTTCATTAAAAATAGGTGTTCCACTTATAATTACATGTATAATTTCCCTCTTCTTATTATACATTTGAATTTCATAAGCGTTTGATAAACCCAATTCTCTGGCCTTTGTTGAATTTAAAAAATTATCGACTTCAAATTTAGGTAAGAAAATATCTGTTGCTTTTTTACCAATAAGTTCTAGTTCTGTATAGCCTACCATTTGGCAAAATTTAGGATAGGCTTTTAAAATTAATTCATTGTTATCAACCTCTAAAATACCAAGATCCATATTTTCTATTAAGCTACGGTACTTTACTTCACTTTTATTTAAATTATTTTCTATAATTTTTCTGTTGGTAATATCTTGTATTGCACCTAAAATTCTAATTGGTTTTCCATTAGTATCTAAATCAAAGTTTGCTAAATCAACCACCCAACGAGCTTCATTACTATCTAATTTAATTATTTGATACTCGGTAGTAAATGGCTCATATGTTTCAAAGGCCCGATTATATATTTCTGTTACCTTTTCTTTATGACTCGGTTCAATTAAATTCAAAAAATCATTTACGTTATTAATGGAATTTATTTTAGCCCCAATAATTTCAAAAATAGAAGAAGAAGCCTTCCAAGAAAAATTTATTAAATCAATTTCATAATTTCCAATACAAGCTAAATTTTGTGTTATTTGTAATTTTCTTTGGTTCTCTATTAACAAGTTTTCATTGTTCTTGCGTTCTGTTAAATCCATATCTAACCCAGATACTCTCACAGCAACACCATTTTCATTACGTAAAATATAACCTCGCGAAAGCATTGGAATAAAGTATCCTTTCTTGTGCTTGGCTTTGAACTCAATTTCGTATGTTCGGACTTCCGAGGCTAAAGCATTTTGAAAAGTAGTTTGCACAAAATCAATATCATCAGGATGAACAATTTTATACCAAAAATTAACAATATTGATTAGTTCATTATTTTGGTAACCTAAAATGTGCCACCATTTAGGCGAATAGAACAATTGATCCGTTACCAAATCCCAATCCCACCAACCTTCATTAGTACCTTCAATTACTAATTTAAATCTTTCTTCACTTTTTATTAAAGAATCTTCTGCAATTTTTTTTTCGTCAATATTTTGCAATACAAAGGCAACACCAAGAATTTGACCTAAAGCATTGCGAACAGGCAGGTATGTAATGGCCCACCAAATACTTGTATTTTGAAAGAAAACTTCACGCTCCAACTTAACTTCATCTCCATTATAAGCCTTTTCAAAATTTTTATGAAAATCATCTATAGTTTCAGATGTTAAAAAATCAATTATACTATCACCTTCCTTTACCTCTGCCTTATAAACCATTTGAACATATTGCTCAAAAATTCTATTAAAGGTTACTATTATTTTATCCTTATTAATAATTACAATTAACTCGCTTGTACTATTAAAATAAGCCAATAGTTTATCTTCTGATTTTATAAGTTCATCACTCACTTTTTCAATAGGTGAAAGTTTACTAATATATAATAGATGAAATTCTGAATCAATATTAAATTGAGCTGTAATCTTTACAGGAATTTCATTGAACTTACTATCTTTTATTGAAGTTAATAATTCATTTGTGTTTCGTTTTAAAACTTTTTGCCACCAACTTTTAGGAAAAAACATTTCTGTCTTAGGTACTAATTCGTAAATTGTCTTGGCTATTATATTTTCGAGTGAAAGACCAATTAAGGCAAGGGCACTTTTATTGGCACTTTTTATTATACCGTTATTGTTTACAATAAAAATAGAGATTGGAGAATTGTTATAAATTTCATCCGCAAATTTAGAATATAAATTTTTACTTAAATTATTTGCCATATAATTTTGTAGTATAATTACTACGAAACAATTTTAAGCAAATTTGTTGATTAATAAAAATATTATTGATTAAGCCATAATTTCAATTCACCAGCCCTTTCTCTGCTTACTAAAACCTCTTCTTCTACAATAGGAACTAGTTGAATTTTTAATTTTCCATTAAAATAATTATGAATATTCGTTATGCTATTTATGGCAACTATAAACTGTCTGTTTATTTGAAAAAAGTATTTTCTATCAAGCATGTTTCCTAACTCTTCCAACGTATAGTCAACAACATATTTATTGTTATTTTTTGTAATTAAATATGTCAATTTATCCTTCGATAAAAAGTAGGCAACCTCGTTTGAAGTTACTGAAATTAAACGCTCACCCAATTTTACTAAAAATCGTTCTTTAAAGTTATTTTTGGGTACTGAAATTTGAGCCAACATTTCCTTTAATGCATCCACATTATTAGCACTTTTTTGTATAGATTTAAACTTTTGGAAAGCAGCTTTTAACTCTTGTTTATCAATGGGTTTTAGCAAATAATCAATGCTGTTAACTTTAAAAGCTTTTAGCGCAAACTCATCGTAAGCAGTAGTAAAAATTACTGGGCATTTTACTTCTGTAAGGTTAAATATTTCAAAACTTTGCCCATCGGCAAGTTCTATATCCATTAATATCAAATCTATTGTACCTTGATGTTTTTCAATAACTTGAACCGATTGTTCAATACTATCAGCAGTATCAAGTATTTCTATGCTTGGCTCCACCTCTAAAACCATTTTTTTAATGCGGTTTAAAGCAGGCGTTTCATCTTCAATAATTATTATTTTCATTTCAAATTCTTTAAAGCAATAGCGTTAAACCAATGGAACTTTTACACTAAAATTTGTTTCGGTTTTATTAATAAAAACCTGTTTGGTAGTTAAGTATTTATACCTTTCAACAATATTGCTTAAACCAATACCGCTGCTTTCTATTGTCATTAATTTAGCCTGTAAATTATTGGCAACTTCTATGTATTCTTTATCGCAATTAATATAAACTGTTAATGGTTTACTAGTAGAAATAACATTGTGTTTAATGGCATTTTCCACCAACATTTGAAGTGTTAAAGTTGGAATATTCAATTGCAAACAAACCTCATTTAAATTAATATGAATATTTAAGTTCTCGCCAAACCGTATTTTATTTAAAAAGATATACGATTTTATAAACTCAACTTCATCTTGCAACAATACGGTTTCTTTGTCGCGATGGGTTAATACATAACGATACACGCTAGATAATTTTTGAACAAACTCATTGGCTTGCACCGGGTTTTCATCAATTAAACTACTCAAAGTATTTAATGAATTAAACAAAAAATGAGGATTAACTTGATTTTTTAAAGCTTCAAATTCAGCACTTAAACTGGTACGCTTAAATTCCTCTTTTTCTATCAATGTTTTTCGCCAATGGTTAAAAAAATCTATAGACATATACACACTGTTAACCAATAAAGTAGTTACAACCGATACAATTAAATAGGTGAAATTTTCTTTTGAATTTAAAGTACAATCAAAACCATTAACCATAGGAAAAAACCAAAAGCTATAGGTATAATGCATAAAAATAGGTAAGAATAAAGCTACTGCTGCGCTCAGCAATAGCTTTTTTCTAACCTCAGTATTTATATCGTAATATTTATCTA
>JBIIBC010000057.1:0-8451 GCA_044239605.1 Bacteroidia bacterium | reverse complement strand
ATCAAAATGTACTTGCATATTTTGATTAATAAAAACGTTTAAAACCAATCATTTTTCTAGCTTCGCTAACAGTTGCTGAAGCACTTTCTCTGGCTTTTTCGGCACCAAGTTTTGCTATTTTTCCAAGCATTTCATCATTGCCTTTTATATCATCTATTTTTTGTTTTATTGGGGCAATAAAATTGGCCATATCTTCGGCTAGTTGTTTTTTCATATCACCATAACGAATGCTGCAATCGGCAAAGGTGTTTTTATAATGTGTAATTACATCAGGCGTTGAAACCAATTGCATTAAATCAAATAAATTTTGAACAGCTTGGCTAGGAGTGGAGTTTGGTTCGGTTGGAGCCACATCGCTTACGGCTTTCATTATTTTTTTTCTAACTACTGCATCTTCATCGTTTAAATTAATAACTGTGTTATCCCCATCACTTTTACTCATTTTTCCACCACCTTGTAAGCCGGGTACTTTCACCAATTGGTTTCCATAATTAAATGCTTGTGGTTCAGGAAAAAGTTCGTTGTTATAAATTCTGTTAAATCGGTTTCCAAAAGTTCTTGCCATTTCTAAATGTTGCTCTTGGTCTTTCCCAACCGGAACTTTAACAGCTCTATGTATTAAAATATCGGCAGCCATTAAAACTGGGTAAGTCAATAAGCCAGCGTTAATATTATCGGGGTGCGATTTTGCTTTTTCTTTAAACGATGTGACGCGCTCTAATTCCCCTTTGTAGGCGTGCATATTTAAAAGTAAATACAATTCAGCTATTTCAGGTAAATCGCTTTGAATATAAATGGTACTTGCTTCTGGGTCTATTCCGCAGGCTATATATTCGGCTAAAACTTGTTTTACATTTTGGTGTAAATCAACAGGGTTTGGGTGTGTGGTTAACGAATGATAATCTGCAATAAAAAAATAGCAATTATAATCGTGCTGCATTTTTATAAAATTTTTTACAGCACCCATATAATTTCCCAAATGTAAATTACCTGTTGGTCTTATTCCGCTCACTACAATTTCCTTTGTCATTGATATTTTTAAAATAGAGGTGCAAATTAACTTTTAAATATGCAATCTACAATTGATTATAGTTAAGCTATTGTTTTTTAAAAACTTATTATATATTTGGTTATATATATTTATCAAATGAGGAAACTTTTTACAATAATTATTTTAGGTTTTTGGGTGGTTTCAAACGCTCAAGTAAGTAATTCACAGTTAACACAGGTTTTAAACAGAGTTGGTTTTATTGATTTGAAAACCGAGGAAATTTCTATCAATAGTTCCCATACCGACAAAAAAACTGGAATAACACATATTTACTTCAAGCAAATGGTAAATGGGGTTGAGGTTTTTAACTCGCAAAGTAGCGTTCATATTGATAAAAACGGAAATTTAGTTAAACAAAATATTGGTATTAAAGCTACCAATTTGGTTGAAAATAGTAAAAAAATAGGTGCTAATGAAGCTTTAAGCATTGCTTTAAATACCGCAAGTATTGTAAAAAAAGCGTTAAATAAAGTTACATTAACTGATAATCTTGCGTTTAAAATAGAGGATAAAGGTATTTCTAGTGAGGCAATTATAGGTAAGCCAATTTATTACGAAAAAAATGGTTCTCTTTTAGCAGCTTGGCAAGTTGATGTTTTAAACGATGAAACTGCTGATTGGTTGAATATCATTATAGATGCAAACACAGGTTTAGTTATCGAAAAAAACAATTATACCACTAAATGTAGTGCTGAAAATATTACTTCATCAAAAATGAATAAGCCTTATTTTTTTGAATTTGATGATAATAATAATTTAGGCAAAGCAGCCAATACTGGAACTTATAAAGTGTATCCAATACCAATGGAAAGTCCAGCTCATGGCGATAGGCAATTGGTTTCGAATGCCAATGATTTAAATGCCTCGCCATACGGATGGCACGACACTGATGCCGTTGAAGGAGCAGAATTTACCATTACAAGAGGAAATAATGTTTGGGCAAAAGAAGATACATTAGCCAATAATTCAACAACAACTGCTTATTCGCCAAATGGTGGAACAGATTTATTATTTGATTTTCCTTATGGATTAGATGCTGGTCCAAGACCTAATTTAAACGCAGCCATTACCAATTTATTCTTTTGGAATAATACCATGCACGATGTTTTTTATCATTATGGTTTTGATGAAGAAAGTGGCAATTTTCAGTCTAAAAATTATTCAAATTTAGGATTAGGAAAAGATTTTGTTTATGCTGAAGCACAGGATGGTAGTGGTACTGATAATGCTAATTTTTCAGCACCAGTTGATGGTACAAATCCAAGAATGCAGATGTATTTATGGGGAGGGACAGCATCCAACGCTTCTAATATTTTACAAGTAAATGAACCTTCATCCATAGCAAAAAAGTATTTAGCAATTGGCGCATCTTTTGGACCAAAATTATCTGTTAATGCCATTACTGCTAATATGGTTTTGGTGAACGATGGAACTACAAATAGCAATGGTAATTTAGGTTGTGCTTCTTTAGTAAATGCAGATTCAGTTAAGGGAAATATTGCAGTGATTACAAGGGGTGGAACTGGATGTACTTATCAAACAAAAGTACTTTATGCCCAGGAAGCAGGAGCTGTTGGTGTTGTAATGATAAATACTTCAAATACAGTTTTAGCAATGACTGGGGCTGGAACAGGAATAAACATTCCTTCTGTTATGATAAGTTCTTCTAATGGTACTATTTTTAAAAATGCATTAGCCTTAGAAAATATTGAAATTAGTATGTATGATTCGACAATTTTTAGTGCCGCTAACAGAACTTACGATAGCGATTTTGATAATGGAGTAATTGCTCATGAATATGGACATGGTATTTCAATAAGATTAACAGGTGGAGCAGCCAATTCATCTTGTTTATCTAATCAAGAACAAGCAGGTGAGGGGTGGAGTGATTTTTTTGGCTTAGCATTAACTTCTAAACCATACGAAACAACCCTTATAGGAAGAGGTATTGGTACTCATTTAATTGGCCAAGATACATCGGGAATTGGTATTAGACCCTATAAATACAGCAGGAATATGACTGTGAATCCTGTAAATTATAATAATATCAAAACACTATCAATTCCACATGGTGTAGGTTTTGTTTGGTGCAGTGCTTTGTACGATATTTACCTAGATATGATTGATAAGTATGGTTTTGATGAAAATGTTTATACGGGTAAAGGAGGCAATAATAAAGCAATGGAATTGGTGGTTATGGGTTTAAAGCTTCAACCTTGTAATCCTGGTTTTATGGATTCGCGCGATGCAGTAATATTAGCTGATTCATTATTAAACGGTGGTGCTAATAAATTATTACTTTGGAAAGCATTTGCTAGAAGAGGAATGGGTGCAGATGCCAAACAAGGTTTATCTAGTTCTAGAAGTGATGGTACAGCAGGCTTTAAAATGCCTTCTGAACTTTCAGTTTCAAATAATGAAGTTATGAGCAGTCAAAGCATTGAATTATTTCCTAATCCGAACAAAGGTAATTTCACTGTAAACTCATCATTTGATTTAATCGATTGCAATTATCAATTAACAGATATAAATGGAAAAAAAGTAAGTTTTATCCTTAATAAAACAAATGATAATGAATTGAAATTTGATATCAATAATTTAGATGCTGGCGTTTATTTTCTTTCCGTTAAATCTGACCATGGATTAATAACAAAAAAAGTAATAGTTTATTAATTTAGTTGAATATAATAGTTTCAAAAGCCAATCATTAGTTTGATTGGCTTTTTTATTTTTTTTACATTAACCTGCTTCCGTTTGGAGTTGGTTTTTGAACCGTGGTAATTATAATATTTTCATTTTCATCAGCAAAACCTGTGAGTAGGAATTCACTAATAAAATTGGCAATTTGTTTGGGTTCAAAGTTAATTACGCCCACTATTTGCAAGCCTAATAAATCTTGCTTTGAATAATGAAAAGTTACTTGGGCCGAAGTTTTTTTAACGCCTATTAATGTACCAAAATCTACCCAAATTTTATAGGCAGGTTTTTTGACTTCGGCAAAATCTTCTACTTTAATTATAGTGCCAACATGCAAGGCAACTTTTTCAAAATCGGCCCAAGTAATGGAATTCATTTCTATTAATTAATCATATCGAAGCTAGTGTAAGGAACCAAGGCTTTTGGTATTTTAATTCCTTTTGGCGTTTGATGATTTTCTAACATGGTAGCAACTATACGTGGTAATGCCAATGCACTTCCATTTAAAGTATGCACCAATTGGTTTTTACCATCAGCACCTTTAAAACGACACTTCATTCTGTTTGATTGGAACGTTTCAAAGTTTGAAGTACTGCTTACCTCTAACCATCTTTCTTGTGCTGCGCTATAAGTTTCAAAATCGTAAGTAATAGCTGAACCAAAACTCATATCGCCACCACATAAACATAAAATTCGGTATGGTAGTTCTAATTTTTCTAATAATCCTTGCACGTGCATAACCATTTCGTCTAAAATAGCTGCTGATTGATTTGGATGTGCTATTTGTACAATTTCTACTTTATCAAACTGATGCAAACGATTTAAACCGCGCACATGCGCACCATAACTTCCAGCTTCGCGTCTGAAACAAGGCGTATAACCTACATTTTTTATGGGCAATTCTTCTTCTTTTAAAATTACATCGCGATACAAGTTGGTAATTGGAACTTCGGCAGTTGGAATTAAATACAAATCATCAACCGTAACATGGTACATTTGTCCCTCTTTATCTGGCAACTGACCAGTTCCAAAACCACTATCAGCATTAATCATTAAAGGTGGCATTATTTCGTGATAACCCGCTTTGGTAGCTTCATCTAAAAAGAAATTGATTAAAGCGCGTTGCAACCTAGCACCTTTGCCTTTATAAACCGGAAAGCCTGCACCAGTAATTTTATTACCTAATTCAAAATCAATGATATTGTATTTGGCTGCTAATTCCCAATGAGGCATGGCATCTTCGTGCAAAACAGGAATCTCACCTTTGGTAAATACAGTTACATTTTCTTCTGGAGTTTTTCCTTCGGGAACCACGCTGCTAGGCAGGTTAGGAAAAGTAACCAATATGTTAAAGATTTCAGTTTCTAATTGTTTTAAGCGTTCTTCTAATTGCTTGGCATTTTCTTTTAATTCAACCGTGCGTGCTTTAATTGACTCAGCTTCAGTTTTATTGCCTGCTTTCATCAATTCGCCAATTTTTTTCGCCAATTGATTGCTTTCAGCTGCATTGTTTTCGGTTTCTACTTGTGCTTTGCGTTTTTCTTCGTCTAATTGCAATAATTCATCAACTGCAACTATGTTTTTAAAATGTTTTTTAGCCAATCCCGCCTTTACGGTATCAACATTTTCGCGTATAAAATTAATCTGTAACATGTGTATTTTCTATTAAGGGCAAAGATGCTTTTTTTGGTTGTAAATTAAAAGGATGTAATTGATTTTTGAATGAAATTGATATTATACTTCAGAAGGAATGCTCTACTAAATTATTCATTTAATAAACGATCGCAAATAATAGCAGTAGCAATTGCTGCATTCAAACTTTCGGCTTCACCTAATCGTTTTATACTAATTTTTTTGGTTATGAATGAATGTAAATTAGCATTGATTCCTTTGCCTTCGTTTCCTATTACTAGTATAGCTGGTTTTACTAGTTTGGTTGTTGATAGATTTTCTCCTTCCATAAAAGCACCATAAACGGGTAATGTATTATTTTTGAAAAAAGTGATTAAATCAATATAAGTTATATTTACCCTAGCTATACTCCCCATGGTAGCCTGAATACACTTATTGTTATAACAATCAGCTGTATGAAGTGAACAAACTACATTTTTTATTCCATACCAATCGGCTATTCTAATAATGGTACCTAAATTACCTGGATCTTGAATTTCATCAAGAACTAAGGTAAGTGAATTTTCTATTTTGTTGTTTTCTATTGGTTGGTTGTTAATTTTTACTTGTAATACTACGTCTCTTGTGCTCTTTAATGAACTTATTTGTTCAATTTCTTTTTGAGTACAAACCACAAGTTTGGAACTGTTTTTGTGTTTTGGGTATAAATTGCACCAATCATTAGTAGCATATATGGCTTCTATTTGTAAATTTGATGCAAGTATTTCAACAGCAGTTTTACTACCTTCGGCCAAAAAATAGCCTTCGGTATAGCGAGTGCTTTTGTCCTTTAAACTTTTTAAAAACTGAATAGTACGTTTGTTAAGCATAAATAAAAATATAAAATTAATAGTAGTGTTAGCTAGCGCAATGCTATTAAATGCTTGCAATATAAGTAGATTTCACAAACGTGAAGGGGCTAAATTAGTTAAAAATAAAATTGACATTTTTGAAAAGAAAAAAAGCCGCTTTTACGAATCTGATTTAGAGAGTCAAACTAAGCAAAAACCAGGAGTGAAATTCTTGGGTTTGGTTAGGCTAAATGTATTTTTTTATAGGCTTGGTGATGCCTCGAAAGGAGATAATAAATTAAAACGAATCCTGCGCGATGATTTGGGAAGAGTTCCAGTTATTGTAGATACCACCATGATTGAAACTAGCATTCGTGCTATGAATATATATTTAAAATCGCAAGGTTATTACTATTCTGAAATTTCTTATACAGTAACCAATACCAAGTTTTTAA
Source organism: Bacteroidia bacterium (assembly GCA_044239605.1). Classification (GTDB taxonomy): domain Bacteria; phylum Bacteroidota; class Bacteroidia; order UKL13-3; family UKL13-3; genus JAAFJM01. The sequence goes on along the minus strand of JBIIBC010000057.1, from coordinate 1,786 downwards.
AAGAACGTAAAATAGTAACCTATTTTATAAAACTGAATAATCAGTTTAAATACGCTAAATTGAATGTAAATTGTCCTGACAAAAAAATTTATAAGCTAGTTCAAGCCTCTCTCGATGATAGTTATATAAAAATGGGTAAGTCACTCAAACGAGAAAATTTAATAGAGGAGCAAAATCGTATTTTAAATTTACTGCGTAATAATGGGTATTATACTTTTGCCAAGGAGTATATTGATTTCAATGTTGATACAAACTACAGTAGTGATTATGTAGCCATTGAAATTAATATTAAAAACCAAGATGATTTAAAACCATTTAAAATTTATAAAGTCCGTAATTTAGTAATCAATGTGGAGCCAAGTGAAAAGTTACCAGGTGCTACTCATGATACCATTACCACTAATAATTTTAAATACATACCTAATGGCAGTAAAATAAATCCAAGCATTATTGCTAAAATGAATTTTTTGACGAAGGGTGAACTTTTTCAACAAAATAATTTAAGTAAAACATATAGTAGGTTAAATGATTTGCAATTGTTTAAGTTGGTTACCATAACACCAACTATTTTGGAAAATGATAGTGATAATGTGATTGATTTTAGCATTAACTTAAAGCAAAATGATAAATATGATATTATTGTAGAGCCTCAAGCTATTACAAGTGATCAGGCTAATTTAGTAAATATTTCGTCATCCCGAAATTATGGTTTGGCCGCTGTAATTCAATTTACCGATAGAAATATTTTTCATAATGGAGAAATTTTGCAGCTTCGTTTCCGCTCAAGTTTTGAAGCTCAGCGAGGTGAAAACATCAATCCTAAACCATTTTTTAATAGCAGTGAGCAATCATTTTCTGCAAGTATTACTATTCCTCAGTTATTGTTTTTGAATAAAATTGATAGAAAAATAAATAATGCCAATACCAAAACCATTGTAAATTCATCTATCATTTATGAAAAAAATGTGCAGTATGAACGCAGGGTTTTAACGCTTGGTTCTTCTTATCAAATTAACAGAAAGCTTATTAGTTATTATGTTGCTTTCCCAGAATTTAGCTTTGTCCGAACAAATTTTACCAATTCTGAGCTTGAAGAAAAAAGTAAAACAGATATTTTTTTACAAAATGTTTTTGCCAATAATTTAATTGTTAATGATTTCCGTTTAGGCTTTACGTATAACTCTCAGCCCATTAGCAAAGGGAAAAATTATATTTTTTTACGTTGGGATGTTTTAGAACTTGCAGGGAATTTGGTTTCAGCGTTTAACTTTTTACTAGATGAGCCTAAAGTTACCGATACTACCAGAAATATTAAAAATCAGTATGAATTATTTGGTCTGAACTATTTTCAATATGTTAAAACTTATGCCGATTTTAGATTCAATCATTGGTTAGATATGAACAATACTATGGTTTATCGTGTTGCATTAGGCTATGCCTTACCTTATGGTAATTCACCAGATTATATCCCATTCGAAAAAAGATTTTTTACAGGTGGAGCCAATAGTCTGAGGGCTTTTAGGCCTCGATCAATTGGTCCTGGCGTTTATTCTACCACTAGCCAAATTGATAAATCGGGGGATATAAAAATTGAAATGAATATGGAATACCGGTTTAATATTTACAAGCATTTCTTTGAAGGGGCTGTTTTTACCGATGCAGGAAATATTTGGTCAGCTAAACAAGATAGTAGGCTAGGGGCGGATTTTGATATCCAAAATTTTTATAATGAAATGGCTTTAGGTTCAGGTTTAGGTTTTAGATTAAATTTAGGTATTTTTATCTT
>JBIIBC010000067.1:0-5910 GCA_044239605.1 Bacteroidia bacterium | reverse complement strand
TTAGGCTTGATGGAGCTGTTCCTTTGCACGATCCTAGTCAAGAATACGGAAAACGTTGGGTTATTAATAACGCAAAGGATTTTGATTGGTATTGGGATAACAGTATATTTAATTTTGGTATAGGGTATCCTTTTTAATTTTTTAATTATATGCTATTTAACTCATTACATTTTTTACTGTTTTTTCCAATAGTTACTATATTGTTTTATTTATTGAAACATAAGTGGCGTTGGATTTTATTATTTATTGCCAGTACCTATTTTTATTCAGCATTTTATTTACCTTATATTTTAATTTTATACGCCATTATAATTGTAGATTATTTTTGCGGTTTATTAATAGAAAAACGAGAAGGAAAAGTAAAATTATTTTGGCTGTTATTCAGCATAATTAGTAATATTGGGCTACTTGCTTATTTCAAATACTTTAACTTTTTTATCGATATCTTCCATGTTTTTGTTCCTCAAAAGTTACATCACCTCGATATACTATTGCCAATTGGTTTATCGTTTCATACTTTTCAATCACTAAGTTATACTATTGAAGTTTATAAAGGCAACCAAAAAGCCGAAAAACATTTGGGTTATTTTGCTAATTATGTGTTGTTTTTCCCTCAAATGGTGGCCGGCCCAATTGAGAAATACAGTACTTTAGGTAAAGAACTGAGAGCAAAGCATAAATTTAAGTATAAAAATATAAGCAATGGTTTAAGATTAATCTTGTATGGTCTGTTTGTAAAAATGTGTATTGCTGATAATTTAGCACCACTAGTTAATGAATTTTATTTGAATCCAACTCATTATTATTCAACTTCTGCTTGGATAGCTTTATTAGCATTTTCTATTCAAATCTATGCCGACTTTTATGGTTACTCTACTATTGCTATAGGTGCTGCGGCTTTGCTCGGTATTAACTTAATGGATAATTTTAAACAGCCTTATTTTGCAATTAGTTTTTATCAATTTTGGCAAAAATGGCATATTTCATTAACCACGTGGTTCCGTAATTATGTTTTTTTTCCACTTGGCGGCAGTTATGTAAATGATTTTAGGTGGGTTTTTAACATTTTATTGGTTTTCTCTTTAAGTGGTTTTTGGCATGGAGCTAATTATACTTTTATTATTTGGGGTTTTTTACATGGCTTATTCTATTTGTTAGAAAAAGTTTTGGTTAAATTTTATCCTGAAACCATAAGGCAAAATACAGTTTTCAAATTTTTAGGGGCCAATATCACTTTTATTTTGGTTACTTTAATATGGGTGTTTTTTAGAGCCGAAAGTTTTGATAAGGCCATCTTAGTTTTAAATCAATGTTTTACTTATGGTTATGATGCAAGCTTAAATTTAAAAATCAGTTTTGAATTAGTTTCAATGCTTGTAATATTCTTTCTAATTGAAATAGCAATTTTTAATACAAGATTCGATTATTTCTTTAAAAATTCTCATGTTATTTTTCGATGGACGGGGTATATTATTTTAATAATCAGTCTAATATTATTTAGTGGTATTCAAAGTTTTCAGTTTATTTATTTTCAATTTTAACCATGAAAAAATTATTTTATAAACTCTGTATTTTATTACCAGTATTTGTTTTTTGTCTTTTAACTACAAATTACTGCTATGTAAAATACTATTATTGGTCAAATGCCGAAGCCATTGACGCAAAATTATTGTTTACCCAAGATAGTTTAGAAAATTGTAGTGATGTGTTGTATTATGCCGAATCAAGTAATGCTACCGCTGCCAATACCGATACTTGTTTGCAATCTATTTCCCAAATGATTGATTCATTATCGCCTTTAAAAGTTAATTCAGTCGATCATGGTGCAATTCATGCCCGTACATTTTTACAATTAATTAAAAATTTAAAATCCGACTCTAAGGTAAAAACCATAATAGTTACTCTTAATTCGCGCTCTTTTGGTTCTCCTTGGATAAACTCTCATTTAGAGACCAATATTGCACAAGCCAATGTACTTTATGAACCCAATTTACCAATTTTTAAACGTATAAAATTATCGTTTAATGGATACGATAATAAATCAATTCAATTACGCGACCAAGATTTGGAAAAGGATTGGTTAATAGTTAAGCTAAATGTGCCCGAAAGTTTTCCATACAAAACTGTACGTCAGTGGGATAACGCCATGGCAAACGGAACTTATTTATTACCAAATGGGGAATGGGATATGCCTAAAATTACCTTGGCTTGTCATTACATTAAAACATATGCTTTTCCAATTGATGTAAATACCAATCCCAGAATCCAAGATTTTGACGAAATTGTGAGCATTTCAAAGCAAAAAAACCTAAAGTTAATTTTCCATTTGTTGGCCGAAAATGTGCAGTATGCAGATAGTTTAGTAGGGAAGGAATTGGTTAATATAATGCACCAAAACAAACAATTGTTAATTGATAGATACCATAAAGATGGAGTAACTGTGGTAAATAGTTTTGAACTCGTTAATGGCCTTGATTTTATTGATCAAGACTGGACTACAGAACATTACAACCAAACAGGAAGATTAGCTTTGGCTAAAAATGTGCTAAAATATTTGCAATAAAAATTATTTAAATACTAAAATATTTTTATTTTCGTTTTACCTATATTTAAATTTAACTATATGCAACAAAACTACTCCGAAGACGATTTACTCAACTACATTTACAAGGAAACTACTCCACCCGAGAGTTTGGCTATTGAAAATGCCATTGCCCAAAACGAGTCCTTAAAATCAATGTATTTAGAGCTTTTAGAAGGTATTGATTTATTAAATAAAACATACTTCCGACCGAGTGAAATAACTTTAGATAATATTTTAAAAAAGGCCAAAGACGGATTACAACAAAATGTAGATTAATATAAAAAGCCCTGCAAAACTAAGTTTTACAGGGCTTTTTAGGTATTTACTTCAAATAAATAAGTTTATCTAAATTTATTAATAATATCATTACCAAATATCAATACCATTAGGGTTAATAAAATAATGGTTCCAACTGTTTGAACACGTTCTTGTGTTTTTATACTGATTGGTTTTTTAGTAATCATTTCAATAATAAGTAATACCACATGTCCACCATCTAATGCTGGAATTGGTAAAAAATTCATAAATGCTAAACCCATCGATATTAAAGCTGTTAACATCCAAAAGTTTAACCAATCCCAAGTAGGTCCAAAATAATCAGCTATACCAATTGGGCCTTGTACTGCTTTATTTAAAGGAATATCACCTTTAAAAATTTTACCCCAACCAGCTACTTGGTTCGCTATTGTTTCGTATGCTTGATTAATACCAGCCGGAATTGATGATAGTAAGCTATATGATACGGTATCAAACTTCCAATTTAAATCGGTAGGCATAAACCCTAATTTACCATCAGTACCTATTAAAGCTGTTAAAGCCAAGGTATCGTTATTTCTTACTACTGTAAGTTTGGTACTTTTTCCTTTGTATGCCATTAGTAATGACTGAAACTCTTCAAACAATTTTATTTTGTTGGTGTCCACTCCAATAATTTTATCTTTAGGTTGTAAGCCAGCTTTTTCAGCTGCTGAGCCACTGTTTACCTTTTGAACATAAAGTTCCATTCTTGGTGTAAAAAAAGCTCCTTTGGTTTTTTTAGTAAGTTTCTTCAAAAAATCATCAGGTAATTTAACTTCTATAATAGAGTCATTTCTCTTTACAGTGTAGTAAGGCTTTTCACTCATTAATATCTCTGAGTTTAATGCATCATCTAAATGAATAATTGTTTTACCATTAACAGCTTCTATTTTGTCACCTAATTTAAAGCCCATTTCTTGTGCTAATTCACTAGGGGCTATACCATGTTTAACAGTGCTGTTAATCAGCATTTTTTCGCCATAATAGTATTTAATACCTGCAAAAATAATGATGCCTAGTATTACATTAAATATAATACCACCAAGCATAACAATCATGCGTTGCCAAGCTGGTTTACTTCTAAATTCCCATGGTTCTGCAGGTTTGGTTAAATCTTGGTTACCCATGTTTTCATCTACCATTCCGTTAATTTGCACATAACCACCCATTGGAAACCAACCTAAACCATATTCTGTATCGCCTTTTTTATATTTAAATAAGGCAAAGTTTAAAACACTTGGCATTGGAAACAAAAAATCAAAGAATAAGTAAAACTTATCTACTTTAATTTTAAATAATTTGGCCGCTAAAAAATGTCCTAATTCGTGTATTAATACTAAAATTGAAAGAGCCGCAATTACTTGCGCTATCATTGTGAATGTTTGCATTTATATATTGTATCTTTTTAAGTTAACTATTTGTATAGTTTTAAGGGCTGCAAAAGTAAAAAACTATTTGATATTATCTTATCAAACTTTTCGCCACTAGTCTAGCTTCGCTATCAGTGCTTATATAGTCTTCCAAAGTAGGCTGTTTTATGAAATGGACCTTGTTCATGCAAGTTTCATTTATTTCAGCTATTTGCAAAAATTTTATTTTATCATTTAAAAATGCTTCTACTGCTATTTCATTGGCAGCATTTAATATACATGCCTTATTACCACCTACTTCCATAGCTTCATATGCCAAACCTAAGTTTCTAAATGTTTGCATATCAGGCTCTTCAAAAGTTAGAGTATTCATTTCTTTAAATGAAAGTCGTTTAAAATTGGTTTTAGTTCTTTCAGGATAAAAAAATGCATAATGAATAGGTAGTTTCATATCAGGCAATCCCATCTGTGCTTTTATACTGCCATCATTAAATTCCACCATACTATGTATAATAGATTGCGGATGAACTACCACATCTATTTGATTATTTTCTAATCCAAATAACCACTTAGCTTCAATTACTTCCAATCCTTTGTTCATTAAACTAGCTGAATCAATGGTAATTTTTGCTCCCATTGTCCAATTCGGGTGTTTAAGAGCTTCTTTTTTTGTAATTTCAAGTAGCTCATTTGCTTTTTTACCTCTAAATGGTCCGCCAGAAGCTGTTAAAATAATTTTATCAATGGTATTTAGGTCTTCGCCCACTAAACATTGAAAAATTGCCGAATGTTCCGAATCAACAGGTATTAAGTTTACTTTATGTTCAGCACATAAACTAGTAATTAACTCTCCAGCAACTACTAACGTTTCTTTATTTGCTAGTGCAATTTTCTTTTTATTTTCAATTGCTTTAATAGTTGGCAAAAGTCCACTATAACCAACCATAGCTGTTAAAACTATTTCAGCCGAGGTTATTTCCATTAAGTCGGCAATCGCTTTATTGCCCGAAAATACCTTAATATCATGTTTATCTAAAGCATCTTTTACTATTTGATATTTGCTATCATCTGCTATTACCACATGGTTTGGCTTAAACTCTATAGCTTGTTTAATTAATAAATCGGCATTACTGTTGGCAGTTAATACCTCTATTTCAATTTTATCTCTTTGCTCCCTAGCTATTTCCAGCGCTTGAGTTCCAATACTTCCTGTACTACCTAAAATAGCAATTTTCTTTTTCTCTAATTCTTTACTCATTATATATTTAATAATGTATGCAGCAATAATATAATATTTTCAAATATCTTATTTAACAAATATTCAAATTATTGGTTTCGGGATATAAAGGAGTAATATAAAGGAGTAATATAAAGGAGTAATATAAAGGAGTAATATAAAGGAGTAATATAAAGGAGTAATATAAAGGAGTAATATAAAGGAGAGTAATTCATCTAATTATTTCTGTCAAATAATAGAAACAAGATAACAAAATGTATTCCAACTAAGGTTAAATAAAAAATAAGTCCTTGAGAATAAGGTATAATGGGGAGATGGTAAATAAATAAGTTGCGTAAGGGTTAAATATAATTACATTTGCACCCCCTTGAGAGAGGGAAAGTTCTAAAGAAGAGGGTAAAGAGGAATCGTTGGAGTATAAG
>JBIIBC010000005.1:0-146164 GCA_044239605.1 Bacteroidia bacterium | reverse complement strand
GAGCCTACAACTTTTGATGTTGGACCTACTGTTGCAACAGGTGCAGATCCTTCAAATTATGCTAAAGTTTTCTTGCGTCAAGGAAATTCAGCAAATGCCCCAACACTTACTATTGATGGAATGAGGGTTTCAACTACTTGGGCAAATGGTCCATTACCTGTAAAATACACTCAATTTACAGCAGACAGAAACAACGATAATGTTAAGTTAAATTGGTCTACAGCATCTGAGGTAAATAACAATGGTTTTGAAATTGAAAGAAGCAGCAATGGAACTGATTTCGAAAAAATTGGATTTGTAAAAGGCGTTGGTAATTCTTCAAGATTGAATAAATATTCATTTACAGATAAAAACAATTCATCTGCCTATTACCGTTTAAAGCAAGTTGATTTTGATGGTAAATATGAGTTTTCGAAAGTTTTAACTGTTAAATCTAACGAATCATCTGTTGAATTATCTCCTAATCCATTCAACGATAATTTAGTTATTAATTCAAATAATACCATAATCAATGCTGAAATTGTAGATATTACAGGCAGAGTAAAAATGTTTGAAGTAGTTAATAACAATACTGCTAAATTGAATACTTCAGGTTTAGACAATGGTGTTTATTTTATCAGAATAAATAATGGTGAAAAAGTAATTACAAAAAGAATCATTAAAAATTAATTCAATAAACAACAATAAAAAAAGCGCTTACTGTTTTTACGGTAAGCGCTTTTTTTAGTTTAACAAGTCAATGATTTCGTTTACATCAATGGTTTTTATAAAACTTTCTTCGGTAGTAATGATATTATCGGCAAGCATTTTCTTTTTGTTTTGCAAGGCAATAATTTTTTCTTCCACTGTATCTTTGGTAATGAATTTATAAATAAATACTGATTTGGTTTGACCAATCCTGTGGCTTCTATCCACCGCTTGGCGCTCAATGGCAGGATTCCACCAAGGATCAATTAAAAACACATAATCGGCATTGGTTAAGTTTAATCCCAAGCCACCTGCTTTTAGTGATATTAAAAAGTAAGATAACTCCTCTTTGGTTTGAAAATCATTCACTGATTTCTGGCGTTCATTGCTGGTCATGCTTCCATCTAAATAACTAAATGGAACTTTGTTTTGCCTGAAATAATTGCCATAAATATCCAACTGTTTTACAAACTGCGAAAACATCAAAACTTTATGTCCTTCGGCTTTAGCTGTATTGGCTCTAGCTACCACTTCATCAAATTTACCACTACCAAAATTATACTCTTTATCAGATAAAAATGGATGATTGGCTATTTGGCGCAATCGAGTTAAACCTTTTAATAACGTGAAGTGCGAACGACTCACTCCAATTTCGGAAACTGATTTTAAAATTTCATTTCTGTAATACGATTTGGTGGTTTCATAAGCCTCAGCTTGCTCATCGGTCATTTGGCAATAAATAATTTGCTCTGTTTTTTCTGGCAAATCTTTAGCCACTTGATCTTTAGTTCTGCGTAAAACAAATGGTTTAATAATGGCTTTTAATTGCTGCATTTTAAACTCATCTTTCCCTTTTTCTATTGGGTTTACAAACCTATCGGTAAATGAACTTAAATTGCCTAACAAGCCAGGATTTACAAACGATAATTGACTCCAAAGTTCTTGCACACCATTTTCAATTGGCGTTCCCGTAAGTACCAACTTGTAATTAGATTTAAGCAACTTTACCGCTTTTGACGACTGAGAACCAGCATTTTTTATAGATTGACTTTCATCTAAAATAATATAGTTAAACTTAAATTCTTTCAATACATCAATATCCACTCTAGCAGTTCCATAAGTAGTTATTATCAAATCGTAATTGGTAAAGTACTTGGTATTTTTTATACGTTGCGAGCCTGTGTAAACCAAAACCTTTAAGTTTGGAGTAAACTTTTTGGCTTCGTTTTGCCAATTAAAAACCAACGAGTTTGGTACTATAATCAAGCTGGTTCTAATGGTATTTTGTGCCACAGAACTATCAACTACTGCACTGCTTTGAAAAGTTTTTTCTGCTTTAGCTATGGTTGGTAAAACCTCTACCACATTGCTTTTATTAAATAAATCAATTTGCCCCTTGGTATCTATGCTTGTTGGTTCTAGCAGCATTGCGTCATTAGCTAATGACGCACTTATTTTAGGTTTTTCTGGTGCATTTTGCATGGCAAAAGCTTGGTATAATTCACGCTCTTTTTGAATCAATGCCAATGTTTGAATGGTTTTTCCAAGCCCCATATCATCGGCCAAACAACCGCCAAATTGATTTTCTTTTAAAAAATAAAACCAATTAAATCCAGCTTGTTGGTAGGGGCGAAGGGTGCCTTTAAAATTAATGGGCACTGCCGCTTCTTTTACTTGACCATAATCTTTTAAACGTTCTAGTTTATCGCTTAAGCGCAAATATTTACCACCATTATTTACTATTTCATCTAATAAACCAACATGTTGTTTTTCAATTTTTATTTCTTCATCGTTGGTACTAAACTCAAGTAAACCGCTTAAATCGCCAAACCATTCCAAAGGAATAATGGCAATCATTCCGTTAGGTAACTTAAATTCTCGAATGCCTTTTAGTAAATAATTACGCAATGAAATAAAAGGAATGCTGAACTCGCCAAATTTTACAACAGCTTGTACATCAAACCAATCTTTTTGCTCCTTTATCTCCAACTTCATTTCGCGAGCACCAATAAAATAGTTATTCTTATCTTGGATAATATCAATACCAGCTTTTTTTAAATCAACATGATGCTCGTTAAGCCATTCTAAAAAATCAAATTTGTTAGTTCCTTCATTGCTCAGCGAAATATGTCCAGTTAAAGGTTTAGCTTTATTGGTTTTTAAAGTAAAATAAGGGCCGTTGTATTGTTTTAAACCAATTTTGTTTAAAGCAGTAAATTTTTCTGCTTCGAATTCTAAGTTGCGTTTGGTGCGAGTAAAAATGTAATTGTCGTTTTCTTTTTTTACTATTACCGAAATTTTATTGGTGCCACCATAATCAAATAAAGCACCATCGTAATTAAAGGTAAGTTTTAATGCAATATCATCGCCAATAACTTGCTGCATGCTCAATTGGGCTACTCCTTCAGGTTGTTTGGTGTTTATTTCAAAACCCTCGGCATACACATTATATTTTTCAATAAGTTGATAAACAAATTTATTAAAATACGTTTCTTCTGATGATTTATTGATTTGTATAAAACGTTTATTTAAAAATGGTTGCAATTTTTTGCCTTCCATGTCTTTTTCAAAGTTGAACAAATCGTTTCCAAGCAACATCCACGCTGGGTTATAAGTAATGATTTGTGCATTTTTAAACATAAATTCTACCCTAACACCTTTAAACTTAATGGTTGGGAAATAACGTGTTCCTTCGATATCGCGTTTAAAATGAAACAGAACTGAAGCTTTTTCTTCAGCCACATTTATTTGAACCGAAGTAGGGTTATTATCGTTTCCAGTTTTAAAAATAGCTTGACCTTTTAATAAATTAAGCGCTTTGTTCATGCGCTCTTCAATAAATGGTTTTATTTTTTCTTCAAATAAGGGCTCTAAAACAACTTTATTGATAAACTCGTGGGTTCTAATTTTCTTTTTGGGGTCTTTATGGAATTTTTTAAATAAATAATCGTCATCCAATTCATCCAAAATGGCAATAATTTCATAATCCTTTTCGCTAATGCATCTTGCAAAGTAATCGGAAGTTTTGGTAAAAATACGCTGATGGGTAAGCGAATATTTCCCTAAACTATTTACCTGAACAATATGAGGTTCAAGCAAATAACCCAACTGAGGATGACTTACCAAGGTATAAACTAAAGCGATTGGTTGCGTATTTACTACTATCAAATTCCGAAAAAATTAAAGGGGTAAAGGTAAGGGAATTATTTTTGAATTATGAATGCTTAATGTTTAATTATGAATGTTGAATTATGAATGTTGGATTTTGAATTATTATCACGCAAGGCGTGAAAGAATGTTGAAATTCAAATGATACTTATTCTATAAGTTCTAAAAAAACAGCAATCCTGAAAGGATTGAATATTAATAGCACTGAAAGAAATTCAAGGGATAAATGTTAACCACTAAAAGGGTCTAATTCCATAAGGAAATCTGCATTAAATATCGTTGTTTAAAAAAAGCAATCCTGAAAGGATTGAATATTAATAGCCACGAATGAAATTCGGGGGGTAAATGTTAACCGTATCAACGACCCTAAAAGGGTCGAATTGTAGTAGGAAATCCGTATTAAATTTCGTTGATTAAAATGAAGTTTAGACTATTGTTTAAATTTTCTTATTTCCTACAAATACAATTTTATATGAGGCAAACATTTAAAATAATTTAATATTTAAAATGGCTTACATTTAGCCATTTTGAAACGCACTAAATGGTATAAATTGAATACTGATTTTATCCAAACTTTATTTCCCTTAAAGAGGAAGATATAACAAAAGTAGAATTTTAAAATTTTACTAAAACATTATTGAAAAATTGAACATTAACGAAAGCATCAAAGATGTTTAAGGAAAATGTTTAAAAATATTTTAAAAAAAAGCCAGAAGTTAACTTCTGGCTTTTTATGATTTAGGTGGCTCTTATTTGCAAGTCCAGCTAAAATTAGTTTGGTTAACTTCGCCACTAGTACTTGTGGCTATTTGCTTAGTAACTTTTCCATTGCTATCAAAGTTATAAGTGTAATTGGTTGTTATCACCCCATTTGTAAATTCAGTTTTTATTAAGTTTTTAGTTGAATTGCCTACAAACATATTATCTAAATTAACTTTTGATAAGTTATTGGTTTTATCGGTAAAGTAATCGTAAGTGAATACAGTATTGTTTGTTCCATCCGATTCGTTCATTGTTGTTAAATTACCATTGGTGTAAGTATAATTTCTGGTAGTTTCGCTTGTATTTCCTAAAAAAGTAACAGATTCATTTTGAGTTTTCAAGTATCCATCATTATCGTAAGTATTAGTGGTAATCAAGGTGAAAAATCCTTGAACATCAGTAACTATACTATCTGCATTGCCCTGACTATTTAAAAAATAAGTTCTAAACGGTGTACTACCAATTGAAATAGTAATTAAATTAGTTCCATAACTTACTGTGTAAACTGATGTATCAGAACTTGGTTCTTTATTAACTACCTGTTTAATAGTTCCATTGGTATTATAAATGAATGCAGCATAAGTGGTATCATTATCTAAAGTTGAAGTAATGGTACAAGTAGGTGTTGTGGTTGTTGGAGTAGTAGAATCTGAATCTTTTTTACATGAAGTAAAATAAGTAGCAGCTGTAGCTGCTATAAGTAACATAATTTGTTTTGTTTTCATTTTGTTTTTGTTGTTTGTTATTTTATTAAGTAGTTTATCAAAATAAAGCCACTTAGAAAGGATTCTAAATGGCTTTTATGTAATTGATTTTTGGTGTGTTTAATTATTTTTTCTTAACCAAATATTTAGCACCTTTACCTAAAAAGAAATTAAAGGTATCGCTTCTTAAGCCAAGTCTTAGCGTTTCGCAAGGAATCACATCGTTTGGAGCAATGTTGCCCAAACTTACATTAGCGCCTACTAATTTAATAAAATAGGTTTGCTGAGCCTTTTGAGGTGCTTCCCAAATAATTTTTTCTTCTGGAATTTTAGTCAAAATTTCTTGAACTAAACCTTCCCTAACCTCACCACTACTTCTGTAAACACCTACATTTCCAGCTTCACGTGCTTCTGCTATAACTTTCCAAGCACCAGCTTGAATTTCGGTTTCCATTAATTCAATCCATTGGTAAGGAGGAATAATTTTTTCAACATCTTTACTTCCTACTTCACTTAATACGGTAACATATTGACTTAGTTTGCTTATATAATCAAGTTTAATATCGTGAGGTAATTCAATTGAACCATCAGAAATTTCAGCATGAGTTAACTTAAAACGCTCTAATACTTTTAAGTATTCATCAAACTGGTTTCTTACTAAAAATGCTTCAAATAAAGTACCTCCAAAATACACTATAATGTTATTACGTTGGTAAAGTTTGATTTTTTCTTCTAAGTTGGGAGTAACAAATGCAGTCCCAAATCCAAGTTTAATTATATCTATAAGTCCGCCCGATACTGAAATTAAGTCTTCTGCTTCTCTGTAGCTAAGACCTTTATCCATTACCATTGTTAAGCCCTTCTCGCGAGGTTTTGCACTTCGCTCAGGTATCATTTTAAGTTTAAAATTGTTCATTTATTAAATTTTCAAAAACTATTTTTTTGAACTGCTAATGTATGTTAAATAGTTTTTTTATTATGTATAAAATTTGTCAGATAATTAATTAACAATTGCTGTTAACTTACACTTACGTATATTGACTTAATCTCATCTGCGTATTTGGTTTCTACCACTTTACGTTTAATTTTTTGTGTTGGAGTCATTTCTCCATCTTCTAAAGTAAATGGCCTACGCTTAATTGAATAATTTTTTACACGTTCAAATTTTCCTAAATTCACTTCTAACGTTTTCATATCAGCATCCATCCAATCAATTACTTCTTTGTCTCTAATAAATTCATCTTCTTGCTTAAAGTAATCTTCTTTATAGTTAAATACTTCTTTCATTTCTTCTTTACTAGGAACAATTAAAGCGGTTAAATATTCTTGTCTATCGCCAATTAAAAATATTTGTTCAATTTTATTTGATTTCATGTAAACATTTTCAATAGGAGTTGGATACACATTTTTACCAAATGAGTTAACGATGATGTTTTTAATTCTATCAGTAATTTTTAAATAGCCTTTTTCAAATTTACCCACATCACCGGTATGTAACCAACCATCTTTATCAATGGCTTTTGCTGTTTCTTCAGGTAAATTCCAATAACCTTTCATTACATTTAATCCACGTACTAATATTTCACCTTCAGCACTTTCAAATTTAGGGTCATACGAATCGTAAGTTTGTAAAGTAATAATTTCTTTGGTATCTACATTTTGAATGGCTACTTCATTTGCTTGCCCAATACGGCCTACAGTTCCCCATACTTGACGATGTACTTCGTTAGCGCATACAAATGGCGAAGTTTCGGTTAATCCATAACCTTCAATTACTAAAATATCTAAATTAGCAAAAAATTCTCCAACATGTTTTGGTAAAGCACCTCCACCACTAACCATTACACTCATTTTACCACCTAATCGTTCCTTAATTTTTGTGTAAACTAATTTTTCAGCTAAGGCTAATTGTAAGTTTAAAAATAGGCTATTACTAGTTCCATTTTCTTTATTAATTCTACGTTTTTCGCCAGTAGCTAATGCCCAATTAAATATTTTTAGTTTAAATCCTCCTTGCGAAGTAGCACTTTTTCTAACACGTTCTTCAATACGTTCAAGTAAACGAGGAACAGTTAAAATAGCACGCGGTTGCACCTCTTGAATATTAGTGGTTAATGCTTCTAAGCTTTGCGCAAATGCAACTTTAAAACCTTTATAAGTACTAAAATAATAGGTACAAGTACGCTCATAAACATGACAAAGCGGTAAAAACGATAAAAATGTAAAATCTTTGGTAACAATAGGAAGCAATAAATCGGCCATTACTATATTACTCATAAAATTATTATGTGTAAGCATGGCTCCTTTGGGTTTTCCTGTAGTTCCAGATGTATATAACAAACAAGACAAATCTTCATAAGTTACTTTTTCAAGTTCTTCTTCTATTAATTGCTTGTTTTTATCGTACAAATCTTTGCCTTCTTCAATAACTTTTAGGTATGATTTTACCCCATCACCTTCGGTTTCAAAAGTAGTAATAATAGTTTTTAAAGTTGGGCAATTATCTTTTACTTTTTTTAGTCGTTTTAGTAAAAATGGTGTGCCTACCAAAATTGTTTTTGATTCTGAGTCGTTTATAATATACTCAATATCAGATTCCGATGAAGTTGGGTATATAGAAACATTAACTATTCCTAATTGCATTAGTGCTTGATCAAAGCAAATATACTCAGGACAGTTTTCGATTAACAAAGCAGCTTTATCACCTTTTCTTAAACCTGCATCATACAAATAAGCGGATATAGCGTTAAGCTGTTCAAAAACTTGAGCATAAGTTATATCTTCATATCTATCTCTTTTTTTTACTTGCAAATAGGTATCGCTTGGTTTGTTTATTTTATAAGCTGTGTTGCGCAAAAAATAATGAAGCGATTTAAAATCTTTGTATTTATCCGTAATAGTCTCGAACATATATTATTTAATATTTACGGTTGCGAATAAAACGCATTTTTTTGAAACTGCAATTGAAATGCTTCCAAATAGTAATAATAAAAAATGGCATTAATTACTAAAAATCTAATTTTGAATAGTAAAATTCAATAATTCATACATTTTTGGCCTAATATTTGTTTGGATTAAAATATGTATTTTAATTAATTAATTTTGCTTTTCGTTATGAGCAAAGTTTTAAATTAATGGTAAAATATTTAATTAAATTTGTTTTTATTTTGTATAATCAAATATTTAATAATATGTCAGTTAAAACGATTTTAGCAATATTTACAACAACCTTGATTTTTGGTTCTTGTGCGCTTCTAAATCAACCTGGAACGGCTGATGACGATGTTTATTTTTCTAATTCAAATAGCTCTTCGAATGGTCAATTTAAAGTTCCAAAGGTTGACTTAGAAAAAATTAAACGAGAAAACCCATCTCTTATAGACACAACGAAACCTTCGGGTTATAATAATTTTGAAGAAACGACAAACCCTAGAGCAGTTTTAGGCTATCCTACTTATAAATCAGAACAAGATTCTATTTATAAACAACATCCAGAATATTCAGGTTATTATCAACCTTATTCAATACCACCTTTTAGTTTACGCGAAGAGTATTTACGCATAAAAGCCGAACGAAGACAACAAAGAAGATTAGCTAGAATTAACAATAGAAGTAATTACGGATATAGTTCTTTTTATAATAATGGTTTTGATAATTGGGGAAATAACAATTGGGGTGTAAATAATTTTAATAATCCTTGGTATGGAAACTCTGGTTGGGGATTCAATAATAATTGGGGGCCTAGTTTCAATTTTGGATGGAATTCATTTAATGGTTGGAATACAGGCATTGGTTTTGGGTGTAATAATTTTAATAATCCGTGGGCGTTTAATAACTTTTACAATCCTTGGGGCTTTAATGGTTATAATCATTGGGGTTTTTATAATAATTATTATCCAAGCGGAAATGCAGGTGTTGATAACAGAAGCAGTTCTGGCCAGCAAGGGCAAAATGCTCCTCGACAAGTTATAGGTTCTAATTTACCTTCAACAAACGGAGGAACAATAGATAATCCAAACCCTAACCCTTTAAAATATGCTCCTAGAGCAACAAATAGAAATGGAGAAGTTCTGGATAATAATCAAGGTCAACCAAATCAGGTTAGGGTTGTTGGTTCAGGTGGCACATTGATAAATACCGAAAACGGAGTTCAATACGTAGCTCCTCGTTCCGAAAACGCTACGCAACAAGGTTATTCTACTTACGATAGGTCAATAGAGCAAAATAATTCACAAAAAGAATACAGAAGAGCTAATCCTCAATATGCAGCTCCTGCACCAGTTCCAGCTGAAACCCCAAGGGTAAACAATTCTAATTACTCACAACCTAATTATAATTATCAGCCATCTAATAGTCAACCTACTTATTCTCAACCGTCAAATAATTACAATCCACCATTATACACCAAACCAAGTTACGATACACCGCGTTCTAATGGTTCATTTAACGGTGGTAGCGGAAATAGTGGAGGAGGAGGAGGAAGAAGTTCTAGTGGTGGAGGTTCTAATGGAGGTACACCTGTTTCAAGGCCAAGATAAGATTAGCATAAATTTTATTAATTAAACTTTTCAATCAATTTATGAAAAAAATATATTTGATAATGGCATCATTATGCCTTTCGTTAGCGACTTTTGCCCAAAACGAACAAGATGCCTTGCGTTATTCTCAAAATAAAGTTTTTGGCACTGCACGTGTTCAAGGTGCTGGTGGCGCATTTGGCGCTTTGGGAGCTGATGCAAGCGCAGTTGCAATTAATCCTGCAGGAATTGCTTTATACCGAAAAACTGAAATTTCAGCAAGCTTGGGAGTAAGTTCATATTTTAATGACGCAAGATATATTGGAACCAATTCTACTGAAACAAAAACAGGTTTAAATATACCTCAATTTGGAATTGTATTTACAAAAATACAACAAGGTTTAAGAGGAGATGAAAACAAAGGTTTGGTTAGTTATTCTTTTGGTTTTGGCATGAATAGATTGAACGATTTTAATCAAAATTCGAACTTTACTGGTTTCAATACCAAATCAAGCATTGCTGATTATTTTGCTGAGCAAGCTAATGGACAAACTTTTCCTAATACTAATTCATTTGCATCATATATTAATAATATTCCAGGAATGGCTTGGAATGCTTATTTAATTGACTCTATCGGAGTAAAAAAATATGGTTCAACTTTTAAAAGTAATAATGATACTAATTTTGCTATTCGCCAATCCAACATTTCTAAAGTTATAGGTAGAATAAATGAATACAACTTCTCAAGTGGATTAAACATTTCAAATACCATTTATTTGGGCGCTTCATTAATTTTTCAAAATGTAAATTATGAAATTAAGAATACTTTTTACGAAAATGTAATTAGTAAAAGTAGTGTAAATAATCTTTACAGTTCAAGTGAGTTTGCTTCAACATTAACAACCTCAGGAACAGGGATTGGTGGTAGATTTGGACTGATTGTAAAACCAATTGATTATATGAGATTAGGTTTAAGTTATACCACCGCGGTAAGATTAAATTTAAAAGATGAATATGGATATGCAATCAATTCAGTAGTTAATGGAAATAATTACAACTATAGCCAATTCGCGGTTTCAAATTATTATGAATATGATGTTGTAACACCATCAAAATTAACGGTTAGTGGTGCTTTTATGCATCCTAAATTAGGTTTTTTTTCAATTGATTGGGATAGAGTTAATTACACGGCAGCTAGATTAACATCTGGTAATAATTTATTTGCTAATGCAAACGATGCCATTAAAACCAATTACAGAGCAGCTAATAATGTAAGAATTGGTGCTGAGTTAAAATATTTAAACACTAGATTTAGAGGAGGCTATACTTATTATGAATCGCCTTTTAACTCAACTTCTCTTGGAGTTTCATTAGATAATCCAACCCAAAGTGTTTCAGGTGGTTTAGGATTTTTATTTCCTTCAATAGATAATTTTGGAACCGACTTTTTTATTGATGGGGCACTAACTTACACTTGGAATAAAAATTATCAAACGCCATATCAATTAATAGAAAAAGGAAAAACAACTTATTCAGCTGAAAATGAATTCTCCATGGTGAATGTAGTGGTAACTGCTGGCTTTAGATTTTAATTTAATACAATTTTTATATTTTTTATATTTTAATAAGTGGCTCAATTACAGTAGAATAATCGCTATTCTGCTACTAATTGAGCCACTTTTTTTATTAACATATTGTAATTATATTTTACTAATTGGCTGCTTAGCCTTATTTTGCGTAACTAAAAATAATAAGTTTTGACGTTAATTAAATCAATATCAGGTATTAGGGGAACAATTGGTGGACAAAGTGGAAATGCACTTACTCCAATTGATGTTGTAAAGTTTACTGCTGCTTTTGGTAGCATGATAAAGCAAGAGTCAAATGATTGTAAAATTGTAGTTGGAAGAGATGCTCGCATTAGTGGCGATATGGTAAACCGTTTGGTTTGTGCTACACTTAATGGATTAGGAATTGATGTAATTGATTTAGGTTTAAGCACCACACCAACAGTTGAAATGGCTGTAGTTATGGAGCAAGCCAATGGAGGTATTATATTAACAGCTAGCCATAATCCAAAGCAATGGAATGCTTTAAAATTATTAAATAGTAAAGGTGAGTTTATTTCTGACGAGTTAGGTAAACAAATGTTAGCTGTGGCTGAAAGTGGTAATATTGAGTTTGCTGATGTAGATAAATTAGGAAAAATTACCGAAAAGAAAGATTATATAGCCAAACACATTGACGAAATTTTAAAATTAGATTTAGTGGATGTTGAGGCAATTAAAGCTAAGAAATTCAAAATAGTTGTAGATGCTGTTAACTCAACAGGAGGAATAGCAGTACCAATGTTACTGCGCGCACTTGGAGTAGACGATATTATTGAAATATTCTGCACTCCTGATGGTAAATTCCCTCACAATCCAGAACCACTTCCTGAAAATTTAACTGCAATTTCAAATGAAGTTACCAGAAATAATGCTGATTTGGGTATTGTTGTTGATCCAGATGTGGATAGATTAGCTTTGGTTAACGAAGATGGAAGTATGTTTGGCGAAGAATATACTTTAGTAGCTGTAGCTGATTACATATTGAAAAATGTAAGTGATGAAAATTTAAAACGTACTGGTTTTGTAAAAAATACTGTATCTAATTTGTCTTCAACTAGAGCATTACGCGATGTTACCGAAAAATACAATGGTTCATATAGCGCAAGTGCAGTAGGTGAAGTAAATGTGGTTACTATGATGAAAGAAACCAATGCCGTAATTGGAGGTGAGGGAAATGGTGGAATTATTTTTCCTGAATTACATTATGGTAGAGATGCCATGGTTGGAATTGCATTATTCTTAACACATTTAGCTAAAAGTGATAAATTATGCTCTATTTTACGCTCATCTTACCCTGACTATACTATTGCGAAAAAGAAAATTGATTTAGATGCAAGTATCAATATTGATGAACTTTTAACAGGTATTCAAGAAAAATATAAAAAACAACCAATCAACACTGTTGATGGTGTAAAAATAGAATTTGACAATGAGTGGGTTCATTTACGTAGAAGTAATACCGAGCCAATTATTCGTATTTATGCTGAAAGCAAAAGTGAAGCAACAGCCAACCACCTAGCCGAAAAAATAATTATGGACATGAAACAAATTATTAAAGGCTAAAATAGCAACCGGCAACTAGCGTCTGGCCTCTGGCATAAAAAAAATATTCTGAATGTCAGCAGCCAGCAGCTGGAAGCAAAAAACATAAAAATAAATAAATCTGAATGGCAGCTGCCAGAAGCTAGCAGCCAGAAGCTAAAAATAAATTAAAATGCAGTGTGGAATAGTAGGCTTACCAAATGTAGGCAAATCAACTTTATTTAATTGCTTAAGCAATGCAAAAGCGCAAGCAGCTAATTTTCCTTTTTGTACCATTGAACCTAATGTGGGCGTTATTACCGTTCCGGACGAGCGCTTAAATGTTTTAGAAAGTTTAGTAAAACCCAATAAAATTGTACCAACTAATATTGAAATAGTGGATATTGCTGGATTAGTAAAAGGTGCAAGCAAAGGCGAAGGATTAGGAAATCAATTTTTAGCCAATATTCGTCAAACTGATGCTATTATTCATGTTTTGCGTTGTTTCGAAGATGAAAATATCATTCACGTAGATGGTTCAGTTAATCCATTGCGCGATAAAGAAATAATTGACACTGAGTTACAATTAAAAGATTTAGATTCAGTTGAAAAGAAATTACAAAAAGTAAGCAGAGCTGCTAAAACTGGCGATAAGGAAATGGTTAAAGTGGAAAATACTTTGTTAAAATACAAAGCCCACTTAGATGATGGAAAATCGGTTAGAACTTTAGAAGTAACAGATAACGAAAAAGAACATGTAGAAGACTTATGTTTACTTACAGCTAAACCAGTTATGTATGTTTGTAACGTTGATGAAGCATCTGTAGTTAACGGAAATAAATTTGTAGAACTAGTGCGCGAAGCAGTTAAAAATGAAAACGCTGAAGTTTTGATTATTAGTGCTGCTATTGAAAGCGAAATTTCTGGCTTAGATAGTTACGAAGATAGAATTGCTTTTCTAAATGATTTAGGTTTAACCGAAAGTGGTGTGGCTAAATTAATTAGAGCATCATACAAATTATTGAATTTAATAACTTACTTCACAGCTGGTGTTCAAGAGGTTAGAGCTTGGACTATCGACCGTGGCTTTAAAGCTCCGCAAGCAGCCGGAGTAATTCATACCGATTTTGAAAGAGGTTTTATTAAAGCTGATGTTATTGCATACGAAGACTTTAAAAAGTATGGTTCTGAGTCGGCTTGCAGAGAGGCCGGTGCATTACGCATGGAAGGAAAAGAGTATATTGTAAATGATGGTGACGTAATGCACTTTAAATTTAACGTTTAATGCTTTATCATTAATTTTATATTGCTTAATTTATAAAAATTACGCTTCAGTTTAAATGTAACTTTTTTAAATGTAATTACTTTAGATTTGTAGTGGTTAATTTATATATAATTAAATTATTTTTTGGATTGCATTAAATATTAATTGTCATATTTGTGTAAGCCAAAAACGAGGTGCAACTATAGTATTTAACTAGCTTACTTATGAATAACAAATATTTAAGTATTCTAAAAATAAAAAAATCAAATATAAAAACACACCTTTTAAATAAAAGGTGTTAAATTTTTGTAAACACTATGTGTTTATTCAACTAAAATAATTTTATTCGCAATTAATTAACTAAAAAATAAACAAAAAAATGAATCAAACAGCAACAAAAAAAGAAGAAAGTAAAGCGGGTGGTATTTTTGCTTCGCTTGCAATTCCAATGTTAGTAGTAGTAGGTTTTTTACTATGGAAATTTGTATTAGGAAGCCCAAGTAATTTTGCGGATGGCGAAGTTCGTCACACACCTATCAAAGAAGGTATTGGAGCAACATTAGGATTAATTTATTTAGGTGGTTTTATCGTACCTATTTTATTATCATTAGTGTTAATGAGTATTACTTTCTCAATCGAGCGTTTTTTAACAATTAACAAAGCTTCAGGTAAAGGTTCTACAGAAAGTTTTGTACGTAAAGTAAAAACTCAATTAGCTGCAGGTAATGTTGATGCTGCCATTAAAGAGTGCGATGCACAACAAGGTTCAGTAGCAAACGTAGTTAAAGCTGCATTGCATAAATACAAAGAAATGGAAGGCGAAAGCACCATGGATAAAGATCAAAAAGTATTAGCTATTCAAAAAGAATTAGAAGAAGCTACTTCGTTAGAATTACCAATGTTAGAAAAAAACTTAGTAATTATAGCTACCATGGCTTCAGTTTCTACGTTAGTAGCGTTATTAGGAACAGTATTAGGTATGATCAAGGCGTTCTCGGCTTTAGGTAATGCTGGTGCTCCTGATTCATCGGCTTTAGCGGTAGGTATTTCTGAGGCGCTTATTAATACAGCTTTAGGTATTGGTAACTCGGCAGTAGCTATTATTATGTATAATGTATTTACAACTAAAATTGATAAAATCACTTATACCATTGATGAAGCTGGTTTCACTATTGTTCAAAACTTTGCAGCATCACACAAACGTTAGTTTTATTGGCAATTAATAATTGCAGATTTTAATTTTATAATTTTAAAACAAATAAAACAGACAAATGGCTAAAGTAAAAGTACCTCGTAAGAGCACATCGGTAGATATGACCGCAATGACAGACGTTGCGTTCCTTTTGTTAACATTTTTTATGTTAGCTACTCAATTCAAACCCGATGAACCAGTTCAGGTGTTAACGCCATCTTCTGTTGCCGAAATTCCACTTCCTGATGTTGATGTAATGCTTATTACAATCAGCAATGACAATAGGGTTTTCTTTGATTTGCAAGGAGAACATTATAAAAAAACTTTACTTGAAAAAATGGGTAAAAAGTTTAACATTACATTTACTGATGATGAAACTACTAAGTTTTCAAACATGAGTAGCTTTGGAATGCCAATTGCGCAGTTAAAGCAGTATATAAACTTAAGTCCAGAAAAACGTAAAGAAATGCCATCAGCAGGAATTCCTTATGATTCATTAAACAATGAATTAGGGGAATGGGTAATGCAAAGTAGATATACCAATAATGGTGTTCGCGTTGCTATTAAAGGCGATAGAGATGTAAGTTACCCCGCAATTAAACAAGTAATTAAAACCCTTCAAGAAAAAGATGTAAATAGATTTAATTTTATTACATCAATGGAAGGCGGTCAATAATTTTAAAGAAAGGAATTAAATAATGGCAGAAATAGAAGGTGGCGGGGGTGGCCATAAAAAAGGTGGGAAACCAAAAGGTAAGAAACTTTCAACTAGGGTAGATTTTACTCCCATGGTTGATTTGGGTTTCTTATTGATTACCTTTTTTATGTTAACCACATCGCTTAACAAACCAAAAACAATGGAATTGAACATGCCTGTGAAAGACGATGGTAGTGAAAAAACTGCCGTAAAAGTTTCGCAGACTGTAACAGTTCTATTAACTGGAAATAACCAAGTAATGTACTATTTTAGCGATCCTGTAACATTGGACCCAATGACTCCACAAATTACTGATTACAGTGCTGGTGGAATCAGACCAATGTTATTACGCGAAAATAGAAAGCGTGTTCCTAGCATCGATTCAGTTCAAGTTTATAAAGACTTATTCAAAATAAACAAAATGTCTGAATCAGATATGAAAGCAAATATCAATAGACTTAAATCTGATAAAGAAGGTTTAATTGTAATTATTAAGGCAGATGATAATGCAAAATTCAACAATATAGTTGATATATTAGATGAAATGCTAATTTGTAATATTGGACGTTATGCTATAGTAGATATTTCGGAACCTGAAAAGGAATTAATAAAAAGCTCTGCCCCTTTATTGGCAGCAGCTTTAAATAAAACAAATTAACACATGGCAAATACAAGTATTTTTGATAATAATTGGGTAAATATGGTCTTTGAAGGCCGTAACCAACAATATGGTGCCTTTGTGTTGCGTAAAAAAAGTAGCAACTATACTATAAAAGGTATTGTATTTTCTATTATTGGATTTTCATTGGCAATTGCAACACCGGTTATTATTAACTATGTAAAATCGCAAATACCAAAAGAAAATATCATAGTAGAAGCCGAGGTAACAAAATTGGATGCACCGCCACCAATGGACGAAGATGCACCACCACCTCCGCCACCTCCGCCACCTCCACCTCCGGTTAAGAGTACAATTAAGTTTACTCCACCTGAGATTAAGAAGGATGAGGATGTAACAGAACCACCACCAACTCAAGTAGAGTTAGAGAAAGTTGATGCTGGTGCGCAAACTGTGGTTGGTGATCCTGATGCAAAAGATGTTTTAATAGAAGAAACTGGAACTGGTAATGGTGAAGGCGAAATATTATTAGAAGCTGAAATTAATCCTGAATTTCCAGGAGGTGAAGAAAAAATGTTGGAGTACTTAAGGGATCACGTAGAGTATCCTCCTATTGCTAAGGAAAACAACCAAGAAGCTAGAGTAATTGTTCGTTTTGCGGTTATGCCTGATGGTAGTATCGATAAAATTGAATTGTTAAGTAAACCATTTGGCTGGGGTTTAGATGATGCAGCAAAAAAAGCAGTAAAAGGAATGCCTAAATGGAGTCCAGGACGTCAGGCGGGTAGAGCAGTTGCTGTTTATTTCACACTTCCTGTTTTATTTAGCTTAGATCAATAAGTAATAATAAAATAATACAAAATAAGCTTGCTAAACATTAGTTTAGCAGGCTTATTTTATTTAAATACAACCTGAAATTATGAGTTTAGACGAGATAAGAGAAGAAAGAGAAATCAAAGTTGGGAATATTGTAAAATACTTCGGTGCCATTATGGGCTTGTTTTACTTGGTACTCGGAGTTAGTATTTTATTAAATAAAGTTCCATTACAAGTTACTGATTGGGTTAAGTATGTGCTTGGTATTGCTATGACTTTGTATGGTATTTTTAGACTATTTAGACTTTTTAAAAGTTGGTAAATTATTTACTTACTTAATAATATTAACCATCAAATAAACATTAATAAAATGATTCGAAATCCTAAGCCAATTCATATAGCACTACTGGTTTCAAGTACCATTGCCACAGTAATTGCTTTGGTAATGTATTTTATTCTTGATTCAAACCTCATCAATGTAATTATGTTATTTACACTTACTTCAGGACTCTCTTTTTTCTTGTTTTTTTATACCTTGGAGTTTTTTATTTATAGAAAAATAAAGTTGATTTATAAAACCATTCATAGCCTAAAAACCCAAAAATACGATGCTGTCTTGGAGAATTTTGATTGGGATAAAGATCCAATTTTTGAAATGAGTAAAGAGGTAATTAATTGGGCTAGGGATAAAAAAATAGAAATTGATCAATTAAAAAAAGTAGCAGATTTTAGAAAGGAATTTTTAGGCAATGTAAGCCATGAGTTAAAAACTCCTATATTTAGCATTCAAGGATATTTACACACCTTACTTGATGGGGCAATGGAAGATCCCGAAGTTAATACGAAGTTTTTAAAGAAAGCAGCTAAAAGCACTGATAGATTAAGTGATTTAGTTGCCGATTTATTGGAAATTTCGAAACTAGAAAGTGGAGAATTGGAAATGAATATGGAGCGATTTGATATTAATGCTTTAACAAAAGATGTATATGAACAATTTGAGGTAAAGGCTAAGGAAAAGCATATAGAGTTAACTATAAAAGAGGGTTGTAATAAGCCATTTTATGTATTAGCCGATAAGTATAGAATAAGAACAGTTTTAGTTAATTTGGTAAGTAATTCCTTAAAGTATGGAAAACCTAATGGCTTTACATCGGCAGCATATTATGTTATGGGCGATAACATTTTGATTGAGGTTGCAGATACTGGAGAAGGAATTAGTCAGGAATTTTTACCACGTATTTTTGAAAGATTTTACCGAGTAGATAAAAGTAGAACAAGAAATGATGAAGTAGGTGGAACAGGTTTGGGTTTGGCTATTGTTAAACACATTATCGAGGCACATCATCAGGCTGTAAATGTAAGAAGCACAGCTGGGCAAGGAACAACATTTGGCTTTACTTTAAAAGCTGCATATTAAAAATATTAACACTTTATACATACTGCTAATTTTGTAGCTATTTAAAGTAAAAATAAATTATAATTGCAAGTATGAGTAATGAACCTATAAACGAATCCAATCAATTAAATATTGAATTAAGTGAAGAAATGGCAGAAGGTATTTATGCTAATTTGGCTATAATAACACACAGTACTAGTGAATTTGTATTAGATTTTATAAGAATTATGCCGGGAGTACCTAAGGCTAAAGTAAAATCACGTCTTGTGTTAACTCCAGAACATGCTAAACGTTTATTATTAGCATTGAGCGATAATATCAGAAAATATGAAGACCAAGTAGGTGAAATAAATTTACCAGATATGATGCCTCCTTTTCCTATGAATTTTGGTGGACCAACTGGACAAGCTTAACTAATTTTTTGATTTAGAGATTAATGAATTGTTGAAATAATTATTTTATTGCAATTTTCATAAATTAATTTCACTTCATTTTTAACCAAAAGTTACTAATATTTAATTGCTAATAGCAAATCGCCAAAAGCATTTTATGAAAGAACAGTTTATTGAACAAATAAAAGCTGGCTATACATTCAAAGGTGAATTTATTCAGTTAGGTGCAGCCATGCTTAACGGTGAAGTAATACCTGATTGTGCCATCAATTTACCATTAAAAATATTAAATAGGCATGGCTTAATAGCAGGTGCTACTGGAACAGGTAAAACTAAAACTTTGCAAACAATAGCCGAAGGCTTAAGCAATGCAAGTGTTCCAGTTTTGTTAATGGATATAAAAGGAGATTTAAGTGGGATAGCTGCGCAAGGAGCTGTAAATGATAAAATTACCGAAAGGTATCAAAAAATTGGATTAAACTATAATCCGCAATCATATCCAGTTGAATTACTTTCTCTTAGCAAACAAAAAGGTGTTAAATTAAAAGCTACAGTTAGTGAGTTTGGCCCAATATTATTATCAAAAATTTTAGATTTAAACGAAACCCAAGCGGGTTTTGTTGCCATGATTTTTAAATTTTGTGATGATGCTCAATTGCCTTTATTGGATTTAAAAGATTTTATAAAAGTATTGCAGTACATAAGTAATGAAGGCAAGGCTGAAATGGAGAAAGATTATGGTAAAATTTCAACTACTTCAACAGGTACTATTTTACGAAAAATAATAGAGCTACAACAGCAAGGAGCCGATAGTTTTTTTGGTGAAAAAAGTTTTGAGGTTGATGATTTAATGCGCATTAGTGATGATGGGAGAGGTGTAATTTCAATTTTACGAGTTACCGATATTCAAGATAAGCCTAAACTTTTCTCTACCTTTATGCTGAGTTTATTGGCCGAACTATATGCTACATTGCCTGAAGAAGGCGACATGGATAAACCTAAATTAGTTTTGTTTATTGATGAAGCACATTTAATTTTTCAAGAAGCAAGCGAAGCGCTTTTACAGCAAATTGAAACCATTATTAAATTAATACGCTCCAAAGGTGTGGGCATTTTCTTTTGTACTCAAAATCCAGCCGATGTGCCGGCTTCAGTGCTTGGTCAGTTAGGTTTAAAGGTACAACATGCCTTGCGCGCTTTTACTGCTAACGATAGAAAAACAATTAAACAAACTGCCGAAAATTATCCTTTATCTGATTTTTATAAAACGGATGAGTTAATTACTCAATTAGGAATGGGTGAGGCTTTAATTACTTGTTTAAATGAAAAAGGAATTCCAACACCCTTGGCAGCTACCATGCTATGTGCACCTAAATCAAGAATGGATATTTTAACAGATGATGAAATTGATGCCTTGGTTTCAAAGTCTCGCATTTCCGCTAAATACAATCAAAATATTGATAGTGAAAGCGCTTATGAAATATTAAATGCTAAGTTGGAGGAAGCAGCTGCAAAAATGGAAGAACAAGTAGAGGAGCAAAGAGATGTTAAGGCCAACAGAAATGAAAAATCAACTTTAGAACAAATTTTAAGTAGCCCAGTAACCAAACAAGTGGGCCGAACAGCAGCACAAATTATTACACGTAGTTTGTTAGGAGCATTAGGTTTGGGTGGAAAATCTACTAAAAAGTCAAGTTCTTGGTTTTAAAATATTAATTAATTATGCAAATTAAAACTACCCCAATTGAAGGATTGTTAGTTATTCAACCTCAAGTTTTTAAAGACCCTAGAGGTTATTTTTACGAAAGTTATAATAAAGATAAATTTTTTGTTGCAGGCATTAAATTAGAATTTGTGCAAGACAACCAAAGTCTTTCTCAAAAAGGAATAGTGCGTGGTTTACATTTTCAAGCACCTCCCTTTGATCAGGGTAAATTGGTACGTGTAATTCAAGGTGCAGTTATAGATGTGGCGGTTGACATTAGAAAAAATTCGCCAACTTATGGACAACACTTTTCTATTAAACTTACTGCCGAAAACCAAACGATGTTTTTTATTCCCCCAGGCTTTGCTCATGGATTTGAAACACTAGAGGATAACACAATTTTTTTATATAAATGTACCAACACATACAACAAAGAAAGTGAAGGAGGTTTACTTTGGAATGATAGTGATTTAGGTATAAAATGGGAATGCGACAGTCCTGTTATTAGCGACAAAGATCAAATATTACCCACCCTTAAAAACTTAGTAAGTCCTTTTTAAATTATGGAAAACATGGATATTGAAGTAGTTGATTTAATTAATAAAATTAAAGAGAAATATGCTGCACAAGGACAAAACTTCAAAAGCTATTTAGAGGGTTTATTGTATCAAGATTATACCCACTATTGGGATTATATATCAGTTGATAGTTTGCTCACCCTGCAAAAACCAAAAACCTTAATTCCTGACGAGATGATATTTATAATTTATCATCAAATTACAGAATTATATTTTAAGCTTTCGTTGCACGAATTGAAACAAATTGCTGAAGCAAAAAACAATATTTCAGTTCAATTTTTTACAGACAGAGTAAGACGTATTAATGCTTATTTTAAAAACTTAGCAAACAGTTTTGAAATAATGGTAGATGGCATGGAGCCTGAGCAATTTTTAAAATTCAGAATGAGTTTATTGCCTGCAAGTGGTTTTCAAAGCGCTCAATACCGTATGATTGAAATGTATGCTTCTAGTTTTGATAGATTAGTAGCCAAAGATAAACGCGAAGAGTTAAAAGATAAAAGTATTGAAGAACAGTTTAAATACATTTATTGGCAAGCAGGCGCTACTGAAACTGATACCGGAAATAAAACCCTAACCTTAACCAAGTTTGAACAAAAATATGGTGAAGAGTTGTTACGTTTAGCTAATTCAAATAAGGAATGTAACCTTTGGGCTATTTATAAATCTTTAAATGAAACTGATAAACAAAATCAGGAATTAATAGCTGAACTACGTAATTTAGATTTAAATGTAAATGTAAATTGGCCTTTAATGCACTATAAATCAGCAGTGAAGTATTTACAAAAACCCAAAGAAGATGTTGCTGCTACAGGCGGAACCAATTGGCAAAAATACTTGCCTCCACGTTTTCAATTAAGAATATTTTATCCTGAACTTTTTACTCAAGATGAATTAACCAATTGGGGTAAATTTTAAAATCAATCACGCCTTTTAAAAGTAAAATTGTTTTACACTACTATATTTTGTTAGAAACTGTTTTTTACCTTTATTTGAGCAATTAACTACAAAAACTTATGCGTAAAATATTTTTATCATTATCAATTATTGCATTGATAGCAAGTTGTACAAATGATGCACCTTTAAATACACAAGAACAAAAATCAGTTGATAGCCTTGTAAACAATGAACAAGTAGCTAGTGATTCATTAATGAAAGCTATTCAGGCTGAAATTGGTGCTGATAGTTTGGCTGAAGATAGCCTCAACTAATTTTAAAGTTGATAATTGATTTTGAAAGTAAATTTAGTAGTTAACAAATATAATTCTTAGCTATTTAACCTTTCAATTGGTTATTATATTTAAAAAACTATAATTTTTGAATTAAAAACAAAACTAATTAATGTTATCGGTAATAATTCCAGTTTATAACGAAGTTAATAATATAGATTTATTAATAGAGAGGGTTCTTGCAGTAAATTTATTAAAAGAAATTATTATTGTTGATGATGGCTCAACTGATGGTACACGTACAAAACTTGAAAAATATGCCTCAATGCCAAATTTTAAGGTTGTGTTGCATGAAACAAACAAAGGAAAAGGAGCAGCTATTAGGACTGGTATTTTAGAGGTATCTGGATCTGTTACAATTATTCAAGATGCAGATTTGGAATATAATCCGGAAGAATATTTATTAATTGTTCCGCCTGTAATGAATGGTGAAACCAAAGTAATGTATGGTTCAAGATTTTTAAAAACTAATAATGTTCATTCTTATTGGTATTTTTATGCTGGAGGGCAAGTGGTTACTTGGTTTACCAATGTTTTGTTTGGTCAAAAATTAACAGATGAACCAACTTGTTATAAAGTGTTTGATAGTGAATTGTTAAAATCGATACCTTTACAATGTACAGGTTTTGAGTTTTGCCCAGAAATTACTGCAAAAGTGGCTAAGCTAGGTCATAAAATCCCCGAAATTCCTATCAGTTATTCGCCAAGAACCTTAGACGAAGGAAAAAAAATAAATTGGAAAGATGGTGTGATTGCTATCTGGACATTAATTAAGTATAGAATTGTGTAATGGAAACTAAAAGTTTTAATAAATTAGATGAATTTATAGCCAATTGGAGGCTATCAAAAGTTAAAAAATTTGTAAGCAAAGGAGATACTGTTTTAGATTTTGGCTGCGGTTATCAAGCATATTTTTTAAATAATATAAAAAATGAAATTTTAAAAGGAGTGGGTATTGATTCAGATATTGAGGCGCATTCAATAAATGAAAATATTGAGCTTGTTCAATTTAATTATCAAGCTAGACTGCCTTTTGAAGATAATACCTTCGATAAAATATTTTTATTGGCAGTATATGAACATATACCATTAGATAAAACCATTCCATTACTTTTAGAATTGAAAAGAATTTTAAAGCCTAATGGTAAAATTATATTAACCATTCCAACACCTAATGGCAAGCCAGTTTTGGAGTTTATGGCATATAAATTACGTGTTATTTCGATAGTTCAAATATCTGATCATGTAAAATATTACGCTAAAGAAGATATGTTAGAAGACTCGAAAAAAGCTGGACTTAAACTTACCTTTCATGAATATTTTCAATTAGGATGGAATAGTCTTCAGGTATTAGAAAAATAAATTTACACAGAATTTAACGAAGTTATAAATGGAAAACATTGCTAAAATTGATACGAGGATTTCAATTATATTTAAGTTAGAAAAAAAAAGTACAACGCATTTTGAAAACTTTTTTTCTCAAATTGCTAAATCAAAAAATGATTTAGAATGTATAATCGTAAATAATAACGGAACAGAAGATTTCATTTCAACCAATAAAGTTTTTGCTGAACTCATTGGTAAGAATAAAGGAATTGTAGTTAATGAAAAAACAACATTAGGTAATGCATACTCACTAGCATTAAACAAAGCCACTGGAGCGTTTAGTTTAATAATTAGCGATATTTCGAACGTTAACCTTAGTAGTGTTTTATCATGGATTACTTCTAACAAAAAAGGTCTTCAAAACAAGGAAATTTATGTTGGCTCAAATGGAATTAAGACTAGCAGTGGTAAAGTGGGTATTAATTTTGTTTCTAAACTATATAACTCAGCTTTAAGGTTTTTTACCCCATTAAATTTAAAAGATCATTCAGCAAATGTGTTGATTGTGAACACAGCCAATGCTCAAGATATTTTTAATAACAAAATGACTTCTGCTAATTCGCAATTAGATATTTTAAGTTTAGCTACTTATAACGGAATTGCATTGAATGAATTTGCATTAAGTGCTGAAAAAAATGTTTTAAATAAGCAAATTTTTAATGTTTTAGCAGTGCCGTTTATTGCCATTGCATTGCGTTTTAAATATTTTGTTACTGGTGCTATTGCTGAGTTAAAATCAGGAAATAATCCATCATTAGCAAGTGGAAATCATCCTATTTATCGCCTACTGTTTTTCTGCTTAATTATACTTGCCACCTTTGCTATGCCATACTTAAGTAAAGATTTTGGTATGACTTGGGATGAAAAGCAGCATAACGATTATTCAATGTTATCTTCTAATTGGATGCTAACTATGGGAGCAGATTCTTCGGCAATTATTGATTCCAAGAGCAGTGCAGATTTTATTCGTCAATGTTATAGATACTATGGTGAACAGAGTAATTTGGTGGCTGCTATGGTTTACCGTACTTTTGATTTACCACCCTTCGAAACACGACATTTTATTATTTCATTATATGGTTTATTAGGTTTAATAGGCATTGCGCTTGCTTCAAAAGAATTGGGAGGCTGGAGAGCTGGTGTTTTAGGTATATTATTTACCTTTTTTAATCCAGGATGGTTAGGGAACTCAATGAATAACCCTACTGATATCCCTTTTGCTACTGGTTTTGCGTTGTCATTATACTTTTTCTTTAAAATTTTAAAAGCGCTCCCTAAGCCTAAATTTAGCCATTTAGTTTGGCTTGGTATTGCTATAGGAATAGGAATTGGTGGTCGTATTGGTGCATTTTTATTAATAGCTTATTTTGCTTTGTTTTTAGGTGTAAATTGGCTTTCTCTATTTAAAAACAAATCAAATAATAACTTTAAACTCATTTGGCCATATGCTAAAATATTATTAGCTGTTGCCGTATTCGGCTATTTATTTGGCGTTTTGCTTTGGCCGTATGCATTAGAAAATCCATTCAAAAATCCATTCATAGCTTTTTCTAAAGCTTCAGACAATGTTTCTTTTTATACCAATAATGTGGAAATTTTTGAAGGAAAACGTTTATACATGAGAGACCAGGCACCATGGTATTACGTTATACGATTTTTAACAATGGGTAATCCTTTGTATTTGTTATTAGGTTTTGTTTTGGGTGTAGTTTTAATAAAATGGATGAATAGTAAAATCAAATTTGGTTATATTGGATTATTGATTTTCATGATTATTTTTCCAATTGCCTATGCAGAATATGCTAATTTGAATTACTATAATGGATGGAGACATTACCTATTTATTTTACCAAGTTTAATTACACTATCGGCTATTACTTTTGATTTTTTACTTGGTCAAAGCAATAAAATTATTCGCATAGTAACAGCAGTTGTTATTATAGGATTATTTGTAAAGCCAACCTATTGGATTATAAAAAACCATCCAAATGAGTATGTTTATTTCAATGAATTGGTTGGAGGAATAGATGGTGCTTATGGGAATTATGAAACAGATTATTATTCAAATTCTTGTCGCGAAGCAGGGGAGTGGATTGCAAAGCAACATCCAAATGAAAAACTAGTAGTTTGTATAAATAATGAACCACTAACAGCTTCTTATTATGCTAATAAGATTAATCCGAACCTTCAGTTCCAGTGGGTGCGAGAGTATGAAGAGCAAAAACCTAATTGGGATTATTTAATCCTAACATCAAGAACATATTCGAAAAATGAATTATTGAATGGTGCATTTCCTCCTAAAGGAACTGTTTATACAGTAATGGCAGATAATGTTCCTTTGGCTTGTGTTGTAAAGCGAGAAGTTTCTTATATGCCTTTAGGATATAAGGCAATGGATGCTCAAAAATATGATTCTGCTGTTTATTACTTCAAAAAGGCAGTTGAATGGGAGCCAAAAAGCGAAGAAGCTCACAGAATGTATGGATTTGCTTGCATGGTTAGTAATAATTTTGAAGAGGCTCTAAAGCAATACGATGAAGCAATAAGCATTTTTCCTGAAAATTATTCTGCATACTCAAACAAAGGATTATTGTATTTTAATAAAAAAGAATATCAAAAATGTATTGAGGCTTGTGTTAAAGCTACTACTTATAAAAACAATACTACTGAAGCATATTATTATTCTGCCTTAGCTTATTTAAACATGAATGATTATAATGGAGCAATTGATAGGTTAGAAACGGCTTTGAAATTTAATGGACAATCACCTGAAATATTTTATTATTTAGGTAAATCGTATGAGGCCGTTAAAAATAATACGCTTGCCGCAACTAACTTTGAATATTGTTTGGGTATGAATCCTAATTTTAAACAAGCATGGTTTGATTTAGCAAATCAATATAAAATTTTAGGCAATGAAAATGGTTATGAACAATGTATGCAGCGATACAACTCTTTACAATAACATTGTTCAAATCCTGCTCATGGTGAATTAAATATTTTAGGATTGGATAATTCAGACTTTAAGATAGAAATATACAACACTATTGGGCAATTGCAATTAGCAGTTAATAGTTCAAATAGAATTGATATTTCTACTTTAGAAATTTTTAAAATTCAGATGAAGAATAGTTCAAAAATCATCAAGTTCGAAAAGGAATAAATGGTTAAATAATGAATGAGCCTTTAAAGGAAAATTTTGTAAATTTAGTTTCAAAATACACCCAAAATAATTTATTGATAAATGAACTTTGGGATGAAATAGAACTGCATTATACTGAACCTACTAGGCATTACCATAATTTAACTCATATTGCTGCGGTTTACGATAAACTATCAGCAATTAAAGGACTTTTGGTTGATTGGGACATGATTCAGTTTTCGGTATTTTATCACGATATTTATTACAACACCAACAAAAACGACAATGAACTAAACAGTGCATTATTGGCAAAAAGCAACATGCAAAAGTTAGCTATTGAGGACAAAAAAATTGATGCTGTTTTTAACCAAATTTTAGCTACACAATCTCATCAAAATTCCAACGATATTGATACCAATTATTTTACCGATGCCGATTTAAGTATATTCGGTGAAAGTTGGAATAGTTACCGAGTTTACTCCAAACAAATTAGAGCAGAATACATTCAATATGCTGATGAAATATATGTTTCAGGAAGAATAAAAGTATTGAATCATTTTATAGAAATGGAGCGAATTTTTAAAACACCTCATTTTTATAATTTATATGAATTGAAGGCAAAGCAAAACTTAGAAAATGAAATAAAATTACTGAAACAAAATTTATAGCCTTTAATTTATTACTTTTGGCTTTTATTTTATGATTTTATTAGAAAATACCATTGTTTCGGAAGATATTTTAGAGAAAAACTTCATTTGCAATTTGGCTGCCTGTAAAGGTGCATGTTGTATTGAAGGCGATTCAGGCGCACCTATTACCCAAGATGAACTAGAAATTTTAGAGTCAGAATTAGAAAATATAAAACCTTATTTAACTGCTGTTTCGCTTGAAGCTATCAAAACGCAAAATTTTTGGGAAAAAGATACTGATGGCGATTTGGTTACTACTTGTTTGCCAACAGGTGAATGTAATTTTTCGTTGCGTGATGAAGCTGGCATGTTAAAATGTGGTATTGAGCAAGCTTACCGTGATGGAAAAGCCAGTATTCAAAAACCTTTATCGTGCCATTTATACCCAATTAGAATTAGCAATGTGGGCGAATTTGAAGCTTTGAATTACCATCGTTGGGATATTTGTAAACCAGCATGCAAACTAGGCGAAGAACATCAAGTGGCAGTTTATCAGTTTTTGAAAGAACCTCTTACACGTAAGTTTGGAGCTGATTGGTATAACGAGTTAGATGAAATTGCAAAGCAATGGAAAGCCGAAACTAAATCATAAATTGCATGCAGGTAGTTTTAAAAAGTTTAACTAAAAAATATAACAAGCAAGTTATTTTTACCAACCTCGATTACACTTTTGAGGCTAATCAAACTTATGCTTTGGTGGGGCATAATGGTAGCGGAAAATCAACGTTAATTCAAATAATATATAACTATAATACCATAAGCAAAGGCGAAATAAACTACTATTTGAACAATGAATTGGTAGAAGAAAATGCCCAACGTTTTATGGCTTTTGCTGCGCCTTATGTTGATTTACCCGAAGAATTAACTTTGCAGGAAATAATTGATTTTCATTTTAGTATCAAACAAAAACGAACTAATTTAAACATTGAACAATTATTAGTTGATGCCAATTTAAGCGAACACACAACTAAAATGATCAAGCATTTTTCGAGCGGAATGAAGCAGCGCGCTAAGCTGATTTTAGCTTTTTCTACCCAAGCCGATTTATTACTTTTAGATGAGCCTTGCAGTAATTTTGATAATGCTGGAATAGCTTGGTATCAGCAATGTATAAATTTACTTTTGGGTAAATGCACCATTATAGTGGCCAGTAACCAACTCTATGAATACGAGTTTTGCCAGCACACTTTAGATATTTTAAAATATAAATGACAGCAATAAAACTTACACAATTTAGCCATGGTGCTGGGTGTGGTTGTAAAATAGCTCCTGATAAATTGGAGCAAATATTAAGCAATAATAAATCAACAGATGTGTTTGCAAATTTATTAGTTGGGAATCAAACCAACGATGATGCAGCAGTGTGGGATTTGGAAAATGGACAAGCATTAATCAGTACAGTAGATTTTTTTATGCCTATTGTTGATGATGCTTTTAACTTTGGAAGAATTGCAGCTACCAATGCTTTAAGCGATGTTTATGCCATGGGAGGTAAGCCTATTTTTGCCAATGCTGTTTTGGGTTGGCCTATAGATAAATTGCCTTTGGAGTTGGCCTCTAAAGTAATTGAAGGAGCGCAAATGGTTTGTAAACAAGCTAACATTCCTATTGCTGGTGGACATAGTATTGATAGTTTAGAGCCTATGTTTGGCCTAGCTGTAAATGGACTAATTAACAAACAAAATATCAAACAAAACAGCGCTGCAAAAGCTGGTGATTTATTGTTTTTAACCAAACCTTTAGGAACGGGAATAATTGGAACTGCCATCAAACGCGGTTTGATTGAAGCAGAAGCTCATGGTGAAATTTGCATTGAAAGTATGTGTACTTTAAACAGCATTGGGTATGATTTAGCAAAACTCAATGGCGTATCTGCACTCACTGATGTTACGGGTTTTGGTCTATTGGGACATTTAATTGAAATGGCAGAAGGAGCTAATTTAACTGCAGAAATAAATTGGAAAAACGTCCCTTATTTTCCATTCATTGATTCGTATTTACAAAAAAATATTATACCAGATAATACCTACCGAAATTGGAATGCTTACGAGAAAAAAGTTTTTGGTTTGAATGACATGAAAGCTTTTCAAATCTTGAACGACCCTCAAACAAGTGGAGGTTTATTAATCAGTATTCACCCAGATTCAGTTAACGAGTTAGAAGAACTATTTAAAGCAAATAACTTATCATCATTTATAAAGCCAATAGGTTGTTTTAAAAATGAAACGACAAATAGTGTAGAGGTTCTACTTTAATTAATTATAAATTCAACTCGCCTATTTTGTGAATTTGAATCATTGATTGGTTTTGTTCCTCCAAATCCCTTTGCAGTTAGTCTGTTCTTATCAATTCCTAATTTACAAAGTTGAAGTAATACGGCTAAGGCTCTTTCCTCTGAAAGTTTTTGGTTTAAACGAGTATTGCCATTGATATCAGTATGTCCTTCAATACTCACATTTAGCGAGGGAAATCGTTTTAAAAAACCAGCTAATAAAGCCAATTCTTCTTCCGATTTACCAATCATTTCGCTTGTACTTTGTTTAAATAAAATATTCTTCGGTATGTATTTAGCTATTGTATCGGCTATAGGTTTATTTATAATCTGTTTGATTTGCTTAGTAACAATTGGAATGTTTTTAACTGGAATTATGGAATCCAATTTTATTAGTTTAATTTCTCTTTTATTAGTTGTAATATCTAATAGATTATCATTATTGATAATTTCTAATGAATTAGAACTAGGTTTTTTCCATTTAAATTCCAATTTGCCTTCACGCATTCCATTAAAATAATCTATTCTAATATCATAAATTTTATCTTTTTCAAAATAATAGTTAGTTGAGTAAAAGATTTTATTATTTAATTTCCATGCATCTAAAATTTTGATATCATTTATCCATAGCCTAACTCCATCATCCACAATAAAGCCAATCTTATATTTACCCGATTCTGGCGCTACTATTTTTCCATAACATTTAACCGAAAAATATTCACTATTTAAGTTTTCTATTTCACTATTAAAGTCCCAATAAAAATTAACATCAGGACTATATTTTGTAGTTACTTTAGTATTAAAATCTGTTCCATTATAATACTCAATTATAAAACCTTTTTGCCCAAGTGCTGCTGTTAACAAAACCATTTTTAGCAATATGAATAAATAAAATTTTAACATTTTATAAAATAAAATAGCCTAACTTAAATCCTAAAAGCGGTGAAAATCCATTTAAAGAATAATCCCAAAATAGCTTATTATAATTCCTTAGATTGTTTAAATTATTGCTTGCTTCAGCTTTGGTATAACTGCCGCCAATCCAACCATTAAATACAAATTTACCTTTTGTAAAGGTTTGGCCTAGATAAAGGCTACCGGTAGTTTGAACACAATTTGCATCAAACTTACCTATTCTATATTCGTAAAAAGTTATTCCATCATCAATGAATGGAAAATAACCATAATCATTGAGTACAAAATCAAATTTATTGTATTGTAATTCTCCGCCTATAAATAAATTATTGTCTGTTTGAGTTTTAAAATAATATTTAGCACCCACGTTAAATCCCTTTCCATTTATTTCGTCATTGCTTCGTTTGCCTTGGTCTGCAGTGCTACCTATGCTATTTTCTTTTGATTTACCGCCACCTTGATTTACTAATCCTGTATAATATTGTCCTCCAACAAAGATGTGCATTTTTGAATTTAACGAATATTCAAAATCAACTTTTAAGCCATTAATAGCTAAATAAAGTGGCTGAATATTAATTGACAGTTTTGAAGAATCTAAGCTGTTTTGAGCACAAACCGAATTAATAATAAGAAATGTTACTATTGCTAAATATTTTTTCATCGTAATTATTGAGCGTTAGTTTGAATTTTACTCATATGCCAAATACTATCGCCAACAATACCAAGTTGGGTAATTCCATCATTACCAACCAGAATCAATGAAGAGTCGAGGGGGATTATATCATGAGCTGTGATATTGTAGTTTTTTTTACTTACTAAATTACCCGGGTTGGTGGCGTCATACCATCTTAATAAATTATCGCATACAAAAAGATTATTGCCTAATAATCCTAATCCTTTTGGTTTGTTTAGGTTATAAACCGCCATAGTAATTGGGTTAGATAAATTTGAAATATCATAGGTTATTAATTGATTAATACTTCCCCAGCAGTTTCTTGTTGAAAAACTCCCTTCGCTATTAAGTGTAACAAATGCATAGTTTTTATTAGCTACCACCGGGTCGCATGCCCTGAAATGAGTTATTAATGCAGTTTGTGATATTAATAAAGGATTTGTAATACCATAAATATGCATTCCATTTTGAGAGCCAATAAAAATTGTTTTTTCATCGCGAGGGAATATGGTTTCTATATCGAACCCAATTTTAGTAGAGCTAATTTTACTTGGCTTATTCACATTTTTTATATCAAAAACGTTTAAATTTTGATGATCGACAGTATAAAGATAATTGCCAACAATAGCAAAACGAGCAGTAGAACCCGCCAAACCAATTCCATTACTTCCTAACGAGCCAGTTGTGTCTCCACTTTTACTACAAGAACTCAATATAAAAAATGATATGCTTATAAAAACGATGTACTTTTTCATGACTAATTGGTTTTATTCCATTTTACTAAAACTAAATCTGCAGGCCTGTTTTGTTTTAAATGTTCAGGCTTTACTAACAAATTATCTGGCGGAACAGGTTCAGGAAAAACATCTACAAGTCGCTCTGTAACGTTAATTTTATTTGGATTGCTTAAATCAATAGTTACCAAATCTGTTGCGTTGTCGGCATATAAAAAATTTCCTTTAATTGCCATATCAAAACAGCCTAATATTTTTATAAAACCAATATTATTTGGTGCATAAGGGTTTTGGTTATCAATAACATGAACACCCACACCTGCCTCACTTATAAATAAGAACTTATCTTTAGTGTAAATTTTAGCAGGAGTTCCTAATGGTCGTGGAGAGCCAATGGTAATAGAGTTTTCTAAATCAACTCTTTTCATAAAAACAGGATTATATTTGGTATATACAATTGGCTGTTCGCATTTAGAACTACTTAAGCTTATAAACACCAATAGTCCAATTGAAAGTTTAACTGACAAATTTTTAAATTTAGGCATGACTATTTATTTATATTAAATCAAATATTGTACAATTATTTAACATGAACAATTACGCATAAAAAATTATGAAAAAGTTAACTTTTAAAATACGGGGCTAATGCTTCAACTAGTATTTCAGGTGCTTGTG
The DNA here is from genome assembly GCA_044239605.1 of Bacteroidia bacterium. GTDB lineage: Bacteria > Bacteroidota > Bacteroidia > UKL13-3 > UKL13-3 > JAAFJM01. The sequence goes on along the minus strand of JBIIBC010000005.1, from coordinate 112,821 downwards.
TTAGCCTATTTGTTTTCATATCAATGTTTACCAACTCTACCTCAGCTTTTGTAATCAATTCATTTTGTGGGTTAAAAATTTCATAATGAAAATGAATTCTAACCTTAGGCATTTCTTTAATTGTAGTTACGATAGTTAATTCATCATCGTAATATGCCGATTTTAAATACTTACAATTTAAACTTAAAACAGGCATCATGATACCGCTATCTTCAAAACTTTTATACGACAATCCAATTTGTCGCAAAGCGTCAGTGCGCCCTATTTCCAGGTATTGAGCATAATTTCCATGATAAACTACACCCATTTTATCGGTTTCGGCATAGCGCACTCTTACTGTTGTTTTACTGGTAAACATATGGTGGTTTTTATTGAATAATTTTAAATTCTGTTCTTCTGTTTTTACTTCTATTTGATTCCGTAATGTTATCTACAATCGGCTGATTATCGGCATATCCTTTAAACGATAATCTTGTCATTTCTATTTTATTGGCAATTAAATAATCGTAAACTGCCTTTGCGCGGTTATTTGAAAGGATAAGGTTATCTTGTTTTTTACCTTGATTATCGGTATGCCCACCAATTTCTATTTTCAATTTAGGATTTACTTGTAAAAACTGAACTAGTTTATCTAATTCTGTAACTGATTCAGGTTTTAAATCAAATTTTCCTGTTTCAAAAAATATATTTTTTAGTACCACCTTGGCTCCTGCCGAAATTGGTATCAATGGCACATCTAAAAATAATGGATTGGTATTGTTTTGATCTTTTAAACTAAAGTTCTCGGAATAAAACAAATAGCCAGCCAAGCTAACATTTAAAGCATAGTTTTTATTGCCTTGCAAACTTAATAAAAACTCCCCAGTGGTTTTATTGGAGCGAGATTCAATAACAGTTTTTTTTGTTGCCAAATCTATTAACTCCAATTTAGCAGCTAATTTCTTTTTACTTAAAGCATCATAAACAACCCCTTTAACATAACCGGTTTGATCAGGACGCGCTTGTTTGTATAATTCAAATTGGTAAATATCTAATCCTCCAAATCCACCTTTTTTAGCTGATGAAATAAATGCATTGATACCATCGCTTGTAATGCAAAAACTTTGTTCATCTTCATTGGTATTAATTGGATAGCCAATATTAACCGGTGTTTGCCAACGACCATTAGCCGTTCTTTTACTACTGAAAATATCCAAGCCGCCCATTCCAGGGTGTCCGCTACTTACAAAAAACAAAGTTTTATCGTCTAAGGCTATAAATGGATATTGTTCCTCGCCTTCGGTATTAATTTCTGGACCTAAGTTTACAGGTGGGGCCCAACGACCATTATTGTAACTTGTCATCCAAATATCGCTGCCACCAAATCCACCCGGCCTATCACTGGCAAAATAAACGCTCTTACCGTTAAATGAAACACTTGGCTGAGTTTCCCATCTGCGCGTATTAACAGGCGAGCCTAAATTTTTTGGTTCGCTCCATTGATCTCCATCAAGCACACTTAATAATATATCACAGCTATTCTCCACTTCACCACAATAGGTGTAAAATATATATTGGCCATCAGCACTAATGGAAGCAGTGCCTTCGTTTTTGTCGCTATTAATGGGAGTGCCAATAGATTTAGCCTTTGAGTAACCTTTACCGTCTTTTTTACTTATATAAAAATCTTCATTACCAGTTCTTCTATCGCCAATATTTCGTGTAAATAAAAGTGTTTGCCCATCGGCTGTTAGAACTGGAAAATAGTCATCGTAAATTGAATTTACATTTGAACCTAAACTGATAGGATTGTATGGAACTGGATTTTTTATTGCATTTGCTGCAAAATCTATATTTTTTTCTAACTTTAATCCAACTGGCTTGCGAGCAAACCAATCAGGGAATTGTATGAATTTTTTAATATTTATTTGAGCACTATCGTATTTCCCATTTGCATACATATAACTTGCCATTCCCAAATAACTTAAAGGAAAATTAGGGTTTATAGTTACGAGTTTATTATATAGCTCCTGCGCCTTTTCTTCTTGTTCGTTTTTTTCATATAAATCCGCTAATAGCATGTGTGCATCAATGTAATTGGCGTCAATTTCTAGTGCTTTTTTACATAAAGAAATGGCTTCACCATAATTTTGCATGGTAAAGTTTTCTAATGCTTGATTAAATAATTTATCAGCTTTTTTGTTTTGGGTGGAAGTAAATGGTTTATCTTGCGCTAAAACCGATAAACTCATCAATAAAATGAATATAAAAAGGGTGCTTTTAAACATGCAAGCAATATATTCAATAATTGTGCTAAAAAAATGATGTTAATTTTAGGTGGATTATTAATTGCACGTATGATCAATTTAACTAATTATAAAGAGATTCAATCAGCGATAAAAATCATTGAATAAAGTAAAGTATCAACGTAATAAAAAAAGTACATTTGAACTATGAAAAATAAAGTAATAATTTCACTTTTATTTATATTAAACTACATTTTTTTAATTCCTTCTATAGTTGAAGCTCAATGTCCAATGTGTAAACAATCACTTGTTTCAGCAAGAGCAGATGGTGATACAAATGTAGGCAACACTTTGAATAATGGTATTATTTATTTGTTTGTATTTCCCTATATCTTAGCCATGGTTTTTTTATTTTTGTATATAAGAAATGTTAGAATCAAAAAAAAAGTAACAAATTTAAAATAAATTATGTGTAACAAATACGAGCCCAATAAAGGATTATCAATACTAAAAGCTAAATGTCCTCAATGTCAAAGTGGTAAAATGTATTTAACAAGTGCATTTAAATTAAATGGTTTTACACAAATGTATGATTCATGCCCTATTTGTAATTTAACTTTTGAAGTTGAGCCAGGATTTTTTTGGGGAGCAATGTACGTAAGTTACGCAATTACCACGGGAATGATGCTAGTTGTGGGGGCTTTAGTTTATATTTTAAGTGGGCATAATGCTGGTTTTTGGGGGTATATAATACCCATATTTTTATCTATGTTTTTATCAATCCCTTTTACATATAGGTATGCACGTGTACTAATGCTTTATATGTTTTCTCCTATAAAGTTCAATAAAGATTTGATTAGTAAAATCTAATTTAATGAGTGAGTTGCAGTCAATAATTTTTTTTGATGGAGAATGTAATTTATGCAATGACTTTGTTCAATTTGTTTTGAAAAATGAATCAGCAGCAACGTATAAATTTTGTAGTTTGCAGTCAATTTACGCAAAGGAGTTTTTTAGACTAAATTGTTTTATATTACCCAAAATAGAAACAGTAGTTTTATTTGAAAAAAATTCTTTTTATATTCAGTCGGATGCAGTATTTAAAATCGTGAATAAGCTTAAATTCCCTTATAAGTTATTAATAATTTTTAGGATTTTGCCATTAGTTTTAAATAATTACTTATACGGTTTAATTGCAAAATATAGATACAAAATATTTGGAAAAACCAGCACTTGTTGGATTTTAAAACCGCAATGGAGCGATAGATTTTTAAAATAAAAAAGCCTATTTTGATTATTCGAAATAGGCTTTTTATGGTATAAACTACTTAGTTTCTTCTACTTTTTCTTTAGAATCTTTTTTGTCTTTATCACAACTCTTTTCATTTTTCTTGTCTTTACAACAAGCTTTTTTCTCTTCTTTTTTCTCGCAATTCTTAGCAGCCGATTTTTTACTTGAGAAACATGCTTTCTTTTCTTTTTTAGTTTCTGCATTAGCAGGTTTGTCTTCTTCTGGATTCCCTGAAACTACTGCAGTAGCTGGAGTTGCTACTAAAACTTCCGATTTAGGACTTAGACTTTGAGCCTTACTGGCGAAAGTAATTGCTGCAAATGCAGCTACTATTAAAAATTTCTTCATATTATTTTCTTATTTAATTTATAATCAAATTTAGTTATGTATTTTAATAATGCAATAAAAATTTACTGATATATACTTAAAATTTACCTAATTATTATTAATTATGATGATAAGGCTCGCCTTTAATAATGGTAAAGCACCTGTATAATTGCTCAATAAAAATTAATCTAATAAGTTGGTGAGAAAAAGTAAATGCAGATAAAGATAACTTTGCATTTGCCCTACTATAAATAGTTTCATCAAAACCATATGCACCACCTATTATGAAAACCAGACTACTTTGCTGAATGCTTAAATTTTCAATGTAATTTGCAAGTTGAATCGAGTTATACGTTTTACCATTTTCATCTAATAAAATGACAAAGTCAGTTGGTTTTAATTGTTTTAAAATTATTTCTGCCTCCGCCTTTTTAGTTTGAATAATATCTTTGCTTTTAAGTTTGGTAGGTAATTCAAAAATTTTATTTTCAAATTTACAATAATGTGTTAACCTTTTTGAAAACTCGACAAAACCCTCATTTACAAAACTAAAGCGTGTCTTACCTAATTGTAATAATGTAACTTTTACCATTTTTCAGAACTTACTTTTGGTAACAACTTTTTTATTTCTAAATAATTCTCTTTGAACTTATTTCCTTTTTTACCACCAAGTTCACGCCAATGATTTAGCATATTTTGCTTTCTGTTTTCTGGAGCAGGATGTGTACTCAAAAAATCTAACTCATCTTCAGTGTGATTGTCTTTTTGTAACTTTTCAAAAAAACCATTTGCTTCACTTGCATCATAAACTGTATTGTATAAATAGTTAATTGAAAATTCGTCTGCCTGCGCCTCGTTATCTCTATTAAATTTTAAACCAATCAAGCTTTGAGCAATATTTACTAAGCCGCTCCCATCTCCAAAAACTAAACCTACAAGCGTTGATAGTCCCAATTGCTTAGCCATATTATCAATGGAATGTCTCTTATCTGCATGTGCTATTTCATGACCAATTACACCTGCTAACTGTGCTTCATTGTCCAAATAATTTATTAAACCTGTGTAAACATAAATTTTACCACCTGGTAAACAAAAGGCATTTAATACAGTATCGTTGATTATTTTCAAATCCCATTTAAAATCATCGGCATGGATAACCTTACCCGATTTTAAAATACGTTCTTTAATTAAATTGATACTATTGTATAATTCTTTATTTTCTTTTTCGTCTAAAATTTGGTCAGCATAAATAGCATCATATTGGCTTTGAGCTGATTTGCCCATTTCAATGTCTACTTCAGTGCTAATATAGTTTTTCCAGCCATCGCTACACGATGTGAATACAACCATTAAGGCAAAAAATATGACTATATTTTTAGTAATTTTCATGTCTGATTTTTTCTACGAATTTAACAACATTATTAATATTATAAATAAATGACTTTTTGCAATGGCTTATAGTTTTATATTCGCCACACTTTTTAAAAAATGAAAAAACAATATATTTTAAGTTTTATAGCGGTAATTTTTAGCATGCAATTGCTTGCTCAGCAAGGCAGAATTAAAGGTTTGGTAGTTGATAAAGATAATGGCGAACCTATCATTTCGTGTAATATAAAGTTAACTGAAATTACGCCAAACAATGAAGCTAGTGTAAAGAAACCAATTATAGTACAAACCGATAACAATGGAATTTATGTAGTAACCAAAATTCCTTTTGCTAAATATAATGTTCGTTTTGCTTTTATTGGTTATGAAATCCAAAATCAAACCATAGATGTGAACGATGAAGAACCTATTCAGTTAAACTTTAATGTAACCAAAAAGAAAAATCAACTAAATGAGGTTACAATTAGTGGTGAAAAAGAAAAAGCCAGAGAAAACGTTAATATATCTACCAATGTAATTACCCAAAAAGAATTATCTCGTCTTCCTACTTTTGGTGGCGAACCTGATTTGGTGCAATATTTACAAGTATTGCCTGGGGTTAACTTTAGTGGCGACCAAGGTGGACAATTATATATTAGAGGTGGTTCTCCTGTAATGAATAAAGTAATGCTTGATGGCATGATAATCTATAACCCTTTTCACTCCATAGGTTTATTTAGTATTTTTGATGCTGATTTAATAAAAACTGCGGATGTTAGTGCAGGTGGATATAATGTTCAGCATGGAGGTAGAATTTCAGGTGTAATTGATGTAAGTACTAGAGATGGAAACAAAAAAGATTTTTCAGGTAAAATTAGTATCAATCCCGTAACCGCCAAATTTCATATTGAAGCTCCTTTAACTAAATATACTGAAGGTGGTGGATCTTCTTCTTATATTATTTCATACAAAACTTCCTATTTAGATAAAACTGCACCAATATTATATAAAAATGCTGATCCTGAAAATGGTTTACCATACTCTTTTAATGATTTATTTGGTAAATACTCGTTTACTGGAGCGAATGGAAGTAAAGCTAGCTTTTTTGGTTTTCGGTTTGATGATAATTCACAATTTAACAAGTTAAAATACAATTGGAACAATGTAGGTTTAGGAGGAAATTTGTTAATTATTCCTGATGGAAGTAGTACAATTATAAATATTGCTGGAGGTTATTCTAATTACTTAATAAACTTAACAGAATCTAATGGCAGACCACGTTCGAGTGGAATTAATAGTTTCAATACTTTATTCAGTTTTACAAATTTTTTTGGTAAAGACGATTTAAAATATGGATTTGAAGTAGTAGGATTCAATACAATATATAAATATTTAAATTCAACAGGTCGCAACATTGATCAGGAAAATAGTAACACAGAGGCCTCTGGATATGTAAAGTATAAAAAGGTAATTGGAAGTCGTTTGGTAATTGAACCTGGAATAAGAATGGTATACTATGCATCACTGTCTGAAAGCAGCTTTGAGCCAAGAATTGGAGTTAAATACAATGCCAATTCGAGTTTGAGATTTAAAGGAGCAGCTGGATTGTACTCGCAAAATTTAATTAGTGCTGTTAGCGATCAAGATGTGGTAAATTTATTTTATGGTTTTTTATCTAATCCTGATGGTATTTCTCGTAATGGTTCTTTGGCAGGTAATACTAGCCGTTTGCAAAAAGCATGGCATTCAGCATTTGGGTTTGAGCTTGATATTATAAATACACCAAAACATAAATTAAATTTAAATAGTGAGGCATTTTATAAAAATTTTAATCAAATAATTAGTATAAATAGGTATAAAATTTTTGAAAACAACCTTACCAATGCCAATAGACCTGAATTACAAAGGTTGGATTATATAGCCGAACAAGGATTAAGTTATGGTGCTGATGCTACTTTAAAATACGAAACAAAAAAATTAAATATTTGGGCAGTATATTCATTAACCTACGTAACTCGCAACGATGGAGTGGTTGGTGAATATGTGCCACATTTTGACAGACGCCATAATTTTAATTTAGTGGTAAATCAAAGTTGGGGAAACAAAAAGAATCCAACTGCTTGGACGGCTAACTTACGTTGGAATTTTGGTTCAGGTTTTCCATTTACACAAACTCAAGGATTATATGAAAAACTTAATTTTGCAGGTGGAATTAGTACAAATCCAATAGTACAAAATGGAAATTTAGGCGTGTACTATGATCAAATCAATACTGGTCGCTTACCATATTTTCATCGTTTAGATGTTTCACTTTCGCGTAAATTTAATATTAGCAAAACTTCAGTTTTAAACATAACCGCTGCTGCCACAAACGTTTATAACCGCGAAAACATATTTTATTTTGATATACTTAATTATAAAAGAATCAATCAATTACCTTTCTTGCCAACTTTAGGTTTTAGTTTAACTTTTTAAAATAAGCTATTTAATGTTTTAAAAGTCATTACAACCCAGTTGTAGTGGCTTTTTTGTTGCATAAATATTTTGAATAATCCATTAAGCTACACACATTTTCTGCACTTATTACGCTAATTTTCAAGCATACTTGATATTTGGTTTATCAAACGTTATTTTCGCGCCACTTTTAAAAATCCCTATTGGGTTTTTAAATAATTATTTATAACAAAATGACCAAATACAAAGAATATAAAAAACTTGATTTTCCAGCTTTTGAGCAAGAAATATTAAAGTTTTGGGCCGATGAAAAAATATTTGAAAAAAGTGTAGCAAATCGTAAAAGTGCAAAACCATTTGTGTTTTACGAAGGGCCGCCAAGTGCAAATGGAATGCCTGGTATTCATCATGTAATGAGCAGGGCAATCAAAGATATTTTTTGTAGATACAATACTTTAAAGGGTTTTCAAGTAAAACGTAAAGCTGGTTGGGATACACATGGTTTGCCAGTGGAATTGCAGGTAGAAAAAGCCATGGGAATTACCAAGGAAGATATTGGCAAAACCATTTCTATAGAAGATTATAATGAAGCATGCCGCAAGGATGTTATGAAATACACCGATGTGTGGAACGAACTTACCACACGTATTGGCTACTGGGTTGATTTGAATGACCCTTACATTACATACGAAAATAGCTATATCGAAAGTCTATGGTGGTGTTTAAAACAATTACACAATAAAGGTTATTTGTACAAAGGTTACACCATTCAGCCATATTCGCCTGCAGCGGGAACTGGTTTAAGTTCGCATGAATTAAACCAACCTGGAACTTACAAAGATGTAAAAGACATGACCGCAGTCGCCATGTTTAAAATTGTTGATTCTGTGTTCCTAAAAAATCTATCGTTAGTTGATCAAAGCCGAAGCTATTTCTTAGCTTGGACAACTACTCCTTGGACATTGCCTTCTAATACAGCATTGGCCGTAGGCCCCAAAATTGATTATGTTTTGGTAAAAACAATTAGCCAATTTAGTCACGAAGAGGTAAATGTAATTTTAGCTAAAAACTTAGTTGGAAAATACTTTAAACCAGAACAAGCCGATTTAAAATTTGAAGATTACAAAGCCGGTGATAAATTGGTTCCTTACCAAATTTTAGCCGAATATAAAGGCAAGGATTTAGCTGGAACTAAATACGAGCAACTATTGCCATTTGATGGTATTAAAGTTGAAACTGGAAAAAGTTTCGAAGTAATTACTGGTGATTTTGTGACAACTGAAGATGGAACGGGCATTGTTCATATTGCGCCAAGTTTTGGTGCGGACGATTTCAGGGTAGCGCAACAAAATGGAATTGGTTCATTAACTTTGGTTGACAAACGTGGTAAGTTTTTAGCAGAAGTTAAGGATGATTTGTTCCTTTATGGCGAGGAGTATGTAAAAGAAGCTTATTTAACCGAAACTGAAAAAGAAGCTGCATTGGCTTTGCAAAAAGACAAATTACAAGGTTTTATAAAAGATACCAGCAAGTTGAGTTATTTAAGTGTGGATGAACGCATCACTTTAAAACTTCAAAACGAAAATAAGTTATTTAAAAAAGAAAAATACGACCATACTTATCCGCATTGTTGGAGAACAGATAAGCCAATTTTATATTATCCTTTAGAAAGTTGGTTTATTAAAACCACTGCTGTTAAAGATAAATTGGTGGAGAACAATGCCAAAATTAACTGGAAACCAACAAGTACTGGAACTGGAAGATTTGGAAATTGGTTGGAAAACTTGGTTGATTGGAATTTATCTCGTTCTCGTTATTGGGGAACTCCATTGCCAATTTGGAGAACCGAAGATGGTTTAGAAGAAAAATGTATTGGCTCAAAAGCTGAGTTAACTTCCGAATTTGAAAAAGCTGTAAAAGCTGGATTTAACCAAAATTCAAAATTCAAAGTTGGTGAGGACACCAACCATGGACATAATTTAGAGATTGACTTACATAAGCCTTTTGTTGATGAAATAGTTTTAGTTTCTGATTCGGGTAAACCAATGAAACGCGAAGCTGACTTAATTGATGTTTGGTTTGATAGTGGTGCCATGCCTTATGCTCAATGGAATTTTATGGGTAAAGATTCAACTGAAGAAGCTAAGGCACAATTCGAATCAGCTTACCCAGCAGATTATATTGCCGAAGGAGTTGATCAAACGCGTGGTTGGTTCTTTACTTTGCATGCTTTGGCCGTTTTATTGAGCGATTGTTCAGACGAAATAAAAGCATTTAATCAAAAAACTGGAAACCCAGGAATTGCCTTTAAAAATGTAATTGCAAATGGTTTAGTTTTAGATAAAAATGGCCAAAAAATGAGCAAACGTTTGGGCAATGTGGTTGATCCATTTACTACCATTGCTAAATATGGTGCCGATGCCACACGTTGGTACATGATTAGCAATAACGATCCTTGGGATAATTTAAAATTTGATTTAGATGGAATAGGAGAGAGCCAACGTAAGTTTTTTGGAACTTTATACAATACGTATTCGTTTTTTGCTATTTATGCCAATATTGATGGTTTTGTGTACGATAGCAGTAATATAGTAGCTGTAAAAGAACGCACTGAACTTGATCGTTGGATTATTAGCAAACTAAATAGCTTAATAAAATTAGTGAGCGAGAAAATGGATGATTATGATCCAACTCCTGCAGCTAGAGCTATTGAAGAGTTTGTAGGCGACCATCTTTCTAATTGGTATGTACGCTTAAGCCGCAGACGTTTCTGGAAAGGCGAAATGAATGATGAGAAAAAAGCAGCTTACGAAACCTTGTATGAGTGTTTAGAAACTGTTAGTCAATTAATGAGCAGTGTTGCTCCATTTTTTGCCGATTGGTTATACCGTAACTTAAACGAAAGTTTAATCGATTCAGGCAAAAACACCTTACAATCAGTTCATTTAACAAATTTAAAAGTAGCTGATAGCCAATTAATTGATTTAACTCTTGAAGAGCAAATGGATTACGCTCAGCGCATTTCATCTTTGGTTTTATCAATCAGGAAAAAGGAAAATATTAAAGTACGTCAGCCATTGCAACGCATTTTAATTCCTGTTGTTGACCAAAGGATAAAAGACGAAATTACACATGTTAAAGACCTGATTTTAGCCGAAGTAAATGTTAAGGACTTAGAATATATTGATGCAATTGATAAATCAATTAAGCCTAACTTTAAAACTTTGGGTAAAAAAGTTGGAGCCAAAATGAAAGATGTAGCTGCTGCTATAACCACTTTTGACCAAAATAAAATTCAAGAATTGGAGCAAAATGGAGCGTTAAACGTTGAAATTGAAGGTGAAACATTCGAAATTTTACTAACAGATGTGGAAATTTTATCGAAGGAAATTACAGGATATAAGGTAGCTAATGAAGGAAAGATTACTGTAGCTTTAGATATAGAAATGGACGAAGCCTTGCTAAACGAAGGAATAGCACGCGAAGTGATTAGTAAGTTGCAAACATTAAGAAAAGAATCGGGCTTAGCTGTTATGGATAAAATAAATGTTCAAATAGCTGACAATGTTTATACAAACGCATCGTTATCTACTTATAATTCATATATTTGCAGCGAAATTTTAGCGAGTTCTATACAAGTAGTTGAAAATGTGATAGATGGAGTTGATATAGATATAAACGAAAACCTTGTAAATGTAAAAATAATTAAAGCTTAAATTATAATGGCCAAAAAAGTTGTGAAAAAAGCTGCTGCAAAAAAAGCAGTTAAAAAAGTTGTGAAAAAGCAAGTAGCCAAAGAAGCTGTTGCCAAAAAAGTTACGCCAGCTAAAAAAGCATTACCAGCTAAAGTAGTTAAAAAGGTCGCTGCTAAAAAAGCTGTTACCAAAGTTGCTCCTAAAAAAGTGGCTAAAACTATTGTAGCCAAAGGCGCCAAATCAACTCCTGCTAAAGCAGTAAAAAAAGTAGTAGCTAAAAAAGTAACTGCTAAAAAAGTAACAACGCCAGCTAAGAAAGTTGCTGCTAAAAAAGCAGTAGTAGTAAAAAAAGCCGCTGTTAAAAAAGTAGTAGCTAAAAAAGCTGCAAAAAAAGCAGTAGTTGCTAGCAAAAAAGTTGCTACAAAAGTTTCAAAGGTTGTGACTAAAAAAGTAGTTAAAACTGTATCGAAACCAGTAGCAAAAAAAGCAGCTAAAGTAGTTAAGAAAGTAGCTGCTAAGCCAATTGTAGTTACCAAGGCAAAAGCTAAAACTCCTAAAGCAATAGTTGCAACAAAAACTAAAGTAGCGGCAAAACCTACAAAACCAGCTGTATTAGCTAAAAAAGTTTCAAAAAAATCGGTTTTGGTTAATAAGCCAATTAGCAAAAAAGTAGTAGCTAAAAAAGTTACACCAATTGCAAAACCAAAGGTTGAGAAAAAACAAGCTAAAGATATACAAGAACCAGCTCCATACCGTCCAGAAATGAAACAGTTGGAAATGGCTACTGAAGCTAAACGATATAGCGATTCAGATTTAGCTGAGTTTAAAGATATCATTGTTAAAAAAATGGCTTCGGCTAAAGCGGAGTTAGCTAATTTATTAGACCAGATGCAAAATCCAAATGCAAATGGTGGTAATGATACTGATAGTAGTTATCAAACTTTAGAAGATGGACAATCGAGTAGTGAAAAAGAGCAATTAAGTCAATTAGCAGCTCGTCAACGTAAGTTTATAGAAAACTTAGATAATGCGCTATCCCGTATTGAGAATAAAACCTATGGAATTTGTAAAGTTACAGGAAAATTAATCGCTAAAGAGCGTTTAAGAGCCGTTCCTCACACTACTTTAAGTATGGAAGCTAAGCTTCAACAGTATAAATAATTTTTTTTAAAAAAATATAAAAATTAATAGAGACGTAATGTATTATTGCGTCTCTATTTTTTTAAGCAAATAATGAAAAACAAACATGTGGTTTACCCAATTGCCATTGGGATTATATTATTAATTATTGACCAATGGAGCAAAGTTTATGTAAAAACGCATTTTAACTTAAGCGAAGAAGTAAATGTAGCTGGAAATTGGTTTAAACTTCATTTCCTTGAAAACTATGGAATGGCCTTTGGTATTGAGTTTGGAGGCGATTGGGGTAAAATTATTCTAACATTATTCCGTATTATTTTTTGTGGAGTAATAGTATATTATATTAATGGGTTAATAAAAGCCAAATCACATTTGGGTTATACAATAAGCTGGACAATGATTTTAGTAGGAGCTTTGGGTAATATAATTGATTCAGTATTTTATGGAGTATTGTTTTCAAAAAGCGATTATTGGAGTTTAGCTACTTTTTTACCCGCAGATGGTGGTTATGCATCATGGTTTCATGGTTCGGTAGTTGATATGCTTTATTTCCCTATTTTTCATGGTACTTTTCCTTCATGGTTTCCAGTTTGGGGTGGCGAAAGTTTTGAATTTTTCAGACCCGTGTTTAACGTGGCTGACGCAACAATAAGTGTTGGTTTTGTATTGATATTATTGTTTCAAAAAGAATTTGCTGAACAATCAGCACCCAAAGAAGAGGTTGATACTTTAGAAGATGTTAAGGAATAATCAATTAGCAATTGACAATTTAGCAATAGAACAGTCCAACAACTCAAAAATCAACAATAAATATATATGGAATTTGAATTTATATTAGTAAACCCTAATTACGATAAGCATATTGCTTTAATTCAATTAAATAGACCAAAGGAATTAAATGCATTGAATTTACAATTGATGTTAGAGCTGAAAAAAGCTTTGCAACAATTAGACGACAATGACGATGTACGTTGCATAATCATTACCGGAAATGAGCAAGCTTTTGCGGCTGGTGCCGATATAAAGCAAATGGAAAGCAAAAATGCCATTGATTTATTAAAAATTGACCAGTTTGAAACTTGGGATCAAATTAGAAAAACAAAAAAGCCAATTATTGCTGCTGTGAGCGGTTTTGCGTTGGGTGGTGGATGCGAGTTAGTAATGACTTGCGATATGGTGGTAGCTAGCGAAACGGCTAAATTTGGTCAACCTGAAATAAAATTGGGCATTATGCCTGGGGCAGGTGGAACCCAACGTTTAACCAAGGCTGTAGGCAAAGCATTGGCTATGGAAATGGTATTAACTGGCAAATTTATTAGTGCAGAAGAAGCATTAAGTGCTGGATTGATTAACCGTGTGGTACCAACTGAATTGTATTTAGAAGAAGCTGTAAAATTAGCTAAAGAAATAACTGTACAAAGTCCGATAGCCATTCGTTTGGCTAAAGAAAGTGTTTTAAAAGCGTTCGACAGTGGCTTGCAAGAAGGTTTATACTTTGAACGCAAAAACTTTTACATGTGTTTTGCTTCAGAAGACCAAAAAGAAGGAATGAATGCCTTTGTTGAAAAACGTAAACCTGTTTTTGAAGGAAAATAACTTAAAGTTCTGAAATGAAAAAAGGTTTTATACTATGTATAAAACCTTTTTTTGTTTGGGGTGGAATATGGGGCTCGAACCCACGACCTCCTGAACCACAATCAGGCGCTCTAACCAACTGAGCTAAAACCACCATGTATTAATCAAACATTTTTTGTTTGATGGGCTGCAAATGTATAAATTTAAAAAACAAAAACAACCTTTTTTTTAAATTTAATTTCAAGTATTTGGTTTCTAATTGAATGTTATTTTAACTTAATTGTTAATTTTTAAAATGAGTAATAAAAGTAATTTTTATATTTTACTATAAATGCTATATTGCAGTTGAAAAATGCAAAAAAATATTTTTAAAATCTTTTTTACAACCCTTTTAATATTGTCTTTTACTAGGCTATTAGCCCAAAATGAGGTTAAAGACACCACCTTGCATTTATTCACCCAAAAAGGATACGCAAGTTATTACGCTCGTAAGTTTGAAAAACGAAAAACAGCTAATGGTGAACGATATAAAAGAAGAGAACTTACTGCTGCACACAGAACACTTCCATTTAATACCAAAGTTAAAGTATCTAATCCTAAAAATGGGCGTTGGGTTATAGTAAGAATAAATGACAGAGGTCCTTTTCATAAGAAAAGAATTATAGATGTATCAGAGAGGGCAGCAAGACATTTGGGGATTTTTGGAAATGGGCATTCAATGGTAATTATTCATGAGGTTCCAGATAGTGCTCAAATATGGTCAAATCAATCACAACACTACTAATTAATTTATTGTTATAGATTAACTTTTATTTATATGTTTAAGTTTATTTTTGTTTACTAACTAATAATAAATTAACATGAATTCTATAAAAAACATTATTGCAGCAGATTGGGTAGAAATGGGCGGAATCCCATTACGACAACCACTCCCAAATGGACTAATAAATAATATTGGTCCGTTATTACTAATCCACCATCATAAATCAACAATTCCTGCCGATTCTAAAACTGGCGATGTTGGAGTTGGTCCTCATCCACATACTGGTTTTGCACCAGTTACTTTTATATTTGAAGGAAATGTAAATCACAGAGATTCGAGAGGTCATAATTCAATTGTAGAGGCTGGTGGTGTTCAATGGATGAATGCTGGAAAAGGAATTATTCATAGCGAAAGACCATCTGCCGAGTTTGCAGCAAAAGGAGGTGTGCAAGAAATTATTCAAATTTGGATTAATTCACCTGCAAAATTTAAACAAGAACAACCTAAATATTTTGCTTTAAACAAAAACGAAATTCCCATTATTGAAGAACAAAATTTAACCATTAAAGTGGTTGCTGGAAATTATAATCAAATTAAAGGATTTAGCGAAACGCAAAGCCCAATGACTATTTTAGAGGTTCATAGCATTGGAAAAGCAAGCCATACTTTTCAATTTACTAAAGGTTATGAACATGCCATTTATAATTTGGATGAGGCTATTGATGCTGAAGGAAATCTAGTTAATGGTTCTCACTTAGTTATTATAAATAATGAAACAACTGAGCTAATTGTAAATTTTGATAAACCAACAAGACTTCTGGTTTTTGATATGGAAGCAATTAATGAACCTATAGCTACTTACGGCCCTTTTGTAATGAATACTCAATCTGAGATAATGCAGGCCATACGAGATTATCAAATGGGTAAAATGGGTGTTTTAATTGAAGAATTTTAAATAAAAAGTGGCTGTTTAATTAAAAACAGCCACTTCAAAATTAGAAAGGAGCATCTCCATTAAATGTAATTGGCCCTTCATCATCTACATCGCTATCCCAATTAATACTTGAACTAACCGTAATTGTTCCATTGTTGCCATTATTATCATTATAGTCTGGAATTGCATAATTATCAAAGTCGGTTTTATCGGCAAATTTAGTGTACTTACCAATAAATCTTAGTCTAACATCATGTAGTTCTCCATTCCTATGCTTAGCTACCATTATTTCGGCTTCATCTGCACAAGGAGTTCCATCATCCCATTCGGTTAATTTATAGTACTGCGGACGGTAAATAAACATAACCATATCTGCGTCTTGCTCGATGGAACCCGATTCACGTAAATCGGAAAGAATAGGCCTGCCTGTTCCTGTTCCTGGTGAAGCACTTCCTCCTCCTCCACGTTTTTCACTTTGACGACTTAATTGGGCTAATGCTAAAACAGGTACATCAAGTTCTTTTGCTAAAGCCTTTAAACTTCTTGAAATATAACTTACCTCTTGTTCACGATTACCATTTTTATTATTAGTATCATCTCCACGCATTAATTGCAAATAATCTATAATAATCATTTGAATATTATTCTGTTGTTTTAACCTTCTACATTTTGCACGTAGCTCAAATACTGAAATAGCAGGTGTATCATCAATAAATATTGGGGCTTCGCTTAACTTCGCTATTTTAGAATTTAATTGCTGCCATTCGTGGTCAGCTAAAATTCCTTTTTTCAACTTGTCTGATTCTATTTCAGCTTCTGCACTTATCATACGATTTGCCAATTGCTTAGAACTCATTTCTAGTGAAAAAATAGCTACAGCCCTTGGTGTTTCGGTATTTGATAAACAAGCATTACGAGCAACACTCAATACAAATGCAGTTTTACCCATACCAGGACGAGCAGCAATAATTATTAAATCAGATTTTTGAAATCCAGAAGTAACTCTATCTAATTTACTAAATCCAGAAGGAATGCCTGTTAATCCACCTTCTTTTCCTCTTAACTCATCAATTTCATTAATAGCTTCTTGCATTACGCTACTAATGTTACGGTAATCCTTTTTAATGTTTCCTTGCGAAACTTCAAATAGTTTTCGTTCAGCGCTATCTAACAATTCAAAGGCATCTGTGCCATCTTCATAAGCTTCAGTTCCAATTTCACCACTTATTCTAATTAACTCACGTTGTAAAAATTTTTGCGCAATGATACGTGAGTGGTATTCTATATTAGCCGCACTTGCTACTCGATTAGTTAATGATGTAACATAGTATGCACCTCCAGACATTTCTATATTACCTTTCTTTTTAAGTTCATGACTAACAGTTAAAATATCAACCGCACTTCCATTTTGCCATAAATTTAAAATAGCCTCATATATATTTTTATGTTTGGGATCGTAAAAACTATCTGGTTTTAGAACTTCTGCAACAATATTAATGGCATCTTTTTCTAAAAGTAAAGCACCTAAAACTGCTTGCTCTAATTCGGGTGCTTGCGGTGGTAATTTTCCCGTCTCAAAAATTTGAGCATTTGTTAGTGTTCTTTTCTTTCTATTTGCAACTATTTCCGCCATGCTACTTTTACTTTTTTTTATTACTTATCTCCCAAAAATGTACTAAAATGTACTAGTACCCAAATTGAAAAATGATATACACATAAAAAAGATAGTGTTAGTTAACTGTTAATAACAGAAATATTCATTTCTATTTACCTGATTTTGACACCAATTTTATACACATTTTAAATAAGTAAATTTTATAAATAGCTCATGTTTATTGCAACGAATTTCAGTGATGTAATAATTTCTTAACAATAAAAGTTAGCAATAAAATTTGATTCAAAAACCTTGTGAAACATAAAATTTAATGAAATATAGTTAATAAAAATTACAAATAAATTCAATGAGTTACTTATATTTAAAACTATTTCTTTTAAAATTAAATTTAATTACATTTATTGTAACAAATATTAAATAAAAATATGCAGTTTAAAAATATTTTGGTAATTGCTATGATTGTTTCCATTTATTCATGCGAAACGAAACAGCAAAAAATAAAGAATGAAATGGTTTTGTTCAAAGAGTTTTCTGATTCTTTATTAAGAGTGAATAAACATTATGTTGAAGTATTGTATGGCGATACCAACTTATTTAATATTACAGACCCATCTAATCCTGCACTAAGTTTTAACGATACTGCAATTCAACTGCATTCTAATATTTTTGATACCACTACAGAGTATACTCAAAAAGTAATGATGCAAACTTTAAAAAGATATAATGAATTGGAACAAAAATATGATACGCTTAAACATTTAATGGATAAAAATACCATTCAGGTATTTGAAACGATTAAAAATAATATAAATACAATTAAACAACCAGTTAAGTAATTATAAATGAAAAAACATAGAGGAAAATTTATAGCATTAGCTGTGTTAATAGCGATGGCTACCATTTATTGGGTGGTAATAAAAAAGGTGGATGAAAATCAAATAATGGTTTTGGTAGAGGAGGGAAGTTTTGATGTAACAGTTTTAAATACAGGTGAGTTACGTGCAAAAAATTATACTGAAATTTCTGCTCCAAGTGCCTTACGACAAGTAGGAATCTGGCAAGTCAAAATTAGTAATTTAGTTGCCGAGGGCACTGTAGTAAAAGAGGGAGAATTTGTAGCTGAGTTAGATAAAACTGAAATAATGAATAAAATTAATGAAGAACAATTAAATGTACAAAAAAAACAATCTGAATTTAAATCAACTCAACTTGATACAACCTTAACAATGCGAGATGCTAGAGATGAATTGTTTAATTTAAAATATGCAGTAGAGGAAAGAAAACTAACAAAAGAGCAATCTATTTATGAGCCCCCAGCTGTATTGCGACAAGCCGAAATTGAATATGAAAAAGCAATAAGAAACTACGATCAGAAAAAAGAAAACTATAAAACCAAGCAACAACAGAGCGTTACCAAAATGCAAATTATAGGTAACGAATTAACTAAGGCACAAAATAGACTTTCGGAACTAACCACTACTTTAGCTCAGTTTACCATTACTGCCCCCAAAAGTGGTATGGTAATTTACGCAAAAGAATGGGATGGAAAGAAAAAAATAGTTGGGAGTACTGTTAATACCTGGGATCCAACAGTTGCAAATTTACCAGATTTAAGAACAATGGAAAGTATAACATATATTAATGAAGTAGATATTCAAAAAGTTAAAACTAATCAATTGGTTAATATTGGCCTTGATGCTCAAAGTGGCAAAAAACTACAAGGTATTGTTAAATCGGTAGCAAGTATTGGTGAACAAAAACCCAATAGTGAAGCAAAAGTATTTGAGGTTGTAATTGATGTTACTTCAATCGATACTTCATTGAGACCAGCTATGACCACTTCCAACAGCATTTCAACTAATACCTTAAAAAAAGTGTTGAGTATTCCAATAGAATGTGTGCATACCGAAGGAACTAAAAGTTTTGTTTATAAACTCGATGATAAAAAAGCCTTTAAACAGGAAGTTAAAATTGGGGCAAGTAATGAAACACATACAGTAATACTTAAAGGATTGATGGCTAAAGAAGCTGTATATTTATCAATACCAAAAGATACTTTAGGCATAAAATGGGCAAATTAATTTTTTAAAACAGAAAAAACATGAGCAATAACGATATATTAAAAAAGCTAAGGGTAGCGCTACAATTGAAAAATACTGATATAATAGAAATATTAAAGTTAGTAGATTTTAAAATTTCTGAGAGTGAATTAGGTGCACTTTTTCGCAAGGAAGACCACCCTAAATACATGGATTGTGGTGACCAAATTTTACGTAATTTTTTAAATGGTTTAGTTATTCATTTACGTGGCCCAAGAGAAGATGGTAAACTAGTTGAATAGACTAATTATTTATTTTTTTATAATTTAAAATCCACTATTTTATAATTTGTTTAACTTACATAAATATTTGTCAAGCAAATTCACTCTAGCCTTAAAAGTAAAAACCTTAACTTAAATTTTTAAACTTTTATTATTATTTATTGGTTTTCTTCTTTTAAATATTTTAACTATTTCAAACCAAATTACAGAAACTAATCCAATAACAATACAGGTTACTAATTGCAATAAACTCAAGGTTTCAAACTCAAAAAATGAAGTGAGTGGTTTTATGTAAAGCATTAATACCACTAAGGTTACGGTTATAAAAATGATAAAAAAAACCATATTGTTTTTATACCTAATGGTGGTAAATATAGAATAGTAAAACGAACGATTAATCAAGGTAAGAAAAATATTGGAAGTTATTAAAACCGTAAAAGTCATGGTTCTTGTAATGGCCTCGCTTGAACCATTGAATATAGCATATTGGTAAGTAAATAATACACCAGCAGTTATTACCAATCCTTGTACAATGCTAATAGATAATTCTTTCCAATTAAAAAATGTATCGGTAAGTGGTTTGGGTTTTTGTTGCATGGTGTTTTTTTCCATGGGTTCGTTTTCGTAAATAATAGAACAAGTTGGCCCCATTATTATTTCTAAAAATATAATATGAATGGGCGAAAAAATGTTAGGATAAATCCACCCCAAAGCCAAGGGTATAAAAACAGTTAAGATAATTGGAATATGAATGGAAATGATGTATTGAATGGCTTTTTTTAAGTTGCTATAAATTTTACGACCCATGGCAATGGCATGTACCATTTTCGATAAATCGTCTTCCAATAAAATAAGCGATGCCGCTTGTTTGGCTATTTCAGTTCCTTTTTTACCCATGGCAATACCAATATGTGCTGCCTTTAAAGCAGGTCCATCGTTAACGCCATCGCCAGTCATGGCTACTATTTGGTTATTGGCTTTTAAAGCATTGATAATTTTTAACTTAGCTTCGGGAAACATACGTGTAAAAATGGTTGTTTCCATCACGCAAGTTTTCAGTTCTGCATCTGATAATTCCATCAAATCATTGCCTGTTATGGTATTTTCAAAACCTTTAAAACCAATCTGTTTGGCCACTGCTATGGTTGTTTCAGCATTATCTCCAGTAATAATTTTTACTGCTATGCCCGCAGTGTAAAAATCGGTTAACACTTGCGCAATATTGTTTTTTGGTGGATCGAAAAAGGCTACCAATCCTTTAAACTCAAATGGTAAATCTTGTTGTTTTTCAGGATAATTTTGCGCGCTAAAATTACTGGTGGCCACGCCTAATATTCTATAACCATCATTGGCTAAAAGTTCAATGGCTGCGTTTATTTGTTGTTTTTGGTTTTCGGTTAATGTTGAAACCAATATCAAAGCTTCAGGAGCGCCTTTGGCAGCTATAATTTTTTTACCTTCCTTGTTTTCAAACACATGGGTCATCATGGGTGGTTGACCATCTAATGCATACTCGTGTACCAACTTGTAATTAGGTCTTTCATCTTCCATTTTTAAGTTAGTATACGCTTGGTGCAAAGCCATTTCCATTGGATCGAAAGGGGTTGGTTCGCTGGCCCACATAGCTGTTTTTATCAAGTCTTTTTCCTCTTCACTCAATATATCTTTAGGTTCAATAATTTTATTGGCCGATAATAAAAATACTTTGGCTAAACTCATTTTGTTTTCGGTTATGGTTCCAGTTTTATCGGTGCAAATTACGGTGGCACTGCCAAGTGTTTCAACAGTTTTCATTTGTTTTACCACTATGCCCATTTTCATTAATCGCCAAGCACCCAATGCCATAAAAGTGGTAAAAGCTACCGGAATTTCTTCTGGTAATATGCTCATAGCTAAAGTAAGCGATTGCAGTAAACTGGTAAGTAAATTTTGGGAATGCCAATAATTAATACCCCAAACTATTATAAAAACTAGGGCACCAAAAATGGCCATCTTTTTAACAAAGTTGGCAATTTGAATTTCTAAAGGAGTTTTTTCTTCTACTATGTTTTCTAAACTGCTTCCTATTTTGCCTAATTTGGTTTTGTTGCCAATGGCTGTAATGGTGGCTACGGCCAAACCTGTGGCTACTGTCGTTCCGCTGTAAACAGAATGGTCATCTGTGGTTTTATCTTTTAACACAGCTAACGATTCGCCAGTTAAAATAGACTCATTTACCGAAAAATCGTTTGAATTAACAATGGTGCCATCTGCTGCTATGGCTGCGCCTTCGTTTACCAAAATGCTATCGCCCATTACCAAATCTTGGCTTGTAATTTCCACCACCTCTCCATTGCGAATTACCTTGCATTTGGGTTGCGAAAAATCTTTTAGTTTTTCCAGTGCATTTTTACTTCTCGAAAATTGGTATAACGAAATAGAAGTTTGGAACACAATGGCAACGGTTAAAAAAATACCATCGCCTATTTTGCCACTCATAAAGTAAATAGATGCTGCCACCAAAAGCAGAATCATCATAGGGTCTTTGATGGTGCGTTTCAAAGCATCTAAAAAATTGCTTTCTTTTTTATAATCTAGCTTGTTTTGTCCAAACTTATTGCGGGCAATAATTACTTGCTCATTTGTTAAACCAATTATATTGAAATTATTTTCAGCCATTTTCAATAATAAGCTTTTAAAATTGGCTCATGTTACATACAAAACTATAAAATGAATAGAAGTTACGGTTGAATTAGTTTTCTGTTATTGCAGGCGAGGACGCCTGCAACGGCTGGAATAAGACTAGAAATCAAATAATTTTTTTGATTTTTTTAATTAATAATTAAACAATAAATATTTTTAATCCTTCGCACCTTCCAAAAAAAATTCTTTAGGGTAAAAATATTGGGGGTTAAAGAGAAACGATTTGTCAGTAAGTGTTAGCAAAAACGCAATGATATCAACCTTTTCATTTGAACTCAATACAATAGACTTATCTAGTTCTGGTGAAAGCGATTTACTTTTTACAACTTCATTAGTGTAGTGATTCATAACTTGCGAAAGTTTCTTAAATCTGCCATCGTGCATATATGGATATGAGAATTCAATATTCCGAAGCGTTGGTACTTTAAACTTTAAGGAGTCAGATGAATTTTTTGTTACACGGTATCTGCCATAATCATTCAACGATGTGTCTAATGATAGACCATTATTTCTAAATTCATCATTGGTAAATAGTGGTTCATGGTGGCACGATGCACAATTTTTCTTAAATAATTTGTAGCCGTTATTTTCTTGTTCAGTAAATGCAGTTTGCTTTCGCATTACGCTATCATATTTTGAATTGCTTGAAACCAAAGTGAGCATGAATTGTGAAATGGCTTTCAAGGTGTGTTCACCAGTAATAACTGAATCGCCAAATGCTTTGTAAAACAGCTTAGTATACAGTTGGTTTGATTGTAGTTTTGAAACTACATGTATTATACTTTCATCCATTTCAACGGGATTACTTATTGGGGCCAAAGCTTGCATATCTAAATGGTTAATAGCACCATCTCTCATAAATGATGATTGCCAAGCTAAATTCATCAGGGTAGGGGAATTACGGAATCCAATTTTATCTTCAATGCCATGACTCAAGGCATGATCTACATGGGTGAAAGCTGAAAATTGCGAATGACAACTGGCACACGAAATCATGTTGTTTCGCGAAAGGATTGGGTCGTAAAATAAGGCCCTAACTAACTTAATTTTATTCTCTGATAACGGATTTTTCGAAAAATCATAAACAGGTTTAGGGAAAATTTTGGGTATTACAATTAGCGGGTTATCTATGTAGCGAAACGCCACTATTGTGAAACTAATCAATGATAATATCAATAATTTTCTTTTCAATTTTCTATTACGGTTAATGAGTTAGATACTATTTTTGAAAGTAAAACGGCTTCCAAGCAGGGCGACATAATATGATTTGTTTTTGCTAAATCAATTTGTTGAAATATTTTTTTCAAATCTAATTTTAAATTTATCACACTTGAGTTTGTAATTTGGAAGCGCAAAGTTTGTACACAATAATTGGGTTGCTGATAGCCTCCCAAATGAAATTGAAATTCACTGTTTCGTGTTTTGCAAAGTTTACTTTTACCCTCTAGTTTAAAATTAATGTAGCCACTTTGCCAAGTCCAATACATTCCCTTAGTTGGGTCAAGGTCGCCACCCATTGCACCCGAAACATTTGTTGTGCTGTCTATTCCTAAATCAAATTTAAGTTCATCAAAATGAATATTTTCTTTATTTTCAATTGGTAAAAGTACCGATTTTAATTCGCTTGCATCTATCAAATGGAAACTATTTTTCTCCTCCAATACTATTTTCCCGTCATTTAATAATTGAACTTTAGAAATATAGAATTTCAAAACATCAACCTGTAATTGAGTAGAATCATTTGCTATAAAGAATGAATCAGCCAATTGCAAAACCAAATTGCCAAAAGTTGGAGTTATATTTATCTTTAATGTATTAGTTTGAGCAAAACCGCTTGTATTGATAAAGAAGAATAAAATAAAGATGAGTTTATAAGTTCTTTTCATTTTGGGTCTTTAGTTTGGGTTAATTATTTCACAATATCATAAAATAATTCATAAATAGAATTTCGGTTTTTGGGTTTGTAAAGTGAACTTAAATTTCAAGATTTTTTTAAATTAATTACATAAATACAAAAAGTGTTTTCTCCTTAATAGCAATAAATGAATTGGTAAAACAACCATTTGGATATTTTCTTTTATTATTTTCTTTATCTAATTTCTAATTTCAATTAATTGCCATTTATGTGTTAAATATATTTCCCTCTGCCGCAATTATTATTTTACACTTCTTTTTTGTCATTTTGTAGAAGTAAAGGTTCCTGAAATTACCTTTTCATAGGCTTTTCTGGGTGCTCCCATTAGCAAAACCTCACCACAATAAATATAACTTAATTTATCAAAAATTTTGAGCATGGGTATATTGTCAAAATTAGTATCCACCTTAATGCTATAAACATTTTCCTTTACACATAAATCTTCTATCATCTTAAATAAATGTGTAGCAACTCCTTTTCTTTTTACTGCATTTGATGTTGCCACTCTATGTATTGCCAAATAGTCGCCATTGGTTAGCCATTTTCCTTTTATATCATTGTAAGCAGGTTCAATACCAAATATAATAGCCGCATAAGCTATAATTATGTTATTGTCAACTAGCACATACCCATAACCATTCGAAATATCATTATGAATAACCTGTTCATTTGGATAACCATTTTGCCATTGGTCGCTACCATCCAGCTTCCTTTGCTGAATAGCTTGCTGTAATATTTCCCAAATAGCAGGTATTTCTATAAAAGTGGCCTTTCTTAAATTCATATTATTCTATTATTTTAAGTGTGGGGTTGATTTATTTTTTTGTTTGATGAATAATTTGGCTCAAATCTTTAGGTATTTGCATTGGCTTCAACGGTGGAACATTTGCACCACCTGTATTACCTATTGGAATTTCCCCAACAAATGATTTTACACCACCAAAGACCAACATTTTATAATGTACAATGGTATGAGCCAAAGGATAAGGTTGGCCTAAAATGTGAGCTCTTTCAAGATGTTGCCAACATAAATGGAAGTTTTTTAACTTAAAAGCAATAGCCGCATTGTTAAGTTCTTTGTTAAAATAAGGAACAAGTTTCTTGGGCATTTTTGTATTAATTTTCATGGTTACTTTAAAACACTTTTATATAGTTTAATTATAAAATTTGAAGGACACGGAGCAACTCAATTATTTCCGAATAAAACCAATTTGTAAAAAATAAACAAAGTAATTTTATTGAATTCAATTTGTAATTACCACTTTGCCTGAGGTTGTTGTTTTCACCAACCTACTCGTTAAATTGATCGGTGAAAACACCGACCATAGGCAAAAACCCTGCTCAATTATTGAACTAATAAAGTCATCTTGATAAGAATTTTCTATTGAGTTATATTTTTTAAATTCCATACTATTTTATTTCTGCAATTTGGATAATTAACATTGCATCTTAAATCATCGAATGAATTCCTGAACTACAAGAACATTCACAAACGTTCGGTAAACATGCTAATAAAAGATAAAAAAACAAAGTAATTTTAATTCAAACATAAAATGATTTTATAGCTATAAAAAATTTAAGAAAGGACTGCCATTTCAAATAGAATGTACCTAAGTTCTTTACTTTTTATATTGATAATGTCCAATTATTTTAAAGCTAAACAAACAGTCTTCCATTAATTGCCCACCGCCAATATTATGAACTATTAGAAATCTTTCACCATCTAAAGATTTCCTATTCACTATTATCCCAATATGTGTTACTGAACCTCCAAGGTTCCAACATACTAAATCGCCCGGCAAATAATCGTTAGTGTTTGTTGTTATGGGCTTGGAAGTCCCATTTCTTTTAAAAAAAGTCATTAAGTTAGGAACACGTCTATGGTCAATGTTTTTATCAGGCTTACTTAGCCCCCAATTGGTTGGATATTTTGAAAAGTGTGCTTTCATGTCTTCATGAACCTCTTTTTGCAAATCAATTCCAAATTTCCTGTAAGCCCTAATTACCAAATCAGTGCATACTCCTTTGCCATTTGGAACATCACCATTTGGATAGTCAATTTGAAAGTAAGTTGGATCATAACTAACAACTTGTTTTGTTAAGGTAAAAGCTGAATCTGCTAATTTTTTATAAAAATTAGATTGTCCGGAGGCAATAGAAACAGCAGAAATAAATAATAGGATGAAAATAGTCTTTATCATAATTGGATTATATAACGCCAATTCATGAAATATATTTCACAAAAAAAGCCTCCATGTAGAGGCTTTTTGGTTTATTTAGTTTCTGGTGTTACTAGTGTTTCGGTTTTTTAGGTCTAGGTTTTGGGGCAGGTATAGTAGCATTGTATTTTACTATTAATTCTTCTACCTCGTTCAGTATTTGCCTGTGGTCGGTATTTCACCAACCTACTCTTTGAATTGGTCGGTGAAAACACCGACCAAAGGCAAAGATTATTTTTTTTAGAAAAAGAAATGAAAAAGAATTAGCCTAAAAAGAATTAATTATAAATAAAATAGGAGAGGGTGCCTTAGAAACTTAAAAACGTTTGGATAAAGTTTAATTGTTTGGCTTAAATTTAAATAGGTTTAAATTAAAGGCCAAGCCAATACTTGCATTTAATACTGAAAAATCGTCATAAACAATATCATCTAAATAATCGGTAAATGGAACCATAATGCAGGATTGGCCCGATAAAGAAAAATATGGATTAAAATGGTAACGATAGGTAAGTGCAACTTCACCTCTTATAAATGAATTGGCCTGCTGCCTGAATATTAATGCAGCGGTATCTTTTATTCCATAATAGTTTACGTAAAGCAACCTTGGAGAAATAATCCATGAAGATTGATTGGTCTTTACGCCATAATCAACTTGAATTCCTAATCTATCATAATAGGCTTCTTTAGAATCAAATTTAGTTTTTGAGCCTACAAAAGTTTCGGTATATTTTGAAGTATAACCTTGGCCAGCTATGGCAAAAATTTCCTTAATGGTTTGATTATTATTTGGCGCAGAAGGCTTGTAAAAACCTAATCCAATTTCCTTGAAATAATGGTTTTGAACAATTTTATTACTAGCGTTATTTTCTTCGTCATTACCTATACTTCCATAATTGGCCATTAATGCAATATTGTTTGTTACACTATAACTTCCATGAATTTCGCTTCCATTAAAACTTTGGTGCGCACTCAATTGTAATTGGCCTTTCTGAGTAATTGCAGGCACATTCACCACATTTTGTCTATAAATTCCACAGGAGCAAGTGCATAAAATTAAGATCAAAAATTTATTCATTTTACTCATGGTATTTACAGGACTAAAAGGTTTAATATTGATATTGTTGTGTTAAGCGAAGCTTGACAAACCACTTTTCCCTTATCAATTTACAATATATCAAAACACTCGAAAATTAATTTAAAAAGCAAATACTGTTTTTGGAATATTGAAAAGAAAAAATAATTCAATAGTTTTTTGTTGGTATCGCAAAGTTAAAACACTTAAATGGGCAGAATTCATGTTGGTGTTGCTTTGCTAAATTCAACATGGGCGCAAAAGGGTAGAATACTAATCTAGGCAAGCAGATAATGGAAAGCTATTAGTTAGTTAAGGAAGATGCCTACGGCATGACTTGAGGGAATAAGCAATTTGCAATAGGCAATTGGAAAATAACGAGCATCGGACAACGAACAACGAGTAATGAACAACAATTAATCCAACAATTTGACAATCTCCAAATCGAAAAATCGTTAAATCAATCAATATGTAGGTATTCGCTTTTAAGTTTTTTGCCAAAAAATATTTCGGCTTGTTGGTCAAATATTTCTGTGGAATCGGTAGTATAAAAAGCCATTTTACCATTTTTACTACAAAGATTTTCTAAAGCAGAATGTCGCTCTAAATATTGTGTTAGGCTATTGGCTACTATTTTACCTTGGCTTAGTAAATTTATTCCATCGGGCAAAAGTGCTTTGATTTTATCTTGCAATAAAGGGTAGTGTGTACAACCTAACAAAATGGTATCAATATCGGCCGATTTAGCCATGAGTTGGTTTAGGTGTTTTTGAATAAAAAAGTCTGCGCCAGGGTTATCAAACTCATTGTTTTCAATAAGCGGAACCCAAATGGGACATGCCTGCTGATGAACAGTTATTTCAGGAAAAAACTTTTCAATTTCAATAGGGTAGGAGTTGGAAGTAACAGTGCCTAAAGTAGCCAAAACTCCTACTTGTTTTGTTTTACTAAAAGTACCAATTAGTTCGGTAGTGGGCCTAATAACACCTAATACTCGGAGGCGACTATCCATTAATGGTAAATCGCGTTGCTGAATATTGCGCAGGGCTTTAGCAGATGCCGTATTACAAGCTAAAATTACCAATTTGCAGCCTTTGTTAAAAAGGGCATTTACACACTGCAAAGTATATTCATACACTGTTTCAAAACTACGGTTTCCATAAGGAGCACGTGCATTATCGCCCAAATAAACATAATCGTATTGTGGCAACGTTTCAACAATTTCTTTCATTACAGTTAAACCACCGTAACCTGAATCGAATATACCTATAGGGCCGCTTTGCATTTTGCAAGGTTATAAAATAAAAAAGCCCTAACAAAATAAATTTTGAAAGGGCTTTTTGCTTTGATAAATTGTTATTGTATTTTTTCTTTAGTTTTTTACAAACTTTTCATAAACTATTTTTTCAGCTATTGCTAACTTAATAAAATAAACACCCGCAGGTAATGAAGTAATGTCAATAGTTTGAAATTTATTAAAGGCTTCATGTTGTATTGTTTTACCATTTATATCCAATAAATAATAAACGGCATTTTTACTATTTTCATTGGTTTCAATAGTAATAAAATCGTTGGCAGGATTTGGATATATTTTAACACCTAATTGATTTGACAAAGTTTTAACAGCAGTATTGGTTATGGTAACAGATTTACTTACCGAATCTTTACAGCCGAAAGAATTTACAGCTACTAGTGAAGCTGAAAATACACCACCTTTGGTATAAACAAAGCTAGTGTTTTTGTTATTAGCTGTACTATTAGCAACATCGCCAAAATGCCAAGTATAATTATTCGAATCGGTGGTTAAATTGGTAAATACTACGCTGTTTTTATTTACGTTATTTGAATCCGACTTAAAATATTCAATACTAAAATTAGCAATTGGATTGGGATTTTCAGTTACTGTAATTACAGTTGACGAATCGGCACAAAAAGTAGCTGTATCAATTACAGTGGCTTTAATCAATGTGTTTTGTAAAGTCAATTTATTGGTCAAGTTAATTGCATTGCTAAATCCAGCTTGTAATAGTGTTCTGGTAGGATTTAATTGATAAAACGAGAACAAGTTAAGTCCGTTTGCTCTATTAGCAGTTAATATAATATTTTGCCCTTTGCAATAAGTTGCATTAGGTTTATTACTAGTAATATTTGGAATTACAGGGTTTCTATTTCCTTTTATGGTAAAAGTAGTATCAATAATAGGGCATCCTGTTTCAATACTGTCTTTTATTTTTATCCTAACAGTATTATTACCCGGTTTTATCGGCATATTAAAAATGGTATTGCGAGAAAAAGCACTTGTAATTGAATCTGTTTCGAATTGAATTAAGTATTTAGGATTTGAAATATTTTTAACCTCAAAAGGAGTTGTAGTAACTAACTCATTAGCGCTAAGGCAAACAAAACGTTTGTAATTATAAAAACTATTAATAGGATTGCAGCCATTATTTACACAGGTTTTAGTAGCAATTAATCCATTTCCGCAAACGCCATTTGATTTAACCCTAACCCAAATAGTTTTGGTAGTATTAGGTAATAAATTGTTTATGGTATGCGATAATTGATTACCTCCATTTGCATTTACCCAAGTTTTGCCGGTATCTAAGCTAATTTCATAATTAGTAAAATTACCTACAGGCTGCCAAGTATATTCTATAGAATTTGATGTGCTATTGCCACAATTTACAATTGGTGCGCTTGGTTGATTTTCAACTGATATGTATTTAGCTGGTAAATTGGTGGCACAACCTGCTGCTGTAATTTTTGCTGCTACTTTGTACACTCCAGCATTGCTTCTACTGAACTCGTAAAGCAAATTTAATGAGTTTTGTACAGAGGTGTCGTTCACAAAATATTGAGCACTAAATCCATTTCCTATTATATCAAACATTACTTTGTCGCTATTGCAGATGGTGTCTTTATTACTAACTAAAGTGGCTTGAGGATAACTAGCTTTGCTAGGCTTAACACTTGTAGATGTAGCAAAACAACCGCTTGTATTCGTTACTTTTACTTTATAGCTTAAACTATCTTTAACGTATATTGATGAAGTGATAAAATTTCCAGGAGTCCATAAATAGGTTAGTCCAGCTCCCGTATTTGCTTGCAAGTTTATTGAATCGTTTCCACATATGGTTGTAGTACTTGAAGTTATGGTAGCAGTTGGTTTAGCTATAACTTGAATAGTTTGTGATACTTGCGATGAATTCCCGTCTGCATTAGAAGTGGTTAACCTAACTTGTCTGTTTCCCGCTGAAGTATAAACAAGTTTTACATCCTTGGTATTAGCAGAACTTGGATTGCTATTAACAAATACCCAGCTATATCCAGTAGGATTATTTTGACCGCTTCCACTCAAATACAAAGTGTCGCCAACACATATTGTTGTACTCGATGCAGTTATTACTGCGGTTGGAGGATTAGTTAAGGATTGAGATAATGCAAATGATTTGGTATAAACTAAATCACCACTGAAATTTCCATCAGCATTTGTAGCATTATAACTAGTATAAAATGTAACTGTTCCTATTCCTGATGCAGGTGCAGTCCAATTAAATGTCCAAGTTCCACTGGTACTTGATGGACTATGCGAAATATAAGTTTTACCATTGCTTGAACTAGTTGTAGTTCCTGTACCTGCTGCCATACTTCCTGCATTGGTGTTTGATGAGGTTAAACAAGTAACCTGAAAACCGTTTTTAGTTGTGGCCGCAGCACCACCACTAACCGTAAGTGCGTATACTGTACCCGGAACATAACCATTTAGTGGTAAACCACTAATGGTAATTGCATTCCAATTAGCTCCACTTGTAATTGCAGTTCCCGAATGGCACGAGGTACAGTTTGTTCCTGCAGGCTCTCCAGCATTGGCAGCAGGTGGATTACTTGAAGTGGTAAATACCGTCAATGAAATAAATAGTACAGGTATTACAAATAGCAACTTTAATAAGGTATTGGTTTTTATCATATTTATAAATTTTATTAAATACAAGAATATACATTGCAAATGGTAGAAAATAATTTGTATTGTAATTTTTTTCGAAATCAATAAAACTTTTACAAAACAATTTAGTTGTAATGAATATGTTAGTAAGTGAAAAAGAACAATTAAATATTTATAAATTCAAATTAAAAAATTTACTTGGTGCGGAGGTATTATTAGATAAATTCAAAGGAAAAGTACTGCTAATTGTCAACACCGCAAGTGAATGTGGTTATGCTGATCAATACAAAGAATTGGAGGAAATTTATAGGGAATATAAAGATAGAGGGTTTGAGGTATTGGCTTTTCCAAGTAATGATTTTGGATTTCAAGAACCCTTAAGTGGCGTTAATATTGAAAATTATTGTCATGCCAAATACAATACTACTTTTACTATTTTTAATAAAATAAAAGTAAAAGGACTTGGTGCACACCCATTATATCAATTTTTAAGTGAAAAAAGATTGAATGGAACAGTAAATATGTATCCCAAATGGAATTTTCATAAATATCTAGTGAACAAGGATGGTAAAGTTGTTGATTATTATTTCACTGTAACCAAACCTAATTCACTAAAACTTAAGCAAGCTATTGAAAAATTATTAGGATAAAAATTGATTTATCCAATTAACAATTTCAACCGCAAATTCGCCATATAACATTGTGTGGTGATTCCCCTCACTAGTTTTTAGTTCTCCTTTTTTTAATAAGTTAACCGCCTTTCTAGCAAGGTATCTAGGTAAAATAGGTTCACTTAAGTTATACTCGCCTTCTGCACTAATTAGCAAAGTATCCTTTTTTATAGAACTAAAGTACATGGCAAATGGCTCCTTACTAACATGAGTGGCTATTTGAATTATTTGTGCTAAATCTGATTTTGATTCCACCGTACCATCTTCATTGATATCAATATCTGCATCATAATAGGTTTGCATGTCATTATCCCAAAAATGAATGTATGGAGCATTTTTTACTTGGTGGAAATATGCCTCCTTATTTTCAAATTTTTTATCAAGTCTACCCATCGAAGTTTGTAACATTAATGGGGTTTTTGGATTCATTTCGGGGGCGGCATCTAAAAAAATAATTTTACTAAAATAATTAGGATAGTAATAACATAAATACGAAGATAAAAGTCCACCAAATGAATGCCCTATCAATATTATTTCACGATTAGTAAAAGGCTTTATTAATCCAATAATATCTTCAGCATGAAGTTTAAAGCTGTACCCAAAAGCAGGATGACTACTTAATCCCCTGCCTCTTAAATCTGGTATTATAAGTTCAAAATTATTATTCAAACCATTATTAACCAGACCTTCAAAGGCATGGCAATTGGCTGTTAATCCATGTAATAATAATATTATTGGTTTATTGGCATTGGGGTAATGCAAAAAATGCAGTTTAATATTATTAATTTCTAAAAAATTACTAGTAAAATTATCCATATTATTGTGCTGTCCATCCTCCATCTACCGGAATTGCAGTTCCTGTTATTGTTGCTGCGTTGTCAGAAATTAAATAGGCTGCCATTTGAGCAATACTTTCAATAGCTATAAATGATTTAATAGCTTGTTTGCTTAACATTACTTTTTCAATCACTTCTTCTCTACTAAGTCCGTGCGCTTTCATTTGGTCCCCAATTTGATTTTCAACAATTGGCGTATGAACATATCCAGGGCAAATTGCATTTACTGTAATATTATGTGGGGCACCCTCTAAAGCAATTGTTTTAGTAAAACCAACTACACCATGCTTTGAAGCAATATATGCCGATTTAAATTCACTTGCTACTAATCCATGTGCTGAAGCTATATTTACTATTCTTCCGAATTTGTTTTCAATCATACTAGGAAAACAAAGCTTGGTTAAAACAAAAGTAGCAGTTAAATTTATGGCAATAATTTGATTCCATTTATCCAAAGGGAAATCTTGTACAGGAGAAACAAATTGAATACCGGCATTGTTAACCAATACATCTATTTTACCAAATTTAGCCAAGGCTTGGCTAACCATGGTTTCTATTTGTTCAGTGTATAATAAATTGCATGGCGAAAAAAGGTATTCAATACCATGTTTTTGAGCAACTTCTGCAGCTATTTGCTCGCCATTTGCCTCTAATCCGTTAAAAATAATATTATATCCGCTAGCTGCTAAATTATTTGCTATGGCCAAACCAATTCCACTTGTGCTGCCAGTTATTAGTGCTGTTTTTTTCATTTTTTCATTTTTTAATTGGCAACAATAATGGTTTTTACTGATTTGATACAAATTTTTTAAAAGTGGTTTGTTTATAAATTTCGATAAAAATAAAAAATTAGTCACTTAAATAAATAAAGTAAAATAGAAATTCAATTTAAAAATCGCACATTTTTTGTATTATTGTGCATTATTATATTATGGATAATTATTCAGTCATTATATTATCAAGTATTTTGTTTTCTGCTTTTTTTGCAGGAACCGAAATTGCTTTTATATCCTCAAATAAACTTTTAATTGAGTTAAAAAGTAAACAGGGAAGCGTTACTGCCAATATATTATCAAATTTTGTTAATAATCCTTCAAAATTTATAAGCACCACATTAGTAGGCAATAACATTGGCTTAGTAATTTATGGTATTTATATGGCTAAGGTATTAGATCCTTTTTTAGTTAGCATTTCACCCTATTTCGAAACACATAAATTTCTTTTATTATTTACCCAAACTATTGTTTCTACATTAATAGTATTAGTAACCGCAGAGTTTATACCTAAAGTGCTTTTCCGAATAAATCCAGATTTGGTTCTACAAGTTTTAGCATTACCTTTTTTAATTTTTTATTATTTATTTTGGCCTGTTGTACATGTTATAATTTGGTTATCTAAAATTATTTTAAATGGTTTCTTAAAAATAAAATATACGGAAACTACGCCTGTATTTACTAAAATCGATTTGGATGATTACATCAATCAAGTTAGTGATAACGATTTAGATGAAGATGCAGAGGTTGATACAGAAATGTTTAAGAATGCGCTTGATTTTTCAAATTTAAAGGTGCGTGATTGTATGACTCCTAGAACCGATTTGGAGATAATTGACATAACAGAAACACCAGAAGTATTATATGAAAAATTTGTAAAAACGGGACTTTCTAAAATTTTAGTATATGGTGGTACTTCTGATAATATTATTGGATATGTGCACCAAAAAGAGATTTTCAAAAAAGTAAATTCAATTAAAGAAATCGTTTTTCCAATAGAAATTGTTCCAGCTACTACTTCTGTTATGGATGTTTTAAATAGATTTAGCAAAACCAGAAAAAGCATAGCTTTAGTTGTAAATGAACTTGGTGGAACAGCCGGAATTGTAACTATTGAAGATGTGATGGAAGAAATTTTTGGTGAAATAGATGATGAGCATGATACAGAATCGTTAACAGAGAAGGTATTAAGTGAAAATGAATATTTATTTTCGGGAAGGCTAGAAATATATTATATAAATAACAAATATGATTTGAACTTACCTGAGGGAGAATACAATACATTAGGTGGCTTCATTACTGCAAATCACGAGGATATTCCAATGCAAGGAGAGAAATTGGTAATTGATGGATTTGAATTTACAATTCAAAAATCAAGCAGTGCAAAAATAGAGGAAGTAGTTCTTAAAATATTAAACAAATAGAGGAATATTACTATTCCCCTTTGTCATATGCTTTAATAATATCCTTAACCAACTTGTGTCTAACAACATCTTCGTAGGTTAAATATTGAAATCTTATACCTTCAATTCCTTCCAATATTTTAACAGCTTTTAATAATCCTGAAAGTTGTTTTTTAGGCAAATCTATCTGCGACAAATCGCCTGTAACAATAAATTTAGCATGAGGCCCCATTCTGGTTAAAAACATTTTTAATTGCAAATCGGTTGCATTCTGAGCTTCGTCTAAAATAACAAAAGCATTATCAAGTGTCCTTCCACGCATAAAAGCCAAAGGAGCAATTTCAATTACGCGAGTTTCAATGTATTGTTTCAGTTTTTCGGCAGGGATCATATCATCCAATGCATCATAAAGTGGACGCAAGTAAGGATCAATTTTCTCTTTTAAATCACCGGGTAAAAATCCAAGACTTTCGCCAGCTTCTACTGCGGGCCTTGCTAATATTATTCGTCTAACTTCTTTGTTTTTTAGAGCTCTTACAGCTAGTGCGACAGCTGTGTATGTTTTTCCCGTGCCGGCAGGCCCAATTGCAAAAAGTATATCATTATTTTGAATATGCTCCACCATTAATTTTTGATTTGGTGTTTTTGCTTTAATAGCTTTCCCTCCATTTCCATGTAAAATTACATCTGCATTATGGGTATTTGATTCTACCGCCTCGTTCCTACTTTGCGAAATATCTCCAGCTAAAAGTGCCTTAAACTGACTATCAGATATGGTTCCATTCTTAAATATAACAGCTTCAAGTTGAGTAAATTTTTCTTCAAATAATTCCATTTCCAATTCATCCCCAGTTAATATTAACTGATTGCCTCTGCTTACAATTTTTAGTTTGGGAAAATGTGCTTGAAGTATTTTTAAATTACGGTTATTGTGACCCAATAATTCTAAAGGGTCTAAATTTTCGATAAGTATTTCTTTATTATTCAAATTATATGCTGCTTAATTATATTTTTGCACGAATTTATTAAAATAGCCAAGTCCTACAAGTGAAAAATATTACCTTAATATCAGATTATGGAAATGCAAGCCATTATGCTGCTGCTTTAAAGGGTAATTTATTCAAAACAGTTCCTAATATTAGAATTATTGATATTTCGCATACAATTGAAAAGTTCAATAAAATGCAATCTGCATTTATTCTAAACGCTATTTATAAAAATTTTGAAGAAGGAACAATCCATCTTATTTGTGTTGATACAAACTTGTTTATGTATGAACAAATAATAATTGCAAAGCATCAAAATCAGTATTTTATATCATTAGATAATGGAATCTTGAACCTTATGTTTGAAGGTGAGACAGTTGAAATTTGGGCATTAAATGATAACCTTTGTAACTCTAACGATTCGTTTATTGAAAATGAAGCATTTGTTTTTATTGCAAAACACTTAGTTTCAAACCTACCCATTAATTTAATAGCCACAAATGGCAAATTAAATTATAAATTAAGCCATCCTAATATAGAAATTCACGATCAGGGCATAGTTGCGTTTGTAGCATTTGTAGATGGTTTTGGTAATGCTATTTTGAATGTTGATAAAATACTTTTTGAGAAAATAAGGGAAGGACGATTGTTTAAGATATATTATGCAAGAAAAGAGTTTTTTGATAAAATTAATAAGCATTATAAAGAGGTAGAAAAAGGAGAGGAGGCTATTTTATTTAATTCAAGTGGTTACTTAGAAATAGCTACCAATGAAGGAAGCGCCTCACAACTATTAGGACTAAGGGTAGGGAGTAAAATAATGATAGAATTTTTGTAAAAATATGATAACTAGAATAGTACGATTAAGTTTTGAGCCAACAAAAGTAGATGATTTTTACAGAGTATTTGAAGCTACAAAACTTCAAATTGCAGCTTTTGATGGCTGTAACGGATTACAGTTAATGCAGGATGCCAACGAAAAAAATGTTTTATATACCTTAAGCTATTGGGAAAGTGAAGAACATTTAAACAAATACCGTTTTTCAAATTTATTTAAAACTACTTGGGCGCAAACCAAAATTTTATTTAATAATAAACCTCAGGCATTTAGTTTAGAATTATTGCAAAAAGTAAAATAATATTTGCTTATAAAATAAATATTTTTACATTTGCAGCCCTTATTACAGTGTGTAATATTATTTATTAACTCAACAAAAATTTAATTCTTAGATTTAATAAAAAGATAAATTTGAAATAATGGCGGGGTAGCTCAGATGGTTAGAGCACAGGATTCATAACCCTGAGGTCGGCAGTTCGATTCTGCTCCCCGCTACCAATTAAAAAGGCTTTACAGAAATTCTGTGAAGCCTTTTTTATTTAGTATTAAATTGAATAATGTTATTCATCGATGTTTGTTGCTCAAATATTTATTTATATTTGCCAAGTGAGAGCAAAAACATTCCTATTCATACTTTTAATAGTGCTTTGTAATTATATAAAAGCAGGTTCTATAACAACAACCACTTTGTCACTTCCATCATTTGGAAATGTATATCCATATAATAGTTCCTCAAGTTTAAATTATTCGGTTTCTGGAACTTTACTTACGGCTCCAATCGTGATTTCTGCCTCAACCGCCTTTGAGGTTTCATTAAATTATAATTATGGTTACAGTAATAAAATTACTCTGACACCTTCGGCCGGCACAATCGCTAATACCAAAATATTTGTTCGTTTTAGTCCGTCTTTAGTTGCACTTTATCCAAGTACTTCAAATTCAATTTTAAATAGCAGTATTGGTTCTGCTTCCGTTAGTGTTTTAGTTAGCGGAACATGCATAGCAACAACAGTTCCATCAGGCGCTAACACTTATTTTAATAGCATAGGAAATGTTAGGGGTGCAGCTTTAAAAACGGCACTTTATAATAAAATTTCTTCTGGAGTAACATCAATTAGTTACTCAGCTATTTGGAATGCATACGCTACTACCGATGTTCAGCCAAATGGAAAAGTTTGGGACATCTACAGTACAAGGTTAGACCAGGCTTCTCCTTATGAATACACCATGGGTAGTAATCAATGTGGTACCTATTCTACAGAAGGTGATTGTTATAACAGGGAGCATTCATTCCCTCAAAGTTGGTTTAATTCCGCTACTCCGATGCAAACCGAATTAAATCACGTATTTGCCTCGGATGGAAAAGTAAATGGTTTGAGAAGCAACTTTCCATATGGGTATGTAACAAATGCTAGTAATACTAGCCTTTATGGAGGGAAATTAGGTACCAGTGCTAATAATTTTGGTTATACAGGAGTTGTTTTTGAGCCAATTGATGAATATAAAGGTGACTTAGCAAGAGGCTATTTTTTTATGGCAACAAGGTATGAAAACCTAATTGCTTCTTGGTTGTCAAATGGCAATGCTTCAGATATTCTTGCAGGGAATAACTATCCTGTTTTTAAACCTTGGCAGTTAAGTGTACTATTAAGTTGGCATAACCTAGACCCTGTGAGTGATAAGGAAATAAAAAGAAATAATGCTATAGCTGCAATTCAAGGAAATAGGAATCCATTCATTGACAGTCCGCAATATGCTCAACGAATATGGGGTGGTTCAATTCATAATGAACCTACTATCGCATCAACTGATTTTTCATATACCAATAATGGCATAAATACAGTAAACTTAAATTGGAAAACGGGTAATGGTATAAGGAGATTGGTTATTTGTAAAGTTGGAAGTGCGGTTAATTCTTTACCAATAGATACTGTGGCTTATACCGCTAATTCAGTTTTTGGAAATGGTTCTAATATTGGAAATAATTGTTTTGTGGTATACAATGGAACGGGTAGTTCTTGCAATATTACAGGTTTAAATAATACTACCAATTATTACTTTGCAATTGTGGAGTATAATGGAGTTTCAAACATATCTAATTACAATACATCAACTTACTTTAATAGTGGAATTGTGTCTTTACCAGTAAAATGGTTGTCATTTAATGCCGCATTTGTAAATCCTGCCAATGTGCTAATAAATTGGAAAACTGCAAGTGAAGTAAATAACAATAAATTTGAAGTAGAAAAAAGTTATGATGGCACTAACTGGATAAAAATTAATGAAGTTAATGGTGCAGGAAATAGCAATAGTGTAAAAACATATTCTTTTACAGACGAAATTGGTTCAATTATTTCAAATAACATTTTATACTACAGAATCAAACAAATTGATTTTGATGGTAATTTCAGTTACAGTAGAGTTGAAAAAGTTACAAAAATTACTAGTGAAAAAGTAGTGGTAAGTCCAAATCCATTTACTAATTTTTTAAATATAAATATAATCTCTGAAACAGGCACTAAAGCCAATATTACTTTATTAAATAATTGGGGTTGTAAGGTAGTGAATTATGAAGCCAATCTATTTATAGGCGATAATCTTATTGAAATGCCAGAGGTACAAAAACTATCAAATGGCATTTATATTCTTCAAATTGAATCAGGCTCAAACGTTCAAACGTTTAAGTGTATTAAAAATTAAAACAAAGGAAACTTGTGCTTTTTCATAATTTTATAACTTAATTATAAAAAATTATAACATTTATTTTTATTGAGAAGATTTTATTTGTATTACAAATTAGCAAAAGTTAATTATAAATAATACGCTCATGAAAATAAAAAAAAATGTAGCCATTAGCGAATCTGGATTTATATTCAATCCAACTACAGGTGATTCGTTTAGCACTAATCCAATTGGATTAGAAATAATAAGAATGCTAAAGGACGAAAAGGGTAAAGATGATATCAGAAAAGCTATTTTAAGTAAATACAATGCTGATGAATCTACCTTTGAAAAAGATTATTACGATTTTGTAATGATGCTTCAAAATAATCAAGTAGGTGACGAGGGGGAATAGTAATAAATTTAATATATACTATGAAACCTAAAATAACAGTCGCAGTATCT
Source organism: Bacteroidia bacterium (assembly GCA_044239605.1). GTDB lineage: Bacteria > Bacteroidota > Bacteroidia > UKL13-3 > UKL13-3 > JAAFJM01. Next base: position 72,650 of record JBIIBC010000005.1, on the reverse strand, counting down.
GGACTTAATAATATTGATAGTCCTGGACCAGGAATACCCGTAATTCGTGCATTAAAAGAAAGTAAAGATTTTGATGTTAACATAATTGGGTTAAGTTATGAAACACTTGAGCCAGGTTTATACATGCACGATTTAGTGAATAAGTCATATCAAATACCATTACCAAGTGCAGGAGTTGATTCATTGATGGAACGTTTAAGTTATATCAATAATCAAGAAAATGTAGATGTGGTAATACCTAATTTTGATGCTGAATTAGCTAATTTCATGAAACTTGAGCAACGGTTAAAAACAGAACTTGGAATTAGTATGTTTTTACCAACTCAAGAACAGTTTGATGAAAGACATAAAGCTAATTTATTTGAATTTGGGCAAAAGCATGGAGTAAGCGTTCCTTACAGTAAAATGATGTTTAGTACCAATGAGATAAGTGCTATAGCAATTGAATTTTCATACCCAATGGTGGTTAAAGGAAAGTTTTATGAAGCTTACATTGCATATAATCCAGAACAAGTTGCTAATTATTTTAATAAATTGAGTGCTAAATGGGGTTTACCTATTATTATTCAAGAATATGTATTTGGAAGTGAAGTAAATGTTACCGCACTTGGAGACGGAAAAGGAAATGCAATTAGTGCAGTACCTATGCGTAAATTATTTATTACCGATAAAGGCAAGGCTTGGGCAGGTATTTCATTAGATGATGATGAATTAGTAAATATTGCTAAAAATGTAATTTCTTCATCAAAATGGAGAGGTGGAATGGAGCTAGAGTTTATTAAAACTGCTGAAAACAAATACTACTTACTTGAAATAAATCCACGTTTTCCAGCGTGGGTATATTTAGCTGCTGGTTGTGGCCATAATCAGCCCGAGGCATTGGTTAAATTAGCTTTAGGAAAATCTGTTGAACCTTTTGGAAATTACGAAATAGGTAAAATGTTCATTAGGTATTCTTATGATATGATTGTTGATTTAAAGGAATTTGAGCAAATTTCAACGGTAGGGGAGCTTTAAATTAGCTTCTGGAATCTAGCCTGTGGCTTCAAGCTTCAAGCTATTGACCTCTTGCTTCTAGCAAATAGAAATACAAAAAGTAAAATATTATTCAACCAAGTAAACAAAATTAGCTAGCTGCTGAGAGCCAGCAGCCAGCTGCAACAAATATAACAATGGAAAAAATTAGATATGAAAGACCAGTAATTAAAAAGTTAAATACTGGCGTAATGAACAAGTACGGTACTCGTACAGAATATACTCCATTTACAAATATTGATGGAGCTAAAGTTAAAGATTTAATAGCCGAATTTGGTTCTCCTTTATTTGTAATGAGTGAGCAAACAATTCGTAAAACATATAAGGATGCAGTTCGTGCTTTCACAACTCGTTACCCGAAAGTACAGTTTGCTTGGAGTTACAAAACGCATTATAATAATGCAATTTGTAATGTGTTTCATCAAGAGGGAAGTTGGTCGGAAGTTGTTTCTGGATTTGAGTATAATAAAGCATTATTGAATGGTGTGCCAGGAAATAAAATTATATTCAATGGTCCTGATAAAACCGATGAGGATTTAATCCTAGCTATTAATAATGAATCAATGATTCATATTGACCATCTTGATGAACTTTATAGAATTATTGAATTAACAGAAGAACTAAAAAAACGTCCTAAAGTTGCTATACGGGTTAACATGGATACTGGAGTTTATCCTATGTGGGACAGGTTTGGATTTAATTATGAAAGTGGGCAAGCATGGGATGCAATTAATAAAATCATCTTAACTGATAAAATGGACTTAATAGGTTTGCATTCACATATTGGTACTTTTATGTTAACACCAAGTGCTTATGCGGTGGCTGCTACCAAGCTTTCTGATTTAGCGTTCCATATAAAAGCCAAGTTTGGAAAAAATATTTCTTACATTGATATGGGAGGTGGATTTGCGTCTCGTAATACTTTAAAAGGTTCATATTTAATGGGTGCTGATACAGTTCCTACATTTGATGATTATGCAGAAGCAATTTGCTCAGCATTACTAAATTCTGATTACAGTAAAGATGAATTGCCATTATTAATACTAGAAAGTGGCCGATCGTTGGTGGATGATGCAGGTTATTTACTTGGAACTGTTTTAGCTAATAAACGTCTAAGTGATGGACGTAAGGCTACCATTATGGATTTTGGTGTAAATTTATTATTTACCTCATTTTGGTACGAACATAAAATATCCCCAGCTCAAGAGTTTAGCCACTATACAGAAGATTCTGTTATTTACGGTCCATTGTGCATGAATATTGATGTTATAAGAGAAAATGTAACATTACCACCAATGAAAAAAGGCGATAATGTTGTTGTACATACTGTTGGTGCATATAACATGACTCAGTGGATGCAGTTTATTTCAATGAGACCAAATGTGGTGATTATTGATATGGAAGGAAAGCCTCATTTAATTAGAAAAAAAGAAACGTTAGAATACATGAATAGTTTAGAAGTAACACCTAGCTATTTAAGTGAATTTAAGTTATAATTTATTTAGATAAATAATCACAAAAGATGTTGAACTTTTTTATTAAGTTCGACATCTTTTTTATAAAGGACTGTTTCTATTAATGATGAAATGTTAATACTAGCCAAATGTATTTTTTATTTTAATCGTAAAACTAAAAGTTGAACAAAGCCAAGTTATCATATTATTTTAATTTATATACCCAGGGATTGGTAAATAGTTACTCTCAACTATTTTTGGCTGATAGTTATTGGCTTGCTTCCTTGGTTATTTTGGCCTCATTTATTAATATTTATGTTGGTTTGTTTGGTTTGTTATCAGTTGTTCTAACTAATTTTTTCGCCAATATTTTAAATTATAACCATCATTTTATTCAAAAAGGTTATTATGGTTTTAATAGTTTATTGGTTGGTTTGTTTATAGGTTATACTTATGCACCAAGTTGGCAATTGTTATTATTTTCAGCATTTGCTAGTTTTTTATGTTTCGTGTTAACCATTGTTATTGCTGGACTTCAAGCCAATAAAAAATTACCATTTTTAAGTTTACCATTCCTGTTTACTGTTTGGTTAATAATTTTGGCTACTCCACATTTTACATCATTAATAGATAGCGATAGTAGTATTTTTATTTATAATGACTTAATGAAACTAGGAGGGAGCGATATGGTGAATGCATATCATTTCTACGATAATATTGAATTACCTCAAATCATTGATGTATATTTAAAATCATTAGGGGCAATTATTTTTCAATATAATATTGTTGCAGGGATTTTAATCGTAATTGGCTTATTAATTTTCTCACGAATTGCATTTATGCTTTCTTTAGTAGGTTTTTTGAGTGGATACTATTTTTTTATTTTACTTCAAGGTAATATTGGCCTTATTAACTATACCTACATAGGTTTCAATTTTATTTTAGCTGCTATAGCCATTGGTGGGTATTTTTTGTTATCAAATTCATATTCATTTTTATTGGTTATTGTTGCCGCGCCCATAATTTCAATGATTATTGCAGCTTCAGCTACTATTTTAGGTTCTTTTGGATTGCCTGTTTTGTCATTACCTTTCAATATAATGGTTATAATGGTTCTTTACTTTTTATACAATAGAGTGAAGGCTGATAAACTTAAATTAACTCAAGTTCAATTATTTTCTCCAGAAAAAAATTTGTACAGATACCTAAATGAAAAAGCAAGGTTTAATGATGAGGTTTATCTGAAAATAGGTTTGCCATTTTATGGAGAGTGGTATATTTCGCAAGGACAAAATGGAAATATTACCCATAAAAATGAATATCAATATGCTTGGGATTTTGTTATTAAGGATGATGAATTAAAAACATTTAGATTACCTGGAACAAATCTAGAAGATTATTATTGCTACACATTACCCATTTTGGCTCCTGCAGATGGATATGTAGTTGATATTATTGATGGTATTGATGATAATTTAATTGGTGATGTTAATTTACAACAAAATTGGGGTAACACTATAATCATTAAACATGCAGAATTTCTGTACAGTAAAATTAGCCATATTAAAAAGGAAAGTTTCAAAGTGGCTATAAACGATTATATATACAAAGGTCAGGTTTTGGCTAGCAATGGGAGTTCAGGTCGTTCTCCAGAGCCACACCTTCATTTTCAGCTTCAAAGTACAGCAGTTTTAGCCGCAACTACTATAAAATATCCATTAAGTAATTATATAGTAAAGGAGAATGATAAATACGTTTATTACAGTAATGGTATTCCGAAAGAGAATGATATTGTAGCTAATGCCACAATTAATTCATTACTGAAAAGCGCCTTTTACTTTATTCCAGGAAAAAAATTGAATTGGGATTTAAAATTCGAAAACGGAAAATCGGAGTTAGTAAAATGGGAAGTATTTACCGATATTAATAATTACTCTTATATATATTGTTACAACACTAACTCAACAGCTTGGTTTTGTATTGATAGTCATCAATTTTATTTCACTTCATTTGAAGGGAATAAAAATAGTTTACTATATAGTTTTTATATTAATGCTCATAAAATATTGTTTAGCTATTATCAGGATATGGTTATAAGTGATTCATTGCCAATATATGATGTTTTCAAACCTTTGAGTAGGCTTGCGAATGATTTTATTTTACCTTTTAAAAATTTACTTAAAGCAGAATACAGGTTAACATATTTTTCAATTGATGATTATTTGTATACGAGAAAAATTGTATTACAGAGCAATATCAATCTAAAATCTGCCTTTATGGTTAATAAACATTTAACAAGTACAATTACCTTGTCAGATGCTAAAATACATCTATTCGAATCAACTATTAATGGTGTTAAATTTGAGGCAACATGCGAAGTATAATAATAGTAATAATGTTTTTATACCTTGAACCTATTATGGCGAATGAGGTAAATTTAAATGGTAGTTTCATAAAACCAACTGGAATAGCAAGGCTAGGAAAAACTAATTTATTTAATCAAATATATGTTGAATCAGGGGTTAAATGGAGTAGCAATATGGATACCATTGGCAGTTTGCATATGGGTTTGATAGGTTTGCGACACCAACTTAGGAAGAAGCTAACGCTATTCCATTCTTACAATTATTTGAGTCAAGATAATTTTTGGGGAAATGTTAGCCAGTCAGGATATTATGCCAATTTTGAATACAAAGTAAATGGTAAGTTAAAATTAGGTTTTGCTGGTTCCTATTTAAATAGCAGGGCGCGCATTACAAATTCAATAATTAATAACAATAATTATTTAGGTTTATTGCATGCAACGGTAGCTTTTAAAAAATTATATATTAAACCGTTAATTGCTTATAGCAATCTTAATAATTTATCTGAAAAACAAAATCAATTTCAGGTAGGTGGGGAGGTGTTATTTGATACAAAAAATAATGAAGCATTAGTTTTTAGCTTTGGTCTATATCATTTTATAAATAATGGTAATGCTAGTACCTTTTATAAGCCATCTGTTAGTTTTGCTATTACCGAGGAAGTTTATATAAGTGCTGATTATTTTTATACTAATGAAGTAAATTATAGTGACCAAAATGGATTTGTAATTTATAACTCTATTGATAAATCTTACGATAGAACAAATATTAATTTAAGGTACGAATTTGCTAATAATTTATATCTGTTTGGTGTTTATCAATTTGAAAGAAAACAATATAACTTATCAAAAACAGATTATCACTTTAACTCTATTTTTTTAGGAATCAAATACAATTTATAATATGAAAAAATCAATTTTATCCATTTTTATTACAATAACTATTATCGGATTTGCCCATGCGCAAGATGATAAAGTTAAAACTGCTTTTGCTTCTAGCTTAGGGTTTGAAAACAAAAGTAATTACACAACTGCCATAAGTAAAATGATGGAAGTTTACAGCCCATCATCATACGAAATTAATTTGCGACTTGGTTGGCTAAATTATTGTGCTGGTTTACAAAAAGAATCAAAACAATATTATAAAATAGCTATGGAATTAATGCCTTTTTCGCTTGAAGCAAAGTTTGGCTATATTTATCCATTATCAGTTTTAAACGAATGGGATGAGGTAGTTTTTCAATACCAAGCTGTTTTAAAACTAGATCCCAATAATAGTTTTGCATTATATGCTTTAGGCGTGATTTATTACAATGGAAAACTATTTGAAAAAGCACATAAATGTTTTACATTATTGGTTAATTTATATCCATTTACTTATGATGGTTTGCATATGTTAGCGTGGACAAATTACAGGTTAAGTAAACATAAGGAAGCAAAACAATTATTTAATAGAGTTTTATTATTAGCACCAAATGATACTTCTTCGTTAGAAGGTTTGTCCTTAATAAAATAATGAATTATAGTTATACAAAAAAAGCCGTTTTTACGGCTCTTTTTGTATAAAGGAATTAAATAATAAAAGGAAAAAATCTATATGTTTTTTTTATATAATTATTATATTCAGGAAACTTATCACACAATAAAATTTCTTCATATTTTGATTTAAAGTAAAACAATATAAAAAGTATAATTGCTATGACTATCTTTACTAAACTGTGTGAATAAAGCGCATAAAAAAATGTAGTCAGTATTAAACCAGTGTATATTGGATGACGTATAATTTTATAAACTCCAGTTTTTATTAATTCACTATCTTGTTTTGGGGTAGGAAAAGGTGTTAAATTTTTGTTGAGCAAAAGCAATGAAATCCCAATTAATAAAATGCCTACTAGAGTTATAATAAAAAAGATATTCTCTGCTATTTTGCTATCATATTTTAGTGGATAGGCAGGAGTAGATATTAAATAAATTAGGAATAAAACCAATTGGTTACCAACAAAGAAAATATCTTTTTTTGAAATGTTTTTCATTTAGTAAGTTTTGAACAAATATCTTTTTTTTCAACTAAGGTTTTAACAAATTTATTTCATTGGTTTTAGTAAACTCCAAACAACAACTCATTCATATCTTAATAAGTTGGTAAAATCTTCATTCTTGACTATAATGTTTAGCCATTTGTTGAATCTCATTTTGTCAAAAAAAAAAATTAAGTAGGTGTTTATATTTTCGCTTAATTCTTAATTTAAAATGCTGAATTCAATTCAACTAAATAGTCTAATTTCATTATATTAAATCTTCTATTTTTTCAAATACTTCCTTCGTTTGTAAAAACTCTTTGGTGTATTGATAAGCAAATAAAAATATTTCTTCAGCTTTCTTCACATCAAATAAACCATATTTACTCATTTCGGGTGGTTCAATAAATAAATCGCACAAGTGTATTTTATCATATACTGTCTTACTCATGGCTAAGTGAAAACTTCTATCCAAAATATCTTTCATATGAAAATTTTCAGCTTTTAAACTCATTTCATTGGTATGTACACCAATAATAAAATCACACTTTCCAATAACTGGCTCAACAGGTAAATTATTTAAAATTCCTCCATCTAAATATAATGTATCATTATATTTTATTGGTTCAAATACCATAGGCAAACAAGATGATGCTAAAAGTGCTTTTGATATACTTCCACTTGTGAAATATTTTGATTTACCTTTAATGATATCAGTAGCTGTAATACAAATCGGTATGGGTAATTTTTCAATTAAGTTTTGTTTGAAATGAGTTTTGTAAATTTTTTCAAACGATTGCATTTTAAATAAACCAGATTTATTTAATAACAAATTAGAAAAGCTAAAAAAATTACCTTGTAATGCTATTTCTATAATTTCTTCAGGATTAAAACCAGCAGCATAAAAAGCAGCTACAATTGCACCTGCGCTGGTTCCTGAAATAATGCTTGGAATAATATCCACCTCCTCTAAGGCCTTAATTACTCCTAGATGTGCAAATCCTCTTGCTCCTCCACCAGATAAAACCAAGCCAAATTTTCCCATCAACTAAATAAATTTAAAAACGAATTTATTAATATCGAAGAGTTATTAATTAACTTTAACTGCTGTAAATTTATAGTCCACGCTTGCAGGATCAGGAAAAATAACGTTTTTTATTCCGTTTAATTCCTTTTCGTTTAGTATATTTATTTCATACATTGTAAATACATTTAAATTTTCACCTTCAACTGTGAGTTTATCTCCAGTAATCTCACCTTCAAAACGTTTTACTGTACTCCAACCTTTAGTATTTCCAGATAATACATTTAAAATAATCCTGTTACTTTCATGCTTAATTTTCCATTTTTCCTTTATTACTTTTTCGGTATGGCGCTTGTTATTAATTTTATGTACTTTAAAAATTACTTCCCAATCGCCACATAGGTCAAGCATTTTTATATAAGGATCTTTAAATTGATGGGGAACATTAGCCTTAATTTCACTACTAGCAGTAGGTGTTTCATCGCAGCTTACTATAAAAGCTAACATTAAAAATACAAGTAGGTGTTTTTTCATTACGAGTTGATTTTTTTATTATTTAAAGTCTGCAATAATATAAAAAAATATAAAACCAACACATTCTTTTTGTAAATTTAATACTACAAAAAAAACGGCCACTTAAAAAAAGTAGCCGTTTTATATTAAATATACATTCAATTGATTATAAATGCATTCTGTGTTTCTTTTCTAATAAACGTTCTTGTGTTTCTACGTTATCAGGATCAGGTAAGCAGCAATCAACAGGGCAAACAGCAGCACATTGAGGTTCCTCATGGAAACCAACACACTCCGTACATTTGCCAGTTACAATGTAATAAGTATCGTCTGATTTAGGAGCAAAACGTGAACTTGCTTCAACCGTTTCGCCATCAATATCAACACTTCCACTTAAACTATTTCCATCTTTCCAAGCCCACTCAGCTCCTGATTCGTAAATTGCATTGTTTGGACATTCAGGTTCGCATGCACCACAGTTAATGCATTCGTCAGTTATCATTATTGCCATAATATGTTATAAATTAATTTTTGTTTTTTCTATTGTATTTAACTACTGCAAGATTAGTTTTGTTCTCTCAAATCTAAAAATAGAATCGTTCTAAATAACATGACTTTTCAACAACGTGTACAAGCTTTTATTCAACTAGGAAATTTTTTACAAGATGCTGCTAATAATGCACATAAGGCCATAGTTGAAGCCTATTTATATAACAATTGGTTTACCGAAGAAAGCCAACGCCTTGCTTTACAAGCTTGGGCCGATGCTTTAAGTGAGCATAAAATGAACCAATGGATTGAAAAATATGATTTTGAAAAACCAGTAAACGAAAAAACAGTAGCCATAGTAATGGCCGGTAATATTCCTTTAGTTGGTTTACATGATTTAATTTGTGTTTTGCTTTGCGGACATAAAGCCATAGTTAAATTAAGTAGCGATGATAAAATTTTACCCAAGTTTATTGTTGCGGCTTTAATGCAAATTGAACCTGCTTTTGCCGATAAAATTAAACTGCTTAAAGACGATGAAAAACTAGAAAATAATTATGATGCTGTAATAGCCACAGGTAGCAATAATAGCAACCGATATTTTGAATATTACTTTAGTAAGTTTCCTAATATTTTACGTAAAAATCGCAACAGTGTAGCAGTTTTAACTGGCCACGAAACCGATGAAGAAATGAAACTTTTAGCCAAAGATATTTTTACTTATTTTGGTTTAGGTTGTAGAAACGTAAGCAAATTATACTTACCAAAAGGTTTTGATATGGCTTTGTTTTTTGAAAATACCCACGATTACGATGAGTATTTAAAACACAATAAATATGGCAATAACTTAATGTACCATAAATCAATTTGGTTATTGAACCAGGATGATTTTTTAGAAAATGGACTGATTAATTTAAAAGAAGATAAAGCCATGGCATCGCCTTTGGCAAGTTTATTTTACGAGTATTATGAAAATTTGGATGAAGTAAAAGCTACTCTTGAAGCGCGTAAAGACGAAATACAATGTGTGGTAAGTAAAATAGATTTAGGTTATAATATTCCATTTGGAAAAACGCAACAACCTGAACTTTGGGATTATGCTGATAATTTAGATACTATTGCGTTTTTGTTGAGTTTGTAATTGTGATTTGTAGATTATTCGTAGCTGCTGTTGTTTGTCAGGAGACACAACAACTGCATCCCACGGAAAGCAATAGAAAGCTCTAAGTAATAAAAATTAGTATCCTGTTAACGGTTTGTCTTTAGGATGTTTAACTTCAAAGCTAAATTTGATTATTTGACTTTTTTCAGGTGCTAAATCTAATTTCCAAGTTAACTTACCTGTTGCTTCATCTAAAGTAGCATTTCCTTTATCGGTTAGTTTTACTTCAATTTCTTTGTCAGTGCTTACCGGAATTTGATCTTCAATGGTTAATGTAACTGCTTCTTTACGCGTATTTTTAATGGTAATTTCCCATGTTATACTTTCGGTTTTGGTACCTCCAAAAAACGAATTAAAGCAAAACTCCTTTAATTTTTTTCTTTCTACCTGAATTCGTTTGTCTTTACCTAAAGTAAGTAATAAAGTATCGTTTGCAGTTGGACTAATCATTGTTTTACCAGTAAAAGTACCATCGTAATATACATTGGCTTCACCACTAATTTGATTGATTAATTCGTTGGCTAAGACTTGCGCAGTTACAAACACTTCTTTGTTCAGTTTTGGAACTACCGAATAACCATAAACAGCACTTTGCGCAAAACTGGTTAAATCCACTTGGTGGTTTTGGTTATCGCTTGGAATAGAATAAGCTATATTGGTTTCGAACTCTGTATTGAACATGTTTTGTGAAACCTTTGATTTAGGTGTTGCCTTATCTGCTAATAATCTAACACCATCAATGTAATAAGCACTTCCTTCAGGACGAGAACCTCTTGATTTGATTTCTGTGACAGAAGCATCATTTCTAATTATTTCAAACCCTAACCAATTGGTTTGTAAATCAGGTTTTACGCCTCCTTCAGCAGGATTGGCTGTGGTTAGTTTTAATTTCACATTGTTCCAATCTTCGCCAGTACTTTGGTAAATATTAGCCTTTAAAAAGAATTGCACATCACTTTTATTATCTTTTACACGTATGTCGTAATAGGGTGACCAACTTACATTTCCAACCAAATAAGTTAACTCTACTTGTGCATTTTGCAAACTATTTTCTACTTTAACGGTTAAAATTACTTCATTGTTTAAAGTTAGTTTGCCGTTGTTATAAGCTGCCAATTGTTGCTCAATACTTAATTTCGCTTTGTTATATTTTTCCTCCAAACGTATTAACCTGAACCAATTTACTTTAAAATCATCCAATTTCTTTTTGTATAATTCCATTAAATCGTCTAATTCATCGGCCTTAACGCCCACTTGATTACTGAAAACATTTTTGTTGGCTAACATCAATTCTTTTTGGTGAACAATGGTTTCTTTATCGGCTTTATAATCGTCTAACTCTGTATTTATTTTAACTAATGAATCTTCCAATAAAATTATTTCATCAGGCTTTTCGTCTTTGTTCATATAATTATTTCTATTGCTAACCGATAAAATAGTTATTCGAGCATCGGCTTTAGCCTCTATACTGTTTATATTTATATAAGGCGAAAGTTTGTCGAAAACAATATTAAAAATACCACTCCCTTCAAAATTTAATTTCGCTATCCTAGTGACTTGTGCTTGGCTATTAAAAACAGTTACATTGCTAACTACACTATTCACTTTGCGCTCTATAAGTTTTGTATTATTGTTTGTAAAATCATCGTTAACAGCATTACTTTGGGCTGATAATTTTAATGTAGTAGTAAGTACTACAATAATTATTGATCTTATTTTTTTCATATGCTTATCTTATTTTTTCAATGAATTAAAATGTCAATTTAATATATATTATGTATATTTTTTAGCAAAACGTTGCAAAGTACTTTCCTTTTTTTGATTTTTTGTTATAATTTACTTAAATCTATAATAGGCCTTTTTTTAAAATTATGAATAATAAAAAGCAAATCATTTTTATAACATAACCACTCATTTTTTAGTCAATCCAATAAAATTTTTTTAAATAAAAAAGCCTGTAATTTTCATTACAGGCTTTTGGTATTGAATATAAAAATAAATATTAAGCAACTTGAACACGTACTGCGTTCATGCCTTTTTTTCCTCTTTCTTCTTCAAATGTTACTTTGTCATTTTCTCTAATTCTGTCTATTAAACCAGATGAATGTACGAAAATATCTTCTCCACCATTAGCTGGTGAAATAAAACCAAATCCTTTTGTTTCGTTAAAAAACTTAACTGTTCCTTCTTGCATTGTTTTGTTGTAATTAATTGTAAATAAAATTTTGTAATAAAATTAGAATATTATCTTGATACCTGCACTCTTACAGCATTGATACCTTTTTTTCCTCTTTCTGTTTCAAATTGTACTTTGTCATTTTCTTGAATTCTGTCGATTAAACCTGTTGAATGTACGAAAATGTCTTCACGTCCTTCTGATGGAGTGATAAATCCGAAGCCTTTTGTTTCATCAAAAAACTTCACTGTTCCTTCTTGCATTGTATAAAATTATTAAATATGAAGGCGCAAGGTAACTTTAATTAATTCATAAACAAGTATTTTAATTTTATTCCTTAAATCATAAACAAATAATTGTAAGAAACATTTTACCTGAAAATCATTGGGCCAAACCTATTTAAATATGAAAAAGTTTAGATAAACCTTTTTCGGCTTTTTGTTCTTGTTCATATACATGGTCAATCATTAGGTTAGCTCTATCATCGGCAGCTGCTGTGGCTAATTGGTCGCAGCGTTCATTTCCAGGATGTCCTGCATGGCCTTTTACCCAATGCATTTTTACTTGGTGTTGGGCATAAATTTTCAAAAACTCATTCCATAAATCACCATTTTTTTTACCAGCAAAGTTTTTTTGTTTCCATCCAAAAACCCATTTTTTTTCAATGGCATCGCAAACATACTTACTATCTGTATAAATATTAACTTGTGTATTTGGTTTTTTTAGTTGTTGCAATGCTACAATAACAGCCAATAACTCCATTCTGTTATTAGTAGTTAATCGGTAGCCAGCCGAAAGTTCTTTTCTAAATTGTCCGCTGGTTAAAACTATTCCATAACCACCATTTCCGGGGTTTCCTCTTGCCGAACCATCGGTATATATATTTACAATCATTTATAATACTAACTTATTTATTGCTTCTTGGTTTAATCGGTAAACGGTCCATTCACTCATAGGTGTAGCGCCCAAGTTTTCATAAAAATCAATGGCAGGTTTATTCCAATTTAATACACTCCATTCTACTCTGCCGCAGTTGCGCTCATGTGCTATTTTCAAAAGGCTTAACAATAGTTTTTTGCCATAACCTTTTCCTCTGTATTTTTCTTTAACAAATAAATCTTCTAAGTAAATACCGGGCTTGCTCACAAAGGTACTGTAGTTATGAAAAAACAAGGCAAAGCCAACTGGAACTTGGTTTTCAAAACCAATCAAGCATTCGGCAAAAGCTTTTTCCTCAAATAAATATTTTACAATACTTTCTTCGGTTGCTTCTACTTGATCCGATAATTTTTCGTATTCGGCTATATCTTTTATTAATTCTAAAATGATTCCTGCATCATTTTTGGTAGCAGGTTTTATTTCAAAAATATCAGTCATTATTTTTAGCTATTTTGTAAGTTAATGTGTATGCTTTTTTTACCACTAAATTAGAGTTACGAGCTATATAGCTAAATTTAATTTTTACTTTCCAAGTAGTGCTGTTAACTTTTGTACCTATAAATGTTCCGTTTCTTATTTTATAAGTACCAGCATCGCGGCAAAAACAACTTTGAGTATATAATATGGGTATGTTTTTTAAATTAGATGATTTAAAGTAAAACCTTTTTACTTTTGGGTTAATGGTAAAAATTAACCTTTCTACTATTTCATCATCGGCTATTTGAAGGTATTCTTTGCTTCTAAACTCATATTCAAATAATAGTTTATTACCAGCTTTTAACTCATAATCAGGATTGATGCTATCGTTTGAATTAAATTGAATGGCTTTTTGGGTAAATATTTTAGCCGATTTTTTTTCAGGCGTAAAAGCATTCATTAACGAATCGGCATTGTTTTGCGAAAAGCCAATAACATTAAATACCAAAATAAAGGCAATGGTTGAAAATAGTTTCATGTTTTTATTTATTTTGGAGCAATAATAATCAATACAATTATTGTTTAAACATTTTGAGCATAATATTGTAGAAATAAAACAAACCCATTTTATGAGAAAGCAAGAACGATTTGAGCAAATTATAAACTATTTTAAAACTAATCAGCCAATTGCAGAAACAGAACTGCATTATGAAAATCCTTTTCAACTTTTAATAGCAGTTATACTTTCGGCCCAATGCACCGATAAACGTATCAATATGATTTCGCCAGCATTGTTTAAAGCTTTTCCAACGCCACAAAAATTAGCCGAAGCTGAGTTTGATGAAGTTTTTCACTATATAAAATCAGTTAGCTATCCAAGTAATAAAAGCAAACATTTAATTGGTATGGCGCAAATGTTGGTAAATGATTTTAACGGAAAAGTGCCAGAAACAACAGAAACTCTTACAAAACTGCCGGGAGTAGGCCGTAAAACCGCTAATGTAATTACTTCGGTGGTTTATAACCAACCAAGCATGGCTGTTGATACACACGTTTTTAGAGTGAGTAATCGCCTCGGTTTAACTACCAATTCAAAAACACCACTTCAAACAGAAAAAGAATTAATTAAATATATACCAGAAGAATTTGTGGCTGTGGCTCACCATTGGTTAATTTTACATGGAAGATACACTTGTACCGCAAGATCGCCAAAATGCAATGAGTGTAAACTGACTCAGTTTTGTAAATCTTATCCTAAATGGCAAAAAGGGTTATACATTTAAACTTTGGACTTTTAACAACAAATTTATTTGAATTTACTTATAAAACATTAGATTGCGACAAATATTTTTTTAAGATAAAATGAAGAAATTAATTCCATTTGTACTTTTTATTTTTGTATTGCAAAGTGCTTTTGCTCAAAAACAACTTACCTCTCATCAGTTAATTTTACCAGGACACACTAATGATGTTAATGCATTGGCTTTTTCTTTTAAATTTAATTTATTAGCATCTGCAGGTTGGGATAATACCATCAATATTTACAATTGCAATGACACTACATTTAAACTAATTAAATCGATTAATGATGCACATAGAGCACCAATCAATGCTTTAAAATTTAATAAACAAGGAAATTTATTAGCCAGCGCTTCAAACGATTTTGTAGTAAATGTATTTGACAGTACTTTCAGAAAAACTAAAATGTTAATAGCCAATGATGGCCATGTTTCCAACATTAATTCAGTTATGTTTGATAATAGTGGTAAAGTAGTTTTTAGTGGCGATGATGATGGTAAAATTATTATTTGGAGTTTAGAAACACAGAAAAAATTAAGAGAGTTGAATACTGGCAGTGCAGTAAATTCAATGGTCATGAGTAATGATCCAAGAACAGTATTTGTAGCAGGGAGAGAGCCAACTATTAAAGTTATAAATGTTGCTAATGGTCAAGTTCAACGTTCATTTGTTGGTCATTCTGATATGATAAATGCCATAGAAATTAGCCCCAATCAACAGTATCTATTGAGCGGAAGTAATGATAAAAGTGCTCGGATTTGGGAGGTAAAAACTGGCAAAGAATTAAAAAGACTACCAGTTGATTGTTGGAAAGTAACATCTGTAGCTTTTAGTTTTGATAGTAAATATTGTGCAACTGGATGCAATGATGGTAGCATAAAAATTTGGGAAGTGGAAACGGGTAGACTAATTGAGAATATTTCAAGTCAAAATTATAATACTAGGGATTTAGTTTTCTTAAAAAAATACAGTCAAATTGCAGCAGCACCTATGTTAAAAGGTTCAGTTGATTTTGGTGTAAGAATTTATCCTACAGACTTAATAGACCCAATTACGATGGGTTTAAATGATGCCAGTAAAATGCGAATCAATAAATTTCAAAATGCGATTGACAGTGTAATGAAAATTAGGACATTGACTAAGCAAGATAGTTTGAAATTTCAAATAAAGGCTTTCAAATCAAGTGTAAAAAACACAAACATTAACAATTCTAAAATTGATACAGTTAAAATTTACAAAACACCATCGTTAAAAAAGTAAACTAACTTAATTACCTCTATTTATGTTAATCAATCTTTCTGAAAACAACTCCATTGTTCAACATTTTTTAGCTCAAATTAGAGATAAAGAAGTACAAAAAGATGGGCTTCGGTTTAGAAAAAATTTATTCAGAATAGCTCAAATATTGGCTTACGAGGTAAGTAAGCAATTAAACTACGAAACCAAAACTGTTACTACTCCATTGACAAACACAGAGGTGAAAGTAGTTAATAATCAACCTATAGTTTGCAGCATTTTACGTGCTGGGTTAATTATGCATGAAGGTTTTTTAGATTTTTTTGATCAATCAGACTCTGCATTTGTATCGGCTTACAGAAAGCATAGCGCACCTGGAGAATTTGAAATTGTAGTTGAATACATGGCTTCGCCTAATTTGCAAGATAAAACAGTAATATTGATAGACCCAATGTTAGCTACAGGCAGAAGCATGTATTTGGCTTATCAAGCCATTTGCAAACATGGGGTTCCTGCTAAAGTTATTATTGCTAGTCTCATCGCAAGTGAGCAAGGTTTGGTTTATGTAAACCGTTTTATGCCTAAAGCTAATATTATAACGGCTGCAGTTGATAAGGATTTAAACGAAAATAGTTATATAGTTCCGGGTTTAGGTGATGCTGGTGATTTAGCATATGGTATAAAAATATAAATATTTACTACTAATAGAAAGTTAAATTGTTCAATAAGAATAAATATTATTCACAAAATTGCTACATAAAATGTTAAATTAAATAGCGTTGAATATCAATATATTACATCATAAATATTAAAAAAAAAACAATATATAAAAACAAAATTCATCCGCAAAACGAGCTTAAGTAATTACTGAAATAGATAAAAATTTATTTTTTTAATAAAAACTGCTTTATTTGCACCCACATCTAAAAATTTAAACAATACAAAAATGTCAGAAATTAAAGGAAAAGTAAAAACCATCATCATGGACAAACTTGGTGTTGAAGAAGCTGAAATTACAGACGAAGCAAGTTTTACAAACGATTTAGGCGCAGATTCATTAGATACTGTAGAGCTAATTATGGAATTTGAAAAAGAATTTAATATTGCAATTCCTGATGATCAAGCTGAAAAAATTGGTACAGTTGGACAGGCTGTTAGTTACATTGAACAAAATGTAAAAGCATAATCAGCTAATTTTTACAAAAAAAATTAAAACAAACATCTCCCAAAACTAATCTTACATGCATAAACGCAGAGTAGTAATTACTGGCCTTGGAGCTATAACTCCAATAGGTAACAGTTTGCAGGAGTATTGGAATGGATTATCAAATGGGGTGAGTGGCAGCGCGCCAATTACCCAATTTGATACCACCCATTTCAAAACAAAATTTGCTTGCGAAGTAAAAAACTTTGATCCTAACCAGTTTCTTGATAAAAAAGATGCTAGGAGAATGGACAGATTTACCCAATTTGCTATGGTAACTTCTGACGAAGCCGTTAAAGATAGCGGACTTGATTTAGAGACAGTTAACAAAGATAGAGTAGGTGTAATTTGGGCTTCTGGGATTGGTGGATTAAAGACTTTCTTAGACGAAGTTACTTCGTTTGCTAAAGGCGATGGAACCCCTCGCTTTAGCCCTTTCTTCATTCCTATGATGATTGCTGATATTGCAGCGGGCTTAATTTCAATAAAATACGGATTTAGAGGTCCAAACTTTGCAGTTGTTTCTGCTTGTGCTTCAAGTACCAACGCAATTGGAGATGCATTTATGTATATTCAATCAAATAGAGCCGATATGGTTTTAACTGGTGGTTCAGAAGCCGTAGTAAACGAAGCTGCAATGGGTGGCTTTAACTCAATGAAAGCGCTTTCTGAAAGAAATGATAGTCCAGAAACTGCCTCACGTCCATTCGATTTAGAGAGAGATGGATTTGTGTTAGGCGAAGGTGCTGGTGCATTAATGCTTGAAGAATTAGAGCATGCCAAAGCTCGTGGTGCTAAAATTTATGGCGAAATAGTAGGTTACGGAGCAACTGCTGATGCTTACCACATGACTGCTCCACATCCAGAAGGAATTGGTGCTGCCAATGTTATGAAAGCTGCATTGTTAGATGCAGGTATGCAACCAACCGAAATTGATTACGTGAATGTACACGGAACATCAACTCCACTTGGTGATCCGCAGGAAATAAAAGCTATTCAAACTGTTTTTGGAGAACATGCTTTCAATATTAATATTAGTTCTACAAAGTCAATGACAGGTCATTTACTTGGGGGAGCTGGTGCTATTGAGGCAATTGCCAGTTTGTTGGCCATTAATAAAGGTATCATTCCTCCAACTATCAATCACTTTACTGATGATCCTGCATTTGACACAAAATTAAATTTAACTTTTAATAAAGCCCAGCACCGTGAGGTAAAAGCAGTTTTAAGTAATACATTCGGTTTTGGTGGCCACAATGCTTCGATTATAATAAAGAAATTTGAGGAATAATTTGATTACCTTTTTTTCTAATTTTAAATACTATTTTTCTAAGGATCGTGTTTTATTTACAAGAATAAAACAGATTACAGGTATTACACCTTTAAACCTAAGTTGTTATAAGCAGTCGTTAAGACATCATTCTATTGCCAGTAAAATTCATAATAGCGGTAGCAAAGATAGCAATGAAAGACTAGAGTTTTTGGGCGATGCAGTATTAAACTCAGTAATTGCTGAATATTTATTTAAAAAATATCCATATAAAGACGAGGGTTTTTTAACTGAATTGAGGTCAAAAATTGTGAGTCGTGTTAGTTTAAACGATTTGGCTCTTAAAATTGGTTTGAGCGAATTGGTTGAATACGATAAAAAAAGCATGCAAAATATCAATGTTAGAAATAGCATTTTTGGCAATGGTTTAGAAGCGTTTATTGGTGCAATATTCCTAGACAAAGGATTTAAAAAATCAAAATACTTTATCATTGAAAAGTTGCTTCGTTTGCACATTGATGTAGATAAATTGCAACAAACTGAAAAAAACTTTAAAGGCAGGCTAATTGAATACACTCAAAAGTCGGGTATGAACCTTGATTTTAAACTGGATGAGTTAGCTCATGGAAAACAAAAAATATTCAAAGTTTCGGTAATTGTAAATAAAAAAGTGTTTGGCGAAGCCGAACATACCAATAAAAAACAAGCTGAACAGCAAGCTTCAGAAAAAGCACTTGAATTGCTTAAAAATACACCTAAAGACTTTTTTATCCAACAAGAAAAAATTGAAAATAGGGAAGAAGAGGTTTTAGTTGATGAAGAAATTGAAGAAATTCCAAATGAAACTATTTATGAAAGTAATGATAATCTGATAAATGAAGATTTGGAAGATAGCTTATCTGAAGAAACAGAATCCGAAGATTTACTTGCTGAAACTGAAGTGAACATAGAAATAGATGCGGAAAGCATTCATTTAAACAAGGTTTTAGATTACCAAACGGAAGAGGTTAAAACCAATAATTAATTAAAATATTCATGAACGAAAGTTTTGCATTTTTCCTAGATTTTTTAAAATATTTATTACCTGCTTTGGTAATATTTTTAGTGGTTTACTATCAACAAAAAGCATTTTTTGATGATAAGTACCAAAAGCGAATGATTGACCTAAGAAAAGAACAAGAAAAGACTTTATTGCCATTAAAATTGCAAGCCTATGAACGCATGATTTTGTTTATTGAGCGTATTAGTCCTGAAAGTTTGGTTATTCGAATTCATCAGCCTGGTATTAGTGCTTCACAATTAAAAATGGATTTGATAGCTAGTATTAACCAAGAGTTCAGTCATAATATTTCACAACAATTATATGTTTCAGCACAGTGCTGGCAAATGATTAGGGTAGTAAAAGAAGAAATGATTAATTTAATTAATACTTCTTACGCTAACTTAGGCCCCACCTGTGTGGGTATAGACCTAAGTAAAGCCATTTTTGAAGAAATTATAAGTTTAAACGATACACCTACCCATAAAGCTTTAATTTTTGTTAAGCAAGAATTTGATTTAATGTTCTAAAACCAAAAGGTTGTTTACCTTTTGATATCATTTGTTTATAAACAGTGGTCAAATTAAATAGTTAAAATTGTATTATTGTGGCTTCTTAATTTCTATAAATATATGAAAGCTATTATTGCAACAAACTTTTTTTTTCCAAAACAAAAAAACTTTTACAGAGGTAAAGTTAGAGATGTTTATAATATAAATGATGATGTTTTGGTAATGGTTGCTACCGATAGAATTTCTGCGTTTGATGTAGTTATGACTAAGGCTATTCCATATAAGGGACAAGTACTTAACCAAACTGCGGCATTCTTTTTTGATTTAACAAAACACATAGTTCCTAACTGGATTATTTCATCTCCTCACACCAATGTGACTATAGGACATAGATGTGTTCCATACCAAGTTGAAATAGTGATTCGAGGATATTTAACTGGTCATGCTTGGCGCGAATATAAAAGTGGTAAACGTACAATTTGCGGTGTTTCAATGCCTGAAGGAATGCATGAAAATGATAAGTTCCCTGAACCAATTATAACCCCAACAATTAAAGCTACTAGCGGACACGATACTGATATTAGCAAAGAAGAAATTATAGCTCAAGGTTTAGTGAGTGCTGAAGATTTTGCTCAAATTGAAAAATATACCCGCGAATTATATGCATTTGGAACTGAGTTTGCTTTAAAACAAGGTTTAATTTTGGTTGATACTAAATACGAGTTTGGTAATAAAGATGGTGTAATTATGTTAATGGATGAGGTGCATACTCCCGATTCATCGCGTTATTTTTATGCAGATACTTACCATGAAATTCAAGCTAAAGACCAGCAACAACGCCAATTATCTAAAGAGTTTGTGCGTCAATGGTTAATCAGCCAAGGTTTTCAAGGGCAGGAGGGAGCTACAGCACCAACATTCCCTGATGATTTAATTGATAGCATTACCAATCGCTATGTTGAGTTGTATCAAAGTATTACCGGCTTAGAGTTTATTAAAAATGGTTACGATAATTTTGAAGATAAAATGGAAAAAGCAATTTTATCAGAATTAGAAAAACTAGCAATGTAATATGTATTACAATCCGGAACACCTAAAGTTGCTCAAAAGTGCTGAAGGTAAAATGCTTAGCAATGTTTTATACCACTTTTGGGTAAATAAGGCCAACCCGCAAGATATATTTAGTTTTCTGGAATACATAGAACTACAGTTTACCGACAATAGTAAGTTGATTCTTCAAAAAGCAGAAGAAATCAGTGAAATGATTTTACCAATTACCACATTGGATATTGAGCTTTTAAATCATAATTTACAAGTTGAATTTTCTTGTAGTTTGCAATATCAAACACGTAATGCAAGTAAAACCAACGCTTGGCAAAATTTAATTAATGATAAAATTGATGACGTGTTAGTAGAGGAAGAGGATGGTCTTTTTATTGCTGAAGCAATAATTATTGGAACTCATAAACACCAAACTATTATCAGGCTGGAAAATGATGGCCTAGAAGCCGAAGAATATATTTTAGAATAATTATTTATTCAGTTAGCAACTTTCATTTTTTTCTATATGTTTATATTTATATAATGGAATTAACCTTAACCACACCAGCCATTTTATTTCCTGCCATTAGCTTACTTATGCTTGCTTATACCAATAGGTTTTTGGCATTGGCTAATTTAATCAGAAACTTACATGCAAAATTTATTCAAAATGGCGAAAACGAAAAAGTGGTAATAGCACAACTTAAAAACTTAAGGTTAAGAATAAAGTTAATAAAATACATGCAAGGCTTAGGCGTTTTAAGCATATTTCTGTGTGTATTGTGTATGATATTTTTATATGTAAACTACCCACTAGTAGCCCAATTAATTTTTGGACTCAGTTTGCTTATATTTTTAGCATCGCTTTCGCTTTCATTAATTGAAATAAATATTTCAACCAATGCACTTGAATTTGAATTGAGCGATATGGAAGAAAAATATTTTTAATTTACTCATACAAACCTTGCTCTAAATAGTTGGTTACATAATCATTTACAGCATCCTCAATTGGTGTAAATGGTTTTGAATAACCAATTTCTTTTAATTTATCCATATTGGCTTCGGTAAAGTATTGGTATTTATCTCTAATATCTTCAGGAATTGGAATGTATTCAATATTTGATTCTAAATGCAATGCACTAAAAATAGCTTTTACCAAATCGTTCCAAGTACGGGCTTTACCGGTTCCTAAATTATAGATACCCGAATTTTTACGTGTTTCCATTAAAAATAAACATACATTGCAAAGGTCTTTGACATAAATAAAATCGCGCATTTGTTCCCCATCATTATAATCAGCCCTGTGCGACTTAAATAAATTCACCTTACCATTTTCCTTAATTTGATTAAATGCATGGAAAATAACCGATGCCATCCGCCCTTTGTGGTATTCGTTAGGACCATATACGTTAAAAAACTTTAGCCCTGCCCAAAAATAAGGTTGCTTAGTTTGGTTTACAGCCCATTTGTCAAAATCATTTTTCGATTTTCCATATAAATTTAATGGATTTAAAGTGTTTAATTTGGTTACATCGTCATCATAACCATTCTCGCCCTCGCCATAGGTGGCTGCACTTGATGCATAAACCATTCCTATTCCTTCGCTCACGCAAATATCCCATAGTGATTTACTGAAATCGTAATTTAGTTCTTTAAAAATAGCTGCATCGGTTTCGGTAGTATCAGTGCGTGCGCCAATATGAAATACAAACTGAACTTGATTGGCATTTTGCGCAAACCAAGCAAAAAAGTCTTTTCTGTTTACTTTTGCCGAATATTTTTTACCTATTAAATTGGCAGCACGGTTTGGCCAAGTATCAAAGTCGTCAACTAAAATTAAATCATTATAATTATGTTGGTTTAATTGGGCTACCAAACATGAACCTATAAACCCTTCAGCACCTGTAATTACTATCATTTATTGTTTTATAAAAATACTTTTGTTTTAACTTGAAAAAAGCATTTGCGAATTAATATTCTAAAAAATTTATGGCAAATAACTTTATTGAATTGATAAATTCAAATCAAATGTTTTTATTGTGCCACTGCAAATATATAACTAGATGAGAAACTATACCATAAGTTGGCGTTATACAAGTATAATTATTGGACTATTATTGCTTTTTGCTTTGTATAAAATTACTTCCGACTTGTTTTTAAGTAATACCAATCCCAATTTAAACAAAACCGCATATATTTATATTCAATCAAACCAAAGTTTTGATAGGCTCATTTTTAATTTGCAAAAAGATAATCTGCTCGACAATGTAGAATCGTTTGAAAGGGTAGCTAAATTATTGAATTTGGATAAAAACATAAAGCCAGGACGATACAAGATTATACCGCGCTTAAGTAATATTCAATTGATTAGAATTTTAAAATTGGGTAGGCAAGAGCCCGTTAACTTAATAATTAACTATGCAAGAAGAAAAAGCAACCTAGCAGCAACTATCAGCAAACAAATAGAATTAGATAGCAACAAGCTCATGGCATTAATGAGTGATAGTATTGTTTTGCAAAAAGTAAATATGGATAGCAATAATATTATCAGCTTGTTTATACCAAATACTTATAACTTGTACTGGAATATTAATAGCACTCGCTTTATGGAACGCATGTTTAAAGAGTACAATAGTTTTTGGAATAGCAGCAGAACCACCAAATCCATATTGTTAAAAATGAGTCCACTACAAGTTGCTACATTGGCCTCAATAGTAATGAGCGAAACCAATAAGGTAGATGAAATGCCAATTATAGCCAGGACATATTTGAACAGACTTAAAATAGGAATGCCTTTACAAGCCGATCCTACTATTATTTTTGCCTTGAACGATACAGCAGTAAAGCGAGTTTTGAGTATCCATACAGCTATTAATAATCCATATAATACTTATTTAAATAAAGGCCTACCTCCAGGACCAATATGCATGTCATCGCCTGCTGCCATTGATGCAGTGTTGAATGCGCCAAATCATAATTACATTTATTTTTGCGCAAAAGAAGACTTTAGTGGGTATCATAATTTTGCTGAAACTTTTAGCCAACATCAAATAAATGCACGCAAATATCAAAACGAATTAAATAGGAGAGGGTATTAGTTATAATTTTATACAAACATTCTTTTGTTCTGTAAAAAATCTAAGTGCTTCCCAGCCACCTTCTCTGCCTACACCGCTTTGTTTCATGCCTCCAAAAGGAGTTCTTAAATCGCGCAATAACCAACAGTTTATCCAAATAATTCCGCTTTTAACTTGTGCAGCCATGTAATGAGCTGTATTTAAATTTTCTGTCCAAATGGTAGCAGCTAAACCATATTGTGTGCTATTAGCCATTTTCAAAACTTCTTCTTTGGTTTCAAATGGAGTTAAGGTAACTACAGGGCCAAAAATTTCTTCTTGGTTAGTTCTACAGTTATACGCTAAACCTTCTATAATGGTTGGTTCCATAAAATAACCTGCTGCATTTTCACCATCAAGCTGTACTTTATTGCCTCCAAATAAAATGGTTCCACCTTCTTGTTTGGCTAAATCAACATAGCTTAACACTTTTTCGAAGTGCATTTTGCTAGCAATGGCGCCCACTTTAGTATCATCGAGTAGGGGATTGCCCACTTTCATGGTTTTGGTTTTTTCAATAAATGCTGCTTTAAACTTTTCGTAAATTGGTTTTTCAATAAAAATACGAGAGCCACATAAACATATTTCACCTTGATTGGTAAACGATGAACGAACACTTTCACTCACAGCTTTTTCGAAATCGCAATCAGCAAAAATGATATTTGGATTTTTTCCTCCTAATTCTAACGATAGTTTTTTGAACATGGGTGCAGCCACTCTAGCTATTTCAGCACCAGTTTTGGTTCCACCTGTAAATGAAATAACTGAAATGCCAGGATGCGAAACAATAGCAGAACCTACTTTTCCACCCAAACCATGAACAATATTTAAAACGCCTTTTGGCATTCCTGCTTGAATGCATAATTCAGAAAATAAGTAAGCAGTCATTGGAGTAACTTCGCTTGGTTTGGCTACCACACAATTTCCAGCAGCAAGGGCAGGGGCTATTTTCCAAGTAAATAAATACAAAGGTAAATTCCAAGGACTGATACAACCTACAACTCCAATTGGCGTGCGCAAAGTATAGTTAATGGCGTGGCTTCCCATAGAGTGCGACTCGCTAGTATAATGCTCAATTGCGGTAGCAAAAAAATGAATATTTTGAACTGCTCTTGGTATTTCACCTAGCTTTGCTAACCATACCGGTTTACCTTGATCTATGCTTTCAGCGATGGCTAATTGTTCGATATTTTCTTCCATTAGCGCAGCCAATTTTAAAAGAATTTTACTTCTTCCATCGGCACTCATATTGCTCCATTCAGGGAAAGCTGCGTTTGCTGCTTGGTAAGCTAGTTCTACATCGGTTTCATCGCTATCAGGGCAAAGCGAATATACTTTTCCTGTAGCAGGATTTATATTGTCTAAATAACTTTTTGCATTAGGTTCTACTAATGCTCCATTAATATAATTGACTATTTTTTGCATAAATTTTTTTGAATGAATTATCGTAAGCACTCGGCTGGATCTTGCATTGCCGCGCGCTTGGCAGGCAGTATACCAAACACTAATCCAACGCTAATTGAAATGGTAAAACTTAAAAATACACTTATTGGTGAAACAATTGTTTCAATATCAGTGGCTGCTTGAATGATTAAACTGATGGCAATTCCTAAGAAAATACCAATAATACCTCCACTAACGCTAATAGTTACACTTTCGGCCATAAATTGCATTACAATATCGCGCTTACTAGCTCCAATACTCATGCGCAAACCAATTTCTTTAACACGTTCTAAAACGCTTGCTAGCATAATATTCATAATACCAATTCCGCCCACTAAAAGCGATATTGAGGCTATAATTCCTAATACGGTATTGAATAATTTTTTGGTTTTTTGCTCTTGTTTTAAAAGCAATTCAGGCACAATAATTTCAAAATCGTTCACTCCATTATGCCTGCGCAATAAAATGCGTTGCAATACATCTACTGTAGCTTCAATTTCAGAACTTTTGGCCACCTTAACCACTAATCTATCTAATTGATGGTAGTTATTATCTGTTGCATTTTGATTGTTACCTTCCTCTTGGTTTTGCGAAGCTTTTAAGCCCGAAATAGTTACCAAACCACGGTTTTTATAACGTAATAAAAATGTTTTTACGGGAGTATATATTTCTAGGTCAACATTTCGGATAGAAAGCTTTTGCATGTTGCCTTCATCTACGTTTTTATTATTTAAAACACCCACAATTTTCAACCAATTATTGCCGCATTTTATTTCTTTACCAATTGGATCTTCTGTATTAAAAAATTTGGTGGCTACTTTGGAGCCAATTATACAAACTGGCTGCGCATTTACTAATTGAAAGTCGCTGAAAAAGTTACCACTTATTAATGAAAAATCAAGCAAATGGAAATAATCGTTACTTACGCCAACAAGTTTGCCGCCAAGTTTAATTCCTGATCTAATAAATAAAGTTTGTTGTTCAATTTCGCTGCTAACTACTTCTACATCGGTTAACACTTGTCTAATGTTTTCAGCATCGTACATACTTAAACCGGGGCTAAACTTTTTTTGTTCAATACCACTTTCTTTCAATTGCTTTTCTTCTTCTTTGGTTTTAATAATGGGTTTTATAACAATATTATTGGAACCCACTTGTTTAATTTGTTCTAAAATTTGTTTTTCAGCACCATTACCAATGGCAAGCATTGCTATAACTGCTGCCACTCCAAATATAATCCCAAGCGAAGTTAATAAGGCCCTAAACTTATTGGTTAGTAGGGCTTCCATGCCATTTTTAAAGTTGAAAATAATACGTTGTAAATGCATGGAAATAATTTAATTATCTGTCTTTACTATTGAATTTTCTATAACCGCTATCATTACTTCCTAAAGTAGGATTTTTGTTGTTTGGGTTATTGTTATTTGGTTTACGGTTATTGTTATTATTGTTGTTGCGGTGGTTGTTATTATTGTTGTTATTTCTAAAATTACGATTGTTGTTATTTCTGTGATTGTTGTTTTGGTTATTGTTCATTCTGCGCATTTGTTGCGCCTTAAAGTCAATATCCTCCGAATCGTTAATTTGAATTTTGCCATCACTTAGTTGTTCTAAGTGAGCCATTATTTGCTCATCGCCAATTACTTCATCGTTCCAATTGCGGCAATTGGTTTTCATAAAACTACCAATAGCATTGATATAAGAGGTTTTGAAAGGACCTTCGGGCAATTCAGTAACCTTGTTAATCATGTTTTGAATATTTTTACCGTAAAACCTATATGAAATTTTGCTTTGCGGATATTTCATTGGTTCGGGCTTAACAAAAACTGTTTCTCTAGTAGGTTTTAGATAAGGCGAATCAAGCTCTAATTTAAAATCAGAAATAATGAATAAATGATCGTATAGTTTGTGTTTATAGTCAGCAATATCGCGTAAGTGGGGGTTAAGCTGACCCATTAAAGTTAAAATTTCGTCAGCTACTTTTTTGCGTTTTTCAATGTCTTCTATTTGGGTAGCATAATCTACCATTTTTTGAATACTGCGTCCGTATTCCGAAAGTATTAATTTATTTCGTTCGGTATTGTATTCTAATGTTGCTTCTTTTATCATAAAGGCGCAAGATAATGTATATGAATTAATTTTTAAAGTACATTTTTTTCATAAATTTATACATAAAACACTATAATTAACGCATTAAGTTTAATACTCCTTGTATTTTTCTGTTTATATTATCATAATCTTTATACTCTATTATGTAAATATATAGTCCTATTGGGCAATTGTTTCCATTATAATTGCCATCCCATCCCAAAAGTTTATTATCCGAACTAAATACAAGTTCACCCCAAGTATTATATATGTTCAACCGTGTTTCATAACTGTTTTTATAAACCACCTTAAATTCATCATTAATTCCATCATTATTTGGAGAAAAAGCATTTGGTACATATAAGTATTTACTTTCACTTATAATTAAATTTTGAAGTAAAGTATCTTTACAAAAACTATTGCTGGCTAACAATTTGATTTGATAATTACCAGAGGTTTCAAAATTTTTTGTTAATTCATGTGAACTACCTAAAGCTGCATTTCCAATATACCAAGAATAACTTGTATTTGCTTCGTTTTTTGAAGAAAAAACAACATTTTCGTCAATAATTGGGTTATATGGACTTATGCTGAAACTTGGATTTGGAGCAACTTTTACTTCAATTTTTTTAGAGGATAAACTACTACAATAATTTTTACTTATTTGATACTTTATATAAAAAATGCCTGATTTTATTGGATTAAACTGGTTATTAAAAACATTTTCACCATAAAATATTCCACCGATTTCTTTTGGCATTAGTTTAACAGGAATTGAGTTTAAACAAATAATAGAATCAGAAACGTTAAAATTGGAATCAGGAACTGGAGCGAGGGTAAGATTTAATGTGTCTGAGGTTATTCCACATTTGTTTTTAGCTAAAATAATAATATCGCAATTCCCTGAATATAAAGAATTTGGAGTGAAAATCGCATTAGAAGAGTATTTGTTGTTAAAACTCCCATACGGATTATTTTGCCAAATTACAGAATCAGCATTGATATAATTTGCATTTAATTTAAGCTCCAAAATATTACAAATTATGGTATCTTTACCTGCATAAATATTGGCTAATGAATTTAAAATAACCATTGTAGTGTCAAAACTAATACAATTATTAGTATCAGTTGTTTTTACCCAATATTTTCCATTCATATTTGCAAAAATTTTGCTAGTTGTTTCTCCATTGCTCCATAAATAATCTTTGAAATGTAATACTTCCAAAGCATTAGACTTAATGCATAAATTACTAATATTGGGTAAATTGGGTTATTGATTTGGGAAAATATTTAATTTTACAATATTAGAAATTGTACTATCACATAAACCTTTAATTAATACGTGATAGTAGGCAGTGTCAGAATAATTTGTCTCACCAAAGTAGAGTGAATCTTTTGTTTGTCCTATTATTTTTAACCCATTTTTGTACCATTGATAACTCAAAACCACTGATCCTGAAGCATTAATTTTGATTTTTGAAGCTGTTTTATAACAAACATTTGTATTTTGTGGTTGTAGTGTTATTACTGGTTTAGGAGTAATAATTAATTTAGCAGAGTCAGAATAGACAGTATCAGTTAAAGTCCAAATTTTAGCGAAATAAATTCCAGTATCTAAATTCGTTGCGTTGTTTATTATTAATGCATTCGAATTTTGACTATTTAAATAAATATTGTTTTTGTACCATTGAATATTAATACCTAATGACAAATCAGTTGAAACCTGAAAAATAACTTTGTTATTTAAACATTGGTATATGGTATATGGTTGACTGGTAATATTAATTTTTTGAGCAACGCTATAGTATGAATCTAAAATACATACTAAAATGAAACATAATCGAATATAAACACTCATTTATAAATATTTATCGCTGTTAAATCTAATTGGATACCTCAAATATATTCTTTTTACATCACAAACAAATAGCCTATAATTAACATTATGTTAAGTATTAGTTTTAATATAAAAAAACCGACTAAGTATTATTTAGTCGGTTTCTATGGTTATTATCAATTTAGGTACTACCCTTTTTTCTTGCTATTAATTATTATTTCTTCTTTCTTAGCTCGGTATTCATTCGATTTACTCTCATTTTTCATACCTGCATAAATTAGTTGTAAACTGTAATATGCATCTTTAAGATATGCGTATTTAATTGCTTTATCTTCAGGTGTTTTTTCCGATTTTACTTCAGCAATTTCAATTACTTTTTCAAACTGTGAAATTGCCACACTAAAAATACTGTCTTGCACTTTTTTCAATGCGTTGAATTTTTTGTCATATTCAATTTGTGTTTTAGCATCTATAGCATTAATTTTTTCAGCAATTACAGTAGTTTTATTATTTGTTAATGCACCCAAATTATAATAAGCATCAATCATATCGGGATTTAAGTCAATGGCTTTAAAGTAATCAGCCTCTGCCTTTGATTGGTATTGAGCAGCTTTTTTATTTAACTCCATTACTTTTGTGCTCAAATCTTTAGCTTGTGCCTCTAATTGCTTTTTAGTCGCAACATTTTTTTCTAACTTGGCTTTTTTATTAGCTGCGGCAGCCTCGTCCTTATACTTTTTAATTTCTTTAGCAAATCCAGTTGCTGCATTGTCATAAAGGTTTCCTCTTGTATAAATTAAATCTGGATCTTCAGGTTTTTGTTCATTTGCAAGTTCAACCTTTTGCATTAAAATATCTAACTTATTTTGAGCTATGTAAA
This sequence comes from Bacteroidia bacterium, assembly GCA_044239605.1. GTDB lineage: Bacteria > Bacteroidota > Bacteroidia > UKL13-3 > UKL13-3 > JAAFJM01. The sequence goes on along the minus strand of JBIIBC010000005.1, from coordinate 42,096 downwards.
TATTGATCTCTTGTCCAATTAAATCTTTCTTTTCTGGAAATAAAGTTCTTCCTTTTTCTAAATAGGTAATTGCTGTATTAGTATCACCTTCCTCAAGATATATATTAGTTAAATAGGCGTAAATCAAATGATCTTGGTAGTCTAATTCAATTAAACGCTTCAAATATTTTTTTTGATCTTCCTTGATTTTTTCTTTATTAGCAAAATAGAATTGATTGAAAACAATTGACTTTTCAGTTAAATTGTTGGTTTTCATATCACCATTTTTATCATAAGGCAATAAGTCAATAACCAATTGATAATATGATTGAATTTTCTTGTAATCACCTCTTTGGCTAGCTTCGTATGCAGCACTATTACAAGCAAATGCAGCATTTACTATATTATATTCAATTTGCTCTTTGTAAATTTCTTTTTTATCTAACTCTAAGCAACGTTTTGCAGCCAAAGCCCATTTCTCTGCAGCATCAATATCTAATTTTCTTACTTTTTCATCTTTCGATGTAGCAATGGTATCATAAATTGCAGCTCTGTAATAAAGCATTTTAACATTATCCTTTGTATCTGGATGTTCAAATGCGGCATCAATGGCTTTTTTAGCATCTTCCATTTCTGCATTGTTAAAGTATAGAGCAGCTGACTCTACTTGACTTTTTTGTGCCCAACCACTAAGGGTTATTAAGCACATTAAAACTAAAAGCGTTTTTTTCATGGTATATCTATGTTATGTGTTATTAAATAAGGTTTACAAATTGCCTGCCAAAAGTAACAGTAAATTGTATATAAGCAAAAGTCAGCCTAAAATTTAATATGGTTGCTTTTGCTTATTTTTTATGCCAATACTAATTGCAATGAGCGCCTATTACGTTGTTCCAACAATATTTTTTTGCCTTCGGTAAATTTATTGGTCTCAGCCGATTCGTAATTGCTAATAGTTAAAAGCTCTAAATTACTGTTCGATTTTACCCTGTAATTCTGCTCTAATTCGTTAATTAAATCATTGCATTTGTGCTCATTATAGTCAACACAAACGGTAAAGCTAATAGCCGAATTTTGCATTACATTTATCTTTACTCGATAACTAGCAAATAATGAAAAAATACTGCTCAGATTTTCTTCTACTATAAAGCTAAAATCTTTACTAGCTATAGAAATCAGCATTTGATTTTGCTTGAAAATATAAGTTGGAACCAAGTCTTCTTTTTCTCGAGGAACCCCTACTGTTGTTCCTTCATCGCTTGGATTGATAAACGATTTTACATATAAAGGAATTTCTTTGTTTAAAAGTGGTTGAATAGTTTTTGGGTGAATTACCGTAGCGCCATAAAAGGCCATTTCAATGGCTTTATTATAACTCAAACCCGAAATTTTTACTGCTTCAGCAAAACGCTTTGGATCGGCATTCATAACTCCGGCTACGTCTTTCCAAATGGTTACACTTTCGGCATCTAAACAAAAAGCAAAAATGGCTGCACTATAATCAGAACCTTCTCTGCCCAATGTTACCGTGGTATTGACCGAACTGCGACCAATAAAACCTTGGGTAATAACCATCTTTTTTTGAACGATTGGTTTTAAGGTTTTGGCTATTTTTTCGTTGGTTAAACTCCAATTTACTTTTCCTTCGCGGTAAGTATTATCAGTGCTGATAAAATTTTGAGCATCCATCCAACGGTTTTTTAAACCAGCTTCGTTTAGGTAAGTACTTACTATTTTGGTCGATAAAATTTCGCCATAACTTACTATTTGGTCGTAATGGTAATCGTAATTATTATCAGGCTCCGCCTCTAGCAAACATTCTAATTCAATAAAAATGTTCTCTATATCGTCAAAAGCATGGCTTTTTGTTTGTGGTAATAATTTATCAATAATATTATAATGAAATTGCTTTATTTCCTCCAAAGTTGAGTACTTAGCATCGGTTCTATTAAAATAGGCATCCACTAATTTTTCTAATAAATTAGTAGTTTTTCCCATTGCTGAAATAACAATTAATACATTTTCGTTGGCAAAACTGCCTAACACTTTTGCGACATTTCTGACCGCATCTGCATCTTTTACCGATGCACCCCCAAATTTAAAAACTTTCATTAATACTGATAAAATACTTGTGTTGCAAAATAAAACTAATATTTGATTTTTGATTTATGATTTGTGAATTAGCTTTTGGCTGCTAGTTATTGCAATGTAAAATATCCAATACCGTTCAAATATGCTTTGTTCCCTAGCAGGGCGGTTTACAAACAATAATTTAAAATTAGTTGACTTTAAGAATTACATTTTAGAATAAAATTTCATCCAACCAATCACTTAATTACCTTATTAACCAATCAACCAAACCCTAACCCAATTCCTCAAAAAAGCCAGTTTGTTTGTTCTTTTTGCAGTTATTCCAGTCGTAATAGCGGCCATTCATGGCTATATAAATACCAGCAGGTAAGCTTTGTACAAAAGCCAATGCGCTTCCAAGGTTAAATAATCCATCACTTGAGCCAAATTTATACGGAATCATAGCGCCTGTAATTACCACAGTTTTGTCCGGAATTTTATCAGCTAAATATTTAGCCGTTTCGGTCATGGTATCGGTTCCGTGGGTAATTACTATTTTATTTTCATCGCATCGCTGGCAACTTTCCAAAATGATATTTCTATCCGTATCTGTCATTTCTAAACTATCAATTAACATCAATGTGCGAACGCTTAAATCTAATCGGCTGCGGCCAAGTTTCAGAATTTCATTGATATGTGAATCTTTAAAGAACAACTGTCCTGTTAATTCATTGTATTCTTTATCAAAAGTTCCGCCTGTTACAAAAAGTCTAATTGCCATAATTAATAATTAATTTACGCTGCAAGAATAAGGAATTGAATAAGGCTATTATATTTGAACCCAATAAATTTTTTAAACAATTGAAAAAAAATGTATTCAGTTTTGGAGTAATACTATTGGTGTTGCTTGCTATTGGCGGATCTTATTCGTTTACCCAAAAAGCTAAAAAGCCAAAAGTTAAAAAAGTAATTTTTATAATTGGCGATGGAATGGGGCTTGCTCAAATTAGCGGAGCCATGAGCGAAAGCACTGACCGCAATGCTTTTGAACGTTTTAAGGTAATTGGATTAAGTAAAACTTCATCGGCCGATAATTATGTTACCGATAGCGGTGCTGGCGCAACTGTTTTTGCAATTGGTAAAAAAACTTTCAATTACGGAATTAGTGTGGGAACCGATTCATTGCCATATCCAAGTTTATTTGAAATGATGAAAAAGAAAAACATGGCAACTGGTGTAGTTGTTACTTCATCTATTACGCACGCCACCCCTGCTTGTTTTTATGCACATGTTTCATCGCGCAAAAGCGAAGATGATATTGCAGAATTTTTATTAAAAGGCAATTGCGATATAGCTATTGGTGGTGGAACTAAGTTTATTACCGATAGAAAAGATAAAAAGAATTTAACGGAGTTATTGAAATTGAATGGCTTTATTGTAAAAACAGATACCACCAATAATTTTGAGCCGTTTAATGGCAACAAACAAGTTTACACTTTAGCTTACGATGGCATGAAACGTAAATTAGATGGCAGAAATGATTATTTAAAACTTGCTTCTATGCATGCTATCAGTCAGTTAAATAACAACAAAAATGGTTATTTGCTAATGATTGAAGGAAGTCAGGTAGATTGGGGCGGACACGATAATAATTACGAGTACATGAAAACAGAATTGTACGATTTAAACCAAACCATGAATGCAGTTTTAGATTACGCTGAAAAACAAGGTGATATATTAGTAGTAGTTACAGCAGACCACGAAACTGGTGGACTTTCCTTACACCCAAACAAAGACAATAAAAAACAATTTAAGCCAAATTACTCAACTGGTGGTCATTCAGGAATAATGGTACCTGTTTTTGCCTTTGGCCCTGGAGCTGAATTGTTTGGTGGAATTTATGAAAACACCCAAATTCATTATAATTTCAAACAATTATTAGGCTTGGAGTAATAATAAAAAGGTTTGTGAGGACACCAACCTTGGATAAGTTTTAAGGCGACTTGTCATGGCCGTCATACTGTAAGTATCTTCTTAGCTTTAAATGGGTACTTTCCATTAGCTTGCCATAAATAAAATCAAGGAAGATTCCTACGGAATGACTAGCAATAATTAACAAAAAAAATGAAAGAAATAAAACAATTGATAAAAAACCTTTTGCTTATTGAATGGCGCGAGCGCTATGCTTTAAATGGAATTTTATTGTATGTTTTTTCGTCTATTTTTACAGTGTCGCTGTCGGTTAAAATGCTTAATTTACCTACATGGAACGCCATTTTTTGGGTATTGATTTTATTTAGTTCTATCAATGCCATTGCCAAAAGTTTTATAGCCGAATCAAAAGGTAAAATGCTTTACTTTCATGGTTTAATCTTGCCAGAACATCTAATTTTAGCAAAATCAATTTACAGTGCCATTTTAAATTTGGTACTAAGTTTTATTGCCCTGTTGTTTTACAGCACTGTTTTGGGCAACCCAATTCACAGTTTAGGGTTTTATTGTTTGATATTGGTTTTAGCATCCATTGGTTTTGCTTTTACCTTTACTATGATTTCGGCCATTGCACAAAAAAGCGGGAATGGTAACCTGCTCATGCCTATTTTAAGTTTCCCTATTATTATCCCATTTTTGCTTTTACTTATCAAATCAAGTAAAAAAGCAATGGATGGCATAGATGTAAGCCTAATTTATACCGATTTATTCCTTTTAGCAGCCATGAATGTATTAGTGGCTGCGTTGGCTTATGTATTATTTCCTTTTTTATGGAAAGAATAATAACGAAATTCTAATAAAAAAAATCCGAAATTCTAAATTTCGGATTATGTATTTTTATCTTATAAATTATTAGCTTTTCTTTCTAGTTCAGCTCCTTTTTCTTCCAATTTGCGTTCAATTTCTGCCTGTTTCTCTTCAATTTTACGTTCTATTTTTTCTTGTTTTCTCTCAAATTCACTTTGGTTACTATCCTCGTTTTTATAGCTGTTTATGTTATTTATTTCAAACCAAAATTGGGTCGGTTTTTCTCTTTTTGCTATAAATCCAAATGCCTGCTGAGCGGTTTTATTAGCGTAAAAATGATTTTTTGCTTTTACATAAAATTTAACTTTAACCGATTGAAACAAAAAAGGGTGATTTTTAGAAAGAAAATAATGACTTGGAAAAATAATAGAATCATGAATTATTTGATATTCAAGTTTAATAATACTTTGGTTGTCTTCAATCATATCCTTGGCACTTCTGTACTGCTTTGAAACACTGAAATTAGAAGAGTCTTCCAAAGTTTCCATAATTTCAAATTCAATAGGTACAAATTGACCGCTATCGCATTTTTGAATTTTAAAATCATTATGTTCAAAAAAGTTAATTTGTTTATTGGTTTTTACTTCATTAATAATAAAATAGATGGAATCATTTTGTGCCAATATTTGATTATCTATTTCACTACTTTCTATTTGATTAAAATATTTTGGGATTAAATTTATTCCACTATAAACCAACAAACCAACACCAATAAAAAACAATATAACCAAACCCATTCCTGCATACCTAAAACTAATTGCTGATTTAAAAACAAACTTTGAAATTACAGCCAATAAAAATAAAATAGGTGTAAAAAGACAAAGCAAAATACCAGTTAATACACAGTTAATATTTTCATCAAGCAAAATATTTAAATGTAATACATCAAAATATTCTGATTCTGAAAATATTTTATATGTAATAGTTGTGAAAAATATTGAAACGATTATTAACCCCAATAAAATGAGTGCAAATCCCGATATAATAAAATTGAAAATATTTCTGATACCATTTAATTGTGTGTCATTTTGTTCAACATAATTTTGATTATTATTTAACTTAGTTTTTTGAAATTTATTATTGGCTTCAGGAATGGTAATCCAAGCAATGATATAAATTAAAAAAGAAGTTCCCCATAAAAACAATCCCGCAAAAAAGGCCAATCTTACCACCCAAATTTCAATTCCAAAATGCAATGCCAATCCACTACAAACCCCTCCTATTGCTTTAGTTTCCTTGTTTCTATAAAGTTTGTGAACGTTATTATTTTCATTTTTAATAATCTTATCAGCATCTTCTCCAATTGCTTTAGGTATTACAACCCATAACACAATATAAGCCAATACACCTGTTCCAAAAAAGAAGAAAGCGACCACAAATGCAATTCTAATAAAACTAGTATCCACGCTTAAATAATTGGCAATTCCACTACATACACCACCCAAACTTTGGTTAAATGGATTTCTTCTTAATTTAGGTTTTGATGAATTTATATTAGTAAAATCTGATTGATTAGGTTCATGATTTGAATAACTTTTTTCAGATTTATGGCTGTTGGTTAATTCTTCAACAGTTCCAAGTGTTTTTATTACTTCATTGACATGATTTGCTTCAACCATTTCAGCTTGTGTAGCTGCCAATTGTAAAGTTAATAATTCAGCTATTCTAGCTTCCACATCGAACAAAATATTGGGTTCTGATTTAAAACTGTTTTTTAATGCAGAAACATAATTATTCAATTGATGGTAAGCATCATTATTTAATGTGAAGGTTGTTTTGTTTAAATTTATTTTGATAGATGTTATCATAATTGTTCTTTTAATTTTTTGTGATTGTATTTACTGAGTTTACCAAATCCATCCATGATTGATTGATTTCCTTTAAAAACTGTTGTCCATTTTTAGTTAATTGATAGTATTTCCTGGGTGGTCCACTATTACTTTCAAACCAATTATAATTTAATAAATCTTCATTTTTTAACCTAGTTAGTAAAGGGTATAATGTACCTTCAACCACAATTAAATTTGCTTTTTTTAGTTCCACAATAATATCACTAGCGTATGCTTCGCCCCTACTTATAATGGTAAGAATACAAAGTTCGAGTATTCCTTTTTTCATTTGTGCTTTACTATTTTCTATATCCATTTGAAAAAAATTACTGGACAAACATAATAATATTTTAGTACTATGCAATACATAGTATCATTTACTTTTACCTTCTAAACAATAAAAATACTGCTAAAAAATAATTTTGCTTCAATTAGCATTAAATGCTTAGTCATCAATTAATTTTTTAACTGATTAATTTTTAAAATAAATTTTATGATGGTTTGTAAGAAAATATTATTTTGCCGAAAATAAATTTAAATAATATGATATTAATTGCAGATAGTGGTTCTACAAAAACCGATTGGGTAATAATTAATAAAGATGGTACTGGTCGCAAGACTTTCCATACAATTGGGTATAACCCTTATTTTATTGACAGTGAAGCAATTTATTACTCACTTAGTGAAAATTTATTAAAGGATTTAGATGGAACGTCTATTTCAGAAGTTTATTTTTATGGAGCAGGTTGCTCTACAACTGAAAAAAAAGATATTGTTAGAAAAGCATTAACAAGAAGCTTTCCTTATGTACCAGATATTTTTGTAGGCCATGATTTACTAGCTTCTGCTCGTGCACTTTTAGGTAAAGGAAAAGGTTTTGCAGCTATTTTAGGCACCGGCACCAATTCATGTTTATATGACGGATTTGATGTTTTCCATAATATTGATTCTTTGGGTTATTTAATGGGTGACGAAGGAAGCGGAAGTTATATTGGTAAAAAAATATTACGCGACTTTATGAGAGGTAATCTCCAGCCTGAATTACAAGCTAGATTTAAAGAGCGCTTTCAAATTGAAGATAATGAACAAATTTTCACTACTTTATACCAAACTCAATTTCCCAATAGATATTTAGCTAGTTTTTGCAAATTTGCAGACGAATATGTATCCCACCCATATATAAAGAATAAAGTACGTGATGGATTTAGAGATTTCTTTAAAAACTTAGTATCGAAATACCCAAATTATAAAGAATACACATTTAATTGTGTAGGTTCCGTAGGATTTGTATTTAAAGAAATTTTAGAAGAAGTAGCTTTAAGTTATGATATGAAAATTGGAAAAGTAATTAAGTCTCCAATGGACGATTTGATTCAATTCCATTTAAATACATAACTAAAAATTATATTTATTTTAAAGCCGCTTTATGCGGCTTTTTTTATGCCTATCAATACAAATATTTATTATAACCTACATTTAAAAATATTAATATTTCTAGTATTTACAATTGTATAGCCTTAAAAAAACTACCAAAAACAAGCTCAATTTTATTAATACAATATGCAATAAAACAGTATGTTATAGTAATAAATCTTTACTAAAAAACACCCTAAAGATATCAATGTGTAAATACAAATGTAAACCATATCATTTACATTTGTATTCTACGAAAACATTTGTAAATTTGCGTCTTTACAAATGTATTATATAGCTGATTGTCAATATGGATGAACTTAACAAACGTGTATGTGATGTGATGGAACGTTTTTGTGGCTCTAAATCAATATTTGCAACTGAATTGGGTGTTGGTTTACCTGTAATTACCCATATTTCATCTGGCAGAAATAAGCCTGGAGTAGATATTTTGCAAAAAATTCTGCACACCTACCCTACCATTGATGCCACTTGGCTAATGATAGGAAAAGGTGAAATGATAAAGACCGAAAAACCTTCGTTAAATATTGATAATGAAATCAATAATATCAAAAATTTAGCTAATAAGTTTGAGCTCTTAAAGGAGAATACAGCCTCTGTTATTGGTTACCATAAGCTATTTATGGATGAATTAAGGCACTTTACAGAATTAGATAGTATTTTACTAAAAACCCAATTCGGTATGAATGAAATTCAGCAAAAAATCGATGAGGAATTACTGAGTTTAAAATTTAAAGTTGAAAAATAGATATATAATTACATATTACTGATAATTAAATAGATAAATTTTTAAAATAACTAAAAATTGCCACAAACTAATTTTGATTTTTCATAAAAAAATTTCAAGTATTAATATAAAGAATGACACATTATTATAAAATTAATAGAAAAAATCTTCTTTTATTTCTAATGCCTGAGAATAGGCTAAAAAAATCATAAAAACTTTTGAGTGAATATAAATGTTAATTGTATGTTTGCATATCAAACTTAATTAGACTAAATAAAAATAAGATGACTGAAAATACTGAATATTGGAATATATATGCTGAACAAACTCCTAATCCTGAAACGATGAAGTTTGTTTTTAATAAAATGATTTTACCTGATGAGGCTGAAGATTATCCTACAAAAGAAAAAGCAAATGCCTCTCCTATAGCTAAAAGTTTATTTGAATTTAGCTTTGTAAATGGTGTTTTTGTAATGAATAATTTTGTAACCATTACTCGCGCTCCTGAAACTGAATGGCACGAAATTACACCAATTGTTAAAGAATTTTTAAAAGCTTACGTAGAAGCTGGCGAGCCAATTAGCTATAAATCGGACAAATCAAATATTGAAGGTGCTGATAATATTATAGTTGCTCAAATTTTAGATATTTTAGATACTTATATCAAGCCAGCGGTTGAAAACGATGGCGGAATGATTTCATTTAAATCGTTTAACGAGGAAAGTGGCTTGGTAACCGTTGAATTGAAAGGTTCTTGTAGTGGTTGTCCATCATCAACGGTAACGCTAAAAAGAGGAATTGAAGGATTATTAACCCGCATGGTTCCGCAGGTTAAAGAAGTGGTGGCAGAAAGCCTTTAAAATTTTTTTTTTATTACATACAAAAGCCAATTCATTTAAGAGTTGGCTTTTTTTATATTTACACTTTAATTATGACACCTTTAGACTTAAAACTGAATCAAATTTTGAATGTATTACCCAGCCCAAAGCCAGGTTTTATTTATACCATTCCGTTTACTCCCAATTTGCTCAATCACTTTAATAGCGTGCATGCAGCAGTTATTTTTTCGCTTGCCGAAGCTACAAGTGCGCAGTTTTTACTTCAAAATTTTGAAGCATTTCAAAATGAGTTTATTCCTTTGCTTAGAAGCACACAAACCAAATATAAGCAACCAGCATTTTCGGCTATTCATGCCAAAGCTGAATTTAAAAATACCAGTAAAGAACTTGTAATAACTGATTTACAAACCAAAAATCGGGCGTTGGTAACCATTTCTGTTACAGTTCATGATGAAGAAGAAAAATTAGTTTTTACCAGTGAGCTAGAATGGTTTTTAACCTTAAAAACTAAATAATGCCTTAAAGCGTATATGATTATATGAAGTTTTTTCAAATAATTAGTTTGGCAGCAGTGTTAAGTGCTTGCAGTAAACAAACCAACACTATCAGCCAACCAATTGTACCTAATGCACATAAAGTCGATACTTTTAAAGTGAATTATTTGGCCCTTGGCGACTCTTACACCATTGGACAAAGTGTGTCTTTTGAAGGAAATTTCCCTAATCAGTTACCAAAAACACTGGCTAGCGATACCATTTTATTTGATGAGGTAAAAATTATAGCCACAACCGGCTGGACAACCACCAATTTGTTTGATGCTATCAATAATCAAAATTTGGATAAAAAATACAACTTAGTTTCGCTTTTAATTGGGGTGAACAATCAATACCAAAATAAACCCATTGAACTTTACAAAACTGAATTTAAAACACTGTTAAGCAAAGCCATAGCATTAGCCAATTTTGATACCAATAAGGTTTTTGTGGTTTCTATCCCTGATTATGGTTTTACTCCTTTTGGTAAAAACAACCAAAGCACCATTTCTGCACAACTTGAAAACTATAATCAAATTAATAAAAGTATAACAGATTCTTTAAAGGTGAGTTATGTAAACATTACTCCTATTTCGCAAATGGGTTTAACCAATCCTGAGTTAGTAGCCTCTGATGGTTTGCACCCAAGTGCTGCTATGTATAAAATGTGGGTTGACTTGATGAAACCTGTGGTTTATAAAAAGATAGTTGGCAAATAATGGTTTGCATGAACTCGCTCGCATTTCGCGAGTTTGGGTTTAAAAGGCGTCCCGCCATTTTCAATTTTACAATTATAAAATCAGCAGAGGCTTATCAATACCTTCACTCGCAAGATGCGGGCGAAGGCAGAATTTTGTAAAGACGTTTAATTAAACGTCTTTACCATGACCACAGAAAACCAACAACCAAATGAAGAGATGTTGCACACAACGTTTTTTTATTACAGATGTAACATGTTACGTCTCTTCAAATATAATTGAACAAAAAAAATAAAAGGCCGTTAATGGTCTGCTATTTTTATTTTATAGGTCCTGTGAACTTTGGTAGTTTTGGCACCTAGTTTTTCAAACAATCCGTGCATTTTTGGGTTAAAATCCCCTATCCAACCTAGTTCTGAAGTGTTAATTTTATGGTGCTTTTGCATAGCATCGTACAGGCTTATAATCATGCCACTTTCAATTCCTTTTTCTTGGTAAGCAGGAATTACGCCAAACACCTCACCCCTAATTCTGTTAACATGTCCAAAGTTTTTGTACCAAATAAACTTAAGCATTCCTAACCAATTGAGTTTACCATTTACTTGTTTAAAAATTTGGTTTACATCAATTACACTTACATAAAAACCAATTGGTTTTCCATTGGCATAAGCAAACCAAATGGCATCTTCCAAAATAATGGGCTTCAATTGTTTAAGTTCAGCCATTATTCTTTCGTTGGTCATTGGGAAAAAATCTGGCCTATGCGCCCAAGCCTGATTATAAATTTCGGTAAAATCGGCCGCATACTTTTTTAGATTACTCATTTTAAAGTGTTCAAAAGTATATTCCGGGTTTTTCATTACCCTTTCCGATAGCTTTTTAAAGCGTTCAAAATCAAAATCTTTATAAGTAATTTCGCTAGTAGTTTGTTCGGTATGTTGTTCAAAACCAACTGCTAAAAAATGGCTTTCGTAATAAGGCCAATTAAAGTTTTCTTTATACGAAGGGTTTTTAAAACCACTAACCATTAAGCCCCAAAAAGCATTTTTTTCGCCAAAATTAATTGGCCCTAAAACAGTATCAACATGGTGTTTTTTTAACCAATCAAAAGCTGAAGTAAAAAGCAGTTTAGATGCATTTAAATTATCAATACATTCATAAAAACCAATTCCTCCCACATGTTCTTCGGGTTTAAAATGGTTTTTATCAAAAAAAGCAGCTATTCGTCCAATGTTTTTACCATCAGCATCTTGCAAAATCCATTGTTTAGCATCACCATTTTTGTAGTATATATTTTCCTCTCTATCAAAAACCTTTACAATGTCTTTGTCTAGCGGGCATATCCAATCTTTATTTCCTTTATAAATGGCACGGTGAACATTTATAAATTCAATTAAATCATGGTGGTTATTAACTTCTTTTATTTTCAACTTTTAAATAATTTAAAATGAATGATTGTTAAACAATTGATGAACTGCTAATTGATTAAATTTTTTCCGTGAATAATTCTAATAACTTTTAGTTTATTATTTTCGACTTTGTAAATAAATACATAAGTATTTTCAAAAACGGCACACCTGAAATTTGCTTTTAAAAACTCAGCATATCTGCATAATGGATATTTATTGTAATATAAAGCTAAAGACAATGTAAACTCTTCCATTCTATTGACATAATTTATTGTTGTTTCTGGTTAACCTTTTTCACTAATATAGTTTAAAATGTCAATTAAATCCTTCTCTGCTTTTGTTGAAATTTCAATTTTCACTTGCTAAACTTTAATTTCAAGTTGCTAAAAACTTCGTTTGCACTTAAATATTCATCAGTTTCAGCTTCTGCTACAATGTTAATGTAATCTTGTTCTTCTAAAACGTTACCTGGTATTGAAAACATGGTTTCTTTCTCCACTTTTTTCACACCATTCAAGCTTTCAATAGCATTTAATAGCTCGTCTATGTCTGCGTTTTCATCAAAGGTTACTATAAAACTTTTCATTGCCAGATTATATTTTTACATTCTTCTAAACAAAGCTTCTATGGTTTCAATCGTTACTTTTTCTTTCCAATCAGTTCCAATAGCATGGTTCCACATGTGCGGCAAGTTATAGGCTACATGAGCCATAGCTGTTATTTCTGCATCACTCCAGTTTTTACTCAAACCTTGAGGTAAAGTAATATGGTGTTTTGCTAACATGGTATTAAATTCAGCGACACCTTCTGGGTAATAATCGCCCAAATGTTGGAATGCTAAACAATTGGCAAAACAATGTTTTTCGCCAAATATTTTGCTTAAACCATAACTCAATGCATGGCAAACACCTACTTCGCTGTAAGTTAAACTTAAACCGCCCATTAAAGAGGCCACCATTAATTTATCATCGTTTTCAGCACTCTGACCAGCATTTTCACCTAAATAAATATCGCGGCAAAGCTTTAAACTTTGTTCCCCATAAGCCATGCTGTATGCGTTGTTCAAGATACCGTCACGGCTTTCAATACAATGAATAAAAGTATCCATTCCGGTATAAAACCATTTGTCAACTGGCACTGTCGCGGTAAGCTCAGAGTCTAGTATTACTTGATCAAAGATGGTCCATTCGCATTTTAAACCTAGTTTTTTTTCAGGGCCAGTTAATACTGCTGTCATGGAACATTCGGCACCCGTTCCTGAAATAGTAGGAACGCCAACATGGTAAACTCCCGGTTTTTTTATCAAGTTTAATCCTTGGTAATTTTGCGATGGTCCTTCATTGCAAAGCATTAATGAAAGTGCTTTGGCAATATCCATAATACTTCCACCACCAATTCCAATTACGCCACTCGGTAAACCTTTACCTGCTAATATTTCATCACGTAATTGGTCAATTTGTTCCGTAGTTGGCTCATGTGGATCAACATCAATAAAGTAAACAGTATCTTCAGGTTGATTTTGAAGCTTATTGGCTAAATCTTTTCCATTAAAATAATTATCTACTATATAAACAAAATATTTATTGTTTTCGCTGCGTTTTGGAGCAATAATTTCGGCTAATTGCGCAAAGCTACCGCGTCCAAAAACAGTTTTTTCTATGCTTTTAAAATTTTTATGCATGTTTTATTTTAGCCACAGATTTCACTGATGGCAATGATTTTTTAAATACTTATTTCAAATTACAACTTTCTGTGTAATCTGTGACTAGTTGTTATGCTGTTTGTCCTAAAGCTGCTTTAATGGAAGTAGTCATTTTTGCAACCAATGCTGTTAATTCTTCTTCTGTCCAAGTAGCTTTAATTCCAAATGAAATTAATCTTCCAACTGTTTCTTGCGTTTTTGGCAAATCAAGGTTTTTGTATTCTTGAGGCGCTCCAAGCAGCTGTACATTGGTTTTAGCCGCAACGCGACCTTCTTTAATATGATCCCATTGATTGATAAAATGGTACATATTGGTAAACCAATAATTAAAACCTGCAACACCATTTTTATTAAATTCATCAACTGTAGCCATAGCAGCAGCAGTATTAGGCATTAACATATTTAAAAAAGTAGCTGAATCGCCATCGGCATCAGGAATGGTTGCAAAGCTAACACCAGGAATTTTGCCTAACTCAGCCATCATAAACTTTTTATGTTTATTATTAACTTCTTTAATCATGGGCACTCTGCGGGTTTGAGCCAAACCAACAGCAGCATGTAATTCAGAAATTCTATAATTAAAGCCTAACACAGGGTGATTTTCCATTCCACGGTTATTACCTTGGTGGTCATGTCCATGGTCAGCAAAATTATCAGCCAATTTATAAGCAGTTTCATCGTTTGTAACAAAAACTCCACCTTCGCCTGCTGTAGCAATTTTAAAGAAATCGAAACTGTAGCATCCTGTTTTTCCAAATAGCCCAGTTGAAGTGCCTTTGTAACTTGCAGCCATTGCTTGTCCAGCATCTTCAATCAATACTAAATTATGTTCTTTGATTACTTGCATAATTTCGTCCATTTGTGCCATTTGCCCACACATGTGAACCAGCATTACTGCTTTGGTTTTAGGCGTAATTGCTTTTCTAATGCCTTCAGCACTTAAACATAAAGTTTCGTCAATTTCAGCAAAAACAGGCAATGCACCTGCAAAAATTACCGCTTCAACCGAAGCAATGTAAGTGAAAGGAGGTACAATTACTTCATCGCCAGCACCAATACCTGCAGCTGCTAAAGCACAACTGACAGCAGTGCTTCCACTACTAACAGCGTGGGCATATTTAGCTCCAACTAATTTTGCTACTTCTGCTTCAAATTCACGTGCTTTCCAAATATTATTGCGTTGCGCATCGTGGTTATATCTAAATAAAATACCTGTTTCTAAAACATCGTTTATTTCTTTGCGCTCATCTGCGCCAAAATATTCATTACCTGCCATTATTATTAAATATGTTTGATTGTTTAAATTAATTTATTGTACAAATATAATTTTTGTAGTGATTAAATAAAATGAGTTTTAATGACATAATGAATAAAAAATAACACTAAATCAAACTTAAAATGGCATCTTCAATTCTTTTATAATTAAACTCAAAACCTTCGTTTATTAGTTTTTCAGGATAAACCCACCTGCTTTTTAACAATAACTCAGTTTCTGTATTTATTAACCGCGCCCCTATTTCTAAAAGCCATTTAGGTTGATTGATACCTATTGGCATATTTAGTTTTTCTCTTATTTTTTGCATAAAATAAGCATTGGTAACTGCGTTTGGAGAAGCTAAATTATATGTTCCTGCGCAATTGTTATTATTTATAAAATAGTCTATGGCGCTACAAAAATCAGCTACATGAATCCAACTGAACATTTGTTTTCCATTACCAGCTTTACCTCCAAGTCCAAATTTAGCCAAGTTCTTAAATGGTACCATTACGCTTTTATCCTTTTGTAAAACAATGGCAATTCGTAAATTAATTTGCCTAACTTCATTAAATGAAAAACTATAAAACAATTGCTCCCATTTTTGACAAACATCAACGCTAAAACCTTCGCCAATAATTCCGTTTGTTTCTGTATTTGGCTTTTCATATTCATTTCTGTAAATAGTTGCAGAAGCTGCGTTCATCCACACCTTGGGTTTTTGTTTACATTGTTTTATGGCTTCGCCTAAAATGGCTGTACTTTCTAATCTTGAAGCATAAATTTCGGCTTTGTTAGCTTCATTGTACCTGCAATCTACCGATTTTCCAGTAAGGTTAATCAATGCTTCAGCACCTTCCAATTCAGCGGCCCAATTACCTAAACTCTTAGCATCCCAATTTATAAAAGTGATGTCATTTGCTGTTTTTGAATTACCTCGTGTTAATACAATTACAAGGAATTTATCTTTAAAATAATTGGCTAATTCTTGGCCAATAAATCCACTCCCACCCGCTATAATAATTTTCTTTTTCATACTAAAAAAATTTAAAAACCAAAGGATAAATAGCCAATCTAAATGCAAACCAACTTACACACAACCAAGCAGATATTTGATACAATTTTACTCTTTTTAAATGCTCTAATAACATAAACATATATACCATTCCATAACTTACTGGGGCAAGAAGTGATATACTAAATCCTAATTTTTGAATGACTAATAAACCAACTCCTAAGGCTCCTAAAAGTAATGCACCAAACAAAGAAATAGCAGCAATTTGTCCTGCGTAGTCGTAAAAGTTTTTCTGTTTTAAACCATAAAACACCAAAGCTTGAATAGGAAATTGCGATGTGTATAACACAAAATCGGGAAACTGCATTTGGGTGATTAAAAACGAATGTAAAAAAGTTTGAAAAAACCACGTTACAGTAAAATGAACCACTAAGCCACAAAAAATTATAAAAGTCAATCTGTATGTTAAGTTTTTTTCTGGATTACAGTCACTATTTTGTGGACTTTTTCCTGGTGCGATCATTTTCCTGTTATACGAAATAAAATTATACAACCTATTTAAAAACCAATAAACAAAAGGTTGTTTTCCGATTTTAGCTGTTTTAGGAAAACTAAAACCAACCACTTTTAAAAGACTATCAATGCCATAAGTAATTTCGTTAGTGGTGCTGTTAACTAAAGCTATTTTATTGCAGGCTAAGTTTTTATCAATTTTAGTATTGCCTGCAAAATCAAAATTATTAAAGGCAGTGCGGCCATTTTTATCTAACAAACCTTGTTTTATAAATTGGCTAGTATAAACATTACAAAGCGGACATTCAGCATCGTAAATTAGCGTATGATTGATTAAGGTTTTCATGGTTTTAGTTCTGTATTATTTCATAACTTATGTTTTTCAACTCCTTAAGAGTTGTTTGTATGTTGGTTGTTTACAACCGAGTTTCACTCGGTTTTATTTATATTTAACCCCTTCGGAGTTAGTAAAAAATATTTACTTGCTAAGTAATTGAATTTAAATTGTTTATTATAGTTTTATCAATCAAGATTTTGTAACTATTTTTGGACTATAACATCAAAATAATGTAATTCATCGTGTTTTAAAATAAACAAACTAACTCCGAAGGAGTTAAATTTTAATAGCCCTGCATAAAATGCAGGGTTATTAAAAATATTCTCAAATAAAGCAACTCCGAAGGTGTTGAATTACTCAAAAACTTAATTTGCAAGTGCTTGATTTTCTTTTGATTTACGTTTGCCTCTAAAAAATAAATATAGGTTAAAGAATAGCATCAAGCCAAGATAAATGGAGAATCCTCCTACTTTTAAGCTCAATACTTCCAATAAAGTTTGTCCGTTAAAAACCTCATAATTGGTTTTAAGCATCAGCATGGCAAAGCCAATATTCAATAAATAAAATCCAACTCGAAATAAATGATTGGTTGATTCTGCTATTTCTACCCTGCCTCTAAAAATATCAAGCATAAAAATTTTACCACTGTTAAAAAGGGTTTTGGCCACATAATAAGTTAAAAATAAGGTAACAGGTAAGTAAACCGAGTAAGCTGCAATTAAAAAATTGTTGTTCATAATAATTGTTGTTTTAAAGTGTTAATGATTATTTGAGTATAATTTTTGAATTTGTTTGTTAAAGTGCGAAAAGGTGTACATGTTAAAATAATGCATTAGTGCTAAACCAATTATGAGCATTCCAATGCGCTTACTCAACTCTTCAATTAATTGAGTAATGGAGTTTATTTCCGAAAAAATATGGATTGAAACTGCTGCATATCCTAAATTTAACAAGTAATAACCTAGCAATAAAAATTTGTTTAAAATGCTTGCTAGTTCTACGTTTGAATTAAATGCGTCATTTAAAAATACAATCCCTTTTTTATATAAAACCCAACCCACAATTACTGTAATGTAAAATGTAATTGGGAGGTATATGAGGTAACTTATAAAATTATAATTATTCATAAAGTTTCTGTATTTTCAGTTTTTATTGAAAGTTTATTTTCTAAAAAAACTCCATTTTCAGGAGTTGTAAAATTTATTTATAAAATACTATTTTATCATTTTTAATATGGTTCCAAAAAACCAGTTTTCGTCTGCTTTTAGCATCATATCAACCGATTTATCCATTTTGCCTACAAAATTACTTAGGTTATTTACTGTTTCTGTAAATGCTTTTAATTCTTTGTCACTTTGGTCGCCCTCTACTTCTTTTAGTCCATTAAGCACTTTTAAAACAGGTTCTATTTCTCTGCGTTTGCGCTCTCTGGCTATAATCCTAGCAATTTCCCAAATATCTTTTTCAGCCACAAAATATTCCTTTCTATCACCTGGAACCAACTCTTTATTAATTAAAGTCCAATTCATCAATTCACGTAAATTCATGTTGGCATTTCCGCGCGATACATTTAATTGCTCCATAATATCTTCGGTACACAATGCGTTTGGACTGATTAATAATAAGGCATGAACTTGTGCCATGGTTCTATTTATCCCCCACTCGCTTCCTAAAGTTCCCCAAGTTTGAATAAATTGTTTTTTGGCCTCTGTTAAATTCATGGCACAAATGTAATTGAATATTTTAAACTTTCAATTATTTCTGAAAGTTTATTCTTTAAATTGACAAATATCAAAGTTTGGGGCATAAAAAAGGCTGCTTTTAAATAAAAGCAGCCTTTAGTCTATAATTGAAATTCGGTTTGATTATAAACCAAATTTACCTCTTAATTTTTCAACTTCAGCAACACGTTGGATTGAAACAGCATAAGCTGCTATACGCATTGGAATATTGTATTTTAACGAAGCTGCATATACACCTTCGAAAGCAGTTTTCATTACTCTATCTGCTCTACGGTATACGCGCTCTTCTGTCCAGTAGTAACCTAAACGGTTTTGTACCCACTCAAAATAACTTACAGTAACACCACCAGCATTAGCTAGAATATCTGGAACTACTAAAATTCCTTTTTCATTTAAAATAGCATCAGCACTAGCACTTGTTGGGCCATTAGCACCTTCTACTATAATTTTAGCTTTAATACGTGAAGCATTTTCTTCAGTAATTTGATCTTCCATGGCAGCAGGAACCAATACAGTTACTTCTAACTCTAATAATTCAGCATTGGTAATTTTCGAAGCATTTTTAAATCCTTCTAAAGTTCCATTATTTCCATCGCGGTAAGCAATTGCTTCTTCAATGTTAATTCCTTCTGCATTATGGTAAGCACCGCTTACATCGCTAATAGCTACAATTTTTAAGCCTTGTTGCGCAATTAATTTAGCACTAATTGAACCTACGTTACCAAAACCTTGAACGGCACAAGTAGCACCAATTGGGCTAATGCCTAATTTGCCTAAAGCAGCTCTGGTTGATACCATAACACCACGACCAGTTGCTTCAACACGGCCTAATGAACCACCTAAAACAATTGGTTTGCCTGTAACTACAGCTGGTGATGAATGTCCTACTAATTTTGAATATTCATCCATAATCCAAGCCATTTCTTGTGGGCCTGTACCCATATCAGGAGCTGGAATATCTTTATCAGGGCCAAATACGTTAACCATTAAATCAGTGTAAGAACGAGTTAATCTTTCTAACTCACCTTTACTCATGCTTCTTGGATCGCATTTAATACCACCTTTACCACCACCGTAAGGAATACCTACAACAGCACATTTCCATGTCATCCAAGCTGCTAAAGCTTTTACTTCATCTAAATGCACATCCATGCTGTAACGAATTCCTCCTTTGCTTGGGCCTAAGTTTGCGTTATGAACTACTCTAAAACCTTCAAAAACCTTCACTTTGCCATCGTCCATTGTTACAGGAATATTTACAATTACTGCTTTTTGTGGGGCAATTAATACATTGTAATCACTTTCATCAAGACCAATAATTTTTGCTGCTTGATCAAATCTTTGCTTCATTGACTCGAATGGGTTTTCTGAGCCGTGTTTAATCACGTTATCTTTTTGTGACATATTTTTATTGTTTATTGTTTAAAAATAATAGTAACGACAAACCTAAACAAATTTTATAAAAATGCTAATTATTTAGTGTCAGTTATCCACTTGATAGTTGTTAGTTGTTGTATTAAGTTCTGAGTTTTTAGTACTTAGTACTTAGTTTTTACTGATTATCTAATAATTGAACAATTGAACAATAAGGCCATCCAGCAATTCAACTCCTGATTTATCGGGACTAGCTCACCCTATTCATCAACTCTTCGGCTGTGTGGGTTAATATGTTTTTTTTGGTTTCATCTACTTGTACATCGGCTAAATGTTGGTAGGCTAAGTCTAAATATTGCTGTTTTTTGCTTTCTGCAAATTGCTTAATCATATACTTATCATACAGATTGATAACGCCTTGAACCTTATTTTCTGCATCTGTCATCTGCATTAAATCGTCCAATAATTTCTTATCGTCTTTATGCACCGATTCTAATAACTCAATCAATAGAAGCGTTTTTTTATTGGCAATAATATCGCCTCCAACTTGTTTGCCAGTAATGGTTCCATCACCAAAAGTATCTAAAATATCATCTTGAATTTGAAATGCAATTCCAATGTTTTTGCCAAATTCGTATAAATGCTGCGCATCATCATTGCCTGCTCCTCCAATTAAAGCACCTATTTGTAACGAACAACCCAATAATACTGCTGTTTTTAGCTTTATCATTTCCAAATATTCATCGTGCGAAACATATTTTTGGGTTTCAAAATTCATGTCTATTTGCTGCCCTTCGCAAACTTCAATAGCTGTTTTGTTAAAAATTTGAAGCAATGATTTTAAGTTAGCTTTTTCAGTTTCGCAAAGCAATTCTGTTGCCTTTATCATCATCAAATCGCCACTTAAAATGGCAATTGGCATGTTCCATTTTTTATAAACAGTTTCCTTGCCTCTTCTCAGTGGTGCATTATCCATGATATCATCATGAACCAAAGTAAAGTTATGAAATACCTCAATAGCATGTGCGGCATGTAAGGCTTTTTCAATATTTGAATCAAATAAATCACAAGCCATTAATGCCAAAATTGGGCGTAAACGTTTACCTCCCAATTGCATCATGTAATCAATTGGTTCGTATAATTCTTTAGGATTAGAGCCGTAGTTAGCCGCATTAATATGGCTACTAAATAATTCAAATAATTGTTGGTATGTTTTCATTAGTAATTGATGAAACTCTATTTAATTATGATAAAGCAATTTTCAAATCCTCTATTAAATCATCAATATCTTCTACACCAACACTTAATCGTAATAAACTATCAACTACACCGGCAGCTTCGCGCTCTGCTTTTGGAATAGAAGCATGGGTCATGGTAGCAGGATGGTTAATTAAACTTTCAACACCACCTAAACTTTCGGCCAAAGTAAATACTTTAAAGCCTGATGCTATTTTAAAAGTATCTTCTAAACTGGCATTTTTCAATACAATTGAAATCATTCCACCAAAATCGCGCATTTGTTTTTTAGCAATTTCGTGGTTAGGGTGGGTTTCAAAACCTGGCCAATATACTTTTTCTATTTTAGGATGAGTATTTAAGAAATGAGCGATTACACGACCATTTTCGCAATGTGCTTTCATACGCAAATGCAATGTTTTTAAACCACGCAATACCAAAAAACAATCTTGAGGACCTGGAGTAGCACCACAACTATTGTTTATAAAAGCCAATTGCTCGTGTAAATTATCATCGTTCACTACCAATGCACCCATAATTACATCACTGTGTCCGCCCATGTATTTAGTGGCCGAATGCATTACGATATGCGCACCTAAATCTAACGGATTTTGTAAATAAGGCGAGGCAAAAGTATTGTCAACTCCTAAAATTAAGTTATGGGTATTGGCAATTGCTGCACAAGCAGCTATATCCACTATTTGCATAGTTGGATTGGTGGGCGTTTCAATCCAAATTAGTTTGGTATTGGCATTGATACTTGCCACAATATTTTGCGCATTGTTTAAATCAATAAAATGGAATTTGATACCATAATTAGCAAATATTTTGGTAAACATGCGGTAAGTTCCACCATATAAATCATTTCCGGTAATTACCTCATCGCCTGGTTTTAACAACTTAACAACTGCATCAATAGCGCCCATTCCGCTACTAAAACACAAAGCATGCTTGCCATTTTCTAAAGCGGCAATACAACCTTGCAAAGCTGTGCGCGTAGGATTTTTACCACGAGCATAAGCATAACCTTGGTGTTTCCCTGGGCTTTCTTGCCAAAAGGTAGATGTTTGGTAAATAGGAGTCATAACTGCGCCTGTGGTTGGGTCAGGCTCTTGACCAGCATGTATGGCTTTGGTAGCAAATTTCATTTATTTTTTTGTTTAAATTATTGCTACAAACTTAGCTTATTTTTTAAAACATACTATGATGAATGTTGATTTTTGAATGATCAAGTAGGAATTGTGATTATCTTTATTTTGGGGCTATTGTAAACTTTATGGACATTTAATATTATCATAAAACTACTTTTTTATTGCTATTAACAGTAAAATAAGCAATGTTTGTTTTAAAATAAACAGACAAATTTCATTATTTGAAAACTATAAAACTAAATTAAATGAAAATTATACTAAAACTATTGAGCATTATAGCAATAAAATTATTGCAAAGTTGCGATGATAAAGATTCGTCTCCTTGCAGGAACTCCGAAACTAATATTTATTAAAATATAGCCGATAGTAACAAAGCCAAAATACCATATTCAGGAACTGACACTTTGGTATTTATAAGCGACCAAGGTGATACAGCAACTTTAATTGGCCAAGGCAAAAAAACATTTTATGTTACAAGTACCAGAAACAACTCTGGAAATGCCGATTGCCAATGGTTAGAGAATAAAAATTTTGAAAATTTTGAGATTAATTTTAAAAATTATAATAATTTTTTTTCTAATGTTAGCTTTTCAATATTTAAGTACAACGATAATTTGGGCAGTTATCCTAATACCACATCAATGAAGTTTGAGGTAGATAATATAGAAATTGCTTCTTCAAATATCGAGTATATTAGCAGTCTTAAATCATTTCAAGATTCAATTTTGTTGAATGGCAAGTTTGTTGGTGGTGTCTATTTAGGCTTCAATACATACAATACTCTTTTTAATTTTGAAAAAGGCATTTTGAAATTTAATTATGATAATAAAAATTGGATAAAATGGAGATAAAAAATGGTTATTAAAAATGTAAGAACAACGAGAATAATGAAAAATACAAACTTCTTTTCGGCCCTAAAACTCAACAATAAATTGGGTTTTTTAATTATACAAGCCACATTGCTATTATTTGCAAATGTTGTATTTGCTCAAACCCCTGAATTGTTTGAGGATAAAGTTTTGATTAACAATATATCCGCTCCTTGGGGTTTCACATTTATTAATAGCAATGAAGTACTGTTTACTGAAAAACAAGGAAAAATTTATCGCTACACCATTTCAACTGATTCGCTTCAAGAAATAAGTGGTGTGCCTACTGTTTCAGTAAACGGACAAGGGGGGTTATTAGATATTGCCTTACATCCAAATTTTAACAGCAACAATTTTGTTTACCTAACCTACGCAGTTAGTGCAAATGGAGGGCAAACCACAGCATTAGGCAGAGGAAAGTTAGTGGGCAATCAACTTCAAAATTTTACAGAATTATTCCGTGCATTACCAATACGTAACTCGGGCGTTCATTTTGGCAGTAGAATTGTTTTTGATAGAAATAATTTACTCTATATGTCGGTAGGCGATCGTGGAGTGCAAGATAGTGCGCAAAGCAAAAGTAACCATTTTGGCAAAGTATTGCGATTCAATGATGATGGAACTGTTCCTTCAAGCAATCCTTTAGTTGGAGTTCCAAATGCAAAACCTGAAATATTTTGTTGGGGAAATAGAAATATTCAAGGTATGGCAATGAACCCTGCTACAGGCGACATATATGCACACGAACATGGCCCTAGAGGTGGTGACGAACTAAATATAATTAAACCAAATACCAACTACGGTTGGCCTAAAGTTACTTTTGGCATTAACTACGATGGAACGCCTATAACACCAGACACAGTGCTTCCTGAAATAGAACGTCCATTAACTTATTGGGTTCCATCAATTGCCCCATGTGGAATGACTTTTATTAAAAATGGACAACCTAACAATGAAGCAGATATTTTAATTGGTACATTAGCAGGCACGCATATTCATTGGCTAAAATTGAAAGACGATAAAAGAGTATCTTCCACAAGAAGTATGAATGGTTATGCACGTTTTCGTGATGTAAGACAAGCACCTGATGGAAAGATTTACGCCATTACAGAATCTCCAAACCGATTTGTGTTATTGCGTTCCAATGTACCTGTTTTTAATTCAACGGAAGAAGGAACAGGTGAATTGAAGGAAAAAGATGTTTTATATCCAAATCCTAGTGTTGGGGAAAGTACTTTGTCATTTTATGTGTCAACTAAACAATTTGTTACAATAAGAATTTTTAGCACCAATGGCTTATTAATTAAAGAACTAACTGCCCAAAATTTTGCCGCAGGCAGACATTCACTTGAAATAGAATCTGAAAAATTACCTCAAGGTTTTTATTTTATAGAAGTAGACAAAGGAGGAACAAAAACACTAACAAAGTTTATTAAAATGTAGGAAAGAAATTTTGGGGTTTATAAGCCTTCAAACTAAGGATAGTTGTAAACTAAAAAAAATTTAAAACAAGCAAAAACGATAAACAATATTTTAGGAATTGGTCTTTTAGCTTTAGCATGTTGTCGCCTTAAAAATTAATAATAAGTGCGGTTGCTGGAAAGAATCCTAACATAGGTAGAATATTTTTTATTCAATTTCTTTCAACTGAACTGTTTTTTATTTTTTCATTAATTCGTTTACATTTGAACTATGGAAATATTAACAATTGAAATTGATACAAAAGAACATTTAGAAGAACTAAAAAAAATATGTGAAGCATTGCCTTTTGTTAAAAGTATTTCAACAGTAAATAAAATAAAACTTACACCCCAAAATATAGCTTTTGGCATTGGAAGAGTAGCTTCAGATATTGAATTAACTGAGTATTTATCATCTCAAAATTACACTACAAATTTTAATGAAGATGATTTACTTTTAGAGTTAGACAAGGTGAATTTATGAAATTGATATTTAAAGAACCTGCACTTAAAACCCTTCGATTACAAAGAGATTTTTTAGATTCAAAAAACACAATTGGTAGCGGTAACAGATATGTTATAAAATTTAAGGATTGCATTAAATCATTTGCCCAACCAAACACACAATATGCTAAATGTAATAATATTGTACTATTAAAATTCGGATATTCATGCGTAACAATTGGTAAGTGGATTGTGGCTTTTAAAATAGAAGAAAATAATTTTATAGTTTATGAAATAATTTTAGGTTCATTATTACAATAAAAAAAGTAGCTGTTAATTGAACGGCTTTACAAAATATAAAACCGTTCCTTCATTTTCAAAAACAAAACGTCAATAGGTTTGAAAAATGAAAAAAAATAGTTCTTGTAAATTTAGAATTGTTGCTTGTTGCATCTCCCTCAAAAAAGACGTTGCATTGCAACGACTTTAAATTTGGTTATTGATTAATTCAAAGGTTTTCTGTTGTTAACGTAGAGACGTTTAATTAAACGTCTCTACAGCGAATAAACAGTAACAATTATCTCAATTCCCCTATCAACCTCTTTACTTGTTCATTTTTAGGATTCACCACCAAAATACGTTTCAATAATTTTAACGATTCGGGTTTGTTATTTTCTAAATTATAAACTGCTGCTAGGTTTAGCAATGCTTGTTCATTGTCGGGGTTTAAAGCCAATGCTTTGTTGTAGTTTGTTTTAGCCAAAGCAAGGTTATTTTGTTTTAAATAAGCAAAACCTAAATTTACCAAACTTCCCTCCTGCTTTTCGTTTTGTAGTAAGTTATTGTTTAATAATAAAATGGCTTCATCTAATTTATTCAGCATTATTTTAGCTTGAGCTAGTTTATCAATAAAATCAATACTTTGAGGAGAAAGAGATACTGCTTTTTGAAAAAATAATTCAGCTCTTACATGATCGTTTTTGGCTTGAAAAGCTTGCCCAACTCTATAACACATCCACGCACTTTTTAGCTCATCTATATTTATAAATGAAGCCTTGGCTATAATGGCATCATAATCGTTTTGTAAGTAATGTAATTGCACTTGTGCATCCAACCAATTTTGTTGGTTATCATTTATTTTAAAATATGTTTTGGCTTGCTCTAAGGCCTCTTTTTGTCCATTAAATTTTTCTACATAATTTATTAGCGCTTTCACTTTTGACAGTTCAGTAGTTTCTTTATTATTAATACAATACAAACCTGCAAACTCTTTTACTTTATCTATTTCATTTTGTTTTACTGCTTTGGCAGGCTTTTTTATCCAATGGTCGTGAACAGTTACATGCGGAATATCAATAGTTCCTGAGCGTGGCATGTGGCAATTGCTACAATCGTTATTGTTAACCATTCTGTTTTTTTCTGATTCGCTACACAAAGTTTGATTGGTGTTTGAATGGCATTTAATACAAGCATTGTTAAATATTTGTGTGCCTGTTTTTTTTACACTTACATGCGGATTATGACATGTAATACACGTTAAATTTAAGGTTTCAAAGTTTTTGCCAGCCGTTTTATTCTGTTTGTTGCTTTCAGTAAAACACTTACTTAATTGTAATCTTTGGGCATGGCTAGCCATAATAAATTCATCGTTCTGGCCTTTGTATTTAGGCATGTACACTTCCCAAAAATCACTTAAAACCATGCCCGGTTTAAAGTCTTTAAAAGTTTTTCCGTCTTTTAAAATGGCGTTTCCTTGTAAATGGCAGCGTTGGCATAAATCTATTTGGCGCTCCCAAGGCAATTTTTTAGGATTAACAATGGTGTAATCGATTTCATGTGCTGTATCAACCAAATTTCCTGCTAACTTTTCTTTTAAATGCACTTCGCCAGGTCCATGGCAACGCTCACAATCAATTCCATTTGGAATACTGGTAAATTTATTAGCAGTAAAATCGGTTACACTTGGAAAGCCATTATGACAACTCATACACTCAAACTCGATAGTTCGGCTAAAGCGGCTATTGTTTCCATTTTCAAAACCGGGAGGTAAATCCCATTTTTTTTCTTGTGCATACCAAGTAAGTGGCATTTGATACAAATAACCATTTATATTCATCAAATGCGAATTAGTATGTTGGCCTGAACCAATGACGTAATCAACCTTTTCAATACGTTTATATACAGTATCTTTACCATTCATTCTGTATTCCATAATATACATGTTATTGTTTTTCCAAAATGGATGGTAATACAGGTTTTTAAATTTATCGTAAACTACATGGTGTTTGCTAAAGTCTGCACTCGATTTTTGTTTGGTGGCCAAATCAAAACTTTTACCCATTCCAGTTTCTATAAATGTATTATAAACATCGGCATGACAACTTCTGCATTGCTGCATTCCAACGTACTTTACAGAGTCGTTGTGATTTAAATATTTAGTATCGATTTTTTTATCTAAATCTTGACCACAATTTAAATTCATCACCAAAACAATTGCAGCAATAGGTATGAATAAGAAAATTAATAAATGTCTCAATTTTATAATTATATTAATTGATCTAATGGCGTTCTTGGTTTTAAAGCTAAAGCTTTGTACTCACTAACCGAATAAGAAGTAATTTGTTTAAATTGGTTACTCAAGTATTGAACACTACTGTAACCCATTTGATATGAAATTTCACTCAAAGTCATTTCATTGTAACTCAGTAACTCCTTTACCCTTTCTATTTTCACTAAAATAATATACTTCTCGAGTGTAGTATTGGTTTTTTCGCTGAATAATTTACTTAAAAATGAGTAAGGTTGCTCTAATTTATCACTTAAGTAATCTGAATTCCTGATAATTGTGTTCAAATTATTTCCATAATAAATCATTTCCAAAACAGCCACTTTAATAGCTTCAAGTAAGGCCATTTCTTTATCGTATATTAAATCGAAATTATGCTCTTGAAGCATTTTTTGCAAGGCAATAAAATCAATGTTTCCATTTGTGTTATTGATTTGAGCTGCACCTAAATATACTTTTTCAACTTCAATATTAGGGGTATTTTCAAGTACATTTTGTACCAAAGAAATACACCTGGAACTAACCATATTTCTTATTTGCAAAATTGTACTTTTACCTAAATTTCCCATTTTTAATTGATACTTACAATAATGCGAATAATTAAACATTTTTGCTACTCAAAAAATATTTTTGTAATAACTAAAATCACAAAAGCAATTAATAGTAAATAGTTAATTTGCAAACTTTCATTAAAAAATATGAACAAACGTATACAACTACAAGAACTGCGAGACCAATCATTATTAGGTGGAGGAACAGATAGAATTGCATCTCAACATAAAAAAGGAAAATTAACCGCTAGAGAACGCTTGCATTTTTTATTTGACGAAGGAAGTTTTGAAGAAATTGGTGCTTTTGTAATGCATCGTTCTAAAGATTTTGGAATGGAAAACCAACAGTTTTTAGGCGATGGTGTAATTACAGGTTACGGAACTATTAACAACAGATTGGTATATGCCTTCTCTCAAGATTTTACCGTGTTTGGTGGTTCACTTTCAGAAACACATGCTGAAAAAATTTGTAAATTAATGGACTTAGCCATGAAAAACGGTGCGCCTTTAATTGGCTTAAACGATAGCGGTGGAGCCCGTATTCAAGAAGGGGTTGTTTCGTTAGGCGGCTATGCCGATATTTTTTATAAAAATACCATGGCTAGTGGAGTTATCCCCCAAATATCTGCCATCATGGGGCCATGCGCTGGTGGAGCTGTATATAGCCCTGCTATTACCGATTTTATTATGATGGTTGAAAATACAAGCTATATGTTTGTAACTGGACCAAACGTAGTAAAAACAGTTACTCACGAAGAAGTTAGTAGCGAAGATTTAGGTGGAGCTTCTGTACATTCAACCAAAAGTGGAGTGGCTCATTTTACTGCTGCTAACGAAATTGATTGTATCAATCAGTTAAAGAAATTGATTAGCTATATTCCTGAAAATTGTGAAGAAAAAACACCAGATTTTGCATACGAAACAACTGATGAAATTAGACCAAAATTAGCTGATATTATTCCTGAAAATGCCAATCAGCCCTACGATATTCGCGATGTAATTAATGAAGTAATTGATGAAGAAAGTTTTTATGAAGTTCATAAAAATTATGCTGAAAATATTGTGGTTGGATTTGCTCGTTTGGCAGGAAGAAGCATTGGAATTGTCGCCAATCAACCTGCTTATCTAGCTGGAGTGCTTGATATTCACTCTTCACAAAAAGCAGCCCGTTTTGTTCGTTTCTGTGATTGTTTTAATATTCCACTATTAGTTTTTGAAGATGTACCAGGATTTTTACCAGGAACCGACCAAGAGTGGAATGCTATTATTACCAATGGAGCAAAACTATTATACGCATTTTGCGAAGCAACAGTACCACGTATTACTGTAATTACGCGTAAAGCTTATGGCGGAGCATATGATGTAATGAACTCGAAACATATTGGTGCAGATATGAACTTTGCTTGGCCAACAGCCGAAATTGCCGTTATGGGTGCTAAAGGTGCTGCTGAAATTATTTTCAAAAAAGAAATTGACAAGGCCGAAGACCATGCGGCTGCATTGGCTGCTAAAGAAAAAGAATATGCTGATTTATTCGCTAATCCATATAGAGCAGCGGAACGTGGATTTATAGATGAGGTTATTTTTCCAGAGGAAACAAGAAAAAAACTTATCAAAGCATTTAAGATGTTAGAAAATAAAGTAGTGAATTTACCTAGAAAAAAACACGGTAATATTCCATTATAGTTTTAAGTATCTTGATAAGCATTTAATAAATTTGTCATGTAAAAAGGCTGATAATTTTATTATCAGCCTTTTTTATTCTTTAAATTCCTTTCTTACGAATTTTGAATGAATCAAAATAATGTTGCCGAACTTAAAACAACAAAAGTCAAGCTGAGGAACGAAGCATCTTTAAGAGAATTGTTATACTTATAAAGTTCCTTCGCTGCACTCAGGATGACGTTCCCGGACATTTGAATTAATTAAAACTTATTGTCTATCTTTTTCTAAACCAACAACTTAGCTTTTTCTAAAGCAGCTTGTAAACCGTTTACATCATTTCCGCCAGCAGTAGCATAAAACGGTTGGCCTCCGCCTCCACCTTTAATTTCTTTTGCCAATTCTTTGATAATGTTACCTGCATTCAAACCTTTTTCTTTTACCAAATTATCGCTGATAATTACGCTCAACATTGGTTTTTCATTTAACACACAACCCAATACACAGAACAAATTTTCCACCTCTGTTTTTAGTTGGAATGAAAGATTTTTCAATTGCTCTGCATTGGAGATAGTTATTAGTTGAATAAGTTGATTGGTTGATTCTTTTGATACGATTTTCACTTTCAATTCATTCTTTAAAGCAACTGTTTTTTCATTTTCAAAAACCTCTAACTTCTTCGTTAAATCAGCTTTTTCGCTCATTAATTGCTCCACAGATTTTACAATATCTTTGGTGTTTAATGTTTTACTTAAGCTATCAACTGTTAGCTGCCAACTATCAACTAAGTTTTGGGCTTCATCAGCAGTGATGGCTTCAATTCTGCGCACGCCAGCAGCAACTGCAGATTCGCTCACTATTTTAAACAAACCAATTTGACCAGTAGCTTTTACATGCGTTCCTCCGCAAAGTTCACGACTGTATTGATCATCAAAAGTAATTACACGCACTGACTCTCCATATTTTTCGCCAAAAAGCATCATGGCTCCCATTGTTTGTGCTTCTTCAATAGGTACATTTCTACGCTCATCTAAACTGATGTTTTCGCGTATTTTTTGGTTAACAATTTGTTCTACTTGTGCTATTTCTTCTTTGGTCATAGCAGCAAAATGCGAGAAGTCAAAACGCAAATTTTCGTTATTTACCAAACTGCCTTTTTGTGCTACATGTGTGCCCAAAACTTGGCGTAGTGCAGCATGTAATAAATGCGTAGCCGAGTGGTTATTTTCAGTTAGTTTACGTTTAGTTGTATCAACCGAAGCGGTAAATATGGCTTCCACATTTTCGGGTAATGATTCGGCAAAATGAATGATTAAATTATTTTCTTTTTTGGTATCAATGATGGCAATTTTTTCGTTGGCATTGCTAATAAAACCTGTATCACCAATTTGCCCGCCACCTTCTGGGTAAAAAGGCGTTTGGTTAAATACCAATTGGTAACTTTCTTTTCCTTTGGCTTTTACTTTACGGTATCTAACAATTTGAATTTCAGCTTCAGTTTGGTCGTATCCAAGGAAAATGGGTTGTGCTTGTTGTAAAGACGTTGCATGCAAAGTCTCTACCCAATCATCCGTGGTTAATTCGGTTGCTTTGCGTGAACGTGCTTTTTGTTCTTCTAGTGCTTTTTGGAAACCTTCCTCATCAACAGTCCATTGATAATCTTTTGCAATTAATATTGTTAAATCTATAGGGAAACCAAAAGTATCATAAAGTAAAAATGCTAAATCGCCACGAACTACCTTCGAATTTGTTTTTGAATCAACTGTAGTTGTCGTCTCATATTTTTTTACTTCGTCATCTGATGACCAAACTGTTTCTGTGTCTTTTCCAAGCCATTTACCTGATTGTAAATACATATCAAGATAATCATAGCCAATTGCTAATGTCTTTAAAAAACTAACTTCTTCTTCTTTAATTACTTTGCTAACAAAATCTTTTTGGGCATGTAATTCAGGGAAAACATTTTTAAAACTATCGGCAATTAGCAAAGCCAATTGGCACATAAATGGTTCTTTAATGCCTAAAAACTGGTATTGGTAACGTACCGCTCTGCGTAGAATTCTGCGAATAACATAACCTGCACCATTATTGCTTGGCAACTGTCCATCAGCTATAGCAAAACTAATGGCACGGATATGGTCAGCCATTACCCGCATTGCAATGTCTTGTTTGCTATCGCTAAATTGGTATTTTACATTCGAGTGTTTTTCAATAAATTGAATAGTTGGTACAAAAACATCGGTATCGTAATTACTGGTTTTACCTTCAATGGCACGCACCAAACGCTCAAAACCCATTCCTGTATCTACATGTTGGGCAGGTAATTTTTCTAAACTTCCATCTGCCTTGCGGTTAAATTCCATGAACACATTGTTCCAAATTTCAATTACTTGAGGATGGTCGTTATTTACCAAAGTTTTTCCATCTACCAAAGCACGTTCAGCATCAGGGCGTAAGTCAATATGAATTTCAGAGCAAGGGCCACATGGTCCTGTATCGCCCATTTCCCAGAAATTATCTTTTTTATTTCCGTTTAAAATTCGATCTTCAGCAATGTATAATTTCCAGTTATCAAAAGCTTCCTGGTCAAAGGCCAAACCTTCTTTTGCATCACCTTCAAAAACGGTAACGTACAGTCTATCTTTAGGTAATTTATATACATCAACCAAAAGCTCCCAAGCCCATTCAATGGCTTCCTTTTTAAAGTAATCGCCAAAACTCCAATTGCCCAACATTTCAAACATGGTATGGTGGTAAGTATCTACCCCAACTTCCTCTAAATCGTTATGCTTTCCGCTTACACGCAAACATTTTTGTGTATCAACAACACGTTTGTACTTTGGAGTTTCATTACCCAAAAACCAATCTTTAAATTGGTTCATACCGGCATTGGTAAACATTAAGGTTGGGTCGTTTTTTACTACAATTGGTGCCGAAGGAACAATGGTGTGTCCTTTTCCTTCAAAAAATTTTAAAAATTGGTTGCGTATTTCTCCTGATGTCATGTGAGTTACAAAAATCTATTACGTAAATGCTAAAAAATTGGTTTAAATTAATATTTTCGCCTCTTGCTATTTTGAAAAATATAATAGCTGAAACAAGGTTTCAATATAAATATTTTTTATTCATAACTAAAAGCGTGGCAAAGATAAAATACTTTTACAATCCAAATAAGCTTGACTTTGAAAAAGTTCGCACCAGTTTTACCACGGTAATTTGGCGCGTATTTGGCTTTTTATCAGCGTCATTGGTTTCTGGAGCCATTATGGTATTAGCGCTTTATAGTTTTATTGACTCGCCAAAAGAAAAAATTTTACAGCGCGAAAACAAACAATACAAAGATCAATTACGCAGATTACAAACAAGGGTAAGCGAACTAAGTATGGTACTTGGCGAATTACAAGATAGAGATGCACAAATTTACAGGACTATTTTTGAGGCTGATCCTATCAGTTTTAAGCCAAAATTTAATCCTAACGATAGAAAATATAAACTAGCCGAAGGTTTTGACGATGCTGAAGTAATTAACGATTTAAACCACAAAGTTGAAAATATTACTAGTTTGGTTGCTATGCAATCAAAATCGTTTGACGAATTAAAAAAATTGGCAGATAGTAAACAAGAGTTCTTGGCTTCCATACCAGCTATTCAGCCTATTGCCAATAAAGATTTAAAGCGCATTGCATCAGGTTTTGGTTATAGAATTCATCCCATTTATAAAACCACTAAATTTCACTCTGGAATTGATTTTACGGCTCCTACTAGAACACCAGTTTACGCTACAGGAAACGGGATTATTAGTTTTGCTAAATACGAAGGCAGAGGATATGGCAATCACATTGTAATTAATCATGGTTTTGGTTATAAAAGTTTGTACGGTCATTTAAGCAGCATCGAAGTTTATGAACGTCAAAAAGTAAAACGTGGTGAATTGATTGGTTATGTAGGAAATACAGGAACCTCAACTGCGCCTCATTTACATTATGAGGTAGAAAAAGGAACAAAAAAAGTAAATCCAATCAATTACTTCTTTAACGATATTAGCGAAGCCGATTACGAAGCTATTCGTGATATTTCGGCTCGTCCTACACAATCATTTGATTAAGGAAATTACCTGATTTATTTTGCAACTGTCTTTAAATGTACTTTTTGCAAAATACTTTGTGCGAAATTTATTTCTACAAAAAATGAACTGAATATTAGTTTATTCAAAATAATATACTTTATTTGTTATTAGATAAATTTTATAAACGGTATGAAAAACTTATTTTTTGCTTTGGTTTTTGTTACAATCGGCAAGGTTTTAATTGCCTCAGATTGCAACCTTCAGTTAAATTTTGCAGGTAAAAATAATACTTGGAAAACATTGAACTATACTGTTTCAAATGGTGTTATTTATGTAGATGTAGATTCAGAAATGGACAGCATTAGCATACAGGTTTTAAAAAATAGCGGCTGCACTAACACTTACGAAATCAATTCACATTTATATAACGAAGAAGCCGTTGCTGTAAACAAAAAAGGAGGTGAAATAAAAACTACTTCATCAGGTGGATTGCATAAAATATTAATTGTTGGTCCAAATAATAGCGATTGGTACAAAATTTTTGTTAGGGTTACCAAACCAACCAGTGTTTCAAATGCGTTATCAAGCAATAATTTAAGTATTTATCCAAATCCTGCGACTAATAATTTTTTTGTAGAAAATGCTGCTCAAGTTGAAACAGTTAAAATACATGATATTACTGGTGCTGTAGTATTATTAGTTGAAAATACTTTTAGAAAAGATGTATTGGATATTGATATAGCAAAATTACCTGCAGGTCAGTATTTTATAGCATTTCATAACGACAAAACTAAGGTTACTAAAAAAATAGTGAAACTATAAATAGAAAATTAACTCATAAAAAAAGCGTTGAATTTAATAATTCAGCGCTTTTTTTTATTTTAGGGTGAAATCACCTAAATATTATAGGCAGACAAATAGAGGGCAGACACGTAGGTCTGCCCCAACAGTTATCTTTTAAGAGGCTTCTTCAATTTTTACTTTAATTTTCTTTAGCTTTTCGTTTTTAACTTTAGCCAATACATCGCGCACTTTTTTACGGTTAATGGCAACGTATGATGAATGGTCTAAAATAGTAATTAAACCTAAATCTTCGGTGGTTAAATCGCCTTTTTTCATAAACAAACCGGCTATATCACCTTTGCTAATTTTATCTTTTTTACCTGCACTTATGTAAATACATTCAAAAGTTGGCGGTGCAGGTAATTTCATTTCCTCAGGAAGCGAAATTTCCTTAAAATCTTTTTTATGCATATAAATTGGCAAAGTTTCGTCTTCGGCCAAAATTAAATAAGCTTCTCCATCGGCATGCATGCGCGCTGTGCGTCCGTTTCTGTGAATAAACTCTTCTAAATGAACTGGCATTTGGTAATGTACCACGTGTTTAATTTCTGGAATATCTAATCCACGAGCTGCCAAATCTGTTGCAATTAACACATTGCATGCACCACCTCTAAATTTAATTAAATTCTTTTCGCGGTCAATTTGTTCTAAATCGCCATGAAATACGCCATGTGCAAAACGGTATTTATCAAGCACACCGCTAATTCTATTTACTGCATCTTTATGGTTACAAAAAACCAAACAAACCTCTTGGTTAAAACCAGCAATTAAACGCATTAAGGTTTCTACTTTTTCGGTACTTTCAGTTTTTACTAAGTTTAATTTCAATTTCGATTCTACTTCTTTATGCTGAAAATCTAATGTTTCTACACTTAAAAATGGCAAAAACTTAGGCAATTCATCAAGCCTAGTGGCCGAAGTTAAAATATGGTTTTGATTTTTATTGAGCGAAAAGAATATGGTTTTTAACTGTTCCTGAAAACCCATTTGTAACGATTTATCAAACTCATCTAAAACCACATAATGAATGTTTTTAGGGTCAAACGATTTTCGTTCAATATGATCGGCCAAACGACCGGGTGTTCCAATTATTACCGCAGGCGCTTCGCTCAAACTATTTTGTTCAATTTTAAATGAATGCCCACCATAACAACAAGTTGCCTTGAAGTTGGTCTTCATATTTTTAAAAACTGTTTCTATTTGAATAGCTAACTCGCGCGAAGGAGTAATAATTAAAGCTTGAACCCCTTTTTTATCGGCTTGTAAAGTATTAAGCACTGGAATTAAAAACGACAGTGTTTTGCCCGAACCTGTGGGCGCTATAATCATTAAATTTTTACTCGTTCCTGCTTTTTCTAAAACTGCTAACTGCATATCGTTAAAACTTTCAATAGAAAGATTAGCTAATGTTTTAGCATGAATTGCATTAAAATTATTTTGCATGGTGCAAAGGTAAGCTAAATAAAAGTTGATTGGTTTATAAAGTTAATTAGTAAGTTAAGAAGTTTTGATTTAAAAGTGTTGTAGTAATAAATTTAATTAATTATTGTTGTTAAAAAATTGTTTTGATAACCATAAATGCTCAAATAGGAACCAATAGTTCCAATACCTTAATACAATCGGCTAATCATAGTATAATAGCCAATGAGCCAATTGAAGATGGCGGAAAAGATTGCGACTTTTCGCCTTCCGAATTAATTACTTCATCGCTTGCAGCATGCACAATTATTTCTGTTAGGATGTATGCAAACAGAAAAAATTGGCCTGTGGAAAGTATCCATGTTACTGTTAATTTTGAAAGAGATAACGAAAAAAACATTTCGAAATTTGAAAGGCAACAAAGTATAAATAGCACTTTAACCGAAGACCAAAGTGTAAGATTATTGGCCATTACCAAACAATGCTATATTCATAAAGTATTTACTAACTCCATTGAATAACCAACCATCTATTATAAAAAAATTATGAAAGAAATTACCAAAACCTACACCAATAATGAAATAACAATAGTTTGGAAACCAAATACCTGCATTCATTCACGTATATGTTTTTCAGGATTAGGAAAAGTGTTTAACCCAGCTGAACGTCCGTGGGTAAAACCAGAAAATGCCTCTTCGGAAGAGTTAATGGCGCAAATTGATAAATGTCCTAGTGGTGCTTTGAGTTATTATAAGAACAATGAAGCAAAGACTGAAAATGTGGAAGTAGAAACCATTGCTGAGGTATCGGAAAATGGACCATTATTGGTTTATGGAAATTTAAAGGTGAAAAAAAATGATGGAACCATTGAACAAAAAAACAAAGTAACTGCTTTTTGTCGTTGTGGTGCTTCTGGCAATAAACCATACTGCGATGGCAGCCACCGCAAAATTGATTTTAAAGGATAAAAAGTGTTTTGGAAAATAAAAAGTACTTAATTAGTATAGTTGGACCTACAGCTGTGGGCAAAACGGCTTTAGCCATTGAATTAGCTAAACATTATAAAACAGTAATTCTTTCAGCTGATAGTAGGCAGTTTTATAAAGAAATAAGCATTGGCACAGCCAAACCAAGTCAAGAGGAATTGAACGCAGTAAAACACTATTTTATTGATAATAAAAGTGTTACCGAAACCTATTCGGCAGGCGATTTTGAACGCGATGCAATGGATTTATTATCAAATCTATTCCAAGAAAACAATATTATAATTTTAGTTGGAGGTAGTGGTTTATACATAAAAGCTTTATGGGATGGTTTAGATGAAATGCCTCCAGTTGATGAAGCATTGAGGCAAGAATTGATCAATAAATTTGAGCAAAAAGGTATAACCTATTTGCAAGAAAAACTAAGAGAATTAGATGCTGATAAATTACTAATTATGGATGCTCAAAACCCACAACGGTTAATGCGAGCAATTGAAATTGCAAGTCAAAATATAACCTTGAATAAAATTAAACCAAAGCGCCCTTTTGAATTAATAAAAATTTGTTTGAATAAAGACCGAAAACAACTTTACGATACCATTAATAAACGAGTGGATATCATGATAAACAATGGTTTGTTAAAAGAGTGTGAGCAAATGGTAGATTTTAAAGGTCATTATGCATTAAAAACGGTAGGTTATACTGAAGTTTTTGAGTTTTTTGATGGTATCCATACATTGTCAAAGGCTATAGAATTAATTAAACAACACAGTCGTAATTATGCCAAAAGACAAATAACTTGGTTTAAGCGCGAAACTGATTTACATTGGTTTGAAACTAATGAAACCATAAAAATTATTGACTTTATAAATAACAAAATGGCATAAAAAAGTTTGTTATTTTTTTGTATTTTTGCGGTTCAAAAAATAATCCACTTTCTTTTAAACTATGATTGAATTTTTAAGCTCTCCAGAAGCTTGGTTAAGTTTATTTACTTTAACCATCCTAGAAATTGTACTTGGTGTAGATAACATCATTTTTATTTCTATCATTACAGGAAAACTACCTAAGATACAACAACTGAAAGCCAGAAGAATAGGATTATTTTTAGCCTTATTTATTCGTATAATTTTGTTGGCTTTTATAAGCAAAATTGTACATGAATTAACTGATGATATAATAACTATTTCAGGCATTGGCTTTAGCTGGAGAGATATTATTTTATTGGCTGGAGGTGTATTTTTATTATACAAAAGCAGTATTGAGATTTATGAAAAATTGGAGAAAGGAAATGATGAAACAGAAGGTAAATCAAAATACAATTCGTTTTGGAATGTGGTAATGCAAGTTATTGTTATTGATATTGTTTTCTCTTTCGATAGTATTTTAACTGCAGTTGCAATATCAGATCATATTGAAATTATGGTCACCGCAGTTGTTTTATCAATGATTGTAATGATGATTTTTGCTCAAAAAGTAGGCGACTTTATCAACGATAATCCTTCAATGAAAATTTTAGCTTTAGCTTTCTTGTTAATGATAGGTGGCTTATTAACAGTGGAAGCTTTTGATATAGAAGTTGAGAAAACGTATATTTATTTTGCTTTGGCATTTAGTATTTTAGTAGAAATGCTAAACTTGCGTTATCGTAAAAACGTTAGTAATGGTAAAATCAAAAATCACTAATTTAATTGAACTGAACTATGCAAATTTTAAATGGGAACGAAGTAGCCAAACTAATAAAACTTGAAATAAAAGCCGAAGTAGAACAACTAGTAACCAATGGTTCAAAAAAGCCTCATTTGGCGGCCATTTTAGTTGGAAACGATGGTGCAAGTATGACCTACGTAGCTGCTAAAGCTAAGGACTGCGAACAAGTTGGTTTTGATTCTACCGTTTTACGTTTTGATGCTTCCATAACTGAAGCAGAATTACTAAAGGAAGTTGAAAAAATTAATAATAACCCCGAAATAGATGGGCTAATAGTTCAGTTACCTTTACCAAAACACATTAATGAAAAAAAGGTAACCGAAACTATTAAGTGGCAAAAAGATGTAGATAGTTTTCATCCTTATAATGTTGGATTAATGTTTAAAGGATTACCTTGCTATTTACCTGCAACTCCATTTGGAATTATTAAATTATTGGAGCATTACAATATTGAAACTACTGGTAAAAATTGTGTAGTAATTGGTCGTAGCGATATTGTAGGTAAACCAATGAGTGCATTGATGCTTTATAAAAACTGTACGGTTACTATTTGCCACAGTAAAACGGTAGATATTAATTCGTTTACTCAAAAAGCTGATATTTTAATAGCGGCAGTTGGTATTCCAAATTATGTTAAAGCCGAAATGGTAAAACAAGGTGCTGTGGTTATTGATGTTGGTATTACCCGTGTAGACGATAATACAGAAAAAGGTTATAAACTAGTGGGTGATGTTGATTTTGAAAATGTATCAAAAGTAGCTGGTTATATTACTCCTGTTCCCGGTGGTGTAGGCCCTATGACTCGTGTTGGTTTATTGCTAAATACATTGCTTGCAATTAAAGCTAAGTAATTTATTATCATTGTAGTACAAAAAATTTCAAACTTTTATTTTCATGAAAAAAATTCTTTGGGCATTATGCCTCTTCCCTAGTTTTTTATGTGCTCAAAATATTCCCAAAATAGGTAATGACACTTTACTAGATATTGCAGCATGGAATTTAGAATGGTTTGGCGATGCAACTAATGGGCCTAGCAATGAAACTTTGCAATACAATAACGTAAAAGCAGTTATTGCCAAAACCGATATGGACGTTTGGGGCTTAGAGGAAATGAGTAATCCAGCTTCTTTTACAGCATTAAGTAATGATTTTCCAGCTTATGGAAGTGTTAACAGTACTTTTAGTCAAACTCAAAAAATGTGCTTATTTTATAAAAAAAGTATGTTCAATTTTATAAAGTCTGAACATATTTTAGCTACAAGTAATTACGATTTTGCCAGTCGCCAACCTTTAATGGTAACACTTGCTACCAAAGGAGATAGTTTAAAAATAGATACCATTTATTTTATTGTAGTTCATTTAAAAGCCAATAGCGATGCCACTGCTAGTGCCAAATTGGAATCTTATAATCGCAGAAAACGAGCTGCCGATGCTTTAAAAACTTTTATTGAAACTACCTTAGCCAATAAAAAGTACTTTATAATGGGCGATTGGAATGATAGATTAGATTTTTCTATACACAATGGAACCGACATTACTCCATTTAAGCAATTATTAGATGCAAAATATAACTTTATAACCAAACCTTTAGCCGATGCAGGAAAGCGCAGTTATGCCTTTTCCGCTGGGTTTATAGACCATATGATGTTAGCACCTAGAATGGATTCTTTTTATGTAAAACAAAGTGCTGGAGTAATGGATAATATGGGGCAATATATTTCCAATTTTAGCAATAACACTACCGATCATTATCCTATTTACGGTAGATTTTTAATGAATAGAATTAAATATTCAACTCCAATAGATTCCATTCCAAATGATACTTTACCAACCGATACGGTACCAAATACTTCTGTTAAAACGTTTAATAATTTAACTTTTAACATTTATCCAAATCCTAATGATGGTTCATTTTTCATTGAGTGTAATAAAATAATAATCGACACCAAAGTGGAGATTTACAATAGTTTGGGGCAACTCGTTTTTAACAAACCTATTGAAAGTAAAATAGAAGAAATAAAACTAATAAACTTTACCTCGGGTATATATTTCGTAAAAATAAACACTAATTATTTTAAAATCAGGATTCAATAGTTTATTATTGTTTTAATAAATAATATTTTTATGGATGATTTTACATTAATATTGGTTGTACTAAGTTGCACTATTCCTTCGATTGTTGCAGTTGTTTTTTATAAAAAACGTAACAATAAAAAAGACAATTAGGAAACCCTAATTGTTTTTTTTATTAAATTCTTAAAAAAACTACATTTTTTCAGGAACATTAATTCCTAATAATCCAAAACTCGATTTTAAAATATGAGCAGTTAAATTAACCAACTGAATTCTAAAATTACGTTGTGATTCATTTTCCTCTTTTAAAACCGAACATTCGTGGTAAAAATGGTTAAATGCTTTAGCCAAATCGTAAGCATAATTACAAATTATACCAGGACTCATGTCTTTACCTGCATCGGCTATAGCTTGTGGGTATTGGTAAATAGCAAATACTAATTTACGTTCAGGTTCTGTTATATTGGTTTTTGAAAAATCAAAATTAGTATAATCAATAGTTATTGCATTGCGTAAAATAGATTTGATTCGAGCATGAGTATATTGAATAAATGGGCCAGTGTTTCCTTGAAAATCAATAGATTCTTCAGGATTAAACATCATTTTCTTTTTAGGGTCAACCTTTAGCAAATAATATTTTAAAGCACCCATTCCAATGGTTTCAAAAAGGAGTTGTAACTCTTCTTCCGGAATGCCATCTGTTTTACCTAAAGCTTTAGTAGTTTCGGTAGCAGTAGCAATCATTTCATCAATCAAATCATCTGCATCAACCACAGTTCCTTCGCGACTTTTCATTTTACCATGCGGT